>NZ_JAOTBD010000029.1 GCF_026162625.1 Paracoccus beibuensis | reverse complement strand
TGAGACCCGCGGGAGGGAACCGGCCGCCGGTCCCAGGCCGGTGACCCACGGTATCCAGCGCCTCTTCCGGAAACCCCAAGAAACGCCGTTCCTGATCGGGGACTAATTCAGCGTCCTGCTAAGGGCTGATGCCCGACGGAAGCAGCTGCGTCAGGCGCGGTGCCGCCGGGTCGGTCACGTCATAGACGCCGATGACCGAGGCGCGCTCGGACGCGACGAAGGCATCGGGTGTGCCATCGAAGGTGGCCACGTCGATGCTTTCGGGTTCGACGCCCTTCGCATCCGAGCGCTTGTCCGGATGGTGGCCGATCTGCACGATGGCCTGTTCAAACGTGGCGCCCGAATCGTAGACCACGTTGTCCTGGCGGTCGAAGATCGACCAGCCGCGCGAGCCGCCTTCATAGTCGCCCTCGTTCGCGGTGGCGAAGTGGTCGTCGTCTATCCACTTCACACCGTCCGGCTCTCGGGGAAGGTCGGCTAGGCTGTCGGCGAACGACAGCGCGCCGTCTTCCATGGCATCGACGCCCTCCACGACACGGTGCCGGCGCTGAAGTCCGCGGCGACGGTGCCGTCAGCGCCGATGATGGCGATGTGGTTGTTCTCCTGAAGCGTGACGACGATTTTGCCCTGGTCGTTGATGTCGACATATTCAGGCTCGGAGTCGTCGCCCGCAATGTCGGCCAGCCCCGTCAGCTCGATCCGCTGCAGGCCGTCGCAATCCACCTCTCGGTCACGCACCGGAAGCTTGACCACGAAGCTGCCGTCCGGGGCCTTGGCGGACCGAGTCGGGCTGGCCGCCCAGGTCGCAGGACTGCACGACCTCTCGGCTGGCCAGGTCGAGGACCCGCAGTTGCCCCGAAGGTTCGGCGAACGAGGTCGAGGTGTCGACCCCGGCGACCGATGATGACGGCAGTGGTCGGCTCGCCCTCCATCGCGGCATTGCCAAGCGGCTTCGGCGCACCGGCGTCGGTGATGTCCAGGAAGCCCAGCACGCCCAGGGGGCTGTCGGAATAGACCAGCGTGTTGCCGTCTTCGGAAACCGAGATGACCTCGGCCGAGGCTTCGCGGCCCCGGTCCTCGTCCACGGCCATGTTGCCGGGCATCGCGAAGGACGCGATGCGGTTGAAGGTCGTGTCGGCCATGGCGGGCATGGCGGCCGCAATGGCAAGGGCCGAGGTCAGGAGGGCGCTTTCGTGCAAAGTTTTCATCCCGGTCATCGTTTCGTTGCGGCCTGCGTGCCGCAACAACGCGACAGGTCGGTGACGGCGCGGTGTCGGTTCGGTGACGGCAACCGCAGGAAAAGAGGAACCTCTTGGGGCGCCCGAACGTTGTGCGCCACGGCCGATCCCGCCGTCCAGCAGCCGCACTTGAGAGCCAGAAGGGGAACCCGCCATGATCAGCCTCAGCGTCAACGGTGAAGACCGTCAGTTCGATGGTGACCCGGACATGCCGCTTCTGTGGTACCTGCGCGACGAACTGGGGCTGACCGGCACCAAGTTCGGCTGCGGCATCGCCCAGTGCGGGGCCTGCGTGGTGCACATGGACGATTATCCGACTTTCGCCTGCGTCACGCCGATGGCCGTGGCCGAGGGCACGCAGGTCAAAACGATCGAGGGGCTGTCACCCGACGGAAACCACCCGGTGCAGGTCGCCTGGCGGGATCTGAACGTGTCGCAATGCGGCTACTGCCAGGCGGGCCAGATCATGCAGGCCGCAGCCCTGGTCGATTCGACGCCCGATCTGACCGACGAGGACATCGATACGGTCATGACCGCGAACCTCTGCCGTTGCGGAACCTATCCGCGCATCCGCGCCGCGATCCAGCAGGCCGCACAGGCGGGGGGCAAGTAATGCGCATTGCAAATGTCAGCCGCCGTTCGGTCCTGCTGGGCATGGGGGCGGGCAGCCTCGTTCTGGCCGTCGGTCTGCCGCCCCGCGCACAGGAACCGGAAGAGCCCGTGAAGTTCGGTGCCGACGCCATGCCCAATGGCTGGCAGGACGACCCGAACGTCTTCATCTCGATCGCGCCCGACGGGATCGTCACCGTGACGGTGCATCGGTCCGAGATGGGGCAGGGCGTGCGCACCTCGATCGCAATGGTGGTTGCGGACGAACTGGACGCCGAATGGGAACAGGTTCGCGTGACGCAGGCGCCGGGTGACGAGCCGCGATATGGCAACCAGGATACCGACGGATCGCGTAGCCTGCGGCATTTCTTCCAGCCCATGCGCCGCGCCGGGGCAGCCGCCCGCACCATGCTGGAGGAAGCCGCGGCCCAGCAATGGGGCGTACCGGTCGAGGAGGTCCGCGCCGCGAACCACCAGGTCACGCACGAAGCATCGGGAAGAACCCTCGGCTATGGCGAACTGGCCGCCGCCGCCGCCGAGCTGGCCGTTCCCGATCGCGAGGGGCTGCGCCTGAAGAACCCGGCCGAGTTCCGCTATGTCGGCAAGGACAGCATCGGCCTTGTGGACAACATGGACATCACCACCGGCCACACGACCTACGGGATAGACGTGCGGCTGGACGGGATGCTCTATGCGGTGATCGCCCGCCCGCCGGTCTTCGGCGGCCGCGTCGCCAGCCTCGATGACAGCGCCGCGCTGGAGGTTCCGGGTGTCGAGCGGGTAATCACCATCGACCCGCCCACCGTCCCGACCGCCTTCCAGCCCCTGGGCGGCGTCGCCGTGGTAGCACGAAACACCTGGGCCGCAATGAAGGGCCGCGAGGCGCTGAAGATCGAATGGGAGGACGGCGAGCACGGCACCTATTCCTCGGACAGTTTCCGCGCGCAGCTCGAGGAGGCGGTCAGCACCGCCGACGGCAAGCTGGTCCTGAACCGGGGCGACGTGGACGAGGCGATGGCTGGCGCGTCCGAACGGGTGGTGGCAGAATACTACATCCCGCACTTGGCACAGGCCCCGATGGAGCCCCCGGCCGCCGTGGTCGATGTCCGCGACGGCAGCGCCGAGGCTTGGGCCTGCGTGCAGGCGCCGCAGGTGACCAGGCTGCGCCTGGCCGAAAGGCTGGGCATCCCCGAAGACAAGGTGACCGTCAACGTCACCCTGCTCGGCGGCGGTTTCGGGCGCAAGTCCAAGCCCGATTTCGTGCTTGAAGCCGCGATTCTCAGCCAGGCGATGGGCGCGCCGGTCAAGGTCACCTGGACGCGCGAGGACGACCTGCATCACGGCTTCTACCATACCGTCTCGGTCGAGCGGATGGAGGCGGGGTTGGACGAAGCGGGCAAGCCGGTCGCCTGGCTGCACCGCACTGCCGCGCCCACCATCGGGTCGATCTTCGCCCCGGATCCCAAGGAAAAGCTGCCGTTCGAGCTGGGCATGGGCCTGACCAACATGCCGCTGGACATCCCCAACGTTCGCGCGGAAAACCCGCAGGCGCCCGCGCATGTCAGGATCGGCTGGTACCGGTCGGTGTCAAACATCCCCCACGCCTTCGCGATTCAGTCCTTCGTCGCGGAACTGGCCCACGCGGCGGGGCGCGACCCCCGCGACTATCTGCTGGAGGTGATCGGCCCCGAGCGGCTGATCGACCCGAGCGAGATCGGCGACGTCTGGAACTATGGCGAGAACCCTGAACGCTATCCCATCGACACCGGTCGCCTGCGCCGGGTGACCGAAACCGTGGCCGATGCCATCGGCTGGGGCCGCCAGATGCCGGAGGGTAGCGGGCTGGGACTGGCCGCCCATTACAGCTTCGTCACCCACGTCGCCGTCGCGGCCGAGGTCGAGGTCACGGACGGCACCGTCCGCGTGCCGCGGGTGGAAATCGCCGTCGACTGCGGCGCGCATGTGAACCCCGACCGCATCCGTTCACAGATGGAAGGGGCGGTCATCATGGGCGTCGGACAGGCACTGACGTCGCAGATCACGTTCCAGGACGGGCGTGCGCAGCAGGACAACTTCGACACCTACCTGATCCCCCGGATGGAGACGGCGCCGCGCCAGATCAACGTCCACCTGGTCAGTTCGGGTGGCTACGACCAACCGATGGGCGGGGTGGGCGAACCTGGCCTGCCGCCCGTCACCCCCGCCATCGTCAACGCGATCTTCGCGGCCACCGGCAAGCGCATCCGCAGCCTGCCCGTCGGCGACCAGTTGCGCAGCTGAGGAGAAACCCATGGCACTGACCAAGATCCTGCTGGCCTTGGGCATCGGCATCGCCGCCGGCCCCGCCGCGGCAAATTGCGCCGATCGCATCGCCTTTCTCGAGGAGGTGCTGGACGAGGCGGCGAAGCTGTCGATGTCGACCTCGTCCGGCGGCCAGGGCGTCGCCGGTGCCCGCGAATCGCAGGCCATGAACGAGGGCGAGGTGATCGAGCCGACCGTCCCCTACCAGGACCCGCCCGAAGAGGCCGAAGCCGTGGAAGAGGCCGACGAGGCGGGCGAGGGTGGCGACGAGATCCTGCAGGCCCGCGCCCTTCTGGGCGAGGCACAGGCCTTGGAGGACGACGGCGAAACCGCCGCCTGCGAGGCGCAACTGCGCGAGGTCCTTGTGGAACTGATCCGCGACTAGGCGGGCGCCGCCATTGCGCGGGTCGAAAACATCGGGTCGCCCGGCATGCTGCGCAAGAGGTAGGCCGCCGCCACCGACAGCAGAAGCGTCGCCGGGACGATCAGCGCCAGGATCGTCACGCCCGGGGCCTGTCGGGCCAGCGGGCGCAGCGCCATGAAGAAGCCGTCGACGAAGAACTGGTGCAGCAGGAAGATTTCCAGCGCGCGGCGACCCAGGAAGGCCGTTGCCTGCGCGACTGCCGACAGGCGCGCCAGCAGGAACTGCAGCATGTGAACCGTCGCCAACGTGGCCGGGACCGCCAGCGCCAGCCGGTGATAGCTGCGGAACGCGTCGGCATCCAGATAGAGCAGATAGGAACCGGCCCAGGCCAAAATCGCCGCCACGCAGGTCGTCCAATGACCCCGGCGCGGTTTCCTCAGCTGCTGGGCGAAGACGAAGCCCACGGCGAAGAACAGGAACCCGCGGATCCCCAGGTTCCAGGTGGTCAGGTGCAGGCCCTGCGGAAGGTTCATCCGAAAACGTTTCCATCATCAGCACCGACGCAAGGACCGCCACCGCAACGATCGCCGCGCCACCTGCCGGGCGCAGCACCATGCAGAAGGTCCCGAGAAGCGCGATGGCATAGACGAACCACATGTTGCCGATCGGGTCGAGCAGCAGAAGATTCAGCCGCGTCGGCAGGTTGCTACCCAGCCACGGATAAAGCGGCACGCCGATCTGGAGCCAACCCCAGACCAGAACGATCCACAGCGTCCAGCCAAGCCGCCGCCGGACGAACCAACCTCAGCCACGCCTTGGGGGGGGGCGGAGAAGACGATGCCGGAACAGATCAGGAGGGCCGGGATGCGGACAAGGCCGATCATGTCGTGGATATTGTCGATCAAGTGATGGAAGTGCGTTCCCGCGTCTTTCAGCTTGGCGGTGATCGCCAGGCGGCAATGGTGCAGCACGACCTGCGCCACCTTCACCTCGCGCAGCGCATCAAGCCAGATTTCACGGTCCTTTGCCAAGCGGACCGCCAAAAATAGCGCCGTGCAGTCTTCGCAGGCCATTCTCCGGGTTGATCAATCGGGAATTGCTTCATTCGGGTTGCGCTGGTGGGCTGCAGGCACGCTGCGGCTGGCGCCGGATCGAGCAGTTGCCCTGCGGCTTGCCGCATCGGACGGCGTGCGCTTGACGTGTTGCGGGACTACGGCCGCGCTTGCAACAGGCTGCGACAGGATCGTGCAGAAAAGGACATCGTGATGAAGGCACTGGCCGTATTCGTGTGGCACAACATCTCGGGCGCGCTGGCGGCCAGCGTGATGTCGCGGATGACCGACGACGGCAAGGCAACGGTCGCGGCCCCGCGCCGCAGCGCCTAGGACGGGTCCTGCCGGAGGGCGGGCAGGCCGACGCCCGCCGCCTCGAACCCACCATCGGCGGCCAGCACCTGGCCGGTGACATAGGACGCGCGGTCTGAACAGAGGAAGGCGATGGCTTCGGCGATCTCGGATTCGCGGCCATAGCGGTTCAAGGGCAGGGCGTCGTGATAGGCCGCGCGGATCGCCGGCGTGTGAACCGCCAGCGCCAGCTTCGTGCCGACAGGGCCGGGGGCGACGCAGTTGGCGCGGATGCCCCATTCGCCCAGTTCCACCGCCTGCTGGCGGGTCAGGTGGATCACCGCCGCCTTCGACGTCCCGTAGGCCACGCGCAAGGTGCTGGCGCGCAGCCCCGAGATGGATGCGATGTTCACGATCGACCCGCAACTTTCACGCAGATGCGGGATCACCGCCTGAGAGGTCAGGAACACCCTGTCCAAATTCACGGCCATGATCCGGCGCCACGTCCCAAGGTCCGTCTGGGCCAGCGGACGGAAGTCCGCGACGCCTGCGTTGTTCACCAGCGCGTCGATGCGGCCGGACCAGCCGACCACCTCCGCGACCATCCGCGCCACCTGATGGGGGTCGGACACGTCGCAGGCGAAGGTCTTGCAGCCGGGGATGTCCAGCGTCTGCAGCTCTGCTGCGTCGACGTCGACAAGGGCCACCTGCCAGCCCTGCGACTGCAGAAGGCGGGTGGTGGCAAGGCCGATGCCGCGCGCGGCACCGGTGACTATGGCGGTTTTCATGCTTGCGCCTCCTTTCAGCGTAGCCATTCGACCAGCCACAGCGACATGGCGGGAAAGGCCGCGACCACCGCCAGCCCTACAAGTCCCGACAGCAGGAAGGGCAGCGCGCCGCGTGCCACGCTCTCGATCGGCAGGCGCGACACGTTGGCCGCGACATAGAGGTTGACTCCGACCGGCGGAGTGATCAGGCCGATGGCCAGGTTGATCATCACGATGACCCCGAACCAGACCGGGTCCCAGCCCAGTTGCCGCATCACCGGCAGGATGATCGGCAGGGTGATGAACATCACGGTTATCGCGTCCATGAACATGCCGGCGACCAGCAGGATCAACATGATGACCAGGAGGATCACCCATGGATTCTCGCTTATGCCCAAGAGTCCGGTCGAATAGGTGCCGACCAGATCCTCGACCGTTACGACCCAGCCGAAGAGCGCGGCGTAGGCGACGATCAGCATGACCGTCGCCGACGATGCCGCGGCCTCGGCCAGCGTCTCGTAAAGCATGCCCCAGGTCAGGCTGCGATAGATCAGGGCGCCGACGAACAGCGCATAGACGGTGGCGACCAGCGCGGCTTCGGTGGGGGTGAACATGCCGGAATAGATGCCGCCCAGGATCACCACGGGCGTCAGAAGCCCCCAGAAGCTGTCGCGGAAGCTGCGCCACAGGCGGGCGCGATAGGGCAGATCGGCGTAAGGCGGCGGGGCCAGCGCGGCCATTCCCGGCCCCGTGGCGGCGTGGCGCGGCAGCAGCGGCACGACCGCGACCATCGTCAGGCCCACGAACAGCCCCGGCAGGATCGCGGCGATGAACAGCTGAGAGATCGAGACCTCGGCGATGACGCCGAAGATCACCAGCCCGATCGAGGGCGGGATGACGATCGACAGCGCCGCACCAGCGCAGACGAGGCCGGCTGCATGGGCGCGGTCGAACCCGTCCTCCTCCATTCCCTTGATGATCATCGGGCCGATGGCCGCGACCGAGGCCGGGCCGGACCCGCTGACCGCCCCCCAGAAGAGGCAGACGACCGTGCCCACGACGCCCATGCCCCCCGGAAAGCCGCCGACAAGGACGCGGAAGAAGCGGATCATCCGCTCGGCGATGCCGGTCGAGCCCATGAGCGCGCCGGCCAGGATGAAGAACGGGATCGCCAGCAGCGAATAGCGCGCGATGCCGGCGGTGATCAGGTCGCCCACCAGGTCGAGGCCAAAGCCCATGCGCCACATGGCATAGATGGCGGACAGGCCGAGCGCGAAGGCCACGGGCACCCGCAGCGCCAGCGCCAGGAAGAACAGCACGATCATCTGCGTGCCCGGCTGGGACAGGATCTCGGTCATCGGGCGGCCCGCATCTGGCGCAGTTCCTCGGCGCTGTGCTGCAGGAAGCGCAGCACGATCAGCAGGAAAGCGAACGGCACCGCCGCCTGATAATACCAGGCCGGGATGCCAAGCGCATAGGATTTCAGGCCGTTCCCATAGAGCGTCAGCAGCGCCTGCCAAGCGAACCAGGCCGACAGCACCAGCAGCAGGACCGACAGCGCCACCGACAGCAGGAAGACCGGGACCCGAAGCGCCCGGGGCAGCGCGTCGACCAGCGCCGTCACCGCAAGATGCTGTCCATGACGCGCCGCGATGGCCGCCCCCAATACGGTCAGCAGCAGAAAGCCGTTGGTCAGCAGCTCCTCGCTGGAGGCGAGCGAGTAGTTGGTGGCGTAGCGCACGACGACATTGGCAAAGCCCACGGCCGTCATGACCAGGAACAGCAGGGCGCAGAGCAGCTTTTCAGCGTCCCGCAGGATGAAGGCAAGCATGATGACCTCAGGGGGGGCGGGGGGCGGGCCCAAGGGGGCCCGCGCCGTCAGTTGGCGCCGTCGATGGCGGTCTGGAAGGCGCCCACGATCTCGGGGCCGACGCGTTCCGCCCACTGGTCGAAGGCGGGCTGTGTCGCCTCGCGGAAGGCGGTCAGTTCCTCAGGCGTCGGCTCATAGACCTCCATCCCGTGGTCGCGCAGGAAGCCGATGCCCTCGGCCGTGCCCTCGCGTGTGATCTGGCGCTGCCAGGTCATCGCCTCGGCGGCGGCCTCGCGCAGCATGGTCTGGGTTTCGGCGTCGTAGCTGTCCCATTTCTGCTTCGAGATCCCGAGGAAGATCGGGTCGTAGGAATAGTGCCAGGTCGTCAGGTGCTTCTGCATCTCGTAGACCTGCTGCGGGATGATCACCGCGCCGATCGGGTTTTCCTGACCGTCCACGACACCCTGCTGCAGCGCGGTCAGCGTCTCGCTCCACTGCATCTGCTGGGGGTTGGCACCGAGCGCGTTCATCACGTCGATATACATCGGCCCCGCAACGCGCATGTTGAGGCCCTTCATGTCCTCGGGCGACTTGATGGGCCGGGTGTTGTTGGTGACCTCACGGAACCCGTTCTCGCCCCAGGCCAGGACGACGATGCCCTTCTCCAGCAGGATCTCGGACAGCATGTCCGCCGGGCCGCCCTCGGCCGTGGTGGCGTCGACCTGTTCATAGTTGTCGTAAAGGTAGGGCAGCGAGAAGACCGCCATTTCCGGCACCAGCGGCGTCACGTTGATGGCCGAGGTCACGACCAGGTCCAGCGCCCCGCGGCCGACCATGTCGGCCTGGCGCATCTGGTCGCCGCCGGCCAGTTGGGCGTTCGGGAAGACGCGGACGTCGATCTCTCCGCCGCTGCGTTCCGCCAGAAGCTCGCCGAACTTCTCGGCCCCTTTCTGCCAGGTGGTGCCGTCGCCGACATTGTGCGACAGGCGCAAGGTCTCGGCCGAGGCCGCGCCCAGGCCCAACGTTCCGGACAGTGCCGTGGCCAGGGCAATGCTTGCCCAACGTGCAAAACTCATCTGCTGTTTTTCCCCCAGTTTCCGAATGCGTGCGGTCGGCACGCGGCAGCCACCCTCCCGTGGCCTCGGTCCACATGATGAACTTTGGCGAGAGCCGTTTGCAACCGCATTGTGTCGTCCAGAAGGCTTTCGCCCTTCGCCTCGCGCGGCTACTCTGGCCGAATGAGATGCGCGATCCTTCTTCCGGTCCTGGTGCTGACGGCACTGCCCGCCTGGGGCGCCGATCCACTGGCAGGCGTCTGGCGGACGCAGCCGGGGCGCGACGGCGGCTATGGGCATGTCAGGATCGCGCCCTGCGGCAGCACGCTCTGCGGGACGCTGGAGCAGAGCTTCGATGCGACAGGTCGCGCGGTCATGCGTGCCGGGACGGGTGCGCTGATCCTCAGCGGGATCGCGGCGACGGCGGATGGCCGCTATGGCCAAGGCCGCATCCTGAACCCCGAGACGCAGAAGGATTACGCCGCGCGCCTGACGCTGAAGGGCGACCGTCTGGAGGTGGCCGGGTGTGTCATGACGATCTGCCGTGTCGCGGGCCTTTGGCAGCGGGTGAAATGACGCGGTGTCGACCGATTACATGCGGGACGCCTGCAACGCCGCCTGAAGCCTGTTCTGAACCCCCAGCTTGCGCAGCACCGACCTGATGTGAATCCGGACGGTGCTGTGGCTGATCTCCAGCTTGGCCGCGATTGTCTTGTCGCAGCTTCCCGAAGAGAGGTGCTTGAGGATCATCCGCTCGCGCTTCGTCAAGCTTTCGAACGCCAACGGAGCAGGCATCGGCGCCTGACGAGGCTGGACGAGCCGTTCGACTACGGCGCTGGGCAGAATGCAGACATCACGCTTCATCGCGCCAGCGTAGTGCCTGAGGTCCAGGGCAGAGACCGAGGGCGGCAGGATCGCGCCGACCTTTCCCACCAGGCTGCGCAGCGCGTCGAACTGGTCGTTGTGTCGCAGGATCAAGAGACAGTGGTGCAGATCCAGACCTTCTTCAGCGAGCGATTCGATTTTCGTGATGCAGGTTTCCGGATCAGAGATTTCCCAAAACAGCAGCCCCGCAAACATTTCCGAGTTCAGGTAATCATCAGGGTCGGCAGCACTTTCCACGTCCCAGAAATGTTTCTTGAGAGCCGTGTGCAAGAAATTTCTGATAAGGTCGCTGTCGCTAGCGATACGGATGCAAATGCTCATGGGCTCTCGTAAATTCAGGGGAACCTTAACAGAAGCGTGACCGCATTTGCACGGAAGGCAAGAACAAGTGGGCCTGTACTATCATAAGCTGTACAAAAAAGCAGGTCGCAATCCAAGTACCCGCCCTTGCCGCAACCTGCGGTAGATAATCTCTTAAATTCCGCAACTACTGCGTATATATTTCTGCCTCAGCCGATTCGTGCATTCACTGAAGTATTTTGTGCAGACGTTAGCGGAAGCACTTCCGAGGGTTCTGGTGGGACTAGGCAACCTGTTTAAGTTGGGTTGCGAAATAGAAAACTGAGACCGGGTTTCTAATCACTTTGACGATAGGCGATACTGTGCCGCCGACCGACACTGGCCTCGTGTTGAAGGCAAGTGAGCCAATTGAATGTTCGGTTTTACCAAGTTGCGCTTTTGTCGGCCGCCAGGTCCTCGGCAGCCTTTGTCCCAAGTATCGAGCAATGGCAGATCGCGCTGTTTCAAGGCTGCCTCTCCTTCATCCGTTTCAAGTCCGCGACCGCTGCATCGGGTTGCCGTGCCAGCGGTCGCGGACAGCTGTTTCTGTCGCGTTCCGGTGTTGCATGTAATCGATGCCAGAACGGACGCCGCTCAGCGGCCTGTCCTCGACCCGCCATTTCCGGACCAGGATCGAACTGCCCGCCGACGATGTCGACCCAGCCGGCATCTCCAGCGATCGCGCCACAAGGCTTGATCGATCTTCTCCGCATGCTCGTCATTAAATCTCTGTGCCAGCGAGGCAACCAATGGCCCTTCCGATCGTCTTCCAGGATACCGATTTCCAGATCATCGACACCGCCACGACCGTTTTGCGTAACGCAAGCAATCCGGAGGCGAACGCCGGTGATCCTGCTCAATACACCCCAGAGGGGCTGCGTCTGGGTTATTCCGGAACCGGCTATCTGGATCTTGGAGGCTTGAACGGACCGAAGTTCAAGATCGCCATACCGGCATCCGAACTCGACGGTTCGGGCAATTACGGTTTGGTCATCAAACTGGCCAACGGCGGCACCGGTGCCGCAACGAATCGGCCGATTCAGGTTCGCCACGGCGACACGGTGATTGTTGACGTCCCCAATACGAACACCACCAGCTTTTCAGTGTGGGAGACGCTCAACTTCAACATCACGCTGAATCAGATCAATGGTGACGGCAATTACGAGCTGACCTTCTTTCAATCGGGCGATGCTGGACCCAACTTCGATGGCGTCGCGATTGTTGCGGAAGGCGAGACCTACAGCTTCCTCGCTCCTGAAATCGACGGCGACAGCTTCACCCTGGCTGAAGGCGAAACTGCCGCCGGGGCCGTCAAAGCAACGGATGCCGACGGCCAGTCGGTGACCTACGAGATCACTGGCGGCGCAGATGCGGCAGCCGTCGCGATCGACGCGGGAACGGGCGCCATGACGCTTGTGGCGCCGGCCGATTTCGAAGCGAAAGCGGCTTATGAAGTCGAAGTGACGGCGACGGACAGGGCCGGTGACGCCACCGTGCAGATGGTCTCGATCGCCGTGACCGATGTGAACGAGGCGCCTGCGGCCCCCGTCTTCACCCTCACGGCACCACTGACCGAGGATACACAATCTGGCGAGGTTGTCGGGGTTGTTGTCACCTCCGACCCCGAGGGAACTGCCGTCACCGTCTCGATCAGCGATGCGCGGCTGATGGTGCAGGACGGGCAGGTGATCGTCGCCGAGGGCGCGTCCTTCGCCGCAGGCGAGAGCGTCGAACTGACCTTGACGGCCACTGACGGTACGCTCTCCTCCACCAGCACGGTCAGCCTCGACGTCGAAGCCACGGAAGAGCCGGTGGAAGCCGGGATTCCCGTCACCTTCTCGGCATCGAGCGTCGTGACCTATGCGGGCGTTCAGGACGCCGGCAGCGATTTTGCCGTCACCGACGGCGGTGCGACCCTGCAGTTGAATGACAATCACTGGAAACGCGCCTTCCTGAGCAGCGACTATGTGATCACCGCCGATACGAAGATTTCGGTCGACGTGATGATCGGCGCCAACAAGCCAGAGCTGATCCTTGTCGGGTTCGACCAGGACGAGCAGATGAACGACCGGGAAGGCAACCTGTACCTTCTCGACGGCGAACACACGGACAAGCTGTTCGTGAACATGAAGGGGACCGGCACGCCGCTGGAAAATGGCGCCGTGCGCTATGTGATCGATCTGGGTGCCCATGCCGGCAAGTCGATCGACTCGCTTGTCTTCGCTTCGGATGACGACAATCCCACTGTCGGAGGTCTCGGCTCAGTCAGCTTTACCAACGTGAAGCTGATCGACGACAGCGTCCCTGTCGATCTCGCGCCGACGGTGCCCGTGTTCACCGGCTCCACGACGCTGCCGAGCGGCCTGTCGGAAGGCGACGTTGTCGGAACTCTTGCCGCGACCGATCCCGAAGGAAAGCCGGTGACGTTCACGTTGAACGACGACCGCTTCCAGGTCGCCGGGAACCAGGTCGTCGTTGCGGCAGGTGCGACCTTCGCAGAGGGCGAGGCGATCACCCTTGCGGTGACTGCCTCCGACGGCAGCCTGACGTCCAACTCCACCTTCACGTTGACCGTGGAAAGTGATGACGAAGAGCCTGCCGGAAGTTCCCTCGACGTCATGTTCGACAATGTGGTCGGCTATGCGGGGCGACAGGACGGTGGGCGCAACTTCACGGTCACCGACGGCGGCAGCACGCTGGAGATGAACGACAATCACTGGAAGCGCGCGTTCCTTGGCAGCAGCTATACGATTACGGAAAACACGGTCATCGCCGTCGACATCGTGATCGGCGCCAACATGCCCGAACTCGTCGGCATCGGATTCGATTTGAACGAGGACCCGATCGACCGGCAGGCCAGCATCTACCAACTCGACGGAACCGAATCCCAGGTCCGGTTCGTGAACATGGTCGGAACCGGCACTCCTGTCGAGGGCGGCGCCACGCGCTTCCTGATCGACTTGAGTGCCCATGCCGGCAAGACGATCGACTCGCTGGTCTTCGTGGCCGATGACGACCGGGCATCGGACGGCCTCGGCTCGGTCAGCTTCGGAAACGTCCAGCTGATCGAGAAAGGGTTGATCCCGGACACGAACCAGGCACCCGAAGTTGTCGGCGGCGGCTTCGTGGACATGAGCGTGGTCGAAGGCGGGCCGATCGAAGTCGATCTGCCGTTCCTCGACCCCGAAGGCGCCGATCTGAACTTCAGCTTCACCGTGACCGATTCAACGGGTGCGGATGTGACGGCGCAGTTCGGTGGACTGTCCTTCGACGGCGTGGTCATGACCGGGACGCTGCCCAAGCTGCCCGGCACGTTCACGGTGACGGTGACGGCAAACGATGGCGAGGCACAAAACGCCACGGCCAGTGACAGCTTCCAGCTGACGCTGCAGAACGTCAACGACGCGCCGGTCACCGAAGACGTCGCGCTCGAGCCGTTCTTCGGCGCGATCAACGAGGACTTTCCGGCCATCCGGATCAGCGACTTCGCAGAATACTTCAATGATCCGGACGGCGATGCCCTGGTGCTGTCGGTCAACCCCGACACCTTGCCCGAAGGCATGACATTCGATGCCGCAGCGGGACTGATCCTGGGAACCCCGACCGAAGGCGGCAACTTCGCGGTCGAGATCATCGCCACGGACCCGGGCGGGCTTCAGACGACGCTGGATATCCAGGTCGCGATCGACGCGCCTCAGGTCGGAGATACCTTCACCATCGAGGCCGAGAACTTCACCGGCCTGGACGAGGCGACCGGCTTCTTCGCAGCGCCGGCCGTCGGGGCCTCTGGCAACCAGCTGATCCGCACCAACACGAACGAAGCCGGTGTGGTGTCGACTACCCTGGGCAACGTTCCTCCGGGATTCTACACGATCTCGATCACGGTTTATGACGAGACGGACGGCGACGCCCCCTTCTCGATCAGCGTGGACGGCGTCTCGGTCAGCGGCGACGCGAACTTCAACGACGAAGGCACCTGGCTCAACGGCAACGGATCGACGGGACGCGGCGACGCGGGCCAGATCGGCAACCGCAAGATGCTGAGCTTCGACCAGGTCGTGTATATCGGGCCCGACTCGGTTCTGACGCTTTCGGGCATGGCCGACATGGAGGTGCTGCGGGTCGACAGCCTGACGCTGACCCGCACGCTGGGTGGCAACCTGCCGCCCGCTGCCCCGTCGCTGGACAATGCCACGGTGGCAGAAAACGCCGCAGGTGCCGTCATCGGCACCCTTGATGCGACGGACCCGAACGGCGACGCGGTCACCTTCTCGACCGACGATGCACGCTTCGTCATCGAGGGCGACAGCCTGCGCCTTGCCGATGGCGTCTCGTTGGACCACGAAGCGGGCGGGACGGTGCAGGTCTCGGTCACGGCGACCGATGCCAGCGGCAACGCGACCACCGCGACGCTGGACATCGCGGTCGAGGACGTGAACGAGGCACCGGTCATCGCCGATGGCGCCACCATCGAGGACGTCGCGCTCGAGCAGGGGGCGGGCGTCAGCATCGACGTCGCGACCGCTCTTGGTGCGACCGATCCCGAAGGCGACGGGGTCACCTATGTCGCGCAGCTGGCGGACGGATCGCCGCTGCCGGCCGGCATCACGCTGGAGGGCGGCACCCTTGTGGTGGCGGCGGACATGCCGCAGGGCAACTATCCGATCCAGATCGTCGCAAGCGACGGCAGCCTGACCAGCGCACCGGTCGAATTCACGGTCAATGTCGGCGCCGCGCCCGAGTTCGTGCCGTTCACGATTCAGGCCGAGGACGCGACGATTTCGCTGTCGACCGCCCCTGACGGCGATGCAACGGTGACGGTGGTGCGCGACCCGGCCAACCCTGAAACGGGCAGCTTCACCGGCTTGCGCCCTGGCTTCACCGGCACCGGCTATATCGACTATGGCGACGACGCCGGCGACACGCTTGGCTTCGACATCAACGTGCCCGAGCCGGGCGAATACATCATCAAGATCCGGTACGCATCGCAAAGCGCTGCCGGTGCGCCCCGCGTGCTGGACATCGCCGTGAATGGCGAGGCGGCAACGACCACCGTCTTCCCGTCGACCGGCGACGATACGAACACGTCGACGGGCGGGTTCAACAACTGGGGCACGCTCAGCATCCCGGTCACCCTGAACGCCGGCGCGAACAGCTTCAGCCTGGCGATCCCCGCCGGTATCACTGCCGGTCCGAACATCGACAGCATCGAGGTCACGCGCGCCGAGTTCGAGGACATTTCGGCCGATGCCGACGAGAAGCCGCTGTTCATCAGCGGACCCGACGGCGAGCTGTCCGAGACGCAAGCCGCGTCGATCAACTTCAACCTTGCCGGCATCGACGCCGACATCGTCAAGACGCAGGTCAGCTTCGACGGAGGCGCGACGCTGGTCGAGGTCTTCCCTGACGCCGATGGCGACTTCACCGTCGATGGCTCGGCGCTGGAGCCGGGGTCCTACACGGTGACGTTCATCGTCACCGACGAGGTCGGCAACCAGGCGCAGGTGACGATGCCGATCACCGTTGCCGCGCCTGACGTCGACGGCATCCTCATCCAGGCCGAGGACGCATCGGCCGTGGTGGTGGACGACACCGGCGCGCCCACCGATGGCGGCTTCACGCGGGTCGTCGATCCCGACAATCCGGACGCCTTCGGCAACTATCGCGCCGGGGCCGTCGGTGACGCCTATGTCGACTTCGGCGCCAATGCCGGCGACGCGATCACGATCACGGTCGATGCGCCGACGGCGGGCACCTACCTCGTGTCGATCCGCTATGCCAACGGCGGCGCGACGAACCGGCCGCTGGACCTGTCCGTGAATGGCACCGACTCCGGCTCGCTCGACTTCGCACCCGGTCCCGTCGTCAACGTGAACGGCCAGCCGAACGGCTGGGAAAGCTGGGTGGTCGAGACGGTCGAACTGCAACTGGCCGAGGGGACCAATCAGATCCGGCTGGAGATCCCGGCCGGCGCCACCTCGGGACCGAACATCGACCAGCTGCTCTTCGAATATCAGGATGGCGACGTGGTGGTGCCGCCCTTCTCGGCCACGATCGAGGGTGAGTCCTTCACGATCACCGATCCCGAGCCGACGCCCGACACGGTCGCCCGCACGCCCGAAAATCCCGAGGCCGGTGCGAACGCCGGCAATAGCGGCCCCGGCCTGGAATTCGACGCCGACGGCCTTCGCCAAGGTCATGAAGGCGACGGCTACCTGGACATGGGCGGCGAGGTCGGCGACAGCGCCGGCTTCTCGATCGACGCGCCCGGCGCCGGTGTCTATCAGCTGACGATCCGGTATGCCAACGGCTCGACCGCCGACCGCCCGCTGAGCCTGTCGATCAACGGCGCCGAACAGACGGTGTCGTTCCCCAACAGCGGGGGCACAACGGGTACGGGTCTTGACTGGAACGTCTGGGCCGAGGTCACGCTGGACGTTACTCTGGCCGCGGGTCCTAACCAGATCAGCTTCACCAACCTGACGACGGCCGGTCCCAACATCGACAACGTCACGCTGAGCCGCGACGGGGACGAGGTGCGCGAACAGGCGACGTTCGAGGAGGTGGTGAAGATCAACTTCCAGCCGCCTGCCGGCCAGACCACCAGCGGCCTTCCGGCCGGTTTCCAGACGCCGGACGGCTATGTGGCCGATACCGGTGCCGCCTTCGGCGATCGCGGCAACGGCCTCAGCTTCGGCTGGGTCACCGAAGGCAGCGTCGCTGACGGCACCGCGAACGGAACGACGCCGGCGGCGCAGCCTGCCAACGCCCATTGGTACAAGGGCACCGTGGACGGGGCGAGCGACCTGCAGAAGACCTATGCCCATTTCGAGTTCCCCGGTGCCGGGTCGACCGGTGCACGGGCCTGGGAAATGGCGCTCGAAGACGGAACCTACCAGGTCACCATGTCCGTGGGGGACACGGCAGGGGCGTTCGACAGCACCTACGTGATCAATGTCGAAGGGCAAAGCTTCATGCCGACGTGGGTGCCGGCGAACCCGGTCGACGGCTCGACCGACGGCGAGGGCTTCCGCTCGACGCTGGTGACGGGGATCGTGACGGTGACGGACGGCCGCCTGACCGTCGACTCGATCGGCGGGCAGAACACCGAGATCCAGTATCTGGAAATCGAGAAGATTCCCGACCTGACCCCCGACGACGATCGCAGCGCCGACCAGGACTATTCCTTCTTCGTGGCGCCGGTCGCGGCCTCGCTGGACGGCCAGACGTCGATTGCTATCGGCGAGGACGGCAGCCTGCCGACCGACATCGATCCGACTTCGTCCTTCGTGGTGGGCGTCAACCTTCAGGCGCCGGGGAACCGTGGCCCGAACATCTCGTATGTCGACAACGTCAAGCTGGTCGAGACCCTGACCGGGGTCGAGGTCGCCATCGACGTCCAGATCAGCGGCGGCGCCGACTCCATGACGATCCGCCCGCTGGGGAACCTCAAGGAAAACACCAGCTACACGTTGAAGGTCCAGGACGTCCTGGACCTGGGCAGCGTCACCGATGCGGATGCTCCGCTGCGGCAGATGCAGGACCTGACCACCACCTTCGTCACCGGCCTTGCGCCCGTCGACGTCCCGCGCGAGGTGGCCTTCGACACGACGGTGCTGCTCAATGGCTTTGCCGACGGGGCGGGCGGCTTCACCGGCGTCGAGTTCGGCCCGGACGGGAAGCTCTATGTTGCGACGATCACCGGAGAGATCCACCGCTGGACCGTCAACAACGACGGCTCGCTCGACCGCAATTCGCACGAAACCCTGTCGCTTGATTATCTGGATGCCGGCGGTGGCGAGCGTCGCGGCATCGTCGGGATGGTGTTCGATCCGAACGATCCGAACACGATCTACATCACCGACAACGCGCCGATCCCGCGGGAATCCAAGGCCTTCGAAACTCCCGAATTCTCGGGTCGGATCAGCAAGATCACCTTGGGCGAGAGCGGCTCCTTCGAGGATGTCCAGGCGGAAACCTTCGCCTTCGGCTTCCCGCGGTCCGGTGGTGACCACCTGACCAACAGCCTGGAATTCCGGCCCAATCCGGCCTTCGGCGCCGAGGGAGAGCCGGAATACCTGCTCTATCTGACGCAGGGGTCGAACACGGCCGCCGGTCAGGCTGACAATGCCTGGGGCAACCGCCCCGAGCGCCTGCTCAACGCGGCCATTCTGGAGGTCGATGTCAGCAAGGAGGCGCCTCCGGGCGGCTTCGATGTCCGGACAGAGCCGATCAGCCTGGCGGACAACCCGACGAAGACCTTCCCGGCGTCCGAGTTCAACGAGGACGGCACCTACCCCGGCAGCTACAATCCCTTTGCCGAAGATGCGCCCATCAAGATCTTCGCCACGGGCGTGCGCAACGCCTATGACCTGGTCTGGCACTCGAACGGGCAACTTTATGTGCCGACGAACGGGACCGCGGCCGGCGGCAAGACGCCTGCCGACCCGACCCAGCCCTATGACGAGACGATCGACAATTCGCCAAAGCAGTACGACTATTTCTTCACGGTCGAGGAAGGCGGCTACTACGGTCACCCCAACGCGCTGCGTGACGAATACATCCTGAACGGCGGCAACCCGACCAGCGGTCTGGACCCCAACGAGGTCGTCGGCGGCAACGACGGCAACTCCAGCACCGATGGCTATCAGGTCGGCGTGCAGCCGGATGCGAACTACGACCTCGATGGGGTCTACAACCTCGGCTACAACCGGTCGCCGAACGGTGCGACCGAATACACCGGCAACGCCTTCGGGTCGAACCTCAAAGGCGCCATCCTGTTCGCGCAGTTCTCGACCGGCGACAACGTCCGGGCGATCCTGGTCAACGAGGCGGGCGAGATCATCGGCGACGACGTCCTGCGCCGTCCCGACGGGTCCGTCATCGACGACTATATCGACCCGCTGGACATCATCGAGAACCCGCTGACCGGTCAGCTGTACCTGATGACGCTGAACCGGGGCACGGGTGCCAGCCAGCTGATCCTGCTGACGCCCGCACCGGGCGGCATCACCCAGGACATCAGCGCAGATGCGGATGGCAACCTGGCGCTGGCGGCCTTCGACGTCAGCGATCCGGCGGCGGCGGTCTTCCAGGTCAACGGGCTTGACGACGACATCACCGCGATCCGCGTGTCCTTCAACGGCGGCCCGGAAACGACCGTCACGCTGGATGCGAACGACCGCTTCACCATCGATCTCGGCGCGCTGTCGGGCGATGTTGTGGCAACGATCGAGGTGACGGACGACGCGCTGAACACGGCCACCGCCAGCACGACCTTCGTGCCCGGCGACGAGCCCGAGCAGCCCGACTTCGTCTCGCTGATCACCATCCAGGCCGAGGATGACACGGCAGTGACGCTGCCCACGTCGCCCGATGCCCAGATCGCGATCCGCGACATCGACAGCGCCGATACCGGCGCCGCCGCCTTCCCGTTCAGCCTGCGCCCCGGCGCCTTCGGATTGGACGGCAACACCGACAGCAGCGACGGCGTTCCTGGCGGCTATGCGGACTTCGGGTCGACCAATGCCGACTTCATGACCTTCACCTTCGACGTTCCCGCAGGCAATGCGGGGCAGGCCCAGCTGCAGTTCCGCTATGTCAACGGCGGCGCGGGCGACCGGCCGCTGCAGGTCGAGGTCAACGGCAGCATCGTGACCGTCACGCCCTTCCCCCCGACCGGCACTGGCGACGCGGGATGGAGCAACTGGCAGGTCGTCACCATCCCCGCCGCCCTGGTCGCCGGCACGAACACGGTGACGCTGCGCGCCGTGAACAACATCGGGCCGAACATCGACCAGTTCGAGGTTCTGGTGTCCAATCAGGACGAGGAACCGGGTGGTGACGGAACAGAGGTCGTGGATGGCGTCACCTACGTCGTCTACGAGGCCGAGAATGCCGACACCGGCGGCGCGGCCGTGGTCAACGAGGACCGGAACCAGTCGGGCGGCTTTGTCGACTTCAACGGCACCGCGAACCAGACGCTGACCTGGACGGTCAACGTGTCCGAGGGCGGGAGCTATGCCCTCGACATCCTCTATGCGTTGGCCTCGACCAAGACGGCGCGGCCGATGGTGCTGACGGTGAACGGCGCCGTCGTCGACACCCTGGCCTTCGTTCCGAACTCGGACACGGGCGAGACGATCTGGGGCCCGCAATCGGCCTTGGTCGACCTGGTCGGGGGGGCCAACACGATCAGCGTCACGGCGCCTGCCGGAAACGGTCCGAACGTGGATTACCTGCGCGTGACGCAGGAACCGCTGGAGGCGTTCGAGCCGGTGCCCGCCGAAATCGACGGGTCGGGCCGGATCGAGCTGGAGGCGAATGACGGGTCTGCCGACATCCGCACCGGCAGCGAGGTGGTGTTCTACTTCACCGTGGCCGAGGACGGCGTCTATCGCCTGGATGCGGCCGCCAACATGGGCGCGCCGAACGGCCAGGGCCTGACCTGGTTCCTCAACGGCGTGGAGCTGGACGAGACGGCGTTCCCCGGCGCCGGCGTGGCCGGAGAGGAATCGGTCTTCGCCAGCCTGGAAGCCGGCACCACCTACGAGATCCGGGTGGTCTCGGACGCGCCGGGGGCCAGCCAGATCGACTATCTGGACATTTCGCCCTCGGGCGGGAACCCGAACGCCAGCATTGCGGTGGCCAGCCTCGACCCGGCCTTCTTCGACGACCGCCTGCACTTCTCGTACCTCGAAAACCCGGTGCAGGACGGCGTGACCCGCGACTACAAGGACGCCGGCACGATCCGCATCAGCAACACCGGAACCGAGCCGCTCAGCATCGAGGAGGCGGGCCTGACGGGGCCGTTCCAGATCACCCAGCCCGCCTCGCTGGCCGGGGTCAGCATCGCGCCGGGCAGCTTCCTGGACGTGACGGTGACCTTCGACCGGTCGGCCTATAGCCCGCCGACCAGCAATATCGACGGCACCTCGACCGTGTTCGAGGGACGGCTGCGGCTGCAGACCAACGATGCCGACGACCCGATCACCGACATCGATCTGGCGGGCTTCTGGCAGGCGCGTCCCGAGGGCGGGCAGGAACCCAACGTCAACGAGGTCTGGCGGATCTTCGGTTTCGGCAACCGCATCGAGGGACTGACCTTCAACGGCGGCGGCGAGAACAGCACGCTGAGCACCAACGACGTCTTCGCCAAGACCGACGAGACCGAGGTGCTGTCGCCCTACTGGAAGCTGGCCGACGGCGTGACCCAGGCCCGGATCACCCATATCGCGGCCTTCCACGGCCCGGGCGGTGCCACGATCGGCATCCACAACCCCGGCAACAAGGGGCAGGATTCGACGCTGTGGGATCACCAGGGAACCGACAACCAGCGTCTGCTGCCGAACTGGGGCAACGACACGACCTTCGCCAGCCGCGTGATCGAGGCCGGCACCATCCCCGCGGGCTGGGTGGGCAACGGCGTCTTCGGGATCGAAGTCGCGGGACTGTCCACGGACCCGCGCCTGAACCCGACCGGCGGCGTGGTCGTGCCGGGGGCCCAGCAGGGCCACACCGTCAAGATGTTCCAGGCGCTGGACGGCAACGGCAACGTCATCCCCAACGTCTACCTGGGCGTGATGGACTATACCGGCATCAACTACGACTATAACGACAACATGTTCGTCATCGAGGGCGTCGCCCCGGTGGGCTTCGGCCAGAACCTGGAACTGTCGGGTCTGGACGATGCGGCGGCCGATGACCGGCTGGTCTTCACCTCGATCGACGAACCCGCCACGGCCCAGCAGCAGTTCCGCAACGAGGCCGTGGTGACGCTGACGAACGATGGCTTTGCGGCCGTCGACATCTCCAGCATCGTGGTCGGTGATCCGTCGAACTTCCAGATCGTCGGCACCATCCCCGACACCATCCCGGCGGGCGGCAGCGCGCAGGTGACCGTGCGCTTCATCGGCACCCATGCGGGCACGTCGGCGGGGGCCGAGATCCACAAGTCGACGCTGACCGTCACCTCGGACGACCTGGCGAAGCCGCAGATCGTCGTACAGCTGGCCGGTATCGCGCAGGAATTCTCGGAGCGCGGGTCCGAGCCGACCGTCAGTCAGGTCGTCGAAGCCTTCGGCTATTCGACCGACATGGCCGAAAGCCAGCTGGCCAATGGCGGCCAGGTGGAAACGGTCGGCGACGAGGTGCTGATGCCCTACATGCAGGCGCTGGATCCCAGCCAGGGCGTGCAGGTCATCCAGCTGGCGGCATTCCTGCAATACGGCAACGTCGCGCGGCTCTCGATGCACGGGTTGCAGTCTGCCGACACGACCGAGCTGTTTGCCCAGGACGACCTGCAGGCGCAGACGGTGCTGCCAGACGGCCACGTCGCAGGTGCCGCGAATTCCGGCGGCACGGCGCGGGCCACGATCACCGGCGATGATCCCTTCGGGTTGTTCATCGCGGTCGACGGGCGCCCGACCTATGCGTCCTGGACCGACCCCGAGGCGAACCGGATCGACCCCGACTTCGGGCAGCTGGTGGGTGAGAACCAGGGCCACCTGGTGCGCTTCTTCCAGGCGCTGGACGGCGACGGCAACGTGATCGACGGGACCTATATCGCCATCCAGGATTATCCGGGGGCGGGGAACTACGACTACAACGACCACATGTTCATCATCAAGAACGTCAAGCCCTACCAGCTGACCGATGCCGATGATGCGGATGGGGACGGGGTCAACGATGCCCTTCAGCTGGACCTGGACGGCGACAGCGTGGTCGACTTCTTCGACCCCGACACGGTCGTCGATCCGGGCCCCGGTGGCCAGGGGGCGTTCGTGCTGGGCGTCAACTTCGGCGGCGGGGCGATTGCCATGGACCCGGTCCTGGGCGTGCCGCTGGTCGGTCAGTCCGACAGCCGTGTGACGCTGACGGGCCAGATCAATCCGGGCGCGGGGGTCGATGCACCCTCGAACCTCAACGGTGCCGGCGCGACACCTGGTTCCGCCTTCACCACCTACGAGGACGGGGCAAACTGGACGGCCAATATCGCGGTCGACAACGGCACCTACCTGGTGACGCTCTGGACGCAGGAGACCTACTGGAACTCGGCCGGAAAACGCCAGTTCGACGCCTATGTGAACGGGCAGCAGGTGATCAACAACCTCGATCCCTTTGCCGAGGCGGGCGGTGACGAGCCGATTTCGGTCCAGGTGGTCGTGACGGTGACCAACGGCCAGATCAGCATCAACATGGATGCCGATATCGACAACGCCCCGCTGAATGCCGTGACCATCCACGAGTATTCGACGAACGTCGCCGAGCCTGGCCAGACACCCTTCGACGGCACGCCCTTCGTCGTTGCCGACGATGCCATCGCCATCGACGCGTCCGACTATGACGACGGCGGGCAGGGCGTGGCCTATAACGACCAGGCGGGCCTGCAGGGGGGCACCAACGGCGGCCGCGCCGGCAGCGACGTCGAACAGACCGGGGCCGGCCATATCGGCTGGATCCAGAACGGCGAATGGCTGGAATACACCATCGACGTGGCCGAGGACGGGCTCTACGACGTCAACTTCCTGTCGGCCTTCGGGGCGACCGGGGCGCGGTCCATCGAAGCCAGCTTCCGCAAGGGCGGCGTGCCCTACGAAAGCACGGGTGCGGTGACGGTCGATCCGACCGGCGGCTGGACCACGTTCGCGGAAACCGACAGCGCGACCGTTCAGCTGGAGGCGGGCGTGCAGGTCATGCGGGTCGCCTTCTCGGGCGGGTCGATGGACCTTGCGGCGATCAACCTGACCCCTGCGGCGGTTGCGGCCCTGGCGGCCATCTCCGGCGACAGCCGGCAGGCCATCCTGGCCGAGCCCTTGGAAGCCGAGGTCCAGCAACCGTTCGACCTGCTGCCGGAAGATGCGGTGAACGAAACCCATGCACCGTTCGGCCATGTCTTCGATCACGACCTGATCGCCTGACCAGGACGGCCGCGCCCGGAACGGCGCGGCCATCATCTTTCAAGGAACAGCTGCCGTGAAGAACCCAAAGCCCCCGACCGTCAGGCGCAGCATCAGCGCCTTTCGCCTTGCCTTCGTGGCGATCTTCGCCATCAGCGCGGTGCTGAACCTGCTGATGCTGACCGGCCCCATCTTCATGCTGCAGGTCTATGACCGGGTGCTGGCCAGCAACAGCGTGCCGACGCTGCTGGCGCTGGCGGGGATCGCGATCCTGCTCTACCTGGTCAGCGGCATGCTGGACATCCTGCGGCTGCGGGCGCTCAACCGGATCGCGATGGGCGTCTATGCGCGCCTGTCGGGTCCGACCTTCAGCGTCAACCTGCGCATGCCGATCCTGATCGGCCGGGCCGCTGCGGGCGTCAGCCCGTCGCGCGACCTGGACGCGATCCGCCGCTTCCTCGGCTCGCCGGGGCCGGCGGCGATCTGCGACCTGCCGTTCATGCCGTTCTATTTCCTGATCATCTTCCTGTTCCATCCCTGGATGGGCATCCTGGCCGTGGCGGGCGGGGCCGCCATCTTCGTGCTCGTGGTCCTGAACGAGATCCTGTCCCGCACGCCGTCCAAGCAGCTGTCCGAAAGCAGCGGGCTGCAGTCGGCGCTGATGTCGACCGCCCGCCGCAATGCCGAGGCCATCAACGCCATGGGCATGGGGGACAGCCTCGGCACGCGCTATTCCGCAGCGGTCGAGCGGCACTACCTGCGCCAGCAGGCGGTGTCGGATCACGGCAACCTCTTCTCATCGATCATCAAGACGCTGCGTCTGATGCTGCAATCGGCCATGCTGGGCCTCGGCGCCTACCTCGTGATCTATCAGGAGGTCTCGCCCGGCGTCATGATCGCATCATCGATCATCATGGCCCGCGCCTTGGCCCCGATCGAGCAGGCCGTGTCGCAGTGGCCCGCCTTTGTCGCCTCTCGCCAGGCGACGGTGCGTCTGGACCAGGCGCTGCAGGCCTGCGCCCAGTCCGCCGCGACCGCCGGGCTTCCGGCCCCCACCGTCGATCTGCGGGTCGAGGGGCTGGCGACCGCCGCGCCGGGATCACAGGCGCCGTTCCTGCAGAACGTCGCGTTCGAGCTGAAGGCCGGCGACGGGCTGGGGGTCGTCGGCGCATCGGGGTCGGGCAAGTCCAGCCTGGCGCGCGCCCTTGTCGGCGTCTGGCCGTCGATGGCGGGGTCGATCCGCCTGGACGGCGCCACATTGGACCAGTGGAGCGACGGGGAACGCGGCCGCTTCATCGGCTATCTTCCCCAGGACGTCGAGCTGTTCGACGGGACGGTGGCCGAGAACATCTGCCGCTTCTCCTCGGAGCCCGACATCGACCAGATCCTGCAGGCCGCCAATGCCGCCGGCATCCACCACATGATTGCCGGCCTGCCCGACGGCTATCAGACGCAGATCGGCGACAGCGGCAATTTCCTGTCCGGTGGTCAGCGCCAGCGTCTCGGCCTGGCGCGGGCCCTTTACGGCAACCCGTTCCTGCTGGTCCTGGACGAGCCGAACTCGAACCTCGACACGCTTGGCGAACGCGCGCTGACCGACGCGCTCAAGGCGGTCAGGGCGCGGGGCGGCATCGTCATCGTGATCGCGCACCGCCCGGCCGCGCTGGCCGCCGTCAACAAGACGCTGATGATCCAGAACGGCACGCAGGTGCAGTTCGGCGACCGGGACGAGGTGTTGCGCAAGGTCGTGCCCGCCAACCGGGTGCCCGCACAAAGGAGACAGCTCGATGCGGTATGAACAGATCGACCGGTCGATCACCCGGTCCCTGCGCCGGCAGATCCTGGGCGCCTTCGCGATCTCGATCATCCTGGTCGGGGGAACCGGCAGCGTTGCCGCCGTGACCGAGATCAACGGGGCGGTCGTCGGCCACGGCAAGCTGATCGTCGAAGGCCGGCCGAAGAACGTGCAGCACCTGGACGGCGGCACCATCCGAGAGATCCTGGTCGAGGAAGGGCAGACGGTCGAGGCGGGTCAGATCCTGTTCCGCCTGGACCCCACCGTCGTCGAGGCGAACCTGGAGATCGTGAACGACCAGATCTCGACGCTCGAGGCCGAGCGGCTCCGGCTTGAAGCGGAACTTCTGGAGGAAACCGAGATCGACTTCCCCGAGGCGCTGCTGGCTGCGGAAAGCCCGCGCCTGCGGGCCCTGGTCAAGGGCCAGCGCGACCTGATGGCCGCCCGCCTGGCCGCCCGCGCCGGGCAGCGTGCCCAACTGACCGCACAGATCGCACAGCTGCGCAGCAAGATCGGCGCGCTGGAGGCGCAGCGTGACGCCACCACCCAGGCCGTCGTCCTGGCGGACGAGGACCTGGCCGACAAGCAGTACCTGTCGGACCGCGGCCTCGTCTCGGACGGTGATCTTCGGGCGGCCAAGCGCGAACGGGCCGACCTTGATGCGCAGATCGCGTCGCTGGATGCGCAGCTGGCCGAAACCGGGGACGAGATCCTGACGCGCGAGCTGCAGCACGCCCAGATCGACGAGGTGTTCCGGGAAGAGGTCCTGACCCGCCTTGACGAAGTCCGTGCCGAACTGGCCCGGTTGCAGCAGGAACGGATCGCGGCGCTTGACCGGCAGGACCGGCTGGCCGTCCGTGCGCCGATTGCCGGCGGTCTGCACGAGCTGGCGGTCCACACGCGTGGGCAGGTGGTGTCTCCGGGCGAGCGGCTTGTGACGCTGATCGCGCAGGGCGACCGCCTGGTGGTCGAAACCCGGCTGCCACCGCAGGACGTGGACCAGGTGCATCGGGGCCAGGTGGCGCGGCTGCGCTTCTCCGGGTTGGACCAGCGCGTGACGCCGCAGGTCAACGCCAGCGTCATCGACGTGTCGCCGGATGCCAGCACCGACGAGGCGACGGGCGCGACCTACTTCCTGGCGCGGCTGGCGGTCGACGCGGACCAGATGGCCCGGATCGAGGGGTCGGTGCTTCGCCCCGGCATGCCGGTCGAGGTGTTCATCCAGACGCAGTCGCGCACGATCATGTCCTATCTGGTCAAGCCGATCGTCGATCAGGTCCAGCATGCCTTCCGCGAGGGCTGACGGTCTTTGCATTGACGCGGCGCGCCGAAAGGTCGAACAAGCGGACAACGTCAACATTCCGGGGGAAACCTTGCCATGACCGACCTGCGCCGCAGCCTTGCCCTTGCCAGTCTTCTGGCGGGGGCGTTCGTCACCTCGGCCGCCGGCGCCCAGGATTGGCCGGCCGAGCCGGTGCATGTCTTCGTTGGCTTCCCAGCCGGGTCATCGCCCGACACCATCGCGCGGCTGGTGGCCGAACCGCTGGCCGAGGCGATGGGCCAGCCGGTCGTGGTCGAAAACAAGCCCGGCGCCGGCGGCGTCATCGCCATCCAGCAGATGCTGGCGCGCGGCAACGACGACTACAGCTTCGGCATCAACATCAACGGGCCGCTGACGACCGCGCCGCGGCTGATCGCTGACCTGGGCTATGACCCGGTGGCCGACATCGCGCCCGTGGGCCTGATCGCGACCAGCCCGCTGGTGCTGGCCGTCGGTGCGGACTTTCCGGCCGACGACGTGCAGGGCTTCATCGACGCCGCGGCCGAGCCCGAAGCGATCAGCTATGGCTCGGTCGGCGAAGGGTCGGGGGCGCATCTGACGGCGGAGCTGTTCGCCGATGCGGCGGGTGTCCAGCTGTTCCACATCCCTTTCCAGAGCTATGCCGAGGTCACAACCTCGATCCTGGGCGGAGAGATCGACAGCGGTTTCATGGCACCCTCGGCCGCGCTGCCGCATGTCGAAGCGGGAACAATGAAGATGCTGGGCATCACCTCGGCCGAGCCCTTCGCGCAGGTGCCTGATGTGCCGGTCCTGGCGGGGCAGGCGGGCCTTCCCGACGATTTCCGGGCCGAACTGTGGAACGCGATGATCGCACCTGCCGGCACCGATCCTGCCATCGTGGAACGCCTGAACGCCGAGCTGAACAAGATCCTGAAGAACCCCGAGGTTCAGGACAGGCTGCTGGCCATGGGCTGGCAGGCGCAGCCCGGCACATCCGAGGACCTGGCAGAGCGCATCACCGACGACACCGCCATGTGGGGCGGCGTGATCGACCGGACCCAGGCGGCGAACTGATCGCGGGAGTTGCGATGCGACGGGACCTGTACGATGCCGCCTGGGGCGGCGTCCTGGCGCTGCTGGGACTGGCCGTGGCGGGCTGGGCGGCCAGCAACTATGACTTCGGCAGCCTGCGCCGGATGGGGCCAGGCTTCTTTCCTGTTGTGCTGGGCCTGGTGCTGGCGGCGCTTGGCGCGCTGATCGCGGTGCCGGCGCTTGCCCGTCGCGGCACGCAGCGCCACTTCGCCTGGCCCGAGACGGTGGGCGTCGTCGGTTCGCTGCTGATCTTCGGGTTGCTTCTGAACCGCGCCGGCCTTGTGCCCACCACGGCGCTGACGGTGCTGACCGCATCGGCCGTGGCGCCGCGCCCCGGCATCATCTGGCGGCTGGTGCTGACCGTTGCCGTCACCGCGCTGACGTGGGTGCTGTTCATCGGCGGCCTGGACATGCCGATCCCTGCCTGGCCGCGGAGCCTCTGACATGACTACCCTCGAGGGCCTCTCTCACGGGCTGACCGTCGCGTTGCAGCCGTCGGTGCTGATCTACAGCCTGTTCGGCGCGCTGCTGGGCACGCTGGTCGGCGTATTGCCCGGCATCGGCGCCATGGCAGCGATCACGCTGCTGCTGCCGATCACCTATTACATCTCGTCCGAGGCGGCGCTGGTCATGCTGGCGGCTGTCTATTACGGCGCGCAATACGGCGGGGCGGTGGCATCCATCCTGCTGCGCCTGCCGGGAACGCCGCAATCGGCGGTGACCACGCTGGATGGCTATCCGATGGCCCAGCAGGGTCGGGCGGGCGTGGCACTGTTCGCGGCAATGGTATCGTCCTTCGCCGGGTCGATGCTGGGGATCGTCATCCTTGTCGCGCTGGCGGGTTGGCTGGGACGACTGGCGACCAGCTTCGGTGCGGCTGAATATGCGGCGATGATGGTCATGGGGCTGGTGGCGGCATCGACCATCGGCGAAGGGCGGCCGGCGAAAAGCCTGTCGATGGTGGTTCTGGGCGTGCTGCTGGGCTGCGTCGGCACCGACGTGAATTCCGGCGTGCAGCGGTTCACCTTCGGCCAGGTGCAGCTTCTGGACGGGATCAACCTGGTGGCGCTGGCGATGGGCCTCTTCGGTCTGGCCGAGGTCATCGGCAACATCCGCAAGGCCGAGCGCGACGGCCCGCCGCCGCATGTATCGCTGCGCCAGCTGGTGCCCACGCGCGACGACCTGCGCCGCATGGTGGCACCGATCGGGCGCGGCACGCTTCTGGGCGGGTTCTTCGGGGCGCTGCCGGGAACGGGCTCCACCATCTCGTCCTTCCTGGGTTACGCGCTGGAGCGGCGCGTCGCGCGGCAGCCGGAACGCTTCGGCAATGGCGCGATCGAGGGCATCGCCGGTCCCGAGGCCGCCAACAACTCGGCCGCGATCACTGCCTTCGTGCCGACGCTGACGCTTGGTATCCCGGGTGATCCGATCATGGCGCTGATGCTGGGTGCGCTGGTCATCCACGGCATTCAGCCCGGCCCGATGATGCTGGAGGCCCATCCCGACATGTTCTGGGGACTGGTCGTCAGCTTCGGGATCGGCAACCTGTTCCTGCTGGTCCTGAACCTGCCGCTGATCGGTCTGTGGGTATCGATGCTGCGCATCCCGTTCCGCTGGCTTTACCCGGCGATCATCGTCTTCGTCTGCCTGGGCGTCTATTCCGTGCGCGGATCGACCTTCGACATCGTCATGGTCGCGGGCATCGGCGCCATCGGCTATGCGCTGGCGGTCGCGGCTTTCAGCCCGGCGCTGCTGCTTTTGGGGTTTGTTCTGGGCCCGCTGATCGAGACGAACCTGCGCCGTGCCCTGCTGGTGTCGCGCGGCGACCTGGTGACCTTCGTCGAACGCCCCGTCGCCTGCGGCTTCGTCATCGCGACGGCCGCGCTTCTGGCGCTGCCGCTGCTGAAGGGGCTGCGCAGGCGGAATGGCTGAAAAGGGGAAAGGTGCAGGATTCTGTTGCCAGGCTCCTGCGGGCCCCGCCTTACGCTGCTAAGCGCAAGGGCTTAGGTTTCGATCTTGCGGACTGCTTACGCAGCCAGCGCGACCGGAGCACGGTTGTCGTTGGCAACTGTACAATTTGCACCGATATCGGTGGTAGCTCACCGAGACAAAGCATAACCCCTTTAGACGTTCGTCGATCCTGTTTCGGCCCCATTGTCCCCCAACGAGGGTGATCTGGTGGAGCCGCCGGGTACCGCCCCCGGGTCCGATCCGCTTATTACGAGCGCGTTTATGTCCATAGTCCGGATTGCTCCGGACACCCCAGATATAGGGCAGGCGGACGGGCACCGCAAGATGGCGTCAGCCGGCCCGGCGGTCGCCCCAGGACGAGGCCGCGGCCTCGGTGATCGTGTCGAGGAACAGGGCGAACTGGTTGTCCAGCTGCATCTGCGGGCGCTTTGAAAATTCGAAGGCAGCGTCCGACAGCCGCTGGTAATGCGCCTGGTCCGACCAGAGCCGCCTGACCGCGTCTACCCAATCCCCCAGCGGGGCGTCGTAGTCCAGCACGACCCCGCCCTGGCCCACCGCTTCGGGAAGGCCGCCGCGGCGGGACCCCACGACCGGGATGCCGCTGCAATGCGCTTCCGATGCGACGCGGCCCCAGGCTTCTTCCCATTTGCTGGGCGCCAACAGGATCCGCGTCCGGCCATAGACGGTCTTCATGTCGTTCGTGCGGCCCTCGAGCCGGACGTTCTTCAGCGGGGCGATGGTCTTTTCGATCCGCGCGCGGTGATCGTCGTCCAGCTTCCAGCTTTCGACGAACAGGAACGGGATCTCGGGGCACTGCTCGGCGATGGCCACGGCCTTTTCGAACCCCTTTTCGGCATAGGGGTTGATCAGCGTGACGAAGTCCTTGGAGCTGCGGGTGCGGTACTGGACCGGATCGATCGTCGGCGGGATCACGATCGAGTCGATGCCGAACTTGTCCTTGTAGGCGCGGGCGGTGAATTCTGAATTCGCGATGTAGCGGGCCGAGGTAAGCTCCCTCAGGTCACCGGCCAGCTCGTGGAACTCGACGTTCCGCAGGTAGACGACCAGCGGCACGTTGCAGGCCTGAAGCGCCTTGCCGATGGGCACGGACTTGTGGCACTGCACCACCGCCACGTCTGGCTGCAGCTTGCGCGTGGCGAACTCGGCCGCCTCCCACGGGAACCATGCGCGGACGACGGGATAGCCCGGATAGTCGTCGATAACCGCGGGCTCGCGCGACAGCTTCAGCTTCGCGCGGCTCTTGAAGCCGAAGAAGCCGCCGCCGAACAGCGCCGCAAGGACGGCCGGCCGGTGTCCCGCCGCCTGCAGCTGCGTGGCCAGATGATGCGTGCTGGACTGGACGCCGCCGCTGAATTCGGGCGTATAGCCGTTGCCGCCTGCGAAAAGAACGTTGACCATGAACGCCTTACCTTCCTGAGATCGGGGACCCTGCGGGTCGTTCGTCGCGCGTCACCGTCATCCCTTCGACCGGATCAGCCGTTTCAGCGTCTGCAGGCCGCTTTCGCCCACCACGCTGCGCGTCAGGTTGCCAAGCCCCCCCTGCGCCATAGCGCGCCGCTTGAGGCCCGCAGGCAGGTTCTGGACCTTGCGCCGCACCGCGCCCGAGGATAGCGCGCCCGGGACGTGGATCTCGTGCGTTTCGACCGAAAGGACGGGCTTGCCGGACAGCTGCGCAATGGTCTGGGCCTGCCGGTCCTCGCTCTCGATAAACAGAAGCGCGTCGGACTTGCGATAGAAATCGGCCTTGAAGCTGCCATGCGCGCCAAGGCGCTGCCGCTCGACCTTGCTGGGCAGGTCCAGCATGACCAGCTGGCCGTATTCGATGCCCTGCCGCGCCAGCCAGGCCTCGGTCAGGTCGCGATACTTCTCCAGCCGGCTTGTCACCAGCCAACCCAGGCGGCGCGAGGTCGTGTGCAGCGGGATCGCCTCGGCCAGGAAGCGGCGGTAGGTCTCGCCATCGTCGTTCTCCTGCTCGGTCGGGTCCAGGCAAAGGACGCCGTCGATGTCGACGCAGGCCTTTTCCAGCATGACGTGGTGCATGAAGTTCCACTGGAACATCCGCGGGTGGGGGACCTTCTCGAAGATGAAGTCGGCCTCGGGGTGGCTTGTTTCGACGCCGTAGACGGCGGCAAAGATGATCTCGGCTTCAAGGCTGGCGGCGGCGACCTTCTGGCGCGCCTCGAGCATCGACTTGCCGCTGCCGATGCTGTCGTCCAGCACCAGGATCCTGCGGAGATCGCCCAGCCCGCGGTCGAGGCGCGCGGTCCGCTTGGTGCGACCCGAGGCATAGATGCGCCCGTCGATCAGCGAATCGAGGTCGGTCAGCGGGATGTTCGTCACCAGGCTGAGAAGGTTCGCGGCCAGGAGGCCGCTGCGGGGGATGCCCACCACCAGGTCGATGTCGCCCGGCAGGCGGTGCAGGTTGCCAATGATCGTGGCGTTCATGTCAGCCAGAGAGCGGTAGTTCATCTTCTCCATCCATGTTGACCGGCACCGGACACTATCAGGCCATCCTGTTGCGGGTTCGTGACGACAGCGCCTTTGACGCAAGTGTCCGTATCTCGGCCAGCGTGTCCCGCCCCGAGGCGAAGAGGGCGCCGAATGCGGCCACGATGGCATAGCTGGCCAGCGTGGCGGCCAGAAGCGCCGCGACCGGGTGCGCCGGCAGGTGCGGCGCCAGCAGCATCACTGCGGCGACCGCGATATGAGCGCCCAGGACGAAGGGCAGCGTGGCCCGCAGCACGTGCCGCGCCTGGACCGGCCCCGTCTTCCCGACATAGAGCCACAAGAGCGGCGTTCGCAGGTATTCGTGGATCGCATAGGCCAGCGCCACGCCGAAGGCACCGAAGGGCAGGCCGATCACGAAGGCGATCGCGGTGGTCACCGCCCCGAAGATCCCCCAGCGCATGAAGTCCATCGACCGGCCCTGGCTGATGAACAGCCAGCCCGCCGGGCTGTTCAGCGGTTGCAGCAGGCCCGCGAACCCCAGCGCCTGGAAGATCATCGCGCTTTCCTGCCACTGCTGCCCCAGGGCCAGCGGGATCAGCAGGTCGGCCATGGCGATGGCCACCGCGACGCCCGGCAGCGCCACCAGAAGCAGCAGCGGCGCGACGCGTAGATAGGCCCGGCGGTAACGGTCGGGGTCCGATCCCATGCGCGACAGGGCCGGGACCATGACCTTCCCAAGCGGATAGGTCACCTGCTGCAGCGGGAACAGCAGCAGTCGGTTCGCCCGGTCATAGAGGCCAAGTTCAATGTTGCCCCAGCGGCGGCCGATCAGGATGTGGTCCAGGTTCCGCGCGAAATAATTCGCAAAGTTGAAGCCCGTGATGCCCGCACCGAAGCTGACCATGCCGCCTGCGCCGGTGACCCAGCGCGGCATGCCCGGCCGCCACCGGGAACTGGCCCAGACCCCCAGCGTGCCGACGGTCATCGTCGTGAGGCCGCCGACGAACAGCGCCCAGAAGGACCGCGTCACGAAGGCGAAGACGATGGCCGCCCCCAGGCCCAGCAGCGCCGCGATGCTGTCGATGATCGCCAGCCGGCCGAAATCCATCCGCCGCGTAACCAGCGCCGCGTGCTGCGCCCCCGCCCCCAGGATCAGCAGCTGCAGGCTCATGGCGGCGACAAGGGGCGCGACCTGCGGTTCCTCGTAAAACCGGGCCACCAGCGGAGAGATCAGGATCATCACCGCGCCCAGCATCGCGCTGACGGCCATGTTGATCCAGAAGAGGCTGTTCACCTCGGCATGGGTCAGGCCCTTCTTCTGGACCGTCGCCTGGGTCAGGCCCATGTCCTGGAAAAGGCCCACGAAGGCCACGACCGGCGCCGCCATGGCGACGATGCCGAAATCCTCGGGCTGCAGCAGCCGGGACAGCACGATCACCGAGGTAATCTGGCATCCCAGCTTGACGATCTGTGCGCCGCCAGTGACGGCGGCGCCCCGGCTCACCGACCGGACGAGCGAACGCTCGGGCGGGTCGAAACTTTTTCCGTCTTCGCCTGTGCTGTCTGATCCCATGTCCGATGATCGCGATGTGCCCGGTGTCGACAAGACCTCATGCTAGGTCCTGCGGTGCAGGGTGACCATCTAAAAATGCGGCACTGCAGCGTAAATTCTGCCCCGCCGCAATTTGACCAATCGCTGGGCAGTCCGCGCCGGATCAGCAGTCCGGATCGTCGGCCGTGCCGCGCAGGGTCAGGTCTTGGTCCAGCCAAACAAGGTCCGCCGGACGGCCTGCCGCAATCCGGCCCAGGGGCGCGCCGATCAGGTTGGCCGGGATCGAGGTCGCCATGGCCAGCGCCCGCGCCCGCGACGCGCCTGCCGCGACCACGGTTCGCAGGGCGCGGTCCAGCCTCAGGTCCGCGCCGGCCAGCGTGCCGTCGGGCAGGGTCAGCCGACCCTCGCGGCGCAGGATGCGGCGGCCCTGCAGCGTGAACTCGGAAAGCGCGCTGCCCGCGACGGCCATGCAGTCGCTGACTAGGAACAGCCCGGTGCCGCGCGCTCGCAGCGCCACCGCAAGGGCGGTGGAATCGACATGGATGCCGTCGGCGATGATTCCCGCGTGAACATCGCCCGCCAGCACCGCGCCGACAAGGCCGGGCTGGCGGTGGCCCATCTGGCTCATGGCATTGAAAAGATGCGTGGCCGACCTTGCGCCCGCCGCGAAGGCCGCCTGCGCCTCTGCCGCGGAACAGTCGCTGTGGCCCAGGCTGACGATGATCCCGGCGCGCGACATCGCCGCAACCTGTGCCGGAGTGGCGGCCTCTGGCGCGACGGTGACCATCAGCGCGGGCAACCGGGATGCCGCCTGCACCAGTTGCGACAGGTCCGCGTCCGACATGGGCCGGATCAGTGCCGGATCATGCGCCCCCGCGCGCCGCGGGTCCAGATGCGGCCCCTCGAGGTGCAGGCCCAGGAAGCCCGGGACGTTGCGCCGGGCGGCCTCGATCCCGGCGCGCAGGACGCGCGCCGTCACCTCGGGCCGGTCGGTGATCAGCGTCGGCAGGATGCCGGCGCAGCCCAGGGCGCGGTGTGCGGCGCAGATCCGGGACAAGGCGTCGGCATCGCTACTGGCGTCCACCATCAGGCCCGCGCCGCCGTTCACCTGGAGGTCCACGAAACCCGGCGCGACGATGCCCGGCTGCGGGCGGATGTCGGCGGGGCGGGGGACCACCTGGGCGATCGTCCCGTCCTCGACCACGACGGCCATGTCGGCCAGCAGGTCGTCGCCGTCGAACAGCCACTGGGGCGCCAGGATGCGGCGGGTCATGGGGCGGCCCATTCGCGGGCCAGCGACAGGGCGCCGTCGACGCCCGTGCCCTTGGCGGGATGCACCGGCCAGTCGGCCTTCAGCCGTGCGGCGTAGACGTGGCCAAGCCCGCCCATGCAGACCAGCGGCAGCCGGTCACCGTCCTGCAGGACGCCGATGGCGGCAGAGAACTGCGCTGCGGCCTCGTCCAGGATATGCAGCGCCGCGGGGTCGTCCGATCCGGCCAGCCGAGGCGCAAGGGCCGCGAAATCCGCCGGTGTGGCGCGGGTGCCGAAGGCGATGATCCCCTCGAAGCCGCCGAAATCCTCTCGGATCTGCGCCAGCAGCGGCGTGTCGGGGGCGAAGCCGTCGGCCGCGCGCATCGCCAGCCCCAGAAGCGTTCGCCCAAGGACGGCGCCGCTGCCCTCGTCCCCCATCAGGAAGCCGCGCCCGCCATATTGCCGCAGTTGCCCCTGTCGCTGCACGGTCAGGACCGATCCGGTACCGACCGCCAGCAGGATGCCGTCACCGGTATCAAGGGCCCCGCGGGTGGCGGTGACGGCGTCGTTCACGACGCGGCTTCGGGCGAAGGGCAGGCGGGCCTGCATGGCGGCCGCGGCCTGCGCCATGCCGCCGCCCGCAAGTCCCAGAACGGCCGTCAGGTCCGGGGGGCGCACGCCAGCCTCGACCATGGCGGCAGTGGCTGCCGCCAGAATGCTGACCGTCGCCCCCGGAGGGTCCGAGTTGATGTTGGCTGGCCCGCCGGTGCCGCGTCCCAGGATCTGCCCTTGGGCATCGGCGATCGCGGCCCTGCAGCCGGTCCCGCCGCCATCGATTCCCAGATACAGCACCTTCCGGCCTCCTTCTGCGGCGCCCGCCTGCGGTTGGTCATGAACGGCCCGGATGCACTGGGACGGCGGGGTCGGTCAATCGTCTTGATGGTCGCCCGAGGTCGCTCAGGCTGGATCGGCTTCGGGCGTCCAGGTCAGCGGGGCGGGGTCCTCGCGGTGGGCAAAGCGCAGCAGGTGGCGTTCGAGAACGTCGCGCAGCCGCTCCATCCGGTCGGCATCGGAGGCCGACAGCGCCAGGTGCAGGCCCGCGGGCGTGACGGCGATTTGCGCCTCTCCCATCTCGAACTGCAGCTGAGCATGGGCGTCGGTCAGCGTCACGGGGATCTTGTGGCCGAAATGCTTGGCGGTCGTGCCCATCAGGGCCTGCCCCCGGGCGGTCGGGAAATCAGCGGTCATCTGCATGAGGAGGTCCTTTTCAAGAAGGAGGCCCGGCTAGAATAACAAAGTGAATTTGTCAAGAAATCGTACTAGCCCGAGGGCGGCATGTGTTCGAAGATCTCCTCGAGCCCCAGCAGGATGGCGGCGATGGTGGCAGGGTCATCATGATCGTCCGGCGCGGTTGTGGCGCAGCGACAGATGGGGCAGCGGCGGCGGGTGGTGTCTGCGATCACGATTGGCAGCGGCGCATTGACTTGCCGCACCGATAAGAACAAAAACGGAACACAGAGTCGTTTCAGCCGTTGGTCATCCATGCCCGCCCATGCCCGCAACCTTCCCTCGCTTCGCGCCTGCATCGCCCACCTGGAGGGCGAGGCGGCGCACGCCCGTGAGGTGCTGCCGTTCGGCGTGGACGCGCTCGACCGGCGACTGCCGCAGGGCGGCCTGGCGCTTGGCTGCCTGCACGAGGTGGCGGGCGGCGGCAATGGCGCCGTCGACGGCGCGGCGGCGGCCTGCTTTGCGGCGGGCATCGCCGCGCGGCTGCCGGGGCAGGTGCTGTGGTGCGTGACCGAGGCCGATCTTTTCGCGCCGGGGCTGGAGCAGGCGGGCCTGCCGCCTGACCGGGTGATCCATGTCGAGGCCGGTGACGATCGCTCGGTCCTGGCGTCGATGGAGGAAGGCCTGCGTCACGGCGCTCTGGCCGCGGTCGTGGGTGACGTCGCGCATCTGTCGATGACCGCCTCGCGCCGGCTGCACCTGGCGGCCAAGGGGACGGGAACGATGGGCATCGCGCTCCGCCGCTGGCGGCGGCAGGCGGATGCCAGCGACTTCGGCCAGCCCACGGCGGCGATGACGCGCTGGCGCATCTCGGTCCTGCCCTCGGCGCCGCTGCCGGTGCCGGGCGTGGGCCGCGCCCGCTGGCTGATCGAACTGATCCGCGCGCGGGCGGGCGAATGTATGGATATGGAACTGGAGGCTTGCGATGGCTCGGGTCATCTCGGTCTTCCTGCCGATGTGGCCGATCGACCGGCTGCGGCGGCAGGCGGACAGCACGCCTTCGGCTGAAGCGCCGCTGATCCTGGCGGGCCGGGTCGGCAACCGCCGCGTGGTCACCGCCGCCTGTCCCGAGGCGCAGGCCCTGGGGCTGCGAGTCGGCATGCCGGTCAGCAAGGCGCAGGCGCTGGTCCCGGACCTGCAGATCAAGCCCGCCGACCCGCAGGCCGATGCCGAAAGCCTGGAACGGCTGGCGCTGTGGGTCCTGCAGCGCATCTCTCCGATCGTCGCCGCCGATCCGCCGGACGGGGTGGTGATCGATTCCACCGGCGCGGATCACCTGCACGGCGGCGAGGCGGCCATGCTGGAGGCGCTGATGGGCCGCATGGCCCTCTCCGGCATCACCGCCCGCGCCGCCATCGCCGACAGCTGGGGGGCCGCGCATGCGCTGGCGCGGCATGTGGCGGATCCCACCGTCATTGCTGCGCCCGGAACGGCCGAGGCGGTGCTGGCGGCCCTGCCGCTCGAGGCGCTGCGGCTGCCGCCTGCGACGGCGGCGGGGTTGCGGACCTTGGGCTTCGCCACGATCGGCGACCTGATCGGCCAGCCCCGCGCGCCCCTGACCCGCCGCTTCGGCCCCGAACTGTGCCGGCGGCTGGACCAGGCGCTTGGCGACGCCGCCGAGCCGATCGTGCCCCTGCGCCCCGAGGGCCTGATCGAGGTGCGCCGCGCCTTTGCCGAACCCATCGGCGCGGCCGAGACCATCGCCCGCCATATCGGCAAGCTGGTCTCCTTGCTCTGCAAGGCGCTGGAGGAGAAGGGCCTCGGCGCACGGCGGCTGGACCTGCTCTGCACCCGCGTCGACAACCGGATCGAGACGGTGCGCGTGGGCCTTGCCGTCCCGCAGCGCGACCCCGCGCGCCTGACCCGGCTTCTGTGCGACAGGATCGAGACCATCGCCCCGGGCTTCGGGATCGAGATCATGACGCTGACGGCAACCATTGCCGAGCCGCTGGTGCCGCGGCAGGCGGCGACATCGCTGCTGGAGGAGCCGGCGCCGGACATTTCGGGCCTGATCGACGCGCTGGTGAACCGCGTCGGCGCGCGTTCCGTCTATCGCCTGGCGCCGGTGGCCAGCGACGTGCCGGAGCGGTCGGTGACGCGCATCCCGCCGCTGGCAGAGCCGGTGGGCGCCGGCTGGCCGAACCACTGGCCGCGCCCCGCCCGCCTGCTGCCGCGCCCCGAGCCGATCGACACGATGGCGCTGCTGCCCGACCAGCCACCGAACTGGTTCTCGTGGCGGGGCATCCGCCGCCGGGTGCGGCGTGCCGACGGTCCCGAACGGGTCTACGGTGAATGGTGGAAGCGCGACGCCGAGCTGAGCGCCGTCCGCGACTATTTCCAGGTCGAGGACGAGGCGGGCGAGCGCTACTGGGTCTTCCGCCAGGGCGACGGAGAAGACCGGACGACCGGCTCGCACGGCTGGTTCCTGCATGGGGTCTTCGGATGAGGGGCTATGCCGAGCTGCAGGTCACCTCGCACTTTTCGTTCCTGCGCGGGGCGTCCTCGGCCGAGGAGTTGTTCGCCACCGCCGCGCTGATGGGGATCGGGGCGCTTGCGGTGACCGACCGCAACAGCCTTGCCGGGATCGTCCGCGCGCACGAGGCGTCCAAGGACACCGGCGTAAGGCTGGTGGTCGGCTGCCGGCTGGACCTGCGCTGCGGCATGTCGGTGCTGGTCTATCCGACCGACCGCGCCGCCTATTCCCGGCTCTGTCGCCTGCTGTCCATCGGCAAGGGGCGGGCAGGGAAGGGGGCGTGCCACCTGGACTGGGCCGACCTTCAGGCCCATGCCGAAGGGTTGTTGGCGGTGCTGGTCCCCGACATGGCCGACGACACCTGCGCGCTGCACCTGCGCCGGTTACGCGACACGTTCTGCGACCGCGCCTATCTGGCGCTGACCCTGCGGCGGCGCCCGAACGACCAGCTGCGGCTGCACGATCTGTCGAACCTTGCCGCGCGGATGCGGGTGCCGACGGTGGTGACGAATGACGTGCTGTTCCACGAGCCGGGCCGCCGCATCCTGCAGGACGTGGTGACGGCGATCCGCCACAACACCACCGTCGATGCCCTGGGCTTTCGCCGCGAGCGTCACGCAGACCGCTACCTGAAGCCGCCGACCGAGATGCAGCGCCTCTTCGCGCGCTACCCGCAGGCGCTGGCCCGCACCGAGGAGATCGCCGCGCGCTGCCGCTTCTCGCTGGACGAGCTGCGCTACCAGTATCCCGAGGAACGCGACGACCCGGCGCAGACCGCGCAGCAGACGCTGGAGCGGCTGACCTGGGACGGCGCGCGGGAGCGTTATCCCGATGAGCTGCCGGACAGCGTGGTGGCGTCCCTGAAGCACGAGCTGCGCCTGATCGCCAAGCTGGAATACGCCCCCTATTTCCTGACGGTAAACAGCATCGTCCGCTTTGCCCGCTCGAAGGGCATCCTCTGCCAGGGGCGCGGGTCGGCGGCCAATTCGGCGGTCTGCTATGTCCTGGGCATCACCTCGATCAACCCGATCGAGGTCAACCTGCTTTTCGAGCGCTTCGTCAGCGAAGAGCGGCGAGAGCCGCCCGACATCGACGTGGATTTCGAGCATGAGCGCCGGGAGGAGGTGATCCAGTGGATCTATCGCACCTATGGCCGCGACTGCGCGGCGCTGACCGCCACGGTGATCCGCTATCGCACCAAGGGTGCGCTGCGCGACGTGGGCAAGGCGTTGGGCTTGCCCGAGGACCTGATCCGCGCGATCTCGTCCCAGATCTGGGCCTGGTCCGAGGAAGGGGTTCCCGACGCCTATCTGCGCGAACTGAACCTGAACCCCGCCGACCGCCGGCTGCGCCTGACCCTGCAGCTGGCCGAGGAGCTGCGTGGCACGCCGCGGCACCTGTCCCAGCACCCTGGCGGCTTCGTGCTGACCCATGACCGCCTGGATGAGCTGGTGCCCATCGAGCCTGCGACGATGGAGGACCGCCAGATCATCGAATGGGACAAGGACGACATCGACGCCCTGAAGTTCATGAAGGTCGACGTCCTGGCGCTTGGCATGCTGACCTGCATGGCAAAGGGCTTCGAGCTGATCCGCCGCCACAAGGGGCAGGTCCATGATCTCGCTTCGGTCCCGCCCAATGATAAGCGCACCTACGCGATGATCCGCAAGGCCGACACGCTCGGCACCTTCCAGATCGAGAGCCGGGCGCAGATGGCCATGCTGCCGCGCATGAAGCCCAAGACCTTCTACGACCTGGTGATCCAGGTCGCCATCGTCCGCCCCGGCCCGATCCAGGGCGACATGGTCCACCCTTATCTGCGCCGCCGCGAGGGGCTGGAAACTGTCCATTACCCCAAGCCGGAACTGGAAAAGGTTCTGCGGAAGACCCTCGGCGTGCCGCTCTTCCAGGAGCAGGCCATGCGGGTCGCCATCGAATGCGCGGGCTTTACGCCGGGCGAGGCCGACATGCTGCGCAAGTCCATGGCGACCTTCAAGTTCACCGGTGGCGTCAGCGCCTTTCGCGACAAGCTGGTCGGGGGCATGGTCGAACGCGGCTATGACCGCGACTTCGCCGAACGCACCTTCCGCCAGTTGGAGGGCTTCGGCAGCTATGGCTTTCCCGAAAGCCATGCGGCCAGCTTCGCGCGGATCGCCTATGCCTCGGCCTGGCTGAAGTGCTGGCATCCGGACGCTTTTTGCGCGGCGCTGCTGAACAGCCAGCCGATGGGCTTCTACGCGCCCGCCCAGATCGTGCGCGACGTCCGCGACCATGGCGTGCAGGTCCGGCCGGTCAGCGTTACCGGTTCGGACTGGGACTGCACGCTGGAATCCCTGTCCGGAACGCCAGCCGCCGCTGGCGAGGGTGGCGCCCGCGCCTTTGCCGTTCGCCTGGGGCTGCGGATGGTCAAGGGCCTGCGAGAGGCCCATGCCGCGGCTATCGTGCTGGCCAGGGCCGAGCGTCCCTTCACCTCGGTCGAGGATCTGTGGCGTCGCGTCAAGGTGCCGTTCGCGGCCCTGACCATCCTGGCCGAGGCGGACGCGTTCCAGGACCTTGGCCTGACCCGCCGGCAGGCGCTGTGGGCGATCAGGGGGCTGCCGGATGCGGAGCTGCCGCTGTTCGCCCTGCTGCGCGACGACGACATCCCCGGCTCCGGTCATTCGCCGCCCGGCGCCGAGCCCCTCGTTCCCCTGCGCCCCATGCCGGCTGGCCGCGAGGTGGTCGAGGATTACAGCCGCACCGGCCTGTCGCTGCGCCGCCACCCGGTCGCCTTTCTGCGTGACGGCTTGGCCCGCCGCCGCATGCGCAGCTGCGCCGACGCGATGTCGGCGCCGGGCGGTCGCTGGCTGGAGGCGGCCGGCCTAGTGCTGGTCCGCCAGCGCCCAGGATCGGCCAAGGGCGTCATGTTCATCACGATCGAGGACGAGACCGGCATCGCCAACCTAGTCGTCTGGCCCAAGGTCTTCGAGGCCCATCGCCGCATCGTTCTGGGGGCCGGCATGATCGGCGTGGCGGGCCGCGTCCAGCGCAGCGGAGAGGTCGTGCACCTGGTCGTCCACCGGATCACCGACCTGTCGGCCGAGCTGGCCAGCGTCGGGCAGCAGGGCAGCTTCCCCCTGCCGCACGGACGCGGGGACGAGTTCCACCGCGGCGCCTCGTCGCCGGACCCGCGCATCGCCCAGGCACCGAAACCTCGCGACATGTATATCCGCGATCTGCATCTGGACAGCATCAGCGTGAAGACCCGTGACTTCCGCTGACGCCGCCGTCCGGTTGCCGTACCTTCGCCCCCCGCGTGCGGCGTCCGGTCGAGGAACGTGGGTCCAGCGCCTAGCGCTGCCTTGCGTCGATCAGGAGGCAATCGCATGGACGAAGTCGAGCTCAAGTTGTTGGTAGTCGACGGCCCCGAGCGTTTTGCAGCCTCGGGGTTTTTGCCGGGCAAAGGACGCACGGCACGCCAACGGTCGACCTATTTCGACACTGCCGACGGCGCGCTGTCGGCGGCGGGGGTCTCGCTGCGGATCCGGCAGGTCGGCACGGACCGGACGCAGACGATCAAATCATCGGCCTCCTTGTCCGCCGGGCTCTTTGTGCGCAGCGAGTGGACAAAGCCCGTGAACGGAGGCCTGCCCGTCATTGATGACGAGACGCCGGTCACCAAGTTGATCGATCCAGCGACCGATCCGTTCCAGCGGGCCTTCTAGGTCGACGTGACCCGGCGCATCTGGAACATCCGATTCGACGACACTTCCATCGAGGCCGTGCTGGACGAGGGTGACATCCTCGCCGGCGACCGCCGCACCCCGGTCTGCGAAATGGAGCTGGAACTGAAATCGGGCGACGCGCGCGCGCTCTTCGACCTGGCGCGCCAGCTGGATGCCGAGGCACCGCTGCGACTGGCCGTCCTGTCCAAGGCCGAGCGTGGCCACCGGCTGACACAGGCGCTGACCCCGGCCGTTACGGCGGAAACGGTGCCTCTGACGCGAGAGATGACGGCCGCCGAAGGCCTGCAGGCGATCCTGCAGGCCTGCCTGGCGCAGTTCCGCCTGAACGAGGATCTGCTGCTGGACAGCCGCGCCGCCGAACCGCTGCACCAGACCCGTGTCGCGCTGCGGCGCATGCGATCGGCTTTTTCCATCTTCAAGCCGCTGCTGGGGCCTGACGAGGCGCGTGACCCGCGCGACCGCCTGGGTCAGCTGGCCAAGGAACTTGGCCATGCGCGCGATCTGGACGTGCTGATGCAGCGCGCGGCGCCGGGGCCATTGCGCGACCGCATCCGGGCCGACCGAAAGGCTGCCTATGACCGGGCGGTCGAGGTGCTGGACCGGGCGGAGACGCGCAGGCTGATGCTGGAGCTGGTCGAGTGGATGCACTGTGGCCCCTGGCTGACTACCGCCGAAACCGCGGACCGGAGCGACCAGCCGGCGAAGGTCTTCGCAGCCATGGCCCTGAAGCGGTTCCGCCGAAAGGTGAAAAAGAAGGGCCGCACCTGGCCGATCTCGACGACGCGTCGCGGCACGAGCTTCGCAAGGAAGCCAAGAAGCTGCGCTACGCGGCCGGCTTCTTCAAGCTGCTGTTCGACGGCAAGATGGAAAGGCCGCGACAGAAAGCCTTCATCGTGTCGCTCAAGAAGGTCCAGGACAGGCTTGGGAAGCTGAACGACATGGCCACCGCGCCAGAGCTGCTGGAGAGGCTGGGCCTGGCCGACGACCCGGATTCGACCGGTCTGTTGGGAAGCGGCAAGAAGAAGGCGCTGCTGGCCTCGGCCGAGGATGCGCATGGCGACCTGATCGACGCCCGACGCTACTGGCAGTAGCCGTCGCGATTCGGGAACGCCTCTTTGGCCGCTGCGAGGCTTCCGGCGCAGCGACGTGGCACTCTCCGGAACGGGCCGCCGACGGCAGGATGCAGCGGCCCTGCATTGCCTTGGGGACTGCCTGACAAGATCGGCACAGCCGGCCCATCGTTTGGCAGTCATCGACGGCAAGTTTGCTGAAGAACATAGCCCGTTCGTATGAGGTCCTGCGGGGGCGTGGTCACCGACGAACACATCGTCATGGACGGTCGGCTGACAGGCAGCGGCCGTTCGCCTGTCCCGGCAGTGCCGAACGGTTCCACATCTGTTCCCTTGGGTGCAGAGCGGCTATGTTCGGAAACCACACCGACCCGGCCGATAATCATTGCAGAAGAAACTCCACCTCCTTGCGCGCAGCCTTGCCTGGTTCGCGATGGCTCTCTGCACCCTGGTCACTGGACTTGGCGTGTTGCTGCTTGCCGACCTTCATCGCCAGCAAGAGGCCCTTGTGGCGCTTGGGTGTGCGCTGGTGCTGTTGCCAAGCTGGGTGCTGCGCCGCCCGGGCCGCCGGCGTCGGCGGAAGACCCGCTCGCGCCAAAGGAGCCGCCCGAGGCAGGTGGTCCGCAAGCCGCGCCCGCCAAGCCCGCCCTCGACCGCGGGCATTCCCGATGACGGGCACGAGTTCGAGCTTTGGGTCGCGCGTCGTCTGCGGCAGCAGGGCTGGAGGACCCGGCTGACGCAAGCCAGCGGCGATCAAGGCATCGACATCATAGCCACCATGGGGCACACGAAAATCGGCATCCAGTGCAAGCGCTACAAGGGCTCGGTCGGCAACAAGGCCGTGCAGGAGGCGATGGCCGGGAAGGTCTTTCACGGGTTGCACGTCGCGGTCGTGGTCACCACCGGCACCTATACCCGCGGCGCGGAGGAACTGGCGCGCAAGGCGGGCGTCCACCTGTTCGACGTGGACGACATTGCCGAAATCCGCCGGTTGGTTCTTGTGGGGCGATAGCCGGTCGAGCCCTGAGGGCCAGCCGGCCTACACCTCGCCCAGGCATTCATGTCGCAGAGTTCCCGTTCGGCAACAAATCCCGTGGCTGCGGATCAAGCTGAGGCCTGCCGCCCTTGTGTTCACGTTCTAGCATGGGGGAGGAGCGGGCGGCGAATCGGGCAAGCCGTGCAGCACCGTTGAACTCTCCGGATCCCTCGTGACCATTGGCGCGTTAATCATGTGCCTGAAACGCCGTGTCCGCACCGACACCGCTGGCTGTTGGCAAAGCCTGTGCGAAGGACGTCGCGCGCGGCATCCGTCTTTGACAACAGGCTGGACAAGAACGCGCTGGACATCCTGAAGCCGATCAACTGGGTCTGCTTCCGCAGTTCCCGACCTGGAGGCGCGGCCAGAGGATCCTTGCGTCGAGATGGCGGAAGGAAGTGATGCGGGCCTTGACCGTTTTCGGCCTCTATTCGCAGGCCGTGAACTTGGGCCGCATCGGCCAACCGGGACTTGTGGCAGACACGATGTCCGTTAAAAGAAGTCGTTGCGAAGGTCAGACGCCTCGCATGAAGACGCGGCGCGGCGTGTGCGGTAGTGGCTGGCGGCTACGCCTTCAGGCTGCCCCAGCAGCGGTATAGGCATGCGCGAGTTGACGGCAGACAAGGTGAAACCATCTCCTGAATCCGGGCGCGTTGATTATTTTCGATCGGAAGTCATTTTTCTCTTGCGCGTTGCATCATGTCGGCCTAGATAACGGCCTCCGACAGACGGTCCTGCTGGATTGATCGGGTCGGCGAGACAATTAGGGGATGGGTGACCTGGTTTGGTGTTGCTTTTTGCGGCGCTTGATCGGTGATTTTGTTTCTTCTGCTTTTTGACATTGATGGATATCTGAAGAGATATGCGGGCGGTCTGG
>NZ_JAOTBD010000028.1 GCF_026162625.1 Paracoccus beibuensis | reverse complement strand
AACGCGGCGCCGCGCAGGGCGAGCTTGCGGCCAATGTCGATCCGGCCGTCCTAGGCAAATTCATCAATACGGTCATGGAAGGCATGTCCGTTCAAGCGCGCGATGGCGCTACGATCAACGAACTGCTCTCCATCGCCAAAATGGCACTCGATCGATGGCCAGCTGCGGTGTGATGGTCGAAGCGAGCTCGTCCTCGGTGTTCTTGCAACAAACCTCTGTCGACCTGCAGCAAAGCCCACTCCGACCGAAGTCCGCGTGCCCAAATCATCATCCCATTCCGGGAGACTGCAGCGTTCAACAGGATTTTTGAATAGCCGCGGAAAGTTGTAATACCAAGTATAGATATTTATTTGTGCGTGGCGGGGATCTACCTATCCGCTTCCCTCGAACGAATAGCCGAACACATCTGATAGGACGAAAGCACATGAAACGCGTGACGCTGCCAGGCGGGGAAGTCGTTCCTTCAATGGGTCAAGGCACCTGGAAGATGGGCGAACGTGCCGAGCGGCGATCCGATGAAATCGCAGCGCTACGCGCCGGTGTCGAGCTGGGCCTGACGCTCATCGACACCGCCGAAATGTACGGCGACGGTGCGGCGGAAACGCTGATATGCGAGGCGCTGGGCAGCTTTCGCGACCAGTTGTTCCTCGTCAGCAAGGCATATCCGCAGAATGCATCGCGCTCCCGCCTTGCCGGTGCGTGCGAGGCGAGCCTGAAGCGGCTCGGCACCGATCGGCTCGACCTCTACCTTCTCCACTGGCGGGGATCGGTGCCGCTCACTGAAACAGTGGAGGCATTGGAGACGCTGAAATTGGCGGGAAAAATTCGGCACTGGGGTGTCAGCAACCTCGATACCGATGATATGGACGAGCTTGTCGCTGCCGGCGGGGTTGGCTGCGTGACCGATCAGATCCTTTACAATCTGGTCCGTCGGGGCCCCGAACTGGACCTTTTGCCTTGGCTCGCCGAGCACAAAGTGCCGGTTATGGCGTATAGTCCGGTCGAGCAGGGACGACTTTCCACGCACTCTGCTCTCGACAAAATTGCAGCCGAGATTGGTGCAACCCCTGTGCAGGTCGCACTTTCCTGGACATTGCGGCACGATGGCCTCATCGCCATCCCGAAAGCGAGTTCAGTCGCACATGTGCGGGAGAACCGCGCGGCCGCCGATATCGTTCTTTCCGATGCCCAAATTGCGACGCTCGACGCGGCATTTCCTAGGCCACTCAACCGTCGTCCACTTGAAATGCTGTAGCGTCAGATGGCGATATTCTCTCTTGAAGGCACCGAGCGCAAACCGGATCGGCTGGAGGCGTTCAGCGATGCAGTGTTCGCGATCGCGATCACCCTTCCTGTGGTGGACCTGCACGCACCTAGTGTTCTGAATCTGACGCTTGCTACCTGTTCCCGCAGATACCATCGAGTGCATCGAGCGCGCGTCGTTCACGGGTGAGGATATCGTCGGCTGACTTGGTCCAAACAAAAGGCTTCGGTCGGATGTTATGCTGCGCCAGATAGTCATAGATCGCATCCTCCAAGTCGCTCACGCTGGTTTAATACCAATCGCCTTGATCTCTGACTCGCTCGGGATTCCCTTCGACCTGAAAATCTGAATCATGGGTCTCGAGGGATGGAGGCTTTGATGGCGGTTGAGATCACGCGCACGGATATGTCGGCAAGCGAACTTCGGACGACGGCGGCTCGCACAAAGGATGCGAAGGCGGCGCGGCGGATGCTGGCGATTGCTCTTGTTCTGGATGGGACAGATCGCAGGACGGCAGCTGAGGCCTGCGGCATGGATCGGCAGACCCTGCGCGATTGGGTTCATCGCTACAATGCCGAGGGGATTGCCGGTCTGTCGAACCGCTATGCGGCGGGTCCGACGCCGCTCCTGAACCTTGAGCAGAAGGTGGAACTGGCTCGGATGGTTCGGGAAGGGCCTGACCTTGAGGCCGATGGGGTGGTGCGCTGGCGCTGCGTCGATCTCAAGCGCAAGATCGAGGACCGCTTTGGCGTGGTCATGCACGAGCGGACGGTCGGCAAACAACTGGCGGCCCTCGGCTTTCGCCGCCTTTCGGTGCGCCCCCAGCACCCCAAGTCCGATCCATCGGCCCAAGAGGCATTCAAAAAAACTTTGCCGCTACGGTGAAGGTCGCCCTGCCAGAGGCAGCGCGCGGCAAGCCTCTGGAGGTATGGTTCCAAGATGAGGCACGCGTGGGCCAGCAAGGGACGCTCACCCGGACCTGGGCCGAGCGCGGAACCCGCCCCCGCGCGCCGCGCGATACCCGCTACGAATGGGCCTATATCTTCGGCGCCGTCTGCCCGGCCCGCGCCACAACCGCGGCCCTGGTCATGCCGCGTGCCGACACCTCGGCCATGAACGCCCACCTTGTCGAAATCGCAAAAGCCGTCGCGCCGGGCGCCCACGCCGTGCTCGTGATGGACGGTGCTGGCTGGCATGGCTCCAGCGCTCTGCGCATCCCCGACAACATCACCATCGTGATGCTCCCGCCCTATGCGCCAGAGCTGAACCCGGTCGAGAACATCTGGGCCTATCTGCGGGCAAACCGCCTCGCAATCACCGTCTTCGACACCTACGACGACATCGTTGACCGATGCTGCGATGCCTGGAACGCCTTCGCAAACGACCCCAAGCGCGTTCGATCAATTGCTACGTGTTGGGCGACAACCACCATGGCCGGTGCCGACAACCAGCTTGGCCGGTGGGGCTGAACGGAAGACGGGTATGCCCGTCTGGAGGGCAGCCCCACCAGACAGACGCCTTGCCATGGCGTCAGTGCGGCTTGCCGCACGGCCTGCGCAAAATCCGCGTAGCTGGGCGAGGATCGCAGGAAATCTGATTCATCACTCTGTGCGGGCCAGCGGGCGATATGGCCGGTGCGTGGCCCCTCGGGATCGAAGCGCGGAGGCGGCACCAGATACGCCCATCCATAGGCGTGCTCACGCTCCTCCAGGTGATCGCGCAACAGGGCGTGGGCACGGCCGCGCGGAAGGGTGACCGGCGGAAAGGATGGAGATTGCCAGAAGCGGCGGCCGTCCGGCAATCGCACCGTGCCGGCCCCACCGACGATGACGACCTGGATCGAAAGCTCCTGCCCAAGGTCCGCCACGGACTTCATGATACGCTCGTGGAAATCGAGAACCGCACTCGGCTCAATTTCGCCACGCAGGCGCACGGCATTGACGATGATCGTGTAGCCCTCGACAGCGGCGGTAATCGAACGGGATCATCGATGTCGACTGGCGCGACACGAATATATCCATTAGTCGCCTTCAACGCGGCCATTCGGCAAAGCCAGAAACCGAAACGCTTGCCACTCCAGCACCCTGGCGGCATCAGAGCCCGCATGGCTAGTGAGATATTGCAATATTGCAAAATATAATTATATAAACGAACATGAGCATCGATATCAGTGAAGCACTCAAGGCCTTGGACAATCCCGCCCGGCTCGCAATCCTGGCGAAGCTCAAGGACCCGCGAAAAAGTTACCCTGAACAGGACGTTGATCCTGAGCAGGTTGGCGTCTGCGTGAGCATCATTCAGGAACAGGCTGGCCTGTCCCAGTCCACCGTTTCTCTGTACCTGACCGCTTTGCAGCGCGCCAAGCTGGTGACCTCGCAGCGCATCGGACCCTGGACCTATTACAAGCGCCACGAGGAGAATATCGCGGCCCTCCTGAAGGAACTGCGCGACCTGATCTGAGCGGCGCGCTCCGGCGCCGCTCCATCCCCATCTGATCAGTTCCGATCGATCTCAACGACCAGACGCCCGCGCACCTTCCCCGCGAGAATGTCGGCTCCGGCCGCGATGGTATCTTCCAGAGGGATGGTCGAGGTGATCCCGGCAAGTTTGCCGCGATCGAGGTCGGTCGCAAGGCGTGCCCAGGCTTCAACGCGACGCGGCTTCGGGCACATCACGGAATCGATGCCGAGCAGCGAGACACCGCGCAGGATGAAGGGCGCCACCGAGGCAGGGAGATCCATCCCCTGCGCGAGGCCGCATGCGGTGACGGCACCGCCATATCTGGTCATCGACAGGACATTGGCCAGAGTATGCGATCCCACACAATCGACGCCGGCGATCCAGCGCTCCTTGCCCAGTGGCCGCCCGGCGCCAGAGAGTTCGTTGCGATCGATGATCTCGGTCGCGCCGAGGCTTTTGAGATAGTCCGCCTCTTTGGCCCGGCCCGTCGACGCGATGACGTGCCATCCAGCCTTGGCGAGCAGGACAATCGCGACCGAGCCGACGCCACCGGCCGCACCTGTGACGACGACAGGCCCGTCAGTCGGCTTCAGTCCATGTTTCTCAAGGGCAAGCACGCTGAGCATGGCGGTATAGCCCGCGGTGCCGATCGCCATCGCTTCGGCAGGCGTCAGGCCGTCCGGTAGCGGCACCAGCCAATCGCCTTTCACTCGGCTCTTTTCCGCATAGGCGCCCAGATGCGTTTCCCCCGTGCCCCAACCGTTGAGGATAACGCGATCTCCGGCCCGGAAGTCGGGATTGCTGGATATCTCGACCACCCCGGCGCAGTCGATGCCGGGGATCATGGGAAAGCGTCGCACGACCGGGCTCTTTCCGGTCAAGGCAAGGCCGTCCTTGTAGTTTACCGTCGAATGCGTCACTCGGAGAGTGACATCACCCTCCATCAGGTCGGCTTCGCTGAAATCTTTCAGCGTGACGGTTTGGCCCGTGTCGTTCTTCTCAATCACGACCGCACGAAATATGCTCATGGTTGGGTTCCTTCCTAATAATTAGACCCCATGATCGGCTGTGAGTATCCGTCTTGGTCAAGTAGGTTTATAGACCCAGTGGCGATCGGCTTTGACGAGAGCGTTGGCCATTTCGATGAGCTTGCGAATGAGCGTGACGATAGCAACCTTGGCGGGCTTTCCCGCCGCGCGCAGGGCGTGATACTTCGCCTTGAGATCGGGGTTGAAGCGCATGGCCACGAGGGCGGGCATGTAGAGCGCGTCACGCAGGGGCTTTCGCCCGCCGCTGATGAAGGACTTTCCCTTCCATTGACCGGACTCGCGGCTGTGCGGGACAAGACCTGCGAGACTTCCGGCCTGCTTTCTGTCGAGGGTGCCGATTTCCGGCAGGAAGGTGAGGATCGGCGCGGCGGCGATGGGTCCGAGGCCGGGGATCGAGCACAGGATCTCGCGCTTGTGCTCCAGGGCTTTGTCGCTGACGATATGGCGTGCAATCGCGGCATCGAGCTCGGCGAGCTGGCGCTCGACGAGGGTCAGGCGCACCTTGATCTGGCGTTTCAGGATCGGATTGAGCTGCACATGGCTGCGGTTGCGCAGGCGGGTTCGCTCCTTGACCAGTGCCGTCCGTGCCACCTGCAAGTCTTTGAGCGCAAGCAGGTTCTCTGCGGCTGGCGCATCCGGTTCCAGCTTCAGGGCGGCCCCCATCCGGGCCAGGATGCGTGCATCGACAGCATCGGTCTTGGCCCGCATCCCGCACGCTTCGGCAAAGCGACGAGCCTGCAGCGGATTGACCTTGACCAGCGGCAGCTTGCCCGACAGCGCCGTCTCGAAGGCTCGATGATAAGGCCCTGTCGGTTCGAAGACGATGCGGGCGACCGGCGTCTGGCCGAGCCAGCGGATCAAGGCCCGGAAGCCCCGGGGCGCATTCTCGAACTGCCGCGCCGCCTGATCTTCCAGACGGAAGGCGTCGAGATGGGTTTTCGAGATGTCGATGCCGTTGGTATGTTCAGTCATCTTCGCCATGTCCTATGCTTGTCATGCGTGACGCAAACACGCGTACCCGTTCAGGCCCCTGGTGAAGACGGCGGTTGATCAAACTCACAAACGGTCCTTGCTGACCCAGCAGATGACGATCCAACCGCCGCCACTGCCCGCCACAAATGGCGTGGCGGGCAGTGGCTCCTGTATACCCTCAGGAGCCAGCCCCTAAATAAGACAAGCTGACTGGGTCGGTGGCCTCTCCCGCGGCATTCTCCGTTCGAGGGTTGCACCAGATTGGCTGGTGCCGAGCCTCAAGAATGGGGGAGAGACCAGATGCAGAGTAGCATGTTCATCGGGCTGGATGTCCACAAGGCGACGATATCGGTCGCAGTTGCACAGGGGGAGCGTGGCGGCGAAGTCCGCCACTGGGGGACAATTCCACACCGCCCGCTCCCATCAGGTGCCCTGGCTTTGAGCCTCGTTACAGGCGCCGCCCGCAGCAGGGGCTAGGACGTCGTTTGCCGGCAGATTGTGCTGCACTTGCACCTGCAACCGTCGGCGCTTTCCGACGCCTCAATCTCGTCTTTCAATAAGCATATCCCACGGGTCTCCCCGGACCTTGGCCCAATCGCATTCAGGTGGCAAAACTGGCCGACACTGGCTACCCCTATCCCAGATGTTCACATGACAAGGAAAGAACGATGAAGCCGATGACCAAGACTGAGCTGCTTGCCACTCTGGCCGAAAAGTCAGGCATTGAGAAAAAGGATGTCTCTTCTGTCCTTGAGGCGCTCTCCGAAGTTGCGACGTCGATCGTGGCCGAGGGCGGCGCCCTCACCCTTCCTGGCTTGGGCAAGCTCGCCTGTCGGGATCGTCCTGAACGACAGGTCCGCAATCCGTCAACAGGCGAGGCCATGACAAAGCCTGCAGATCGCGTGGTGAAGTTCACAGTAGCCAAGGCTCTAAAGGACAGCGTCAACTCTTAACCGCAGAGATGGCTTGCTCTTGCATGCGGTGGGGCAAGCCGAAAAAGACAACGGGTCCATTCGGGCCCGTCCCCGCATCCCAAGATGGTTGCCAATAGGCATTGACGACTATCAACGGGTTTTATGGAATACCCGAATTATGACTTGCATCCTTCCGATTGTCATGCGGCCGATATTCCCTATCGAAGTACAGCCCTGCAATGCAGGTCGGTGTAGTTCTTTTGCCCGCTACACCCGTTGATTCAGTACGTTGAACCCGACCGGTCGTTTACCCTGCCACTTACCAACCACGTGGCAGTTGGCAGCTGCCTGTCTACGCCAAGTCGCATGATCTCAACATAGCTGGAACCTTCCAAGCCAAAGCCACAATGTTTGTTCTCGGTAATTCGACGGCGGACAGAGCATGAGGCATTGTTATGGAAAGCACCTTAAAGCACCTTGACGAATGTCACCCCGAGGCTTGGCTGGCGCTGATCACGCCCCGCTATCACGAACCTTATACAACCGCTTCACTGCGTTTTGCAGATGCACCCCCGCAGCGCGGGCCGCGCCTTCGGCGTCGCTTGCGGCAATCGCGTTATAGATGGCGCGATGCTCGCACTGCACCGCGTCCTGCATCTCAGACATATGGTAGCGCGTATTACTGCGCGTGATCCGGATGACGCGGCGCACCCCATAGTCAAGGTGGCTGCACAGCGACACGAAATAGGGGTTGTGTGTCGCCGCGACGATCGCCTGGTGAAAGGCGAAATCCTCGTCATCGCCCAGCCGGTCGCTGGCGATGGCATATTCCATACCCAGAAGCTCGCGCCGGATATGTTTGAGATCGGCCTCGGTCCGATGGACCGCGGCGCTGCTCGCGGCGGCGACCTCGACCGCCATCAAAAGCTCCATCACCTGCGCAAGCGACTCGTCCTGCTCGAGGTCAACGGGATGCAGACGGAAGGCCTTGGCCTCGGCCTTGGCGTTCACATAGACGCCTGATCCGGCTCGCGCCTCGACCAGACCGGCCGATTTCAGATGCGACAGCGCCTCACGCACGACCGGGCGCGAGACGGCATATTCCGCGCTGAGGTCACGTTCGCTGGGCAGCCGCGCGCCCGGCGCGAACTCGCCCGCCCGCACCCGCGCGGCAAGGCGTGCCGCTAGATCATCGGGCAGGTCGCGGGCCTGCCGTCCCATTGCAGCCTTTTCCAAAGTTTCTTCCTTCAGGCGCCCTACGCGTCAGCAGTTGAATTGGTCAGGCCAATTTATTTCAGCAAAATACATATAACTCAAGAATTTTGGGTACCTAGTTCTACTAAAGTGGCCACCATTTTCGTTATAACAAATAACATCATTGACTGGACTGACCAATTTGTGGAATTGTCTGCTGCATCGAACGCGCATGCCGATGGAGGTGAAGCATGTCTGCTCAAGCCCTGGCAGCGCGTTCGGACCGTTCGACGCAAGGCAAGCCATCGTGCAGATAACATTTGATTTCGCAGGCAAGACCCTGCTTCTGACCGGCGCAAATGGCGGCATCGGTCGCGAGATTGCGGCGCTGTTCGCCGATGCGGGCGCTAACCTAGTGCTGGCCGACCGTGACCGGGGCGAACTGGCAAGCTTTGCGGCCGGTCTTGGCGGGGCGGGCGGCAAGCATGTGCAGGTGCTGGATGCGGCCGATCCGGCCTCGGCGCAGGCCTTGGTCGATGCGGCGTGCGCGACATTCGGGACAGTGGACTATGTCGTGCCCTCGGCCGGGATCTATCTGGCCGAACCCTTTGCCCGGATGACTGATGACCAATGGCGAAGGACGCTGTCGATCAACCTTGACGGGGTGTTCTACCTGCTTGGCCGGGTACAGGGCGTATTGACCGACCGCTCGGCCATCGTCAACTTGACCTCGCTGGCCGGCCATCGCGGGGCGTTCACCAATGCGCATTACGCGGCCTCGAAAGGGGCGCTGACCTCGTTGACGCGCAGCCTTGCGCGCGAGCTTGGGCCGCGCACGCGGGTCAATGCCGTCGCCCCCGGCATCATCGAGACGCCGATGACGCGCGAGCTGCTGCAGACGCGCGCCGACAGTTCCATTGCCCAGACACCGCTGGCCCGGTTGGGCCACCCTGCCGAAGTCGCGCGGGTCGTGGCCTTCCTCTGCTCCGACGCGGCCTCGTTCATCACCGGCGAGACTGTTCATGTGAACGGCGGCATCTACATGCTCTAGGCCGCACAGCCGGGCTTGAACCAGAAGGATAAACCCATGCCGGGATTGCTGAAAGACAGGCTCGTGCTGGTGACCGGCGCGGGACGCGGCCTTGGGGCGGCGATCGCGCGCGGAATGGCGCAGGCGGGCGCGGCGGTCATCTTGGCCGACCTGAACCCCGAAGGCATCGCTGCCGAAGTCGAAGCCCTGCGCACCGAGGGCCATGACGCCAGGGCCGAGGTCCTGAATGTCACCGACCGCGCCGCCACGGCCGCCTTGGCCGCGCGCATCCTGAAAGGCGATGGTGGGCTTGACGTGCTAGTCAACAACGCCGGTGTCGCCGGGCGGGCCAGCTTTGACGACCCCGCCGTGACCGAGGTCTGGGACCGGGTGATCGGCGTGAACCTTGAAGGCACGTTCAACACCTCGCAGGCCTTCGTGCCCGCGCTGATCGCGAAAAAGGGCAATGTGGTGCACTTGTCCTCGGTCGCGGGCTTCGTCGCCGGCGGCTCGACCGCCGGATATGTCGTGTCAAAAGGCGCGGTGCGATCGTTAACACAGGTGATGGCGCGCGATCTGGCGCCGCATGGCGTGCGCGTCAACGCCGTCGCCCCTGGCATCATGATGAGCGAGATGGCCGTGGCGCAACTCAACCGCCCCGGTGGGGCGGATTGGTTCATGAACCGCGTGATGATGAAGCGCATCGGCGAGACGCGCGAGATCGTCGATCCGGTCGTCTTCCTTGCCTCGGACATGGCCAGTTTCATCACCGGTGCCGTGCTGCCGGTCGATGGCGGCTTCCTGGCCGCCTGATCCTCCTTTCTAATCCGGACCCCTGACATGCCCATCCTGACCGACCTGACCCCCGCCGCACCCTGGCGCGAGATCATAGCCACACCCGAGGATCGCGCCGCGCTGGATCCCGGAACCGGCCTGACCATGCTGGCGCAGATGCACCTGATCCGCGCATTCGAGGAAAAAGTGCTGGAGCTTGCAGGTCAGGGACTGGTGCATGGCCCCGCGCATTCCGCCATTGGTCAGGAGGGCGGCGCTGTGGGATCAGCGTTGGCGATGCGCCCGACCGATCAGGTCAACGGCTCGCACCGCGCGCATCACCAGTTCCTGGCGAAGGCGCTGGCCTATGTCAGCGCCGAGATCGATCCGACAAAACCCTTCGGCGACGACCTGCGCGAACTGGCCAGCCGGACCCTGGCCGAAATTCTGGGTCTGGCCGATGGGTTCTGCAAGGGACGCGGCGGTTCGATGCACCTGCGCTGGGGAGACAGCGGCAACCTTGGCACCAACGCCATCGTGGGCGGCGGCGTCCCGATGGCGGCGGGGGCCGCCTGGGCGCACAAGCGGGCGGGCACGGGCGACGTGGTCTATACCTATTTCGGCGACGGCGCGGTCAACATCGGCTCGGTGCTGGAAACGATGAACCTGGCCGCCGCATGGAAGCTGCCGATCTGCTTCTTCATCGAAAACAATCGTTACGCGGTTTCTACCAATGTCGATGAGGTGACGGCCGAGACGCGCCTGTCCGCGCGCGGCCTGGCCTTCGGCATCCCATCGTTCAAGGTTGACGGGATGGATGCCCTGTCGGTCCATCTGGCCGCGCAACAGGCGAACGAGATCATGCGCGCAGGCAACGGTCCTACCATCATCGAGGCCGATCTTTATCGCTTCTTCCATCAGAACGGACCGCTGCCCGGTTCCGCCTTCGGCTATCGCAGCAAGGAGGAAGAGGCTGAATGGCGCGGACGTGACCCGCTGAACGCCATGGCCCGCGATCTTCAACAGCGCCAGATCATCGGCGAGGATGCGGTAACGCGGCTGCGCGCCAACTGCCAGCAGATGATGGAAGAAATCGCCGCGCCCATGATCGAGACGGTCGAGGGCAGGAAGCGCATCCTTCCCGCCCTCTGGCCAGAGGAAAGCTTCCGCGACCACGGCCTGCGCGGCGATCTGTCCGAGATGACGGGCGCGCGCTATGCGGAACAGGCAACATTCACCGGCGCCATGACTGACGACGCAAAGTTCATCGACGTGGTGGCCGATGTCATGGAACGCCGCATGGCCCAGGACGACCGCATCGTCGTCATGGGCGAGGATGTGCACCGCCTGAAAGGCGGCACCAACGGCGCAACGCGGGGCCTGTCGGCTCGCTTTCCCGATCGCTGCCTTGGCACGCCCATCTCCGAGAACGCCTTTACCGGCCTGGCCGCCGGTATGGCTGCGGATGGCCGCGTGCGGCCGGTGATTGAATTCATGTATCCCGATTTTATGTGGGTCGCGGCCGACCAGGTCTTCAACCAGATCGGCAAGTTCCGCCACATGTTCGGCGGCGACAGCGCGATGCCGCTGGTTCTGCGCACCAAGGTCGCCATGGGAACGGGCTATGGCTCACAGCACTCGATGGACCCGGCAGGGATCTTTGCGACCGCGCCCGGCTGGCGGATCGTCGCACCTGCGACGCCCTTCGACTATGTCGGGCTGATGAACTCGGCGCTGCGCTGCGACGACCCGGTGCTGGTGATCGAACATGTCGATCTTTACAATTCCAAGGGCACGGCGCCCACGGATGACCTGGATTATTTCATTCCCCTAGGCAAGGCACGGATGGTGCGCGAGGGCGGCAAGCTGACGATCCTGACCTATCTGGCCATGGTCGAGAAGACCCGCAAGGTGGTCGAGGAACTGAGCATCGATGCCGAGATCATCGACCTGCGGTCCCTGGATCGCGCGGGCCTTGACTGGGAGATGATCGAAGCCTCGGTACGCAAGACGAACAATGTGCTGATCGTCGAACAGGGCGCCATCGGGACATCCTATGGCGGCTTTCTTGCGGATGAATTGCAGCGCCGCGTCTTCGACTATCTGGATCAGCCCATCGCCCGCGTGCATGGCGGAGAGGCCTCGCCCTCGATCTCGAAGGTGCTGGAAGGCGCGGCCTGCGCCCGTCCGCAGGATATCGAGGCAGGCATCCGCGCCATCATGGCCGATCAGGGCCTGCCGCTGGCATAAGGGAACACGGACATGGCAATCGACATCACCCTGCCTTCGCTTTCGGCAGGCATGGAAGACGCGGTCATCGCGAAATGGCTGGTCGCTGCGGGCGATCCGATCAGCAAGGGCCAAGCCATAGCCGAGGTGGAAACCGACAAGGCCACAATGGAGCTTGAGGCCGAGGCCGACGGCATCCTTGGCCGCATCGACATCGCGGACGGACAGCGCGCCGATGTGGGCCAGGTCATTGCGGTCGTGCTGGCCGATGGTGAAACCCTGTCTCCCGTGGGCGCCTCCGCCCCTGCTCCCGCGGCGACCCCGAGGACACTGACGGAAGGTCCGGTGAGCACTGCAACGGCAGCCGCCCCTTCGACAACCGGGCGCAAGCATGCCGCATCGCCCTTGGCGCGGCGGTTGGCGGACGAGGCAGGACTGGATCTTCAGGGCATTACCGGCAGCGGCCCGCGCGGCCGCATCGTCAAGCTGGACGTGCAGCGCCTGCTAGCCGCGACCCCTGCCCCGGTTGCGGCACCCGCCCCCGCAGTCCAACCACAGCCGCAAGCCGTCCCGCCCGGCATCGGCCCGCATAAGGCGCATCCCCTGTCGAACATGCGCCGCACCATCGCCCGGCGCCTGGTCGAGGCGAAAACCTCGATCCCGCATTTCTACCTGTCGGTGGATTGCGAACTGGACGCGCTGCTGGCGCTGCGCGCCCAGGTGAACAAGGGCCGCGACAAGGCCGAACGCATCTCGATCAACGATTTCGTCATCAAGGCCGCCGCCCGCGCGCTGCGCAAGGTGCCTGCCGCCAACGTAGTGTGGAACGGGGACGAGATCCTGCAACTGGCCGATATCGACATATCGGTCGCCGTGGCGACGGATGGCGGGCTGATCACGCCGATCCTGCGCGGCGCCGACCGGATGAGCCTTGGCACGCTTTCCGCCGAGATGAAGGCTCTTGCCGCCCGCGCGCATCAGGGCAAGTTGCGCCCCGAGGAATATCAGGGTGGCGGCTTTTCGGTCTCGAACCTGGGGATGTACGGGGTCCAGACCTTTTCGGCGATCATCAACCCGCCGCAAAGCTGCATCCTTGCCGTGGGCGCGTCCCTGCGCCGTCCGGTCGGGCGCGGCGACCAGATCGTGCTGGCCGATGTGATGTCGGTAACGCTGTCGGTTGATCACCGGTCGGTGGACGGGGCGCTTGGGGCGCAGGTTCTGGCCGCCTTCAAGGACGGCATCGAAAACCCGATGAGTCTGCTGGTATAGGACATTTAGTGGAGAACTGACATGGAACTACAGGATGCCGGCCTGCTTCGGCAGGCAGCATTGGTGGGTGGCGAGTGGATCGAGGCAAATGGCGCGGGCATTGCAGTCACCAATCCCTCGACCGGCGCGCTGATCGGGTATGTCCCGCGTCTTGGACAAGCGGAAACCGCCCGCGCCATCGCCGCCGCCGAAACCGCGCAGAAGCTGTGGGCCAGGCGCACCGCCAAGGACCGCGCCGACACCCTGCGCGGCTGGTTCAACCTGATGATCCGGCACAAGGAAGATCTGGGCCGCATCCTGACCGCCGAACAGGGCAAGCCCCTGGCCGAGGCCGTGGGAGAGATCGCCTATGGCGCAAGCTTCATCGAATGGTTCGCCGAAGAAGCCCGGCGTGTTTATGGCGACACCATCCCCGGACATCAGCCGGACAAGCGCATCCTGGTGATGAAGCAGCCCATCGGCGTGGTCGCGGCGATCACGCCCTGGAACTTTCCCAACGCGATGATTACCCGCAAGGCCGGCCCGGCCTTTGCCGCTGGCTGCGCGATGGTGCTGAAACCGGCCTCACAGACGCCCTTCTCTGCCATCGCGCTGGCGGTTTTGGCGGAACGTGCGGGCCTGCCCTCAGGGCTGTTCAGCGTCATCACCGGATCGGCCGCGCAGATCGGCGCCGAGATGACCGCGAACCCCGTCGTGCGCAAGCTGACCTTCACCGGCTCAACCGAGATCGGGATCGAGCTTTACGCCCAAAGCGCCAAGACCATCAAGAAACTGGGGTTGGAGCTGGGCGGGAACGCGCCCTTCATCGTCTTTGACGACGCTGATCTGGACGCCGCCGTCGAAGGCGCGCTGATCGCCAAGTTCCGCAACAACGGCCAGACCTGCGTTTGCGCGAACCGCATCTATGTGCAGGACGGCGTCTATGACGCCTTCTCCGAAAAGCTGACAGCTGCAGTGGCCAGGCTGAAGACCGGAGACGGTTTTACCCAAGGGGTGAACCTTGGGCCGCTGATCGACCAGGCGGCGGTCGAGAAGGTCAAGGAACATATCGCCGATGCAGTGGCGAAAGGCGCGAAGGTCGCGCTTGGTGGCCAGCCGCATGCGCTTGGCGGAACCTTCTTCCAGGCGACCGTGCTGACCGATGTGACGTCCGACATGGCCGTTGCCCGCGAAGAAACCTTTGGTCCCATCGCGCCCCTGTTCCGCTTTGCGCATGAGGATGAGGTGATTGCCCAAGCCAATGACACCGAGTTCGGGCTTGCGTCTTACTTCTATGCCCGCGACCTGGCGCGCGTCTTCCGCGTTTCCGAGGCGCTCGAATATGGCATGGTAGGCGTCAACACCGGCCTGATCTCGACCGCCGAGGCGCCGTTCGGCGGGGTCAAGCTGTCCGGCCTGGGGCGCGAAGGCTCGCATTTCGGAATGGATGATTTCATCGAGCTTAAATACGTCTGCCTTGGCATCGCCTGAGCGTGAAGCGGCCCTGCCCTTTGAGGGCAGGACAACGCCCCCTGAAACGTCATGCCGGACCAACTTAAAAGCCCCGCCATCGCCGGGGCTTTTACCTTTCCATGCGCGGGTGTCAGATCATCATGGTGGTGACGGTCATGGTCGTGAGATAGGCCTCAATCCCCTCGGACCCACCTTCCGAGCCGAAGCCCGAATCGCGCACGCCGCCGAAGGGCGTCTCGGGCAAGGCCAGGGCGAAATGGTTCACGCCCAGCATGCCGGTGCGCAGTTCCGTCTGGACCCGATGAGCCGTCGTCATCGACGAGGTAAACAGATACGACCCCAACCCGACCGGCAGGCGGTTCGCCTCGGCCAATGCCTCGTCCAGCGAGTTCACACGGATGACCAGCGCCAAAGGGCCAAAGGGCTCTTCGTTCATCGCCAGCATGTCGGCTGTCATGCCCGACAGGATCGTCGGCTCATAGAAATAGCCGCTGTCTCCGATCCGCGCACCCCCAGTTTCAACCTTGGCGCCCTTGCTGACCGCGTCATCCACCATGTCCATCACGGTCCCCAAGCCGCTGGCCGAGGTCAGCGGACCCATCTGGGTGCCGTCCTGCGTGCCCTTGCCGACTTTCAGTTCGCGCGCCTCTTCAGCAAAGCGACGGACGAATTCGTCATGGATCGTGGCATCGACGATGAAGCGCGTGGGCGACACGCAGACCTGACCGCAATTGCGAAATTTCCACTGGACGGCCAGCGGGATCAGGTGGTCCAAGTCGGCATCGGCCGCGATGATGACCGCGCCATGGCCGCCCAGTTCCATGGTGACCTTTTTCAGCGCCTCGCCCGCCTGCGCGGCAACGATCCGGCCTACCCGGGTCGAACCCGTCAGCGAGACCTTGTGGATCTCCGGCGCCTTGATCAGCGTGTCGGACAGCTCCGATGTCGCGCCCCAGATGACCGAGATCGCCTTGGCGGGCAGACCGGCCTCCAGCAGCGCCTTGCCGATCAGCCAAGCGGTGCCAGGCGTGTCCGAGGCAGGCTTGATAACCACCGGGCAGCCTGCACCAAGCGCGGGGGCAACCTTCTGCATGGTGTTCCATGCGGGAAAGTTCCACGGCGTGAACGCGGCGACCGGCCCGACCGGATGCTTCAAGACCTGAATGTGGATATTCGGTGCACGCGAGGGAACAATGCGGCCATAGACACGGCGGCCTTCCTCGGCGAACCAGTCCAGCAGATCGGCCGAACCCAGCCATTCGCCGCGTGCCTCGGCCAGGGGCTTGCCCTGCTCCATCGACATGACGCGGGCGGCGCTATCGGCCTGCGCACGCATGATGTCCGCAGCGCGGCGCATGATCTTCGATCGTTCCAGCGCCGAAAGCGCAGCCCATTCGACCCCGCCCTGTTCTGCGGCGCGGGCCGCCTCGAGCGCCTCGGGGCGACCGGCACGCGGCGCGATGGCCAGCTCGCTGCCGTCCGAAGGATCGGTCAGGCGCAAGGTTCCGGCCGAGCCTTCGCTGCGCTCCTCTCCTCCGACGATAAGGGTCAGGTTGGGATACATAAGATTCTCCTGCATGAATTCGGCGGCGCTCAGCGCACCTGGCGGTTACCTTCCAGAACCAGATCGGCCCCCTTGGCGGCCAGCATCATCACCGCCGCCTGTGTATTGCCCGACACCATCTCGGGCATGACCGAGGCATCGATCACCCGCAGGCCCGCGATCCCGTGCACGCGCAGTTCGGGATCGACCACCGCCATTGGGTCGGTGCCCATACGGCAGGTTCCTGCGGCATGATAGATGGTCTGACCATTCGCCCGGGCGAATTCCAGCCATTCGGAATCGGTCCTGCAATCCGGTCCGGGACTCATCTCGGCCACGCGGAAGGCGTCCATCGGGGCCTGCGCGATGATCCTGCGCGCCAGCTTCATGCCGTCCACCATTGCGCGGCGGTCTTCCTCGTGATCCAGAAAGTTTGGCACGATCGCCGGCTGGACGTTCAGGTCGGGCGACACCGTGTGGATTGAGCCACGCGACTGCGGGCGCAACTGCGTCACGCCCAGGGTCATGCCGGGGAATTTGTCCAGCTTGCGTTCTGCCGCATTGGCATAGCTTGCGTGCATGAAGAAGAACTGCACGTCCGGCCGATCCAGATCCTCGCGCGAGCGCAGGAAGCCATGGGTAAGGCCGGTGCCATAGGTTAGCACGCCGCGCCGCTTCAGCGCGTATTTCAGCACCTCGCCCACCAGCCGGGGTCCGCGCGTCAACTCGTTCAGGGTGACGGGCTGCGAGACGCGCCAGTTCATCCGCGTGCAGAAATGGTCGAGATAGTTCTCGCCCACGCCGGGCAGCGCATGGACAGGCTGGATGCCCGCCGCTGCCAGCCGCGCCGGATCCCCGATCCCCGCAAGCTCCAGCAGGTGCGGCGTCTGGATCGACCCTGCGGCCAGGATCACCTCGGCCGCACGGACTTTGTGGCTCTGGCCCTTGTGGGTCACCGCGACGCCGGTGGCCTGCCTGCCTTCCAGCAAAAGGCGGGTCACCCGGGCTCCGGTCAGCACGGTCAGGTTCGACCGCTTGCGGGCGGGGGCCAGCCAGGCGCGGTCGGCGGAATAGCGTTCTCCACCCGCCTGGTTCACCTGATACCAGCCGACGCCTTCCTGGCTTTTTCCGTTGTAATCGGGGTTGAACACCTGACCCTGCGCCTCGGCCGCCGCGATGAAGGCGCGGCCGATGTCGTTTTGCTCGACCACCTCATTGATGGGGAGGGGGCCGTCACGGCCGCGTAAGCCGTCGGGGTCGGGCTTGTCCCAACGCTCGATCGCCTTGAAATAGGGTAGCACGCCCTGCCAGTTCCAGCCGGTCGCGCCACGTTCCTGCCACAGATCGTAATCCTGCGGCTGGCCACGGACATAGATCATGCCGTTGATCAGCGTCGAACCGCCCAGTCCCTTGCCGCGCGGAATGGCGATGCGGCGGTGGTTGGTCGCAGCTTCCTCGGTGCTCCAGAAACCCCAGTTATAGCGCCTGTTCACCAGCAGCTTGTAGAACCCTGCCGGAACGCGGATCCACGGAGAACGCGCTTCGCCCCCTGCCTCGCAGAGCAGCACCTTGTTGCGGCCCGAACGGGACAGGGCCTCGGCCAGGATGCAGCCTGCGGTCCCGCCGCCGACAATGATGAAATCGAACCGCGCATCCTGCGGAAGGGCGTTTGCCATCTTCTTGACTCCATGGCCTTGTTCTTACGCGTCTGGGACAGACGTCACGCCCATGTGCCGGGCCATCAGGCGGATCTGCTGGCGCAGCATCGGGCGGCCGAAATGGATCCTCGCGCCCGCTGCACGCGCGGCCGCTAAAAGGGGCGTGACCTCGGGCTCCATGATCGCCTCGGCGACGATCTGGTTGCGGTGGAAGGCCAGGTCCGACAGGGGCAGCGCGTCATCGGCGCGCAGGCCGAGCGAGGTTGCGTTGACGATCAGGTCGCGGCGCGCGGTCTCTGGCGCACCGGGGGCAATGCGGATCGAAGGGTATTTGGCCATCACCCGTTCCGCCAGATCGCGCGCCTTGTCCTGCGAGCGGTTGACGATGGTCAGGTGCGCCACCCCGGCCTCGGCCAGGGCGAAGGCGATCGCCGCCCCTGCCCCGCCCGCGCCCAGCAGACAGACATCCATGCCAGCCACGTCGATCCCGTTCACCCCGAGTCCGCTGACGAAGCCCTTGCCGTCCAGCATCGCGCCGATCAGCCGCCCATCGGGATCGCGGCGGATCGCGTTAACCGCGCCGATGGCTGCGGCATCCCCGACTGTGTCGTCGCACAGCGCCAGCACATCGGTCTTGTGCGGAACGGTGACGATCAACCCGCCAAGGTTCTCCAGACCGCGCAGCATGTTGATGAATTGCGAAAGGTTCTGGGGCAGCACATGGAAGGGCACCAGTACCCCGTCATGGCCGATCGAGGCAAAGAGATTGTTCATCTCCTCCGGGGTCTTCACATGCGAGATGGGGTTGGCAACGATGCCGTAAAGCCTGGTATGTCCGGTAATCATGGCGGGCCTCAGGTCATGTAAAGACCGCCAGCCACGTCGATGGTCTGGCCGGTCACAAAGCTGGATTCGGTCGAGGTCAGCCATAGCGCGACATCCGCCACCTCTGCCGGCTCGCCAAGGCGGGCCATGGGCGTCAGCTTGACCTGCTCGGCATTCACCTCGGGCGCGACCCCGGCAACCATGGGGGTCGCGATGCGGCCCGGCGCAAGGGCGTTCACCCGGATCGCATAGGGGGCGAGTTCCGCCGCCAGATGCTTGGTGAAACCGATGATTGCTGATTTCGTCGCCGCATAATGACAGGCAACGATGGGCGAATAAGTTTTGCCCGCCACCGAAGAGGTGTTGACGATCCAGCCCCGCCGCGCGGCGATCATGCTGGGCGTCAGCGCGCGGATGGTGTTGAAGCTGCCGGTTAGGTTCACATCGACGACGCGGCGCCATTCTTCGGGCGCCATCTGCCAGACCTTGTGCGCGACACCGTCATGCTTGGGCGAGATGCCCGCATTGTTGATGACGGTGTCGAACTCGAGTCCTGTGGCCGCAATCGCCGCGAGCAGCGCGTCATAGTCCGACACGTCGCAGGTCATCGGCACGGCGCGGCCACGGCCAAGGGCGTTCAGCGCCGCGCAGGCAGCGGCCACGTCATCGGGGTTCAGGTCGCAAATGCCAACGGTCGCGCCGCGCTCCACAAAAGCCTGCGCAATGGCCCGCCCGATGCCGCGCGCAGCGCCGGTGACCAGGACATTGCGGCCCTGATGCGACGGGCGGAAGCGGATCGTCTCGGGGGTGATTTCGGTCAGTTCCATGGATCAGATTCCCAGATAGGCGCGGCGGACATGGTCGTTCTTCAGCAGTGCCTCGGAGGTGTCGGCCAGAACGACCTGCCCGTTTTCAAGCACATAGCCCCGGTTCGCGACCTTCAACGTTGTGAAGACGTTCTGTTCGACGAGCAGCACAGTCGTGCCGGTGGCCGCGATCTTGCGCACCACGTCGAAAACCTGCGACACCACGATGGGCGCCAGTCCCAGCGAAGGCTCGTCGAACATCAGGATGCGGGGCTTGGCCATCATGCCGCGCGCGATCGCCACCATTTGCTGTTCGCCCCCGGAGAGCGAGGCCGCATTCTGGTCAAGGCGTTCCCGGACGCGCGGGAACAGCGCCAGCACCTCCTCCAGCCGCTGTTCCTGATGCTCGCGGGCGGCCTTGCGATAGGTGCCCATCTGCAGGTTTTCCCGCACGGTCATCTCGGGGAACAACTGCCGTCCCTCGGGGACCAGGATGATGCCCCGGTCCACGACCTCATGCCCAGGAAGGCGGGTGATGTCTTCGCCAAGGAAACAGATCTTGCCCGCGCGGGGCTTGATCTGACCGACGATGGTGCGCAGCGTGGTCGTCTTGCCGGCGCCGTTGGCGCCGACGATGGTGACGATTTCACCCTCTTTCACCTCAAGGCTAACGTTCTGAAGGATCGTGGTCGGACCATAGCCCGCATCGATGTTCTCAAGCGTGAGCATGGGCAAACTCCTTGCCAAGATAGGCTTCCACAACATGGGGATCGCGCACGACATCCTGCGGACGGCCCTCGGCGATCACCTCACCCGAGGCCAGCACGATGACGCGGTCCGACAGCGACATGACCGCCTGCATGACATGTTCGATGGCGATGATCGAAACGCCCGTGTCACGGATCGACAGCATCAGGTCGATGGCGCGGCGCACGTCCGTCTGGTTGATCCCGGCCATCACCTCGTCCAGCAGCAGCACGCGCGGCTGCATCGCCATAACTCGCGCCACCTCGAGCCGCTTGAGGCCGCCGATGGTGAGCCCGCGCGCCTCGGCGTTCAGCAGCGGGCCAAGGCCCATGCGCCACGCGGTTTCGCGGGCGGCTTCCCGCGCGTCCCTCTCGTCGTGGTGGCGATAGAAGGCGCCGACCATGATGTTTTCCTCGACCGTCATGGCCGCGAAGGGCTGAACGATCTGGAAGGTCCGGCCCATGCCCAGGGCCGCGAAATCAGCGGGATTGGTGGGCTGATGGAACTGGCCATCGACGCCGCGCAGGCTGACCTTGCCTTCGTCAGGTGTCATAAAACCCGAGATCATGTTGAACAGCGTCGTCTTGCCCGCGCCGTTCGGGCCGATCAGGCCCAGCACCTCGCCTTCGCGCAGCGTGAAGTTCACGTCTCGGGTGACATGGAGTCCGCCAAAGCGCTTGTTCAGGTTCTCGACCTTCAGGATGTCCTGGCCGATGCCGGGACGGTCGGGGTCGGGGGCTGCGACGGCATTGGCAGGGGCGACGATCGGGCCGGTTTCGGTCTGGGCCGGCTCGACGGCGGCTTTTCCGCCGCTGCGGGCAAAGCGCCTGATGGCGCCCATGATGCCGTTCGGCATGAACAGCACAAAGGCGATCAGAACGATACCATAGACAAAACCGTGCAGGCCAAGCGCGGACGCCCCGAGCGAGGCGCGCGCCCATTCGGTGATCGGCACCAGCAGCGCCGCACCCAGCAGCGGGCCCGCCACCGTGCCGATGCCGCCGATCAGCGCAAACATCGCGATCTGGATCGAGAAGGCCAGCGAGAACATCGCAGCAGGCTCGATGTAGGTCAGATACATCGCGTGGAACGTGCCCAGCATCGCGCAAAGCGCCGAGGAAATCGCAACTGCGACCAGCCGGACCCGCACGGTCCGCACGCCCGCCGCGCGGGCCGCCGATTCGCGTTCGCGCGTCGCGACCAGATAGAAGCCAAGGCGCGACCGGCGAATTGCCCAGGCCACGGCCAGCGTGACCAGCAGCATGCCGAACACGATCAGCAGCGACGGCCAGCGCTCGCGGAAGACCATCCAGGTCCAGCCCAGACGCAGGTCGATCATCATGCCCGTGGCGCCGCCAGTCATGTCCTTGAAGTGCAGCGAAAGGACGCGGATCACTTCAAGAAAGGCAATGGAGGCCAGCGTATAGAACGGACCCTTCAGCCGGAAGCAGGGATAGGAAATCACCATGCCGACTACAGCGGCAACCGCCGCGCCGACGAACATGCCGATCCAGGGCGTGACGCCCAGGTTGAACAGGATCACTCCGGCATAGCCACCGATGCCATAGAACACCGCATGGCCCAGCGACAACTGGCCGGCAAAGCCGCCGACGATGTTCCAGGCCGTCGACAGCGCGGCGAACAGGCAGATGGTGATGAAGACATGCGACACGAAGGCGTTGTCGATGCCCAGCGGGATCAGAAGAAGCGAGGCCAGAAGCACCCCGAAGGCGACCTGCGGCCAGCCGATGCTGCGGGTATTCATGCCGGTCTGGCTGTGGATGTCGCTGATGCTCATGTCGTTTCCTCAGGACAGATGCGAAAGGGTCATCCGCTTGCCGAACAGACCGGAAGGCTTCAGGATGAGGATGAGAAGGAAGATGCCAAAGACCACGGCCTCGCGCAGGTCCGAGCCGATGTAGAAGCCCGAAAGCGAATCCACGAGGCCGATGACCAGGGCGCCGAAGAACGCCCCCGGGATCGATCCCAGACCACCCAGGACCACGACCACAAAGGCTGTCAGCACGAAATACGTCCCGATATTGGACGAGGTCGGGTAAAGCGGCGCGATCAGCACGGCGGCCAATCCCACGCAGGCCGCCCCAAGGCCGAAGCTGAGGATATAGATGCGCGGTACGTTGACGCCCATCAGTTCGGCTGCGACGCGGTGCTGTGCCACGGCGCGGATGGCGCGGCCGGTCTGGCTGTTCTTCAGGAACAGTTGCAGTGCAGCGACGAGGATGATGGCGGCAATGAAGATGTAGAGCTGGCCGGACAGGACGCGCACCGGGCCGATCTCAATCGGAGTGCGCAGGCCGAAGTTCGGCGTGTTGGCGATATCCGCGCCGAAGATCAGCAGGGCAAGGTTTATCATCGCGGTCGAAAGACCAACGGTCGCAAAGATCTGGACATGATCGTCCTCGGCCGACATCAGGGGCTGGATCAGCACCCTCTGGGTCAGGGCGCCCAGAAGAAACATCATCGGGACGACGATGATGACGGATGCATAGGGATGAAGCCCCAGCCGTGTGGTAATCAGCCAGGTCACGAACATGCCCGCCATCAGGAATTCGCCGTGGGCGAAGTTCACCACTTTGACAATGCCGAAGATCAGCGTCAGGCCGATGGCGACAATTGCGAACAGCCCGCCAAGCATGAGGCCGTTCAAAAGGACTTGCAGAAAGGTCGTCATTACAGGCTTCCCCCGGAAAGGGGGGCGGCTGGAAGGGGCCGCCCCGGCATCATCATTCGGCGAAGCGCATTTCCGCGACCGCGGCGCCTTCGGGATAGACCGTGACCAGCTTGCCGTCCTGCCACTGCATACCCATCATGCTGGCCCGTTCGTTCTGGTTGGTTTCGTCGAACTTGATGCCATAGCCTGCGGCAGTCGTGCCCTCGGCCACATCGATGGCCTTGACGGCGGCGACGATCTGGTCGGGTTCGAAACCCTCGCTCTTGTCCAGCGCCTCAAGCACGGCCTTGGCGCCGACATAGTTGTTCAGCGAATGGCCCGAGCGCGGCTCGGTCCCGTATTTCGCCTTGTAGGCCTCGACAAACTTGTCGAGGCCCGGGGTTGCCTCCTGGTTCACCTCGAACTGGGTGAAGTCCACGTCATAGACGCCCTCGATCACGTCATGGCCCACCGCATCCGCCGTCGGCTGCATTGAATAACCGCCGCCGCCGCCGATGATCGCCAGCGGCTTGTAGCCCGCCTCGTTCGCCTGCTGGAGAAACAGGACCGAGTCATTCTGGTACGAGGTCTGCAGGACCACATCGACGCCCTTCTCGCGCAGCTCCAGCACCAGCGAGGACATGTCGACGGTGTTTGCCGGATAGCCCGACTTCAGCACCACGTTCAGGCCGGCATCCTTGGCATGCGCGTCCTGGTGGCCGGCGACCGAGGTGCCGTAGGACGAATCTTCATAGATGATGCCGATCTTCAGATCCTTCGGATCCTTGCCAAGGCCCGGGGCGATGGCGTTGGCCAGCATCTCGATCGAGTCCTTGCCCATGTTGGCCGCCGTCGGGTTGGTGCGGAACAGGTAGGTCAGGCCACGGCCCGTCACCTCGTCAGCGACCGCGCCCAGTTCGAAATAGGGCACCCCTGCCAGTTCGCTGACCTGCGAGGCCGCAATCACGCGGGCCGAGGAATAGGTGCCGAAGATCGCCTTCACGCCCACCAGCGAGATCAGGCGGCGCGCTTCGCCAGTCGCCTGGTTGTTGTCCACCGCATCACCGCGCTCAAGCACGACCTGCTCGCCCTGGATACCGCCGGCGGCGTTGATCTCGTCCACGGCCAGTTCCAGGCCGCGGGCGCTTTCCTCGCCCAGCAGGGCCAGCGGGCCGCTGATCGGGTAAAGCGAGCCGAACTTGACATCGGCGAAAGAGGGCGAGGCAAGGGCAAGACCCACGGCCGCGCTTGTCAGGAATTTCGTCAGTTTCATTACTCTCTCCCTGGTTGGTTCAGTAGTCCAGCGCCTGCTTGCCGGTGAAGCTGGTGACAGGCGGATAGGCGCGTTCGTCGGTCACGACGTCGATGACGGTCAGGACATTGGACGAAAGCGCCGTTTCAAGCGCGGCCGGAAGATCGGCCGGGTTGTCGATGCGGATCCCCTCAACGCCGCAGGCACGGGCGATCGCCGCGTGATCCACAGGCTGGAAATGCACCACATCGGTATGCGCGCCGAACAGCGTCAGCTCGGCATGTTTCTGATAACCAAGGATCTGGTTGTTCAGCACCACGACCACAACCGGTAGGTTCATCCGCTTCGAGGTCTCGATCTCGCCCCAGACATGGGCAAAGCCCCCGTCGCCGGTCAGGCAAACAACTGGCGCGTCGGGCTGCGCGGCCTTGGCGCCAAGGGCATAGGGTAGGCCCCAGCCAAGACCCGCCAGGCCGCGCGGCGTCAGCACGCGCTGGCCTGCCTTGCGGATGGTGATACCGTCGGCCACCCAGATCGAGGAATACGACGCATCCGCCACCACGATCGCTTCGGACGGGATCAGCCTGTCGATCTCGGCCACGACGCGCTCGGGGCGCAGGGGGCTTGCATCCGATGCGCGGCGCTCGTCACGCGCGGCTGCGCCCTTGGCCAGACCTTCGGCGATCTGTGCCTCGACGCCCGGACGGGCAGCGGCCCGCGCCGACAGGTCGGTGCCCTTCAACGCGGCTACCAGTGCCTCAAGCCCAAGACGCGCGTCGCCCACAAGGCGCAACGCCTCATAGTTGCGGCCGACCTCGTTGCCATCGATATCCAACTGGATAAAGCGCGCTCCTTCCGGGTAGAGCTTCCAGCTATCGGTGCCATTCTGGTTGGTGCGGTTGCCGACCAGCAGGACCACGTCAGCCTCGCGCACCATGGGCGAAAGTTCGGCCGCGCGGGCGCCGGGACCCATGAAATAGCCCGCGATGCCCAGCGTCAGCGGATGGGTTTCATCAACCGAACCCTTGCCCATGACTGTGGTCGCAACCGGGAAGCCCAAGTCCTGCAATTCCGCCAGCGCGGCATAAGCGCGCGCACTGTGGACGCCGCCACCGGCGATGACCAGCGGGCGTTCGGCCCCTGCCAGCAGGTTTGCAGCTTCGGCCACGCGCGCGGGATCGGGTGCTACCGGATCCAGCGGATAGCGGCCCAGCGACGCCTGGCGTGGCGTCCTGTTCACCCCTTCGCTCAGCTCGTCCAAGATATCCAGCGGCACCAGCAGCACGGCCGGACCCGCGCGCCCCGTCGCGGCAGCGGCAAAGGCCAGATCGACGTAATCCTCGATCCGCGAGATCTCGGTCACCCGGCGCACCCATTTGGCCACGCCACCGAACAGGGCCAAATGGTCAAGTTCCTGAAAGGCGTTCTTGTCGGTGTGCAGGCGGCTGACGTCCTGGACGATGGCGACAACCGGGATCGAGGCCTTCAGGGCTTCGGCCAGGCCCGGCACCAGCAGCGTTGCCGCTGGGCCGTTCTGCGCGGTGACGACCGCCACCTGGCCCGAGACACGGGCAAAGGCATCGGCCATGGCCGCTCCGCCGTTCTCGGTCCGGTAGCCGACCTGTCGGATGCCATAGTCGGGCGCGGCCAGGAAGAAGGCCGAGGGGATCGACTGGCCGAAGACCTGCGTGACGCCATGGCGCTCCAGCGCTCCTGCCAGAAGATGGGCGCCGCTCCGGTTCGAACGATGTGCTGCGTCTTTCATTATCTTATTCCTCGGTACAGGCGGAGGTTTTCAGGATGATCTTGCCCGTATGGGCCGACGCCTCGAGATGGGCATGCGCGGCCTGCACATCGGTCAGGTCAAAGACGGAATCGATGGCCGGTCGGGCACCCTTTTCCATGATCAGCGGGATGACCTCGGCCTCGACCGCGCGGGCCAGCGCGGCCTTCATCGGGATCGGCCGCGCCCGCAGGGTCGAGCCGCTCAGCGTCAGCCGCTTGAACAGCAATGGCCCCATGTCCATGTCCGCGCGCGCGCCCTGCTGGAAGGCGATCTGGGCGATGCGGCCGTCGTCGGCCACCAGCTCAAGGTTGCGTTGCATGTAGCTACCGCCGACCATGTCCACGACCACCTCGGGGCCGCGGCCATCGGTGAGGGCACGGCCCTCGGCCACGAAATCCTGCGTGCGGTAGTTGATCGAGGCCGACGCGCCAAGCGCGACCGAGGCCGCGCATTTCTCGTCCGAGCCGCAGGTGGTAATCATTCGCGCGCCGATTGCGCGGGCCAGCAGCGTCGCGGTAACGCCGATGCCCGAGGTGCCGCCATGCAGCAGCACGGTTTCGCCCGCCTTCAGGTTGGCGCGCTGAAACAGGTTGCTCCAGACGGTGAAATAGGTTTCGGGGATGCCGGCGGCTTCGATCATCGACAAGCCGGCCGGGACGGGGATGCAGACATCGGCTTGGACCACAGCTTCCTCGGCATAAGCGCCGCCCGCGACCAACGCCATTACGCGGTCGCCGGGCTGAAAGCGGGTCACGTCGGGGGCGGTCTCGACCACCTCGCCCGCCAGTTCCAGTCCCAGCACATCGGTCACGCCAGGCGGCGGCGGGTAGTTTCCGGCGCGCTGCATCGCGTCGGGGCGGTTCACCCCGGCCGCGTGAACGCGCACGCGCATCTCGCCCGACTTCAGCGCGGGTAAATCTCGTCGCACCAGTACAAGCACCTGGGGACCGCCTGCGCGGGGCGCAATGACGGACAAAGTCCCGGCTTCAAACATTTTCCTCAACCTCCCCAGGGAAAAAGCATCACCTTCAGCGCCGCGCCCTTTCGGGCTAGCGCGAACCCATCCTCGGCCTGCCCCAGCGGCAGCCGGTGGGTAATCATCCGGGCGTAAAGCGCGGGGTCCGCGGCCAGGCGCGCGATCGCCTCGGCGAAACCCCGCGGTGTCGAATCATGCGCGCCGCGCAACTGTTTCTTGCCGCGCACAAGCTGGTTCAGGTCCAGCGACAGCTGTTCGGCATGGATGCCGACAACGGTCAGCACGCCCCCCGGGCGCAGAATTGCAAGCCCCTCGGCCACGCTGGCCGGACGCCCCGTTGCCTCAAGGACGACATCCGGCGCGACGTTGAAATGGTCCTGCACGGCCTCGGCCAGCTTGACCTGCGCCAGATCGGCAACCGCCGAAATGCCCATGTCGCACGCCAGCGCCAGCCGCGCATCGTCGCGAAAGCCCGCCAGCAGCACATTGGCGCCGCGGGCACAGGCAACCAGCGCAATCCCCATGCCAATGGGTCCGGGACCAAGGACGACCACCCGGTCGCCTGGCGCGACCTCTGCCACATCGACCGCGTTGATCGAAACTGCCAGCGGTTCGGTCAATGCCGCCACGTCCAGCGGCAGGGCCGCGGGCAGCGGCAGCGCGTTCGCCGCTGGCATCCGCACGCTTTCGGCAAAGCCCCCGTCGCGGTGCAGGCCAATGATGCGGCGTGCCTCGCATCCGCCCGGACGCCCGGCGCGGCAGGTGGCACATGTGCCGCAGGTCACCGTGGGCCAACAGACAATACTGTCCCCCACGGAAACTTCGGTAACATCGGGTGCAACGGATGCGACGACTCCTGAAAATTCATGCCCCAGCGTCAGGGGCAGAAAGGGCGCCATGAAACCATAGGACGGATCCCAGGCATGGGCATGCAGATCGCTGCCGCAAATCCCGACCGCCTGCACATCCACCCGGATTTCACCAGCGGCGAGCGGTTCTGGCAGTTCAATGTTGGCCAGTTCGGCCCCAGGGCCGGGTATGTTTTTGCGCAGCGCAAGCATGTAACCCTCCATTGGTGCAACTGCCTCCTCACAGCTAGCATGCACCATCAGTTACCGTTATAAGCCACATGTTATAACGGCGAGTCAATTGCAATCCGTCGTCCTGGCGGCAACCGAGCAGAGGGAAGTTTGGAACCAACAGCAAGCGAGTGGATAAAACCGATCCAAAGGCAAAGCCTCAGCGAGCTTGCCTATACCAGCCTGCGCGAAGCCCTAATGGAGGGGCGAATGAAGCCGGGGGATGAATTGCCTCTAAGGCCGATCTCGAGAAGCTTCGGGATCAGCGCGACCCCCATGCGAGAGGCCCTCCTACGCCTGGTCACGGAACATGCGCTGGAAATGGACGGCCGCGGCCGGATCTCGGTTCCGCATCTGACGCGTGCGACATTGATCGAGGTCCGCAAGATCCGCGGCTTCCTGGAAGGCAACGCCGCACGCCAGGCCGCCATTGCCGCTTCGCCCGAGGCGGTTGACGCGCTGGAACAGATCCATGTCGATCTTGGAACAGCCCAGGACCAGGGCGACTTTTCGCGCGCCATCGGTCTGAATACCAAGTTCCACCTGAAACTGTGCGAGATCGCGGGCCTGCCCGTGACCCATGAGGTGGTGTCGAACCTGTGGGTCCGCTGCGGCCCGCTGTTGTCGCATCTCTACGACGCGGGCCTGCCGCCGAACTGGGATCCGCACCCTCATCTGCGCATCGTCAAGGCGATCCGCGGCAAAGATCCCGAAGGCGCCTATCAAGCGCTGAACATGGACATCGAAGGGGGCGGCGCGGGGCTTCTGGCCCATGTCTGCGATTAGGCGCCAGCCGGGACGCATCCTGCGGCCTTCAAGCCGCATGGATCGGTGACGCAAAGCGCAGGCCGGCCGGGATGCCCGCACATCCACCCCGCCGCTATCCACGCAGCGTGTCGGCGATCATCCCCAGCGGATGGCGCAGGCCCTTGCCACTGAACCGCTCGGCCTGGCAGCGGCAGGAAAACCCGGTGGCAAGGACCGGCGCCCCGCCTTCGACATGAGCGCGCCATGACATGTCGTAAAGTTTGCGCGACATGGCCTGATGGCGTTCCTGATGCCCGAAAAGCCCCGCCATGCCGCAGCAGCCCGAGGCGGCAGGCGCGGCCTTCATCCCGATAGCCGCAAAGACCTGCGCCCAGAGCGCGCCCGCGTTCGGCAGCGCGGTCTGTTCGGTGCAGTGCGACAGGATCCGCGCCGCGGCTTTGCCCTGCACCTGCACCTGCGGGAAACGCCGCCCCGCCGCAATCTCGGCCGCCAGGAATTCCTGCGCCAGCATCACAGGCGGCGGCGTCAAGCCGGCCTTGGGATAGTCTTGGCGCAGCATCATGACAAGGGCTGGATCCAGCCCGATCATCGGCAGGCCGGTGGCGGCGCCCTTTTGCAGCGCCGCGACCTGCCGTCCGGCCATGCGCCGAAAAGCGGATTCCGCACCCATGTTCTGCGCGGCCTTGCCTGCGGGCCGCATCGCCACCAGCAACGGGTGATAGCCAAGGGCGCTGAAGCCCGCGATGGCATCCTGCACGACCTTGGCATCGAACAAGGCGGTGAACCAGTCCTGCCACAGCAGCACCGCGTTCTCGGGCAGCGGCCGGTCCAGATCGGCCAGCCGCACGCGATGCGCGGCTGCGACCGGGCGGGCCAGATGGGCGGGCATGTCAACGGTCTTCAACGCGCGCTCGGCCAGCCGCCGTGCCAGCGGCCAGACAGGTCGCAGCAGCGGGGAAAGGGTGACGGCCAGCGGGCTGAGCCGTTCTGCCGCCAGCACCAGCCGATCGGACAGCGGCCGCGCATTGCGGCTATAGTGATCGGCATAGAACGCCGCCCGCATCGATGGGATATCGACCTGCACGGGGCAACTGGAGGCGCAGGCCTTGCAGCCAAGGCAGGTGTCCAGCGCCGCCATCAGATCGTTCTCGGGCGCGGGCTGTCCCGTATCGCGGGCGACCTTCCAGGCCCGCAGCGCGTCGGCCCGTCCTTTTGGCGAATGACGTAGGTCGCCTGTAGCCTTGAACGAGGGACACATCGGCACCGCCGCCTGATAGCCGAGGCATTGCGCGTTCCCGTTGCAGCGGAAAGCCTTTTCCAGCGGGTCGCCAAGCCTTGCGTTGAAGGGCCGGAAGGGCGTCGTCGCAATCCCCATGAGCGGGCGGTCCAGCGTGACCAGCTTGCCGGGGTTGAACCGCTCGGCGGGATCAAAGGCGCGCTTGACGGATTGCAGCGCGGCATAGGCACCCGGCCCGATCCATTCGGGCAGATAGGCACCCCTGACCCCCTTGCCATGTTCGCCCCAGAAGATGCCGCCGTATTTCCGCGTCAGCGCGAAAACCGCATCCGAAACCGCGACCAGCTTGGTCCGGTCGGTCGTTTGGTCGATGTTCAGCGCCGGGCGGATGTGCAGGCAGCCGACATCCACATGGCCATAGATGCCAAAGCCCAACCCATTGTCCTTCAGCACTTGCAGGAAATCATCGACGAAGGCGGGCAGGTTTTCGGGCGGGACCACGCAATCCTCGACAAAGGCGATGGGGCGCGCGGGACCGTCCACCTTGCCCAGAAGCCCTACCCCGGCGGAACGGATCGCCCAAAGCTCGCGGATCTCGGCCGGGTCGCGGGCCTGGTGCAGGGCGATCTGGCCCGGAAGGCTGCGCAGCCGCTCCAGGCAGGTGGTGATGCGGGCCTGCATCTCGGCTGCGTCATGGCCGTTGAACTCGATGAAGACATAGGCGACCGGGCCTTCGGGGCGCAGGCTTTCGGGCAGGCGGGCCAGGATGCCCGCGTCCTGCGCAATGCGCTGGACCCATTCGTCCATCACCTCGATCGCGGTCGGATCGTCCGCCAGCAGCGGCGTCGCCGCAGCCAGCGCATCGCGGAAACAGGCGAAACCAGCAACGATCAGGCGCTTTTCCGGCTCGATCCGGCGCAGCTTGATGCGGATGCGGGTGATCGGTCCCAGCGTGCCCTCGGCCCCCAGGAACAGCCGCCACCATTCGAATCCGCCCGCCTCGGGACAGGCGCGTTCAAGATCATAGCCGGTGAAGCGGCGGTTGAGGCGCGGGGTCGCGTCGATGAAGGCGGCCCGCCCCTGTCGCGCGGCATCCTCGGCCGCGGCCAGCATCGGCGCGGCCCAGTCCGCCGCAGGCGCAAGGCTGGACAAAAGCCCTTGCGGACGCGCGATCTCCAAACCTAGGATGTTGTCCGAGGTCTTGCCATAGACCCGTGACCCCTTGCCCGAGGCATCGGTCGAAACCATGCCGCCGATGGTACAACGCGTCGAGGTAGAGGTTTCTGGCGCAAAGAACCAGCCGTGCGGGCGCAACGTGTCGTTCAGCGCGTCCAGTACCACACCCGGTTCGACATCGGCCCAGCCTTCGGTCGCGTTGATCTCCAGCACCCGGTTCATGTGCCGTCGCATGTCCAGGATCAGCCCTCGGTTCAGGCTTTGCCCGTTCGTTCCGGTGCCGCCCCCGCGTGCCGTCAGCGCGACATCGGCAAATGCAGGGGCCTCCAGCACCGCCAATGCGCGCACCACATCCTGTCCGTCACGGGGCGCCGCGACTAGGTCGGGAGTGATCTGATAGACCGAATTGTCGGTGGACATGGCGGCGCGCAGGGCGTGGTCAGTCTCGATCTCTCCCTGGAAACAGGCGGCACGCAGGGCATCGGTCAGTGATTGGCTGGGTGGACTGTCAAGCATGGCGGCCTTTCGGGCTTTTTCCTGTTGAAGCACGAAAGGGATGTTCATAAAAATAGAATGTAATGAAGATAAATTCTAGGAACACGAATCTGAACCTGCGTCATCTGCGCGCCCTTCATGCCATCCGGGCTGAAGGGTCGTTTGGCCGCGCAGCCGACAGACTGGGCGTCGTGCCCTCAGCCCTGACCGAGACCATCCGCCAGCTTGAAGAAAGCGCAGGCGTGCCGTTGTTCGACCGCCGCATGCGCCCGCCACAATTGACCCAGGCTGGTCTGGAGTTTCTGGACGACACCCGCCCCGCCCTGGAGGCGCTGGACCGTGCGCTGGAACGGTTGCAGGAAAATGCGGATCTGGGTCGTGGGCGGCTGGCGCTTGGCGCCTCGCCCTCGACCATCGGGGATCTGGTCGCGCCCGCGCTGCGCCGCTTTCGCGCCGATCATCCGGCGATCGCGGTGCGCCTGCACGACGGTCCGGCCGAGGCTCTGGCGCGGATGGTCGCGGATGGCGACCTTGACCTGGCAATCGCGGGTTACGCCAGTTCCTCCCCGATGTTGGAAATCCGAGAAATTGCGCGCGACCCCTTTGGCCTTGTGGTTCCCGTGGACCATCCGCTGGCCCGGCAGGGCCGTCCGCCCCGGCTGGCCGAGATCGACCCCTCCACGTTGATCCACCTGGACGAAGGCACGGGCACCGCCCGCCTGCTGGCCGATGCCCCCGACCTGCCCCCGGCTCTGAAAAGCGGGCCGTTGCGCGTTGCCTCGACCTTCGGACAGCTTTGCCTGATCCGCGCAAGCATGGGGGTCGGGCTGCTTCCGCAAAAGGCGGCCCTGCTGTTCGACGATCCACGGGTGGTGTTCCTCAGGGTCGCGGACCTGCGGCTTCAGCGGCGGATCTCGATGATCTGGCCGGCGCGGCGGGCGCTGTCGCATGCGGCGGTGCGATTCATGGCGCTGTGCGAGACGATGCTGGGGGCCTTGCCGGAAAATCACGCAGAGGTGGAGTAGCCAGCACCAAAGCTTCGGCTTCATGTGCACGTCGCTGCCGCCCGAAAAACAAGCAGACCTGCCGCATTGCCAGTTCACGAACCAGGATGGTTTCATATCCCTTGGAGCGCGATCCTCCTGCTGGAGCCTCAGCTATGAACACCTCCTCGCGGCTGACACGGTCCGGATCTCGCTTGGGGCCCCTTGGCCGACGTTTCCCGCTTGGCTTGCCGGGCTTGCGGTTTGTCGCCTTTTCCATGCCGGACGATTTGAACGGCGGTCGGGGCGGCAGGTTCTTCAAGCGCGCGATCTCGTCGAGCAAGTCCTGGTTCTCAACCTGCAGGGTAGCACGAGCCATTTCGGTCTTCTCGAGCTCATCCCGCAGCTCGGCCACCTGCGCCTCGAGGGCTCCAAGCCGCTGCGACAGATCGACAACGAGCCGGCGCAGGGCGTCGGACGGCAACGTCTCAGATCCATCGTCCGAAAGCGGGCCCATGCCCTATGGAATCAGACATCTGCCACAGGCGCAACGATCATGCCCGAAAATCTGCCCCAGTTATCCCCCATGCCCCTGTCTAAAACTATCAACCAGGCAAGTGATCTTACCCTAATGTCCGCAAATTTTTTCTATAATGAGGATTACTGGCACGCCTTCTAGAGTAGGCTACAAAATATCAAAGACCTCCCTGACGGCGTTAGCGACGTCGGGGACAAGCCAGTGGCCAACGGCCTGTAAATAGCTGGAGCAGTCAGGAAATGCTGAATCCTTGGGCTAACCGGACCTAGCGACACTTGCTGCGGACGCATCTTCAAACGACCGTTTTCTTGTGCCTTTGTTTTGTGTATGAACGCTCTACTAGCAGTGCATCCCGGAGCCCATCCATGCCCCTGATGGGCTATGCCTGCGTCGCGATCGGGGAGCGGACCCCCCTGCCCCAATCAGAGGCCTAGAGTCAGCAGGCTGCGCCGAGTTCCACGAGGAGCAAGTCTCGGGCGGAAACCGTGCGCGGCCGGTACTGGTGCGACTGCTTGAACAGATCGGCAATGGCAATACGCTGGTAGTGGTGCGCACCGACCTCCTTGCGCGGTGGCTGTCGCGTCTGCACGAAATAATCAAGCAACTGCGACGCGCAGGGGCTTTCTTCCGATTGCTACAGGACCCGATCGATACCTCATCTCCGTAGGGGCAAGTTCATCCTGTAGGTTCTAGGTGCCGCTGCCGCGTTCGAGCGCGTCCTGATCGGGGAATGGACCAAGGCTGGTCTCTCCAGCGTGTACCAAAGGTCGCGTTGGCGGAAACTCGTGCCTGCGCGCCTGTGACCCAGCTGCGTTGCGCAAGATGCGGCTGGCACTATAGGACGGCTACATGGACCGATTGAATGAGACGGCACAGGACTGGGTGTCGCAGGTGCGCCGTCTATGGCTCGATATGGCTTAGGAAGACGTGCTGCGCATCGTCAACGATCCTCTCCGCGAGGCGCGGGAGCTATGGATAAATTTGGGTGACGCGACTTGATCAGGCGGCGCGGCTTTGGCTGGCATCGTCAGCGACGACGCCGTCGGTAAATCTGATGCCTTCAATGACGCGTGGCAACTGGTTTGTGCCGTTGAGCTTGCGCCACTTCTTCGATGCGGCCCGGACCAGGGTGAAGACCATCAGCTTTGCGGTTTTCTGCGACAGTGCGCCCTTGGTGCGGACAGTGCGATGTCGGACGGTGGCAAAGACACTTTCAATGGGGTTCGAGGTGCGCAGATGCTCCCAGTGTTCGGCCGGGAAGTCGTAAAATGCTAGCCCGAATAATTCAAGAGAAGGCGGCGGAGGTAGCGTAACCGACTGAAAACGTCGTATGTTTTGGTTGCTGATGCCAAACATGCAGTTTTCAGGAGGACGACCTCCGCCATGGGCCAATCTACGTGCTCTACGCCCCGTCTGTCACCCCTCAACGGCAAGCCGATCCTGGTTGGATTTGACGGCGCCGACATGAGCTCCGACGCCGGGCTGGCCCTGCTGCGCGAGATCGAGCGCAAGGCGGGCCTGGCGCAGCGGCTCGCCGATTGCCTGCACGACCCGCGTGACCCGGCGAAAGTCCAGCACCGCCTGTGCGACATCATCCGTTTCCGGATCATGATGATCGGGGCGGGGTATGAAGATGGCAATGACGCGACCGCCCTGCGGCATGATCCCAGCTTCAGGATCGCGCTGGAGCGTGGCCCGGAAACAGGGCCAGCCCTGTCCTCTCAGCCGACGATCTCGCGCATGGAAAACCTGCCCGACGCCCGCGCCCTGATCCGCATGGGCCGCGAAATGGTCCGGTTCTACTGCCAGTCCTTTGCGCGTGCGCCCAGCCAGATCGTGCTCGACATCGATGACACATTCGATGCGGTGCATGGTCACCAGCAGCTTCGCCTGTTCAACGCCTTCTACGATGAGTATGGCTTTCAGCCCATCGTCGTCTTCGATGGCGAAGGCCGGCTCGTCGGGACATTGCTGCGCCCGGCCCGCCGCCCCAAGGGGGCCGAGAGCGCGGCCCATATCCGCCGGTTGATCCGGCAGATCGCCAAGTATTGGCCCAAAACAGAAATCCTGCTGCGTGCCGACAGCCATTACTGCACACCGCAGGTTCTGGACCAGTGTGACAGGCTCGGGCTGCGCTATATCTTTGGCCTCTCAAAGAACGGCCGTCTGGCGCAGACCATCTCGGCCCTGGAGGCGTCGACGGCGGCGCGCTACGCCCGCACGCCGGGTCCGACGCTTCGCCGGTTCAAAACCTTCTCCTACGCGGCCCGGTCGTGGTCGAAGCCGCGACGTGTCATTGCCCGCGTCGAAGTTGGACCCCTGGGCCGGGACACCCGCTACATCGTCACCAATCTCGAGGGGGGCCGCGGCAAGCATCTTTACGAGAAGCTCTATTCCGCTCGCGGCCAGGCCGAGAACCACATCAAGGCATGGAAGACCCATCTCGCATCAGACCGAACATCATGCTCGAAGGCGAACGCCAACCAGATGCGTTTGATGCTGCACGGCTGCGCCTATTGGCTCTGGTGGAAGCTCCGTGCAGCTTGCCCGAAGCGCTCACCGTGGCGCCGCGCCCAGTTCGACACACTGCGCCTGCACCTCGTCAAACTGGCGGCCACCATCGTCGAGAAGAAGACCCGGATCATCGTCACGCTGCCGGCATCGTGCCCCCGGCAAGAATTGCTACGCTTCCTCTTCGGTGCCCTCGCACCACCAGGACCGGCCTGACGCAAGCGCCCCCGCACGACATGAAACATCAACCCGCATAACCCAGAACAAGCGACCGACCGGACCTCACAACCCGGACGCGGCATCCGCCTGTGCAGAAACTTCATCCAATCCCAAAATCAGCCAGCCGACCGCCAAAATCTGAACCTGGTGAATAATGGCGGCTAGCAAGGCCTCGTTGTCCTTGGTCAGGCAGGAGACGCCACGCTGGTATTTGGCGGCGTATTTTTCCTTGAAGATCTCGATGGCCGCCAATGCCGAGGCGCGGGTTGCGGCATGGGAGATCTCGCGCAGATCGGCGTTGACAGCGGGCTGCATGGATTTGGGGAAGCAATTGAGCACATTCGCCATCTTGTGAAACCAACACCGTTGATGGCGGGTGCCAGGAAAGACCTCATCCATGGCCTTCCAGAAGCCCAAGGCGCCATCGCCGACAGCCAGTTCCGGCGGCACGGCAAGGCCGCGGGCCTTGAGATCGACCAGCAGCTCGCGCCAGCTTTGCGCGCTCTCGCGCGCCCCGACCTGGAAACCGACGAGTTCCTTCTTTCCTTCGGGTGTAGCCCCGAGGACCACCAGCATGCACTCGGCTTGCGGCTCCATACGGGCCTGAAGGTAGACGCCGTCGGCCCAGATGTAGACATAGCGGCGCGCCGACAGGTCGCGGCGCTGCCAGCGGTCGTAATCCTGCTGCCAACCTGCCGTCAGCCGCGAGATCACACCGGGTGACAGGTTCGGGGCATCCGGTCCCAGCAGCGCCGTCAGCGCCTCCCGGAAGTCGCCCATGGACACGCCACGCAGGTAAAGCACTGGCAGCAGCGCATCGAGGCTGCGGGAGCGCCGCGCCCACCTCGGCAGGATGTTGGAGGTGAACCGGATCCTCTTCTCCGCCTCAACAGCGGCACGGTCGCGCACCTTGTGCCGTCTCACGGCGAGTGGCCCGATCCCCGTTTGGATCGTCCGCTCCGGCCCGGTCCCGTGATGGACGACGCGCTGACGGCCATCGGGCAGCCGCTCGTCCGCAAAGCGGGCAACAAAGTTGGCCGCCTCGGCCTTCAGTGCGGCGGCCAGCATCTGGCGTGCGCCCTCACGGGCAATCTCGGTCAGCGGGTCAAGGGTCGAACCAGGCTGGTGAAGCGGGGTGATCGTGGTATCGTCGTTCATGGCGTATCGCTCCTTCGGGAGGTTCTGGCAGGCTTCGACACCCGCCACGATACGCCGCCTTCTCAGGCCCCATCACCCATTTTCAGCCATAGCCCGAGGCGCGGCGCTCGACCGTAAAGCTGTCACTTGCGCGCAATGAACGTCTATGTTTCGCAACGGCTTTCTGCTCGCCGAGGTGCTGGCCCGCGCCGGGCACCGCGAAACGGACAACCGCCCGCCGCCATCGTCGCGGCCATTGAAGGCGCAAACCCCGAGATCACGCTTTAGGCCATCTGTACACGGCTGGAGGCGATGCAGGTGCGCGCACCCCGCGGTCGGACAAGCTCGCAATCGCCTTCCGTGAAGTTGCTGCTGTAGTGGGCCGAGAGACTGGGGTTGCTCGATTGAGGTCTGGCCAGGCGAAGAGAAGCTCGACCTGCAGCCTCTACTATCCCTACCCTAATGGCACGTTAGTCACATAATCTGAAAAAACCTTGCACGAATCTGAACAGTCAGGCAATAGTCTCGAAAGATAACGCGCGGTCACATAAAAATCGCGCCCACGGATCGATCAGATTATGACCGAGACAGACAAAGACCTAGACGTCGCAATCGGCCACTACGCCGAGCTTCTCGCGTCGAATCTGCACGCACAGCGCGCAGCACACTTTCCGCCTGACGCGAAGAAGGTGATGCGCAGCCTGACAAGCGGTGAGGCGGCCGAGCTCCTCGGTGTTGATCATACATACCTTCGCAAACTTCATCGCGAAGGCAAGATCACGGATGTCGAGACGACAGCCGGTAGCCACCGACGCTATACCCTCGACGATGTTTGGGAAATCAGACAGAGCCTTGAGGCCAATGCCAAGAAGCCGGGCACCTATGTTCCTGGTCGTCGCAACGGCGACGAGTTGCAGGTCATTTCCGTGGTGAACTTCAAAGGGGGCAGCGGCAAGACTACGACATCGGCCCACCTTGCACAGAGACTTGCATTTAAGGGCTACCGGGTGCTGGCTATCGACTTGGATCCGCAGGCGTCGCTGTCCGCGCTGCATGGGATTCAGCCTGAACTGGACCTTATGGAAGGTGGCACGCTCTACGATGCGGTCCGCTATGACGATCCTGTCTTGGTGTCCGAGGTCATCAGGAGGACCTACATCCGTGGGCTAGACCTTATCCCGGGTAACCTTGAACTCATGGAGTTCGAGCATGAGACACCGGCAGCGATCCAGAGTGGCGGAGCGCGCGCCTTCTTCGCGAGAGTACGTGACGCCCTCGACAGTGTCGAAAGCAACTACGATGTCGTCGTGATCGACTGCCCTCCGCAACTAGGCTTCCTGACCATGTCAGCCCTCTCCGCGTCGTCGGGGGTCCTGGTTACGGTGCACCCGCAGATGCTAGACCTCATGTCCATGTCGCAGTTCCTGCGCATGACGGCGGACCTGCTTGGTGTAATCCGGGACGCGGGTGCCAACCTGCGATTTGATTGGCTGCGTTTCCTGCCGACCCGCTATAAGGTGGGCGATGCCCCGCAAACCGAGGTCATCGCGTTCATCCGCAGTCTCTTCGGGCGTTCGGTGCTGACCAACCACATGGTCGAGTCGACGGCCATCTCGGATGCCGGACTAACTAAGCAGACCTTGTATGAGGCAGACAAGAAGGACTTCACGCGCCAGACCTTCGATCGTGCCATTGACTCCATGAATGCCGTCAACGACGAAATCGCTGCGATCATCCAAAGCACATGGGGACGCAATGGCAAGAAAGCCTAAACTGGGACTGCCCTTGCAGACCTTGCGCAACGCCCCCGATGCGCTTGAGGGACGCAGGCTACGGGGTGGCGTGTTCGAGATAGAGCCTGACCAAGTCGAAACTTCGGGCAGGCTGGATGATCGTCTTCAAATCGAGATCGCTGGACTGAAGGCATCAATCTCCAGAAGTGGTCAACGGGTTCCAATTTTAGTGCGACCCCTCGAAGGGGATCGCTACAGTCTCATCTACGGTCGACGTCGGCTTGAGGCTTGCCGAGATCTTGGGATCAAGGTCCGTGCAATCGTCACCGAAATGGACGGGGATCAGGCGCTCAGAGATCAGCTTCTCGAGAACCAAGAACGGCAAGACCTGAGCTTCATCGAACGCGCCTTGGTCGCTGCCGCATTGCTGAATGGCGATCACCTGGGAGAGACGGAACGCACCAACAAGGGTGTCGCGGAGGTTCTAGGACTCACCGAAGCCGGTGTCTCGCAGCTATTAAGCGTTGTCCGCGCAGTTGGTGAGGATCTCGTCCTAGCGATCGGAGCTGCTCCTGGTATCGGCCGGCCTCGGTGGGAAGAACTCAAGAAGGCATTGGGCGATGGGTCTGTGGATCGAGAGCGCCTTGTGGCATTGGCGACAAAGGCCAAGTCCTCTCATGGTGGCGGGCCTGACGAGAAGTCTGATGCCGCATTTTTGGAGGTCCTGAGAACTGCGGCTCGGGCAGAGCGGCCCGTCCGACCACCGAATTCCCGGCGCGAGCCCAATGTAGTCATTCCTGGTGTGGGTGCTGCAACAGTAACAACGGGGCTTCGCGGCCGACAGCTCAAGCTCGAGTTGAAGGCTGAGAACGATGATTTTGTCAGCTGGCTGAAGGGCCACGCCCCCCAGCTCATCGCCGAGCTTCACGAGCGCTGGAAGCGCGAGGAAGACTGAAGAAGAGCAACAACTAAAGAGGAGGCACGTGATAGGCAGAAAAGAAAAAGGCCCCGAGAAGCAAGCTTCACGAGACCTTTCTTAGGTTTCGAACAGGACCAGCCCGCTACAAAACTCAGTTTTCGCACCTCTGAATGTAGCGATCTGACCCCATTCCGCAAGCGCAAAGCGATTCGCGGGCCAAAGAAATTTTGCCTTCGTGAACTAAAATCATGGAGTACACACCAATCTCGCCGTTTATGCGGCCGATCTCGCGCGCCCATCTGCGCGTGGTCGAGCAACCAGAGGCATCTGTTCCGGTCAGACCCGTCAACAAGTGGGAGCTCTTGCGCGATCTGTCAAAGGCGCAAGTGACCTTTGGAATCACAGAACGTGATCTGACCGTCCTTCAAGGTCTTCTCAGCTTCTTCCCGGACGATACGCTTGGCGGGAATGTCGAAATGGTAGTTTTTCCCTCCAACAAGGCGATCTGCGAGCGCCTGAACGGAATGCCGTCCTCAACAATGCGTCGCCACCTTGGCCGGCTAGTCGAAGCTGGACTGCTCCAGCGGCGCGACAGCCCCAACGGGAAGCGCTACGTCCGCAAGCACGGCGAAGAGCGTGTCGCCTTTGGCTTCGATCTCTCCCCGCTCTACTGCCTGGCAGAAGAAGTTGCGCGCGCCGCAGAGGCCGTGCGTGAGGCTGAGGACCGCGTCAGGCGCATGAGAGAGGTAGTAAGCCTCATGCGCCGCGATCTCGCCGCCCTGGCGGAGTTCGGTGAAGAGATTCAGCCGGGGATTGAGCTCTGGAATCAGCTTCGCGATACTGCCGTTCTTACAACTCGCGCACTCCGCCGCAAGCTTTCGCTTGAGGACCTCTCGGTCCATCGTGCTGACCTCGAAGCTCTTCTTGACCATGCGCGGAACTTCATCGATGGCCCTGATACAGAAGAAATGAACACCAATGCTGCTCGATTTGAGCGCCACCATCTGAATTCAAATAAAGAATCTATTGACCTTGAACCTGCCGTGGAAGAAGGCGGGGCGTCTGGTGTTGCACCTGATGCAGATACGACTAATTTTAGTGCTGATGTGGCTGAACGAGATACCAGGCAGGTTCCAAAGCTCCCGCTCCATTTGGTGATTGCGGCATGCCCGTCGCTCAAGACCTTCTACCAAGGCGATATCCGGCACTGGCACCAGCTTTTCCAAGCTGCCTGCCATGTGCGGCCTGCTATGGGAATCAGTACTTCCGCTTGGGACGAGGCGCTGCGGTTCATGGGGCCGGAGCAGGCGTCGATTGTCGTCGCCGCCATACTTGAACGCTTTGCTGATATCCGATCTCCTGGCGGCTATCTCCGTGCGCTGACATCTAAGGCGGCAGCCGGCGGGTTCTCTTGTGGGCCGATGATTATGGCGCTGATGTCTCGGCGAAGTGCGGCATAACAGCTGTTAAGTTCAAGATCACTCGAGTTGGAAGCGCTTAACAGCTGTAAAGTCATCCGTCGGCAGGTCACCGGACCAAGAGAGGGAAAGAACTGACGGTTAAGGGATGACGGTATGTGAGATCAGGAGAGTAAATCTTGGCGCCGTTGTGGAGAAGATCTGATGACAAAAGTAATTCAGAATGCGTCCCCGTCCCTTTCACAGGACACTCCTTTCGACAAACTCGTGCTGACTCAGTCCAATATCTGCCCATCAGAGCGGACATTTCGGTCGAGGAACTGGCCAAAGACATCGCACGTCGCGGGCTCCTGCAGAGCCTGGATGCCCGACTCGTGCTCGATGACAATGGCGTCGAGACCGGCCACAAAAAAACTCTCGGCTGAAGACCGGCGGTTTAAGGTACTGTCGCTACCCGTAAAGCAGAAGCGGCTAGCAAAGACCACGCCGATCCTCAGCATCATGCGAGATGCCGCATCCGGAAACCTGTCGTAGGACGACTTGCTGGCCGAGAACATGCAGCGCGTTGTCCTACACTCGCTCGACCACTCCCGCGTTTTGCAATCCCGCATCAGAAAAGTCAGGGCGAGGAAGCAATCGCGTCAGCTTCCTTCCTAGCGCCGCAGATCGTCAAGCCGCGCCTCGAATTCGCCGCTGCGGTCCCTGCCCTGCTCGAGGTCTATGACGAAGATAGCATGACACTAGAACACTTGCTGGCCTTCTCAGTAAATTCGGATCATGCCCGCCGGGCACAGATTTGAGATGCGGTGAGCAACTCCTAGAGCAAGGAGCCCTACACCGGGCAGCGGACGCTGACTCAAGCCTCGGTCCGGCTGTCCAACGGCCGCGCGGTTTTCGTTAGCGTCAATGCCTATGAGGCTGTACGTGGTGTCGTGTTGCACAATCTCCTGGCGAAGACGGTGGCTGGCTTAAGGACCCTGCCCTGCTTGACCGGCTAGTGGCAGAAAAACGGTAGGCCAAGCCGAAGCGACTGTTGCCAAAGGCTGGAGGGGGACTGAGGTGGCAACCTACTTGTTTCACGCTACAGCCATGATCTGTGGCCTCTAGCCACTAATCCAGTGCCGATGGACGATCAGGAAGGCGCTGCCCGTGCGGTGATGCTCGCCAAGTTACGTGCATTGGAAAAGGGATGTTCCAGTTTGGACGAATACCCCAAGGAGGTCGATGCCCCGTTCGGTCTACTCTGATGTTGATAGAGACACCCGAGCAACGGGCCTTGATCTTCGACTTGGCCGAGGTCGTGTCCGTGTGTTGTCGTGATATCGGATGAGAATTGACCCTTGCGATCGTACGCGCCTGTGTCCAGCCCGCGAATGAACTGCGCGAGGAGGCCACAGAGCAGCATCTCGATAGCACGGAAGCCATGGGGCAGGGGATAGGTGTTGGGGGTTGCGACTGGCAGCCTACGGCGATCTCTGTGGGCGGCACTGTCTTCACCTCAAGTGGTTAGCCGATTGGTGCTGACCTGTCCGAGATGAGATAAGGCCGTGCTGAAGCCGCTGCCGAGCGGCTAGTCATGGAACTAACTGCCCAGCGGATGTAGCTGCGAGCTTTTTGAACTTCGCCTAGCTGATACTGATCCGCTCACGCAATACCTTCGCTAAATCGCGGGACGTGTGGAATACCGCCAGTATCGTCACCGTCTCTGCACTCACCTCGTAGACGATCAGATAGGGCAGACCGGAAACGCTGAGTTCGCGTGTTTCGGGATGGCGACCAGGGCGCCCGAGGGCAGGGAACTGAGACAGTTTCCGCGCTGCCTCCACGATCCCGCGATAAACCCCCTCTGCAGCAGTAGGATTATCCAGGGCGATGTAGTCCACGATCCCCTCAAGGTCGCGTGCCGCTGGTGCAGCAATGACCAGGTTCTTCAACGCGACCAGCCGTGTTTCGCCGCAATCCCATCGAAGACCTCATCGGCAGGCATGACCCTGCCTTCGCGCGCCGCCGTGATCCCGGCTGCGATGCGCTCCATCTGCCAGGCATTGGCTTCCAAATACTGCTCAATCGCTTGATTGACGATGTAGTTGCGGGAACGATCCATCGCGCTTGCCAAGGCGTCGATCTCTGAAACCTTGGCCGTGCGGATGGTAATCGGCTCGGATACAGAGCGCTGTGGCATTATGTGCTCCTTTGTAGTCACCTGTAATCATAATCGATGCTGCAGCTAATGCAAGCATCTAGCGCATCGGATTGGTTGCATTCACTATATCAGGTCAGTCTTAGCCTCGCTCATGCCACGTCCTGGCCTCATGCCTGAGGAGGTATCAAAAGATATGACAATGAAGTAAGCGCGACATGAGCGTGCTCTGCAGCAGTGAACGCTTTCCTCCCTCTCTACACCTGCCACGCGGCGCTGCCGTCAGGCGTCTCTCTGCCCTTCGCGACTTCAGGTCGTTTTGCCCGGCGCGCGGCATTTCTCACCGAAAAGCCCCGCAGAAAGAAGAACCGTGAGGTCACCTGCAATTCGGCATAACGTGGGCCGGTCATGGTCGAGCCTGCCTGGCTTAAAGAGGCGTCTGAACTGGCAAAGCCTGATCACGCGAGGTCTCGCTTATCCGAAGACCCCGTGCAGGAACCAGCGGTGACTGCCGGTTTCGGCATGCTCGCCGTCACCGGCCCGGAACACCCACAAACGCTCCCCCGCCTCGTCCTCGATGCGGAAGTAGTCCCGCACTGCGATCATCTCGGCATCGCGCTTCCACCATTCACCGAAGACCCGCTCGGGACCATCGGCCCGGCGCACCTTGCGGCTGATGCCGCGCCAGATGATCCAGACCGGCGGATGGTCGGGCAAGAGCGCCACCGTCTCAATCGGTTCGGGCCGGGGTAGCAGGCGGGAAGGCCGTGGCCAGTGATCAGGCCAGCCGGCACCGACGGGATCAGACAAGGGCGCGATGCGGATAACGGAGCGCTCCGGCACGTCGCTTGGCACAGGGGCCATACGGTAGACACCGCGCGCGCCGACGCGGTTCGCCAGCACATCAACTAGGCCGGAGAGCTCCGAGGCAGGGGCCTCCAGCAGGGAGCTGGCCATCTGCTGGGCCTCGAGCGGTTCGACCATCACCGCCGTGAGCGACAGGATCTCGATGCCGTAGCCCGGCGAGATGGTCTCGATCCGCTCGCAGAGGAGCCGCGTCAGCCGCTGGGGGTCGCGCTGCGGCCTGGCCAGACCCACGCGCACGGTCTGGACATGGGCATCGACGCGCCAGCACAGCAGGTCGAGCCTGCGGGCGCCTAGGCCCCTTGCCTCGAGCGCCACGCACAAGGCCTGCACCAGCTTGCCGATGTAGCGGGCGATGGTCTCGGCAGCGGCGATCGGTTCGGCAAAGCTGCGGCGCACCTCGACGAGGCTGTCGGGGCGCAAGGGCTCGATCGGCTCGGCAGCACGGCCAAGTGCCTGGTCCAGCCTGCGGCAAAGCTCTGACCCGAAGCGCCGGGTCAGCGGCGCGCGGGGCTGATGGAGCAGATCACCGATGCAGGCAAAGCCGAGCGTACGCAGGCTGGCGAGCATGGCTGGCGGCAGGCGCAGCGCTGAGAGGGGCAGGGGAGCCAGCAGCGTCTCGGCGGTCCCCACCTCGGCCAGATGCACCGGATTGGCCTGATGCCGGGCCAAGGCATGGGCGGCCCCCCAGGTATCGGCAATGGCGGCGCGTGCCGTGACGCCCGACATCACCAGCCGACCGATCAGCGTCTCCAGCAGGGCGTCTTCGCCGCCATGGAGGTGATCGGCACCCGTGGAGTCGACAACGAGCCCGTCGGGCGGATCGACCGCCACGATCGGCGAGACCCGCTGCAGCACCCAGAGCGCCAGCCGCTCCAGCGAGGCGGCGTCGGCGGTAGGATCATGAGGCAGCACCTGTAGCCCCGGCACCAGCGCCTGTGCCTTGCTGACCGGCATGCCGGCAGAGAGGCCGAGGTCTTGCGCCAGGGCACAGGCCGCTGTCACCAGCCGCCGGTTGCCCACGCGACTCGCCAGAACCAGGGGCGCCTCGGGCGAGGCGGTGGTCTCAGGCGCCTGCCGCTTGAGCCGGTCGATCGGCCAGAGCGGCAGGAAAACCGAGATGACCCGTGCCATCGCATGCCTCCAGTTCAAGATCGAGGGACTCGCCCGCCCGTGCCCGGATCAGTTCGATGAGCCATCGGGCGCGGCCGACGCCGGGAACGGGCAGAGGCGTCGAGGGCAGGACCGAGACGCGCCAACGGGTCATCGCCGCTGTGGGCTGCCCGAAGTCATAGGCCTCCTGCTGGCGCCGCCAGCGTCTGAGCGCGATGCCGGTCGTGCCCGAGCCCTTGGCCGCCAGGTGCAGGCGGCGAGAAGCAGTCATCGAGAGCCGCGCGACATCGGCCACAACCGCCCCAAGACCGCCATGGCGCAGGCCTTCCTCCATGCAGGCCAGCACCGAGACATCATCGCCCGCCTCCACATAGATAACCCGGTCGGGGCCAAGGCCCGCCTGTTCCAACCCCGGCGCGAAGAGGTCCGCCTGCGACACGCACCTCAGCACCTGACCTGGCAGACGCGCGACGATGCCCGCGGCAAAGCAGGAGGCTGCCGCCCCGTCCACCGCACCGTTGCCGCCACCTGCGACCTCATGCAGGCAGCCGAGCGCCAGGCCGCCACCGGGCAGCCGGCGATCCAAGTCCGGCACGCCGAAAGGCAGCACGCCACGCGCAGGTCCGCCATCGCCTTCCATCTGCGCGATCTGCTCGCGCAAGGCGGCAATGGCGGGATTGAAGGACCGGGCAGGCATGACCAGAAAGGCTCCGAGACAGTTGGGAACAAACAGAATCGTTCTTGTTTTGTTCCATCACAGCAGAACCTGTCAATCCGGGGCAAGGCAGTCTTCTGGGGATATCTCGTCCGCCTGGTTGCGTTATGCTGCTGAGAACCGCAAAGTCTGCGATGTGCTGGTGCGGACGGCTTTTCATCCCAGCATGTTGTTGTGGCGACCGTCGCAGCGCCATCGCCGTCACGTTGCCGGACTGACGCGCGACGGGAATGCGATGACCAACAGGAACTGCCCCATGCAACCACTCATCCAGCCATCTCCCGGGCCGCGCATTGGCGTCATCTCCGACACCCATGGTCTGCTCCGCCCCGAGGCGCTGGAGGCTCTTGAAGGCGTCGAGCGCATCCTGCACGCGGGCGATATCGGCGATCCGGGCCATCTTGACGCTCTGGCGCGCATTGCCCCGGTGACGGCGATCCGCGGCAACATCGACCGCGGCCCCTGAGCCGAGGCCTTGCCCAAAACGGTGAGCCTCACGATTGGAGGTCTGCGGATCCACATGATCCATGACCGCAAGGCTTTGCAGGCCGATCCGAGAGCCGAGGGGTGGGACGTCGTGATCTCGGGCCACTCCCACCAGCCCGGCATCGAGGAAACCGGCAGCACCCTCTGGCTGAACCCCGGCGCAGCCGGCCCGCGCCGCTTCCGCCTGCCGGTCACGCTGGCTTTCCTGTGGGAAGAGGCAGGCCGGCCCCGTACATTGATCCACCCCTTGCCTGTCTGACCTGCTTGCGCCCGGACATGGCCAGCTAGGTCGTCAGCCCTCGTGCCTCATCCGAGCGCAGGCGGCCCTTTGCTGACGGTTAGGCTCTGCTGGCGCTGCAGTGCAGCCTCCTGAAACCAGCCGTTCATGCTTACCGCAGCGATCTCAGCGGGGGGCTGTCTCCGATGCGGACGAAGCGGACAGTCGCTCCATCTGCGGCGAAAGTTTTACAGTTTCTGCATTATCGATACGGAAGGGCGAGAGCGGTCGTTCGTCGGGCCCAAGATCTACGGTTTTATACTCAATCCACCAGATGCCGCTACTTGTCACATCCCGCGAGATTGTAGACGCGTTTCCTGAACAGCTCGGGTCTGTGACGTTGCCAGTCCTTGAGAGCGCCGATGGGTGTTCGGGCGTTCAGGGCTGATTGCGGGAACTGCGTGTTGTAGAGGTGGACATATCGCAGGATGGTCTGCTCCAGGTCCTCGCCGCTGTGGAAGCGATGGCTCTGCAGGACATCCTCTATCCGGCCGTTGAAGCGCTCGACCATTCCGTTGGTCTGCGGGTGCATCGGGGGCGCGAGGCGGTGCTCGATGCCAAGTTCGGCGCAGAGCAGGTCGAACTCGTGCTGGCCGGTGGCAGCGCGCTTGCGCAGGCCGAACAGGCGGTCGGTGAAAGCCTTGCCGTTGTCCGTCAGCACGCGGGTGATCTTCATCGGTGCGGCACGCTCAAGGTCGCGCAGGAAACGACGCGCGTTGGCCGCGGTCTGCGCCGGGTAGATGCGCACAAAGACCCATCGGGTCGCCCGGTCGATGGCCACGAAGAGATAGCGGCGGCGATCCTCGTCGGCCATCTGCGGCAGATACTTGATGTCGATGTGCAGGTAACCGGGCTCATAGGCCTTGAAGCTGCCGTGCGCGGGCTTCGGCTCCCAGGGCTTCAACGCCTGCAGGTTTCCCACCCCATGGCGACGCAGGCAGCGGTCGAGGCCCGAACGCGAGACGTGCGGATTGAGGAACTCGCGCACGACCGCGAGCAGGTCGTCGAGCGGTAAGAGAAGCGCCCTTCGCAGCGCCACCGCGACGGCCTCCTGGGCAGGCGTCAATGTCGTCTGAAGCCGGTGCGGCGTGTGGCTGCGGTCGTGGACGTCATCGCGGCTGCGCCACTTCCACACCGTCTGCTCGGAGATCCCGTAGCGCTCTGCCACCAGCCATGCCGGTTCGCTGCTCGCCTGGATCGCGGTGCGGATCTTTGGCGTCGTGGTCGCCTGCTTGTGCAGAGAAATCAGCATCCTCCCACCCCCTCCCGAACCTCGCGCAGGATCGACCTTGCCATGAAAAAGGAAGACCGGCGAGGGTCTATGTGATCATCCGGGATGGAACAGCTACTGAACAAGACTTATGCAGCTTAAGAATATGTGATACTTTCGAGTCATTTGATCCCAACAGGGACCAGTTTGATGAAGTCCGTCTGACCTGCCCCCCGTTGGTCCCTCGGTCATAACGAGAGTCTGCCGGTTTGAGATTGGTAGTCGGCGGATCGTTTCAGGGCAAGCGCGCCGGGCGCGGAGCCCTCGGGTAGCGCAAGCGTC
>NZ_JAOTBD010000027.1 GCF_026162625.1 Paracoccus beibuensis | reverse complement strand
ATTCGCGCCGCCGTGCTTAACGGCTACACGGCGCTCGGCATACCTGTCACAGAGCTCGTGGGATAAGTCCGCCCGGGGAAAGGGGAAGTCCGGCCTTCAAGCTCTTTGCGCAACAAAGCTTCGCCTTCGTGGAAAGAGTCAAGGTGCCCGCATATTCCTCGAAGACGATCCCGGCGAAGGGGAAGTTGCGGCGCATGTCCTGGCGGAGCGGCTGGGCGCCGGTGGCGGCATAGAACTTGTACGCCTCCTCGGTTTTCGGATGGGCGATCAGCTTGTCGAAGAATTCCCGGCTGACGAGGGCGTGCACATCGCTCATGCTCTCGCCGAGCAGATTGTCCTCGACCGCCCGCAATACCTCGCGAAGGCGCATATCGTCGGCCTGTCGATGGGCGGCTTTGCCACTTTGCACTTCGGCCTGACCTATCCCGACCGCGCCCTGTCGCTTCTGGTCGCGGGCGCAGGCTATGGCGCCGAGAAGGCTTTCGAGGAGTATTTCCGCGATGTATCCCTTGAGGTGGCGCAGCAGTTCGAGGCGCAGGGCGCGGAGCAATTCTCCCAAGTCTACGGGATGGCCGCTTCGCGCATCTCCTACCTGACGAAGGACCCGCGCGGCTGGGTCGAATTCCGGCAGCAGCTGGGCGAGCATGACTCGTTGGGCTCCGCCATGACGATGCGCGGAGTGCAGGCGCGGCGCCCTTGATCTATGATCTGGAAGACCGGCTGGCAAAGCTGGAATTGCCGCTCCTGGTCATGGCTGGCGATGAGGACGACCATTGCCTGCAGCCGGGCATCTTCCTTAAGAAGACCGTGCCCGCCTCGGGTCTGGCGATCTTGCCGAAGAGCGGACACACGCTGAACCTCGAGGAGCCGGCGCTGTTCAACCAGTTCATGGCCGATTTTCTGGCCCAGGTGGAAGCCGGCGCGTGGACTGCACGCGATCCGCGCTCGAACCCGGCGCAAATCATGCGGACCAGCTAAGCGATGGCGGGAGCATGGGCGCAAACCATCGATGCAGATCGGCTGTGGTCCAGCCTGATGGATCTGGCGCGCTTCGGCGGCTTTGGTTCGGGCGGGGTCAATCGTCCCGCCCTCTCCGACGCCGAGATCGAGGCGCGGGGCTGGCTTGTCGGCCAAGCGCACCGCGCCGGGCTGAGGCCCTATACCGACGAGATAGCCAATCTCTTCCTGAGGCTGGAGGGCGCCAATCCCGACCTCCCCCCCTCCTGATTGGCTCGCATATCGATAGCCAGCCGACGGGGGGACGCTTCGACGGAACCTATGGGGTGATGGCCGGATTCGAGTTGCTGCGCGCCCTCTCTTTCGCCGGCATCACGCCGGCAAGAAGCATCGAGGTCGTCGCTTGTCGCCGCCGAGGCCGCGCTGGACGTCTTCGTGGAGAAATACGGGGCGAAATACCAGAGGGCCGCGACCTGTCTGACCAAGGACCGCGAGGCGCTACTGGCCTTCTACGATTTTCCGGCGGACCACTGGGACCATCTGCGCACATCGAACCCGATCGAGAGCGTGTTCGCCACGGTCAGACATCGCACCGTCCGCACCAAGGGCGCGCTGTCCCAGAAAACGGCCCGACTGATGGTCTGCAAGCTCGTGCAAGCTGCCGCAAAGGGATGGCGACGCCTGAAGGGCGCGAACCAGTTGCCAATGGTCATCGAGGGCGTCAAATTCACCGACGGCGTCATCGACGCCAAAAACCGCGCCGCCTGATCACAGCGCGTCACCCATTTCCGGGCATAGCTCCGAGGACGAGATCAACCGGCTGCTCGATCTGCTGACGCTGTTGAACATGTCGGCAGGCGCACTGCACAAGGATCAAAGCCGGGCCCTGTCGGCAGGTCTGGACGTCGCGACCACTGTGGTGATCGACATGCAGGTGCGGCTGGCCGACATGCGATCGGCGGAGGCAGTCTGATCATGGCCCGGCCTTCCGCCCCTTCAATGCCGACAGAGCGCCAGATCCAGGACGCATTCAAGGCTGTCTCTGTGGTGCACCCGGCGCGCGCATTGCGCGCGTCGGTCCCGAGGGCGTCACCTTCGAATATCCGGAGGGGCGCAAGCAATCGGGCAACTGGGATCACAAGCCGTTCTCTGCGGAGGGCGCATGAGGACCGTTCCCTATCTGCGGTCGAAGCTGCGCCGGGGCACGTGGTTTCACACCTACCGCCGCGGCGACAAGGAGATCTCACTCGGTGTTCACGGCTTGCACCCGACCGACCCTCGCGTGTTCGCGGCATATTGCGCGGAACATGCGCGGTGAGAGCAAAGCCCGCCCGATACGGCCACGCCAAAAGGCGGCACCTTTGCCTGGGCGTTGGGTATCTACAGGGCCAGCCCGACTTGGGCGAAGCTTGCCCCGTCAACCCGCAGGAGCCGCGAATCGATCTTCCGGCGATATGTGAAAGCACAGGGCAGCCGCCCCTTGTCGAGTATTGCGCCCGAGGACATTGAGGCGGCATTGTACGCCAAAGGCGGCAACGCAGCGGTGAACGAGCTAAAGGCGCTTAAGCCGATTTTCGTTCATGCTCACAAGCTACGCATCATCCCGGCCGACCCGACGCGCGGCTTGAAGATGGACCGGCCGGAAACGGACGGCTTCGCGACGGCCGAGGCCGAGGAGATCGCAGCGTTCCAGAAGCTGTGGTCTGCCGATACGGTCGAGCGCCTGGTGTTCGATCTGGCGCTCTACACCGGCGCCGCACGGGCCGATCTGGCCAAGCTGGGGCGGCGGAACATTACAGACGGCGTTCTGCAGTATCGTCGGCAGAAGACGAAGACGCTGGCCCAGGTGCCGCTGACGCCCGAGCTGCGCGCGGTCATTGCCCGCGCTCCGCACATCGCGCCGGCCTTCATCCTGAACCGCAAGGGCAAGCCCTACACGGCCGAGAGCCTGGGCAACCTCTTCCGGGATGCGGCAACGAAAGCAGGGATGGTCGCGCGCTTGCACGGTCTGCGCAAAGCCTTCTGCGTCTATTGGGCGGAGAAGGGCGCAACGACGCACCAGATTGCGGCAATGGCCGGGCACATGACGCTAGGAGAGGTCGAGCGCTACACGCGCGCGGCCGATCGATTGAAGATGGTCAAAGTTCTGGTCGAGGGATCATGAAACGGGACACGCAAGCCCAAGAACGGGACACACTCGGCCAAGCCGATGTAACTAAACGTGAAATCCACGCGAAAGTTGAAAGTGGTGAGCCCAACAGGATTCGAACCTGTGACCCACTGATTAAAAGTCAGTTGCTCTACCAACTGAGCTATGGGCCCATCACGAGGCGGTTCCTAGGGGGGGTGGCCGGTGAGGTCAAGGCAAAAAATGATCTCTCTGGCGGAATCGTTTCCCGGGCCCTATATCGCGCCCCATGACACAAGCTTTCCCCGCAGGCCTGCCGTTCCTGAAGATGCACGGTCTTGGCAATGATTTCGTGATCCTGGACCTGCGCGGCGGCGTTGCCCGTCCGGCACGGGACCTTGTCGCGCGCATTGCCGACCGGCACCGGGGAATCGGCTTCGACCAGTTGGCGGCCATCGAGGATGCCGATGACGCGGATGCGCGGCTGGTCTTCTGGAATGCCGATGGCTCGATCAGCGCGGCCTGCGGGAACGCGACGCGCTGCATTGCGCGGCTGCTGATGGATCAGACGAGCAGGGACCGGCTGCGTCTGCGGACGGATCACGGGCTGCTGCTGGCCGAGGATGCGGGCGACGGGCTGACCCGCGTGAACATGGGTCCGCCGGTTCTGGACTGGCAGGCCATCCCGCTGGCGCAGGAGGTCGATATCGACCACCTGCCCATCGAAGGTGACCCTGTCGCCACGGGCATGGGTAATCCTCATGCGACGTTCTTTGTCCCGGACGCGGCGGCGGTCGAGCTGGACCGCTTCGGGCCGGCCATGGAGCATCATTCCCTCTATCCCCAGCGCACGAACGTCGAGGTGGCGCAGGTCCTCTCGCGCGATGAGATCCTGCTGCGGATCTGGGAACGGGGAACGGGGGCGACGCTGGCCTCGGGGTCCTGTTCCTGCGCGGCGGTGGTGGCGGCGGCGCGGCGCGGCCTGACGGATCGGCGCGTCACCGTGAACGTGCCGGGCGGGCGGCTGCTGATCGACTGGCGCGAGGATGGCGTCTGGATGGAGGCGCCTACCGCACTGGTCTTCCGCGGCAGCCTGGACCCCGGGTGGCTGGCATGAGCGCGCCGGTCTTCTCGACCCTCGGCTGCCGCCTGAACGCCTACGAATCCGAGGCGATGCGCGAGATGGCCGAGGCGGCCGGCCTGTCGGGCGCGGTCGTCGTGAATACCTGCGCCGTCACGGCCGAGGCGGTCCGCAAGGCGCGCCAGGAAATCCGCCGGCTGGCGCGCGAAAATCCCGGCGCACCGGTGATCGTCACAGGCTGCGCGGCCCAGACCGAACCCGAGACCTTCGCCTCGATGCCCGAGGTCACCAAGGTCATCGGCAACCACGAGAAGATGCAGCCCGAGACCTGGGCCTCCCTGCGCGCACCGGACCTGATCGGAGAGACCGAGAAGGTCGTCGTCGACGACATCATGTCGGTCAGGGAAACCGCCGGCCACCTGATCGACGGATTCGGGCGCCACCGGGCCTATGTGCAGGTCCAGAACGGCTGCGACCACCGCTGCACCTTCTGCATCATTCCCTTTGGCCGCGGCAATTCGCGGTCGGTCCCCGCGGGCGTCGTGGTCGAGCAGATCAAGCGGCTGATCGGGCGCGGCTTCAACGAAGTCGTGCTGACCGGCGTCGATCTGACCAGCTGGGGCGCCGACCTGCCGGGCGCGCCACGGCTTGGCGACCTGATCATGCGAATCATGCGCCTTGTGCCGGACCTGCCGCGGCTGCGGATCAGCTCCATCGACTCGATCGAGGCTGACGAGAACCTGATGCTGGCCATCGCGACCGAGCCTCGCCTGATGCCGCATCTGCACCTGTCGCTGCAGGCGGGCGACGACATGATCCTCAAGCGGATGAAGCGCCGCCACGGGCGCGACGATGCGATCCGCTTCTGCGAGGAGGCGCGGCGGCTGCGTCCCGACATGATCTTCGGCGCCGACATCATCGCGGGTTTCCCGACCGAAACCGACGCGATGTTCGAGAACAGCGTGAGGCTGATCGGTGATTGCGGGCTGACCTTCCTGCACGTCTTTCCGTATTCGGCCCGCAAGGGCACCCCGGCGGCACGGATGCCGGCGGTCAAGGGTCCGGTGATCCGCGACCGGGCCGCGCGGCTGCGGGCGGCGGGGGACGACGCGCTGCGGGCGCATCTCGACGCCCAGGTCGGGCAGTCGCATCGCGTACTGACCGAGGGGCCGCGCCTGGGGCGGACCGAGCAGTTCACCGAGGTCGCCTTCGCCGAGGATCAGCCGGAAGGCACGTTGATCGACCTGCGCATCGGCGGGCATGACGGGCGCCGGCTGCTGGCCTGAGCCGGGACGAGGCAGGGGGCGCTGCCCCGGTCCTTCGGACTCCCCCGGGGTATTTGGGCAACAGAGATGTCGCGGGTTGTCCCTGTTCGCAGGGCGGCCTAGCCTTCCCCTGAGGTGAGGAGGACTGGCTGTGATCTTGTGGACGCATGACAGCGCGACCGGGCATGTGACGCCCGAGGGGCATCCCGAACAGGTGGCGCGTTATGGCGCTGTCATGGCAGCGCTGGAGGGGTTGGCGCTGGATCGGCGCGAGGCGCCTTTGGCCGATGACGGCGACGTGCTGCGCTGCCACCCGGCGCGGTACTTGGAGGGGCTACGGATCGGCGGCTCTCGGATGCTCGATGCGGATACGTACCAGTCGCCGGCCAGCCTGGAGGCCGCGATGCGGGCCGTGGGCGGTGCCTGCGCGGCGGTGGATGCCGTGCTGGCGGGCGCAGACGAACGCGCCTTTGTCGCAATGCGCCCGCCGGGCCATCACGCCGAGCGCGAGACCGCGATGGGGTTCTGCCTGCTGGGCACCGCCGCCATTGCGGCCATGCGGGCGCTGGATCACCACGGGCTGGAACGGGTGGCGGTGCTGGATTTCGACGTCCATCACGGCAACGGCACGCAGGACCTGCTGTGGAACGAGGAACGGGCGTTCTTCGCGTCCAGCCACCAGATGCCGCTCTATCCCGGAACGGGGGCTGCCTCTGAAACGGGGGCGCATGGGCAGGTCCTGAACGTGCCGCTGCCGCCGGGATCGGACGGGATGCTGGCGCGGCGCGCGTGGGATCACATCCTGCCGCAGGTGCGGGCGCATCGGCCGCAGCTGGTGATCGTCTCGGCCGGGTTCGACGCGCATGCGGCCGATCCGCTGGCGCAGCTGGAATGGGACGAGGACGACTTTGCCGCCATCACCCGCGCGATCTGCGACATGGCGGCCGATTGCGGGGCCCCGGTGGTATCCTGCCTGGAAGGTGGTTATGATCTGGCGGCTCTGGGACGCTCGGTGCGGGCCCATGTCGAAGTGCTGATGGAGGCCGCTGAATGAGCGATATCAACACCCTCTCGTTCGAGGAGGCCATGCGCGAGCTGGAGGCCACGGTGGGCAAGCTGGAAACCGGCGAGGCCACGCTGGAGGAGTCGATCAAGCTCTATGAACGCGGCGCGGCGCTGCGGGCGCATTGCGAGGCGCGCCTGCGCGAGGCCGAGGAGCGGGTCGAGAAGATCACCCTCGCCGCCAGCGGGCAGCCGACGGGAACCGAGCCGGCCGAGGGCCTGTGATGCAGGACCGCCTGGCCCGCGTCAGGGTCGACGTGCAGGCCGAACTGGACCGCGCCGTCGATGCCCTGCCGGGCGGAGATCTGTCGGATGCCATGCGCTATGCGCTGCAGGGCGGCAAGCGGTTGCGGGCGTTTTTGGTGATGGAGTCGGCGCGGCTGCACGGTGTCGCCGATGCGGCCGCGCTTCCGGTCGCCGCCGCGATCGAGGCGCTGCACGCCTACAGCCTGGTTCACGACGACCTGCCGGCGATGGACGACGACGACCTGCGCCGCGGCCAGCCCACGGTGCATGTGCGCTGGTCGGAAGCCACCGCGATCCTTGCGGGTGATGCGTTGCAGACGCTGGCCTTCCAGCTGCTGGCGGATGACCGGATCGGATCGCCCGATGCCCGGCTGCGGCTGGTCGACGCCCTGGCGCGCGCGGCCGGGGCCGAGGGGATGGTCTGGGGCCAGGCGCTGGACATCGCGGCCGAAACGGCCGGAACGCCCCTGGACCTGGACGCGATCAAGATGCTGCAGGGCGGAAAGACCGGCGCCCTGATCCGTTTCGCCGCGACCGCAGGGCCGCTGATCGCCGGCGTCGATCCCGCCGCGCTCGACCGCTATGCCGATGCGCTGGGGCTGGCCTTCCAGATCGCCGACGACATCCTTGACCTGACCGGGGACGAGGCCGTGACCGGCAAGCGCGTCGGCAAGGACGCCGACGCCCGCAAGGCGACCTTCGTGTCGTTGCTGGGCCTGCCCGGCGCGCAGGCCGAGGCGCGGCGACTTGTCGCCGTCAGCGAGCGGGCGCTGGCGGGCTATGGTGACGCCGCCCGGAACTTGCACGAGCTTGCGCGCTTCGTTATCGAGCGCGACACCTGAACGCCCGCCCCAAGGAGGGCCAGCCATGACCGACCGACCCAAGACTCCGCTGCTGGACCGCGTGTCCCTGCCATCCGACCTCAAGGCGCTGAGCGACTTCGACCTTGGCCGCCTGGCCGACGAATTGCGGGCCGAGACGATCAGCGCCGTCAGCGTGACGGGCGGTCACCTGGGCGCGGGGCTGGGCGTCGTGGAACTGACCGTGGCGCTGCATGCGGTCTTCGACACTCCGCGCGACAAGCTGATCTGGGACGTGGGCCACCAGTGCTATCCGCACAAGATCCTGACCGGGCGGCGCGACCGCATCCGCACGCTGCGGATGGGCGGCGGCCTGGCCGGCTTCACCAAGCGCACCGAGAGTCCCTTCGACCCGTTCGGGGCGGGACATTCCTCGACCTCGATCTCGGCGGCGCTCGGCTTTGCGACGGCGCGCGACCTGGGCGGCGATCCGGGCGACGCCATCGCCGTCATCGGCGACGGCGCCATGAGCGCGGGCATGGCCTACGAGGCGCTGAACAACGCGGGCCATGAAGGCCGCCGCCTGTTCGTGATCCTGAACGACAACGAGATGTCGATCGCCCCGCCCGTGGGCGCGATGTCGTCATATCTGACGCGCCTTTACGCCGGCGGACCGTTCCAGGAGCTGAAGGCGGTGGCAAAGGGAGCCGTCGGCATGCTGCCCGACGCGTTGCAGGAAGGCGCGCGCCGCGCCAAGGAAATGCTCAAGGGCATGACCATCGGCGGCACCTTGTTCGAGGAACTGGGCTTTTCCTATATCGGCCCGGTCGATGGTCACGACATGGAACAGTTGCTGCCGCTCTTGCGCACCGTCCGGGCGCGGGCGGACGGGCCGGTGCTGATCCACGTGGTCACCAAGAAGGGCAAGGGCTATGCCCCCGCCGAAACCGCCGCCGACAAGGGCCATGCCACCGGCAAGTTCGATGTCATCACCGGCGTTCAGGCCAAGGCCAAGTCGAACGCGCCCAGCTATACCAGCGTCTTCGCTAAGGCGCTGATCGATGAGGCATCGCGCGACGACCGCGTCCTGGGGATCACTGCGGCGATGCCGGATGGGACAGGGCTGAAGCAGTTCGCGCAGCGCTTCCCGCGCCGCTGCTTCGACGTCGGCATTGCGGAACAGCATGCCGTGACCTTTTCGGCCGGGCTGGCTGCAGGGGGGATGAAGCCCTTCTGCGCGATCTATTCGACTTTCCTGCAGCGCGGCTACGACCAGGTGGTGCATGACGTGGCGGTCCAAGGCCTTCCGGTGCGCTTCGCCATCGACCGCGCGGGGCTTGTGGGGCAGGACGGCCCGACCCATTCGGGCGCCTATGACATCGCGTTCCTGGCCAATCTGCCGGGCTTCGTCGTCATGGCGGCGGCGGACGAGGCCGAACTGGTCCACATGGTCGCCACGGCGGCAGCCCATGACAGCAGTCCCATCGCCTTCCGCTTTCCGCGCGGCGAAGGCACGGGCGTCGAGATGCCCGAACGCGGACAGGTCCTGCCCATCGGGAAGGGCCGCATGATTGCGGAGGGGACGGGCATCGCCATCCTATCGTTCGGGACGCGCCTCTCCGAGGTGATGACCGCCCGTGAGGCGCTGATGGCGCGGGGGATCACGCCCACCGTGGCCGACGCGCGGTTCGCCAAGCCGCTGGACCGCGACCTGATCCTGAAGCTTGCCCGCGACCACGACGCGCTGATCACCGTCGAGGAAGGCGCCATCGGCGGCTTTGGCAGCCACGTGGCGCAGCTTCTGGCCGAGGAAGGGGTCTTCGACCACGGGCTGCGCTTCCGGTCGATGGTGCTGCCCGACGCGTTCGTGGACCATGACGCGCCGCGGGCGATGTACGACACGTCCGCGCTGAACGCCCAGCATATCGAGGACAAGGTCCTGTCGGTGCTGGGCGTCGACCGGCTGGAAAACCGCCGCGCCACCTGAGGCGCCCTGGTCAACGACCGTCCGGTCCCCGGTACTGCACGCGGCCACGGCACTGTGCAGCCTCACCCATAGCTTCGCACCAGGGCGTTCGCGATCATGCCCCATCCGTCCACGACGACGAAGAACGCCAGCTTGAAGGGAAGCGAGACGACGACGGGCGGCAGCATCATCATGCCCATCGACATCAGCACCGCCGATACCACCAGGTCGATGATCAGGAACGGCAGGGCGACCAGGAACCCGATCTCGAATGCGCGCTGGATCTCGGACAGCATGAAGGACGGGATCAGCACCGACAGCCGGTCGGCGGCGCCAGCGCCCGGCGCGACCTCCGCCAGGGCGGCCAGCGTGTCGGGGTCGGTGCGCGCGGCCATGAAGCCCTGGAACGGCACGATGCCGCGTTCGAACGCTGCGGCGATGCCGATCTGGCCCTGCTGAAGGGGGACGGCGGCGACCTGCCAGGCCTCGCGCAGGACCGGGTCCATGATGAACCAGGTCAGGAAGATCGACAGGCTGACGATCAGCATGTTCGGCGGCGACTGTTGCAGTCCAATGGCCTGCCGCAGGATCGACAGCACCGTCACGATGAACGGGAAGGCGGTCACCATGATCGCGATGCCGGGCGCCAGCGACAGCGCCGTCAGGCCCACGACCAGCAGGACGGCGTTCTCGCCCAGACCGTCGCCCAAGACCTCGGTCAAGCCCTGTGCCTGGGCCGCGGCCGGAAGCAGCGCCCCGGCCAGGAGGATCGCGATGCGAATCACGATGCCGCCGTCGTGCCTACGATGCGCACGCAGAGGCGATCCTCGGTCGTGCCGTCGCCGGTCAGTTCGCCGCGGGCGATGACCTTGTCGCCGATGCAGATCTCGACTCCGTCCTCGATCGCCTGGTCGAGGACCAGGACATCGTCGGGGCGCAGTGCCGACAGCTGCGCGACCGTCTGGCGCGTTCGGCCAAGGCGGATGGTCACCTCGACCTGGATGTTGTCGGTGTCGATCAGGTGCTTCAGTGCGTCCATTGGTTCTGGTCCTCGTTGATTTCTTCAAGAAGGGCGCGGATGTCGCCCGCGATGGCGTCCGGAGCGATCTCGATCCTGCCGCCCTGCAGCGTCACGAGGATCCTGTCGGTGGGTGCCGCCCCGATCTCGATCCCATCAAGGCCGGCTTGGGCGACGCAGAGTTCCACCAGCGCGCGAAGCCGATCCGAACACGCGATGCGCGCGGTCAAGGGCTGGCTACGCTGCGCAAGGCGCGCCAGTTCCGCCCGCAGCGCCTCTTCCAGCCGACGAGAGGATGCGGGCGGCGCGATCAGGTCGACGATCTGCGTCAGGATCGGGCAGAGCGCGTCCACCGCATCCTGACGCAGTTGTTGGCGGCGGGCCTCGTCGGCGGCAAGGCTTTCGGCAAGCTGCGCCAGCCCCGCGCCAAGCGACCGCAGTTCGGCATCCTCGGCCTGGGCACGGGCATCCGCGACGCCGTCGGCATAGGCCTGGTCCAGCTCCTCTTGCGTGAAAGTGACCACGGCGCCGCGATCCGTCAGGGCGGTCGAGAAGGATTCCAGCTTGAACATGGCCAGGCTCAATTCGCGCTCTCCTTGTTGTCGATCCAGCCCGAGAGGATCTTGACGCTTTCCTCACGACGTTCCTTCATCATCTCCTTCAGGCGGGCGACCGGATCGGCCGACGGCAGCGCCAGCGTTTCCAGGCCGGGGAATTCGATCGGCACGATGCGCGGGTTGTCCGGCGACGGCTCGTCGTCGATGGTGCCCGAAAGGCCGCTCATCATCGGCGGCATGGGCGGAAGGCTGGTGTCCAGCACCGGTGCCTGCGGCGCGGTGCGGGCCTTCAGGATCGGGCGCAGCACCGCGAATATGGCCGCCAGCGCGAAAAGCCCGATCAACGCGATCCGCAGCAGGTCGTTCAGCGCCAGCCGGTCCAGCAGCCCGGGCTGGGCCAGCGTGCCGTCCTCGCCCAATGCGGCGAAGGGCATCGACTTCACGGTGATCAGGTCGCCGCGGGCCTCGTCGTAGCCAACCGCCGATGCGACAAGCTCCCGCAGTGTTTCCAGCTCGGCGTCGGGGCGTGGCATCATGGTCGTCTGCCCCTCGGCATCGACCTGCGGCGTGCCGTTGACCAGAACGGCGACGGTCAGGCGGCGGGTTTCGCCGGGTTGACGCTGCACTTCACGGGTCACGCGGCTGACCTCGTAATTCGCCTGGCTGCGGTTTTCCGACCGGGCGCTCTGGCTGGCGTCGCCGGGCTGATCTTCGGCATCGGGAAGGTTCGATGCCGCGGTCACCGCGCCCGATCCGGTCGAGTTGCTCTCGTCCGTGGTTTCCTCGGTCACGGTCGAGATCAGCGCCCTCTGTTCGGGGTCGTATCGCTGTTCGGTCAGCAGCTCGGTCTCGGTCACCACATCCAGGTTCAGCTCGACGATGGCGTTGCCGATGCCGACATGGGGTTCCAGAATGCGCTCCACGTTGCGCTTCATCTCGGAGGCGCGGTCGGCGCCCGTGTGATCCTCGGACGCGGCGATGATGCCCCGCTGCGTGTCGATCACCGTCACCCGGTCGGGCTGCATCCCCGGCACACCGGAGGAGATCAGGTATTTCAGCGAAGACGCCTGCTCGCGCGAGATCGGTTGCCCGTTCGTGGTCAGCGTCACCGAGGCGCTGCCGTTCTGGTCGCGCCGATAGCCGCGCCCGTTCTCGACGGCCAGGTGCACGCGGGCCGTCTGGACGTTGGGCAGCGCTAGGATGGTGCGCGCCAGCTCGCCTTCTTTTGCGCGCCAATAAGCGGCGTCGAACATCTGCGATGTGGTGCCAAAGCCCGACATGCCGTCCAGCAGCTCGTATCCGGTGCTGCTGGCGGCGGGCAGGCCCTGCGCGGCAAGGTCCATGCGCAGCCGGTCGCGCTGGTCGGCATCGACATAGATCGAATCGCCACGCACCTCGTAGGGGATGCCGGCGCGTTCGATGCCGGCGATCACCTCGCCCGCCTGTGCCGAATCAAGACCGCCATAGATCAGGGCCATGCTGGGGCGGCTGGCCATCCATCCGAACCCGGCGATCACGAGGAACGTGCCCAGGAAGGCGGCCCCCAGGATCATGCGCTGTTGAGAGCTTCGCTCGTTCCAGTAGTCCTGCAGTTTTTGCAAAACGCTCCCCTTTCGATTCGGCGCGTCGTGGTCGTCTGAGCCTGAAATGACATGTCCGATGTTAAGAATTGGTTAGTCGCATCCTGATATTTCCGTCTCGTCAGGACGGAGAATCACGATGACCGACGCTGCTGCAGCGCCAGCCGAAAGGGCGCCTGGAAAGAAGGGCTTGCTGATCCCGCTGGCGGCCACGCTGGTGCTGGGCGGGGTGGGCTTCGCCTCGACCTATCTGGGGATCTGGTCGCCCGCCGGGATGCTGGCCGGCACGCCCGAGCCAGAGGTCTCGACCGAACACCTGTCGGTCGAGTTCATCGACGTGCCCACGATCGAGATCGTCATCCCCGGCGGCCGTGCGCGAAGCCTGGTCCTGTCGGCGACGATCGAGACCGACAGCACTCACAAGGCCGAGGTTTCGCACCTGATGCCGCGCGTCTCGGACGCGTTCACGACCTTCCTGTCAGGTGTCGACCCGGCGGCCTACGACAAGCGCGGCGTTCTCGAGGTGATCCGCGCCGAGCTGGTCACCCGGACCCGCTATGTCTTGGGCGAGGAACCGGTCAAGGACCTTCTGATCACGGAGTTTCGATTCAAATGACGGTGGAAAATCTGATGCAGGCCCTTCTGCTGGCCGCCTGCCTGGGGCTTGGTGGTTTCTGCCTGGCGCTGACGCGCCGGCTGCGCAAGCTGAACGACCTCGAAACCGGGCTGGGCGGAGCGATCGCCATCATGGCCGCCGAAGTCGACCGGCTGGAGCGGGCGATCCGCCAAGCCCGCGACGAGGCAACCGCCGCCAGCCAGGGCCTCGCGGAAGAGATCGAGACTGCGCGTCGCGAACGGGCAATCTGGGATCTGCGCCAGCGCATCGGGGCCGCCGCGGCCGAGGCGCCGCGGACCGAGGGACGGCGGCTGCGCAAGCGGGCGGGGGTCGCAGATGGGTAAGCCGCTGCTTCCTATCCTGACGCTGATGTTCGTCGTTCCCGCCGCCGCCATGCTGTGGAAGGGACAAGAGATCGCGGGTTCGTTCGCCGCAGTCGCCGCAGCGCCCGACGAGCTTCTGGACGGCTGCCGCGACGTCCCCGAGGCCGTCGCCCTGGCGGAAGAACTTCGCGACCGGGCCCTGCGGATCGAGCGCTACATGCAGGACATCGACACCCGCAAGCAGGAGCTTGCCACGGCCGAGGCGACGCTGCGCGAACGCCTGCAGGAACTGCGTGCGCAGAAGGACAGCCTCGGCGCGACAACGGCCGGCGATACCCAGGCCGTTCGTACCGACATCGACCGGCTCATCGCGGTCTATGACCAGATGAAGCCCGCCGAGGCGGCCGCTGTTCTGACTAACCTCCCCGCCGATTTCGCCGCCGAGATCCTGATGAGGGTTCAGCCCGAAACGGGCGCCCGGATCATCGCAGCGGTCGAACCCCGCCAAGCCGCGCTGCTGACCGCCCAGATGGGCGCCCGCAGCGTCCGTACCCCATAAGGACGACAGCATGTTCGGTTTCGTAGGCATTATCCTGACGGTGGTCATGGTGTTCGGCGGCTATATCCTGGCCGGCGGGAAGATGGGCGTGATCATGCACTCGCTGCCCTTCGAGATGATGATGATCATGGGGGCGGCGGTCGGGGCATATATCCTGGGCAACGACAGCCACGTGCTCAAGCATACGCTCAGCGGGCTGGTCAGGGCGTTCAAGGGACCGAAATGGACGGCGCAGGACCACCAGGACGTGCTGTGCCTGATGTTCCAGCTGCTCAAGATCGCGCGCGAGAACCCGGTAGCGCTGGAACAGCACATCGAGACGCCGGGCGAATCGCCCATTTTCGGCGCCTATCCCCGGCTGGCGGCGGACCACAACATCGTCTCGCTGATCGCCGACACGCTGCGGTCGGCCAGCCTCAACTACGACGATCCCTACCAGGTCGAGGACATGCTGTCGCGCCGGATCGCGGTCCTGCGAGAGGAGGAGATGCACGTCCCTCACGCCCTGCAGACCATGGCCGACGCTCTGCCGGCCCTGGGCATCGTCGCGGCCGTCCTGGGCGTGATCAAGACGATGGCCTCGATCGATCAGCCGCCGGCGGTTCTGGGCAAGATGATCGGCGGCGCGCTGGTCGGGACGTTTCTGGGCGTGTTCCTGTCCTATGGCTTCGTTGCGCCCTTGGCGAACCGGCTGGGTGGGGTCGTGAAGCAGGACCTGGGCTTCTATGATGTCGTCAAGTCGGTTCTGGTCGCGGGGCTGCACCAGCATGCGACGACGCTTTGCGTCGAGGTCGGGCGGCAGGCCGTGCCCGAGCATGTCCGTCCCAGCTTCGATGCGCTGGAAGGTGCCCTCCGCGAGCTGAAGAAGGCGGCGTGATGACGGGCATCGGCCTTCTGTTCCTGGTCGGCGCGCTGAATGCCGGCACAGTCGCGCAGACCGACTTCGACCGGTTCGCTGAAACGGCGTCGGGCTGGCTGCTGGCCGGGCAGGGGTTGCCGCGCGACTATCGCGTCACGCTGATGCAGATGGAGGCCGCCGACCGCATCCGCGCCATCGCCTACCTGCGCCGTCTTGGCCTGATGACCGGGCGTCCTTGGCCCATCGACGACATCCTGCGCCCCGCGACCGATGAAACGGAACCACCGGAATGACCCCCATCGCCGCCGTGAACGGAAAGAAAGGCAAGTTCCTGGACGCGCCGCTGCTGGTGACGGGCGGGCTCGTTCTGGTGGTGATCTCGCTGGTCATCCCGCTGCCTGCCAGCATCCTGGACCTTGGCATCGCGATCTCGATCGCCACGGCGACGTTGATCCTGGTGATGGCCTCGCTGGTTGAAAAGCCCACCGATTTCCAGGCTTTCCCGGTGCTACTGCTTGTCAGCCTGGTGATCCGCCTGTCGCTGAACGTGTCGTCGACCCGGCTCATCCTGACCGAAGGACAGAACGGGAAAGAGGCCGCGGGCCACGTCATCAACGGCTTTGCCGATTTCGTCGCCGGGGGGTCGATCCTGGTGGGCATCACGGTCTTCGCGGTGATCTCGGTCGTGAACTTCATGGTGATCACCAAGGGCTCGGGCCGCATGGCCGAGGTTGCGGCGCGGTTCGCGCTGGATTCGCTGCCCGGCAAGCAACTGGCCATCGACGGCGACCTGAACGCCGGTGCCATCGACCACCAGGAAGCCAAGCGGCGACGCATTGCCGAACAGCGCGAGATCAGCTTTTTCGGCTCGCTCGACGGCGCGTCGAAGTTCGTCAAGGGCGATGCCTTGGCGGGCATCGTTATCACGATGATCAACCTCTGCATCGGCCTGGCGGTCGGAATCGTGGTTCACGGCATGCCCCTTGCCGAGGCCGCTTCGACCTATTCGCACCTGACCATCGGCGACGGCCTCGTCAGCCAGATCCCCGCGCTGATCACCTCGATGGCAGCGGCCCTGCTGCTGTCGCGCGGCGGTGCCACGGACACGACGGCCGACCTGCTCTCGCGGGAATTCACCCGCAGGTGGCAGCCCGCCGTCATGGTGGCGGTGGCGATGATCGTCATCTCGTTCGTGCCGGGGATGCCGCGCCTGCTGTTCCTGTCGATTGCGGCAGCGATGGGCGCGCTGGCATGGCGCATCGCCAACAGGCCAGAGATCGATGACAGCGCAGACCGGCCTGCCGCCGAAGCCGCCGTGCAGCCCGCCGCCAGGATCGGCGACGTGCTGGACACCGACGACATCGCGGTGGAGATCGGGTCGGACCTGATCGTAACGGCGCTGGACCAGGCGCGGGGGTTGGGCAGCCGCATCTCGAACCTGCGGATCCACATCGCGCGAAGCTTCGGGATGATCCTGCCCGATGTGCGGATCACCGATACCGACGACCTGCCGCCGGGCGATTACCAGATCCGCATCCAGGGTGTCGTGCGAGGCCGTGGCACCCTGAGGCCGTCCGAGGTTCTGGCGCTCGGCCCTGATACGGTGCTGTCCGACCTGCGCGGCACCCCGGTCCGCGAACCGGTCTATTCCAGCCCCGCCCGCTGGATCCAACCTGCCGATCAGGAGGATGCGGCGACTCTTGGCGCGACCATCGTCACGCCGATGGAGGTGCTCTCCACCCACCTCATGGAGGTGGTGAAGGCCAACCTGCCGGTCTTGCTGACGCTTGGGGCGATGCAGCGTCAGATCGAGGAGCTGAAGACCCTGTCGGACGCCGGCCGGGCCGAGCGGAATCGCAAGTATTTCGACAGCATGATCCCCGAAAAGGTGACGCCCGAGACCCTTCTGGCGATCCTGCGCGCGCTTCTGGAGGAACGCATCTCCATCCGGAACCTGCCGCTGATCGTGGATGCGATCTGCGAATTCCGCGCGGTGGAGCAGCCCGAGACGATCTACGAACTGGTCAGGAAGCGCCTGCGCGGCCAGATTACCCAGCAATATGCCGACGAGGCCGGCCGCATTGCGGCGCTGCAACTGCACCCTGCCTGGGAGGCAGAGTTCGTGCGCGCCGATGCCGAAACAGGCCGCGCCGGCGGTGGCGCGATGACGCCGGCCATGTCCAAGCGCCTGCTGGACGCCGTCAGGAAGGCGCTGTCCCTGGCCGAGCCGGTGGCGCGCACCGTCGTCGTGGCGCCGGATCATCGCCGCCGCATGATCCGCGCGGTCCTGGGCGCGAACGGCGTCGCGATCCCCGTGCTGGGTTTGGAAGAGGTCGATCCCTCGGCCGAACTGCGGCTTCTGGGAACGATCGAGGCGGCATGATGTGGAACCAGCTCCAGTCGATCTTTCCGGGGCTCGACTGGTCGCTGGTGCTTGTCTACGCCCGCATCCAGGCGTGCATTCTGATCCTGCCGGGGCTTGGAGAGCGGGTCTTGAACGCTCGGGTCAAGGTCGCCATCGCCGTCGCGATTGCACCCCTGCTTGCCGGGGCGGTGCAACGGCAGGCCATGCCGGCGCAGCCCGTGGGAATGCTGGCCCAGATCGGAACCGAGGTGCTGCTGGGGTTCGCCACCGGGACGCTTCTGCGGCTTCTGGCCGTCGCGATCGACATCGCCACGACGGCGATCGCCGCGACCGCATCGCTGTCGCAGATTATGGGCATCCAGAACGAGATGGCGCCGCATCCCATCGGCAACCTGCTGCACCTGGGCGGCATCGCCATCCTGATGGCGCTCGGACTGCCGATCATGCTGGTCCAGCTGATGGCCGACAGCCTGAACCTCTGGCCCCCCGGTGCCCTTCCGTCGGCCGAGGGGCTGGCGATGGCCGTCTTGCGTGTCGTCACGGACAGCTTCTGGCTGGCGATGATGCTGGCCGCGCCCTTCACGCTCGGCGGCTTCCTGTTCCAGGCCCTGTCAGGCGTCGTCAACCGGGTGATGTCGGCGCTGCCCGTCGTCTTCATCGGCGCCCCCGCGTCCATCCTTCTGGCACTGGCGGCGCTTGCCATCCTGGCGCCGCTGCTGGTCGGGATCTGGGCCGACGCGGTGCTTGGCTTCATGCTGCCGCAGATCCCCTGAGGTGCCAGGATGAGCGAGGACAGCGACGACAAGCAGTTCGAGGCATCTGAACAGAAGCTTCAGCGCGCACGGGAAAAGGGGGACATCCCCCGCTCGACCGAGCTGAACGCGGCGACGATGTATCTGGGCGCTTTCCTCGCATTCTCGGTTGCGGCCGGCGTGGCGGTGCGTCAGTGGATGTCCATGGCGTCGCGCGCGCTTGGGGCCGAGGGTTGGGAGCCGGGGGCCACGGCGGTCGTGGCGCAGGCGCTGTGGGTGCATGCGGCGGTGGCGACAGTGGGACTGGCGATGCTGCTGGTCGCGGTCATCCTTCTGGGCCTGCTGGCGACGCGCAGCCTGATCTTTTCGCCGCAGAAGCTTGCGCCCGACATCAACCGCATCAACCCGATGAAGAACGCCGCACAGAAATTCGGGACGAACGGGATGGTGACCTTCGCCATCTCGCTGGGGAAGACGGCCCTGGTCTGCACGGGCGGCTGGCTCATGTTCCGCGCGCTGCTGGATCGGATCGCCGCGTCGTCCATGGCCGAGGGGCAATGGGTCGCGGCGCTTGGCACGATCATGGGGCAGGTGCTGCTGTTGGGACTGGTGGTATCGATCGTATTCACGATCCCCGACATCCTGTGGAAGTGGTTCGACCACCGGCGCAAGAACCGGATGAGCCGGAAGGAAATGCAGGACGAATACAAGGACTCGGAGGGCGATCCGCATCTGAAGGCGGCCCGCCGCCAGCGTGCCATCGACATCGCCATGAAGCAGATGCTGACCGACGTGGCAGGCGCCGACGTGGTGATCGTCAATCCGACGCACTATGCAGTCGCGCTGCAGTGGAAGCGCGGCTCGGGCCGCGCGCCGGTCTGCGTGGCCAAGGGCACGGACGAGATCGCGGCCCGGATCCGCTCCAAGGCCACCGAAGCGGGCGTTCCAATCTGGTCCGACCCGCCCTGCGCCCGCGCCATCCACGCGCAGGTCAAGATCGGCGACGAGATCCGCAGGGACCACTTCGCCGCCGTCGCCGCCGCGATACGTTTTGCCGAAAAGATGCGCCAGAAGGCGAGGGCAGGATGGTAGACAAGCTTGGGCAACTGTCACAGCTGGAGAGGATCGCACGGCTTCGCGCGGAGCGGCAGCTGAAGCACTTTGCCGCGTTCAACGCGCATATGACTGCGGCGCGGCAACGGGTCGACGCGTTGCAGGTATCCCTGGCGCAAAGCTATGACAGCACGGCGCCGCTGACCCTGCCCGAGGCGCGGATCGCCAATGCCCAAGCTGGCCGGGCCGCACGCGAACTTCGCCACGCCGACCAGGAGATGAAGCGGCTGGAGCCGCGCTTCGAGGCGGCCCGCCAGGTCGCCGCGCGGGAATTCGGCCGGGCCGAGGTCCTGCTGGGCCTCGGGGCGGCCGAGCAGCAGCGCCGCCTGAAAGAGAGGTACTGACACGCGCGGCGACATTGGACAGGCCCCGGCGGGAATGCTACGGACACTCAGCCAGCCGAGGAGGAGCCATGCTGCACGACAATCCGGGCGCCGACATGCCGCACAGCCGCAAGATCTGGACCGCGCCCGAGGCGCGGGCGCTGTTCGACCAGCCGCTGATGGACCTGCTGTTTCAGGCCCAGACCGTCCATCGGAAGCATTTCGACCCCAACCGCGTGCAGCTGAGCCGCCTTCTGTCGATCAAGACCGGCGGCTGCCCCGAAGATTGCAGCTATTGCAGCCAGTCGGCGCGCCACGATTCGGGCCTGTCCGCATCGAAGCTGATGGAAGTCCAGCGCGTGCTGGCCGAGGCCCGCCGCGCCCGCGATGCCGGTGCGACGCGCTATTGCATGGGGGCCGCCTGGCGCAGCCCCAAGCCCCGCGACATGCCGCAGATTGTCGCGATGATCGAGGGCGTGAAGGCCCTGGGGATGGAGACCTGCATGACCCTGGGCATGCTGGACGCCGACCAGTCGCGCCAGCTGGCCGAGGCGGGGTTGGATTATTACAACCACAACATCGACACGTCCGAAGCCTATTATGCCAACGTGATCACGACGCGCAGCTTCGATGAACGGCTGCAGACGCTGGAGAACGTGCGTCAAAGCGGCATCAAGGTCTGTTCGGGGGGGATCCTCGGGCTGGGCGAGGGGGCGCAGGATCGGGTCGACATGCTGGTGACGCTGGCGAACCTGCCGTCGCCGCCCGACAGCGTGCCGATCAACATGCTGATCCCGGTCGCGGGGACGCCGCTCGAGGATGCGGCCCCCGTCGATCCCATCGACTTCGTGCGCACCATCGCGACGGCGCGGATCATGATGCCGCGCAGCCATGTCCGCCTGTCGGCCGGCCGCACCGCCATGTCGGACGAGATGCAGGCGATGTGCTTCTTTGCCGGCGCGAACTCGATCTTCGTCGGCGACACCCTGCTGACCAAGGACAACCCCGAGGAAGAGAGCGACATGCGCCTCTTCGCCAAGCTGGGGCTGCAGCCGATGGTCGCGCACGAGCATCACCCCGAAGCCGACGAGATCCGCCGCGCGGCCCTGCTGGCGGCCGATCCGGCCATTCCTGTCCTTCGCTGAAGCACTGCATGGACCGATTGGCGGTTTACCGGCGCAATCTCGACGGGCTGGCGGCCGAGGCGCGGCTGCGCGGGCTGGCGCCCCGGCGCGGGATCGACTTCGCCTCGAACGACTATCTTGGGCTGGCGCAGTCTGATCGGCTGCGGCAGGCAGTGATGACGGCGCTGCAGGACGGGCTTCCGGTCGGCGCGGCGGGCTCGCGCCTGCTGCGCGGCAACACCGGCGTTCAGGCGGGGTTCGAGGAGGCCGCCGCGCGGTTCTTCGGGGCCGAGGCCGCGCTTGGGTTCGGCGGCGGCTATGTCGCCAACTTCGCCGTGATCACGACGCTGCCGCAGCGCGATGACCTGCTGCTGATGGACGAGCTGTCCCATGCCAGCACGCATGAAGGCGCCCGGGCCGGGCGCGCCGCTGTGACGACCTTCCGGCACGGCGACGTCGGGCATGCCCAAGAAGTGATCACCAGTTGGCGGCGCGGCGGCGGCAGCGGCGCCGTCTGGATCGCGGTCGAAAGCCTCTACAGCATGGACGGCGACATCGCGCCGCTGGACGACCTGATGGCGCTGGCCGACCGCGAAGGCTTTCTGCTGATCGACGAGGCGCATGCCACGGGCGTCTTCGGCCCCGATGGCCGGGGGCTGGGGCATCACCTGGAAGGCCGCGACAACGTCCTGACGCTGCACACCTTGGGCAAGGCGCTTGGCGGCTCGGGCGCGCTGATCTGCGGGGCGCGCTGCCTGATCGACTTTCTGGTCAACCGCTGCCGCCCCTTCATTTTCGCCACCGCGCCGTCGCCGCTGATGGCCGCGGCCGGGCAAGAGGCGCTGGCGATCCTGCGGGACGAGCCTTGGCGGCGCAAGCAACTGGCGGACCACGTCGCCACCTTCGGCGCTGAAATGGCCCGCCGCCTGCCGCAGGTGCCCGTGAGCGGCAGCCAGATCGTCCCGCTGATCGTCGGGCCGAACGCCGCGACCATGGATCTGGCAGCGGCCGTGCAGGCGCGGGGCTTCGATGTGCGCGGCATCCGCCCGCCGACCGTGCCGGAAGGGACGTCGCGGCTGCGGGTGTCGCTGACGCTGAATTCCAGCCGCGCCGACGTGGTCCGGTTGGCCGAGGCGCTGGAGGAACTATGGCCAGATATGTGATCACGGGCACCGGCACCGACGTCGGCAAGACGGTCTTTGCGGCCGGTCTGTGCGGGCTGATCGGTGCCGACTATTGGAAGCCGATCCAGTCGGGATTAGCGGGCAACGTCCCGAATGTCTCGGCCGCCACATCCTTTCACCCCCAACCTGGCACCGACCGGGCCGAGGTCCTGCGCCTGTCCGGCGCCCGCATCCACCCCGAGGCGCACCTGCTGCAACAGCCCCTGTCACCGCATCGCGCGGCCGAGTTGGACGGAGTCATGCTGGATCCGGACGCCCTGACGCCACCGGATGCGGCGCGGCTGGTGATCGAAGGGGCGGGAGGTGCCTTGGTGCCGATCACGCGGCAGGTGCTCTTTGCCGACCTCTTCGCGCGCTGGCAACTGCCGGTGATACTAGTGGCGCAGACGGGGCTGGGCACCATAAGCCATAGCCTGACGGCGCTCGAAAGCCTGCGGGCGCGCGGCGTGCCGGTGCATGGCGTTGCCTTCACCGGGCAGCCGAACGACGACAACATGACGACCATCGGCCAGATCGGGCGCGCTCGCGTGCTGGGGCGGCTGCCCCTGCTGCCGCACCTGGACCGCGACAGCCTGGCGCAGGCGATGGCCGAGAATTTCCGCGTCGAGGATTTCGCATGACCCGTAGAAGTTCCGTGTGGCACCCGTTCTTCCAGCACGCGACCGAGCCCGCCCCCCCTTGCGCCATCAGCAGCGAGGGCGCCTATATCCACACCGGCCGCGGCCCGCTCCTGGACGCGATCAGCAGCTGGTGGGTGGTCACCCACGGCCATAATCAGCCCGAGATCGTGCAGGCGATCCGCGACACGGCCGGGCAGCTGGACCAGGTGATCTTCGCCAATGTCACCCATGCCCCGGCCGAGGACCTGGCCGAGGCGCTGGTCGCCATGACGCCTAAGGGGCTCGACCACGTATTTTACAGCGACAGCGGGTCGACGGCGGTCGAGGTCGCGCTGAAGATGGCGCTGGGTTACTGGCGACACGAGGGCGATGGCCGCCATCGGATTGCGGTGATCGAGGACAGCTATCACGGCGACACCATCGGCACGATGAGCGTGGGCGAGCGCGGCGTCTTCAACGCTGCCTATGACCCGCTGATGTTCGCGGTCGACCGGCTGCCCTTCCCGCAGGGGGACGGCGCGGCGACCTTGGCCGCCTTTGACGCGCTGGCGGCCAGCGGACAGATGGCCGCGCTGATCCTGGAGCCCCTCGTCCTGGGGGCAGGCGGCATGCGGATGTACGGATCCTCGGTGCTGGCCGGGCTGCGGGGGATCTGCGACCGCCACGACGTGCTGATGATCGCTGACGAGGTCATGACCGGCTGGGGACGCACCGGGCGGCTTTGGGCCTGCGACCACGCCGGGGTGGCACCGGATATCCTCTGCACCTCCAAGGGACTGACGGGGGGCGTGATCCCGTTGGCGGCGACATTGGCCAGCGCGCGGATCTTCGATGCGCACAGGTCCGGGGATCGTCGGCGGACCTTCTATCACTCCAGCAGCTATACCGCGAATCCCATCGCCTGCGCGGCGGCGCTGGCGCAGGTGCGGCTGTGGCAGTCGAGCCCGATGCAGGCGCGACTGGACGAACTTGGCGCGATGCAGGCGCGCCACTTGGCGGCGCTGGCCGGCGATCCGCGGTTCGAGAACCCGCGCCAATGCGGCACCATCGCCGCAATCGACCTGAAAGTCCCCAAGGGTGGTTATCTGTCAGAGGTCGGGCCAAGAATGCGAGCGCATGTCATGGCGGAAGGGGTGCTGCTGCGGCCCTTGGGCAACACGGTCTATGTCCTGCCGCCCTATTGCGTCACGCCTGATGATCTGGACCAGGCCTGGGGCGCGGTCGCCTCATTCCAGGTCTAGGTCGACCCAGACCAGCTTGCGGTGCGAGGCCGTGGCGACAGCCTCGGCCAAGGGATCGCCCGGCGCGGGCCACAGAACGCCCGAGGCGATCACCTCCAACCCCTGCGCCGGCAGGACATAATCCAGCCGCAGGTTGCCCACGCGGTCGTATTCCGCCGTGTCCAGCGCCGGATCGCCCCGATGGTCCGCATTGGCCCCGGTCTGCGGCGGCTGCCAGTCGCCCCGCGGGGCCGGATCCTGCGCCACCTGCAGCAGCGCGTTCAGCGCCGCCGAGTCGCCGTCGCCATCCACTGGGTCGAGGTTCAGGTTGCCGATCACGACGAAGGGCGCCTCGGGCAGGTGGTCCAGCCAGAACGCGGCCTCGTCGTGATTGCGGGCGACATTGCGGTCCTCGAATGCTGGCGGCGTCGCCGAGAATGCCAGCAGGTGCAGCGGCCCGGCCGGTCCCTGCAGCGCGATGTCCCAATGCGCGGCGCTGGACAGGCGCTGCACGTCCGCATGCGGGGACGGCGGCATCCGGTTGCCCGGCATGTCGCGCCACAGCGTCGCGCTGTGATCGGTCACGCCAAGAATCGGCAGCCGCGACAGCAGCGCCATGGCCTGCTGGCCCGTGAATTCGCCATAGCCCTGGGCGTCGCGCGGCTGTCCCGCCCGTCCGTCGGCGTCGAGGTCCAGCCCGGCCTGCAGCCCCCGGTTCGTCCGCCCGGCGAAGCGGTGCGGCATCGGGTGGCCTTCGCGGTCCAGCAGGTCAGCGAAGGCGTCCAGCGCGCGGCCGTCCAGGTCCCAGTCGAAGCCGGTCAGCAGGATCGCGTCGGGCACCATCGCCACCACTGCCTGCGCGGCCGCCAGCACCTGCGGATCGTCGCGGCCGATATCACGCATCAGAAGACCCGGGCCGCCGCGCGACAGGCCGGGATCCCAGGTGGCGATCCTGACCGGTTCGGCCGCTGCCGGCCCGGCCAGAACCGCGAGAAGGGCAAGCGCCCTCAGATCCAAGGGCGGGCCTGGGCCATCTGCGATTCAAAGGCGTCGATGGTCGGCGCCTTTTCCATCGTCAGGCCGATATCGTCCAACCCGTTCAGCAGGCAGTGCTTGCGGAAGGGGTCCACCTCGAAGGCAAAGCTGGTGCCGTCAGACGCGGTAACTGACTGGTTTTCCAGATCGACCGTGATGCGCGCATTGGCGCCGCGGCCCGCATCCTCCATCAGCGCGTCCACGGCCTCTTGCGGCAGGACGACGGGCAGGATGCCGTTCTTGAAGCAGTTGTTGAAGAAGATGTCGGCGAAGCTGGTCGAGATCACGCAGCGGATGCCGAAATCCAGCAGCGCCCAGGGTGCGTGTTCGCGCGACGACCCGCAGCCGAAGTTGTCGCCTGCGACCAGGATCTGCGCGTCGCGATAGGCGGGCTGGTTCAGCACGAAGTCGGGCTGCTCGTTCCCGTCGCGGTCATAGCGCATCTCGTCGAACAGGTTGACGCCCAGCCCCGAACGCTTGATCGTCTTCAGGAACTGTTTCGGGATGATCATGTCGGTATCGATATTGACCAGCGGCATCGGGGCCGCGATTCCGGTCAGAGTGGTAAACTTGTCCATGTGTCCTTCATGCCTTCATGTCTGGCGGGCCGCGTGCGGCAGGTTGGTGGAGACGGGTGTGTGACGATTTTCGAACTTGGAACGTGCATCGGCGGCCAGTGGTCGCCGCAGATCGGCGATCCGGACGTGACCGGTTGGCTGACCGTGCTGTCCTACAGCGTGACGGCATTTCTGGCGCTGGCCGTGTGGCGGGACCTGAAGGGCCGGCGCGGCCGGGCATTCTGGGCGGTGCTGGCGGTGCTGCTGGCGTTCTTGGCCATCAACAAGCAACTGGACCTGCAAAGCGCGGTCACCGCCGCGGGCAAGTGCCTGGCGCGGGCGCAGGGATGGTACGCCAACCGCCGCATCGTCCAGGTGGCCTTCATCGCGGTTCTGCTGGCCGGGGTGCTGGTGACGCTGGCAGGCGCGATGATGGCCTTGCGGGGCAGCCTGTCGCGCAACCTGCTGGCGGTCGTCGGGCTGGCCATCCTTCTGGGCTTCGTGATGGTCCGTGCCGTCAGCTTCCACCATGTCGACCTTCTGATCGGCAGCCGCAGCCTTGGCGTCCCGAACAATTTCCTGTTCGAGAACGCGGGCCTGCTGCTGATCGCGCTGAACGCGGTGGTGCTGTTGCGCCGCCCGGCGTCGCGGCTGGCTTGACCAGCCCGCCGAGACGGGGCGCGGCCCGCGGCTCATGCCGGCTCGGCAACGAACTCGCGGATGTCGACCAGGTGGCCCACCACGCCCGCCGCCGCCGCCATGGCAGGCGACATCAGGTGGGTGCGGCCCTTGTAGCCCTGCCGCCCCTCGAAGTTGCGGTTCGAGGTCGCCGCGCAGCGTTCGCCCGGTGCCAGTTGGTCGGGGTTCATCCCGAGGCACATCGAACACCCCGCCAGCCGCCATTCGAAGCCCGCTTCGGTGAAGATGGCATCCAGCCCCTCTTCCTCGGCCTGGGCGCGCACGAGGCCGGAACCCGGCACGACCATGCCACGCACGCCCGGCGCCAGCTTGCGGCCCCGCAGCACGTCTGCGGCGGCGCGCAGATCCTCGATCCGGCCATTGGTGCAGCTGCCGATGAAGACCGCGTCGATGGCGATGTCGGTCAGCGGCGTGCCCGCCGCCAGGCCCATGTAGTCCAGCGACCGGCGCGCAGCCTCGACCTTGCCGCCGGCGAAATCGGTGGGCGAGGGGACGGTGGCGGTGATCGGCAACGCATCCTCGGGCGAGGTGCCCCAGGTGACGGTGGGCGCGATATCCTCGGCGCGGATGGTCAGCACCTTGTCGAAATGCGCGCCGTCGTCAGAGAACAGCGTCTTCCACCAGGCGACCGCGGCTTCCCACTGCGCGCCCTTGGGCGCATGGGGGCGGCCCTGGACATAGGCGAAGGTGACCTCGTCGGGGGCGATCAGGCCGGCGCGCGCGCCACCCTCGATCGCCATGTTGCAGATGGTCATGCGGCCTTCCATCGACAGGTTGCGGATTGCCTCTCCGCAATATTCGATGACATGGCCGGTGCCGCCCGCCGTGCCGGTTTCGGCGATGATGCGCAGGACGATGTCCTTGGCGGTCACGCCCGGCGCCAGGCGGCCGGTGATTTCCACCTTCATGTTCTTCGATTTCGACTGGATCAGTGTCTGGGTTGCCAGCACATGCTCGACCTCGGACGTGCCGATGCCGTGGGCCAGCGCGCCGAAGGCGCCGTGCGTCGCGGTGTGGCTGTCGCCGCAGACGACGGTCATGCCGGGCAGGGTCCAGCCCTGTTCGGGTCCGACGATATGCACGATGCCCTGGCGGATGTCGTTGACGGGGTAATAGACCACGCCGAAGTCGCGGGCGTTGCGGTCCAGCGCGTCGACCTGCACGCGGCTCTCCTCGTTGTCGATGCCGGTCTGGCGGTCCAGCGTGGTCGGCACGTTGTGGTCGGGAACCGCGATGGTCCGTTCCGGCGCGCGGACCTTGCGGCCGGTCATGCGCAGCCCCTCGAAGGCCTGCGGGCTGGTCACTTCGTGGACCAGGTGGCGATCGATATACAGAAGGCATGTCCCGTCGTCCTGGCGGTCGACGACGTGGGCGTCCCAGATCTTGTCGTAGAGCGTGCGCGGCGCGGAAGCTGCGGGAATGGTCATGGCTGAGGTCTTTCGGCTGTGATGCAGGGTGCGGGCAGGCAAAAGCGGGCGGTGACCCGCAGACGCTCAGCCCCGCGCGGTCACGCAGAGCGTTTCGCCATAGAAGCGCTGCGGCAGGCGCGCGCGGTCATGGATATCGAAATAACGCATCATCCCCGCAGATTAGGCCAGTGCAGTCAATGTGGCAAGGGCCAGCCGCGGGGGCTGCCTGCAAGGAATCTGCCTGCGGTGATTGAGATGGGTCGAAAAGATGCTATGTTGGGGGGACCCCTGCGCCGGGGGCTTATCGGCGCGCCGACCGGAGGATACAACCCTGTCACAAGACGTCCCGTCGGCCCAAGGGCCGGCCACGACCACCGCGAGAGAGGCGCTGACCAGCGACCAGGTGCTCTCGCTCGTCCTGACTTCGCTGGATGACGACAAGGCCGAGGAGGTCGTCTCGATCGACCTGCGCGGCCGCACGGCCATGGCCGATCACATGGTGATCGCCTCGGGCCGCAGCTCGCGCCAGGTGGGTGCCATCGCCGAAAAGCTGGCCGACCGAGTCAAGCAGGCCACCGGCCGCAGCCCCCGGATCGAGGGCAAGGATGCCGGCGACTGGGTGCTGATCGACACCGATGACGTGATCGTCCACGTCTTCCGCCCCGAGGTCCGCGAATTCTACCAGCTGGAGAAGATGTGGATGCCGGCCGATGCGCTGACGCGCGTGCGCGAAGGCGCCCGTCCGCAGCCGTAAGCCGTGCGCATCGACATCGCTGCCGTGGGGCGGCTGAAGAAAGGCCCCGAGGCGTCACTGGTCGCCGACTACCTCGAACGCTTTGCACGAACCGGCCGGAGCCTCGGGCTGCCGGCCGTTTCGATGACCGAGGTCGATGACCGCCGCGCCGGCACCATGGCCGCCGAGGCCGAGTTGCTGACGCGTGCCATCCCCGCCGGCGCGGCCATCGTCATGATGGACGAACGTGGTGATCAGCCCACCTCGCCCGAATTCGCGGCACGGCTGGCCGGCTGGCGTGACGGGGCGCGCGACGTCTGCTTCGTCATCGGCGGCGCGGACGGGTTGGATCCGGCCCTGCGCGCGCAGGCCGACTGGCAGATCAGTCTCGGCCGGATGGTCTGGCCGCACCTTCTGGTCCGCGTCATGCTGGCCGAGCAGCTTTATCGCGCGGCCACCATCCTGGCCGGGTCGCCCTACCACCGGGTCTGAACGTTTTGCGGGCAGGGCAGGTGGTTGCCCCTGACGCGTGACCGATGTTTTTTGCCGCAGCCCATCAACATCCCGGGGGTCCGGGGCCAGTGCCCGGACGCTCGGTTGCCGCCGCCGCGCCGCTTGCGTAGAAGGGGGAAAACCGCGAGGCACCGATGACCAAACCCGTGATCCTGTGCATTCTTGATGGCTGGGGCATCTCTGACCGTCCCGAGCAGAGCGCGCCGGACCTGGCCGACACGCCGAACTTCGACCGCCTCATGCGCGATTGTCCGCATGCGACGCTGGTCACACATGGTCCCGATGCGGGCCTGCCGCGCGGCCAGATGGGCAATTCCGAGGTCGGGCACACGAATATCGGGGCTGGCCGCGTCGTCGCGATGGACCTGGGGCAGATCGACCTGGCGATCGAGGACGGCAGCTTCGGGCAGAACATTGCGCTTCTGGACTTCATCGCCCAGTTGAAGGCCAGCGGCGGGACGGCGCACCTGATGGGCGTCATCTCGGACGGCGGGGTGCACGGGCATGTCGACCATGTGCTGGCCGCGGCTTGTGTCGTAGCCGGGGCGGGCGTGCCCGTCGTCATCCACGCGATCACCGACGGCCGCGACGTCGCCCCCGATTCGGCGCCCGGCTTTATCGCCACCCTGCAGCAGGGCCTGCCCGAAGGCGCACGGATCGGCACCGTCATCGGCCGCTATTACGCAATGGATCGCGACAACCGGTGGGACCGTATCCAGCGTGCCTACGACGCGATGATCCATGGCCGGGGCGAGGAGGCGCGCGACGCGGGAACTGCCGTCGCCGTCGCCCATGCGCGCAACGAGACGGACGAGTTCATCCAGCCCTTCGTCATCGACGGCTATAACGGCGCGACGGACGGTGACGGGTTCTTCTGCCTGAACTTCCGCGCCGACCGGGCGCGAGAGATCCTGCTGGCCGTCGGCGCCCCCGACTTCGACGCCTTCGACCCGGAGGAGCGTCCGCATTGGGCTGGGCTGCTGGGCATGGTCGACTATGGCACGCGCCACGACGGTTTCGTGACGGCGGCCTATCCCAAGCAGCAGGTGGTCAACACGCTTGGCGCGTGGGTGGCCTCTCATGGGTTGCGGCAGTTCCGCCTGGCCGAGACCGAGAAATATCCGCACGTGACCTTCTTCCTCAATGGCGGCAAGGAAACGCCCGAACCGGGCGAGGACCGCCACATGCCGCAAAGCCCCAGGGTCGCGACCTATGACTTGGCGCCCGAGATGGCCTCGGCCGAGGTGGCCGACAGCCTCGTCGGCGCCATCGACGCGGGATACGACCTGATCGTCGTGAACTTCGCGAACCCGGACATGGTCGGTCACACCGGTGACCTGGCCGCCGCGATCCGCGCCTGCGAGGCGGTCGACCGCAGCCTGGGTCGGATGCTGGACGCGCTGGAGCGTGCGGGCGGTGCGGCGGTGATCTGCGCCGACCACGGCAACTGCGAACAGATGATCGACCCGGTGACCGGCGGCCCGCACACGGCGCATACGCTGAACCCGGTGCCCGTCATCGTCTTCGGCGGTCCCGTCGGCGCGACGCTGCGCGATGGACGGCTGGCCGACCTGGCACCGACGGTCCTGGACCTGATGGGGCTGGAGCAGCCGGTCGAAATGACCGGCCAGAGCCTGATCCGCCGATGATGCTTCGCCCCCTTGCCCTGGCGCTGGCCACCTGGGCGTTTGTCGGCGGTGCCGCCGCGCAGCCGATGACCCCCGCGAATCAGGCCGTCGCCGATGCCGAGGATGCCGCCGCCCTGCTGCGCGCCGCCCTGGGACAACTGGCCGATGCCGTGGCCGCCGACGACCAGGTCCTGGCGCTGACCGAGGTGATCCGCGGTTATGAGCTGGGGCTGGCCGCCCTGCGCGACGGCCTGCGCCAGGCCAGCGCCCGAGAGGCCGAGCTGCGCGACCGGTTCGAGGCACAGCGCGAACGCCTGGGGCAGGTGCTTGGGGCGATGACCGCCCTGCAGCAGAGCCCCGAATCGACGATGCTGCTGCACCCGGCGGGGGCGTTGGCGAATGCGCGGTCGGCCATGATCCTGTCGGCGGTGACGCCCGGCCTGCGGGCCGAGGCCGAGGCGCTGCAGGCGGACCTGGACGAGATCGCCACGGTGCGCGAGCTTCAGGCCAATGCGGCGGGGATGCTGGGGGCGGGGCTTGCCTCGGTGCAAGAGGCGCGGCGGCTGCTGGTCAGCGCCACCAAGGACCGCAGCTCGATGCCGGTGCGCTATGCCGAAGACCCCGAGGAGCTGCAGGAGCTTCACGCGGCCGCCGACAGCCTCGACGCCTTTGCCGATGGCATCGCGCGCATGGAAAAGGATGTCGGCGCCCCGATGGAGGACTTCGAAAGCGCGCGGGGAAATCTGCCGCTGCCGGTCATCGGCACGATCCTTCGGCCCTATGATGAACCCGACGCCGCCGGCGTGCGGCGACCGGGCTGGGTGATCGCCACGCCCCCCGCCGCGCTTGTGCAGACGCCGTGGCCTGCGACCATCCGCTATCGCGGGCCGTTTCTGGATTACGGCAATGTGATGATCGTTGAGCCCGCGCGTGGCTATCTTGTGATATTTGCAGGCCTCGCGCAGGTGTTCGGCGAGGTGGGCGACGTGCTGAAGGCGGGCGACCCCGTCGGCCTGATGGGCGGAACCGAGGCTCCGGCCCAGGAATTCGGATCGCAATTCGTGACCGACGCCGTCCGCGGCGGAGAGGCCGGGCGCAGCGAGACGCTGTATCTGGAATTGCGCCAAGGCAACGAAACGCTGGACCCGGCGGACTGGTTCGTGCTGAATCCCGTCGTCGAGCCGCAACAGGACTGAGGCAGGAAAGACCGTCATGAGACAATATCTGATCGCAGGCTTGGGGGGCGTTCTGGCCGGTGCGCTGGTCACGACGCAGATCGCCGGCCCCCTGCTGGCGCAGGAAACCGACGGCAACGCCTCGGTCTACCAGCAGCTCGAGCTGTTCGGGAACGTGTTCGAGCGCATCCGCAGCGATTATGTCGAGGCGCCCGAGGACAAGGCCCTGATCGAGGCCGCGATCAACGGCATGCTGACCTCGTTGGACCCGCATTCCAGCTTCCTGTCGTCGGACGCCTACGAGGACATGCAGACCCAGACCCGCGGCAGCTTCGGCGGCCTGGGGATCGAGGTCAGCCAGGAAGAGGGGATGGTCAAGGTCGTCTCGCCCATCGACGACACGCCGGCGGCGCAGGCGGGTGTGCAGTCGGGCGACTTCATCACCCATGTGAACGGCGAGTCGCTGCTCGGCCTGACCCTGGACGAGGCCGTCGAGATGATGCGCGGCCCGATCGGGTCCGAGATCACCATCACCATCCTGCGCGAGGGCGAGAGTGAGCCATTCGATCTGACCATGTCGCGCGACACGATCAAGCTGACGGTGGTACGCAGCCGGGTCGAGGGTCATGCCGTGATCCTGCGCGTGTCGACCTTCAACGACGAGACCTATGACACGCTGAGGGCGGAACTGGACAAGGCGGTCGAGGAGGCCGGCGGAATCGACAGGGTCACGGGTTTCGTGCTGGACATGCGCAACAACCCGGGCGGCTTGCTGAACCAGGCGATCAGCGTCTCCGATGCCTTTCTGGACGCAGGCGAAATCGTCAGCACCCGCGGTCGCCAGCCCGAGGAAAGTGAGCGCTGGAACGCCGAGCCGGGCGACCTGGCGCAGGGCAAGCCGATGGTCGTGCTGATCAACGGCGGCTCGGCCAGCGCATCCGAAATCGTGACCGGGGCCCTGCAGGACCACCGCCGCGCCATCGTCGTGGGCGAGAAGTCGTTCGGCAAGGGCTCGGTCCAGACGGTGATGCCGGTCACGTCCGACAGCGCGATCCGGCTGACGACGGCGCGGTACTATACGCCGTCCGGCCGGTCGATCCAGGCGCTTGGCATCCAGCCCGACATCCTGGTGGCGCAGCCCGCCCCGGCACCCGAGGCCGAGGAGGACGAACCGCGCACCGAGAGCAGCTTCAGCCGGTCCGAGGCCGACCTGCGCGGCGCGCTCGGCAACGATGTCAGCGACGAGATGCGCGACCAGATGGAGACCGAGGCCGCCGAGGTCGAAGCGACCGCGGCGCTTCGCGAGGAGGATTACCAGCTGGCCTACGCGGTCGACATCCTCAAGGGTCTGGCCGCCGTGGCATTCCAGGCGGACCAGGTGCCTGCCGCCGCAACCCCTGCCGTCACGGGCGAGGGGTCGGTCGACGGCGCGGATGCCGGCGACCAGGGCTGAAGGCATGACCGAACGCACCGGCCCCGGCGGGCTGCCCTATCGGCCCTGCGCGGGCGTGGTCCTGATGAACCGCGACGGCTTGGTCTTCGCGGGCAGCCGCATCGACATGCCCGGCGCCTGGCAGATGCCGCAAGGCGGAATCGACGGTGACGAGACCCCACGCGAGGCCGCCCTGCGCGAACTGGTCGAGGAGACCGGCGTCAGCCCCAGCCTTGTCGAGGTCGTGGACGAGACGCCGGGCTGGGTGTTCTACGACCTGCCGCCCGAGCTTCTGGGCCGCGTCTGGAAGGGCCGCTTCGGCGGGCAGCGTCAGAAGTGGCTGCTTCTGCGCTTCCTCGGCCAGGACAGCGACGTCCGCATCCAGACCGAGCATCCCGAGTTCGACCGCTGGCAGTGGATGCAGGCCGACGCGCTGCTGGACAACATCGTCCCCTTCAAGCGCCACGTCTATGCCGAGGTACTGGGCACCTTTCGCGACCGCTTGGCTTGACCTTCGGGTCGAGCCGCACCGCCTGCTTGCGCGGCTCTTGCGGCACTCTCCGTGACCGCCCCGGCACCGTGTTCGGCGTACAGGCGGGGCATCTCTCTGCGCCGACAGAGACGCCACAATATCCTTGCGTGGGAGGCACCACACCTGCGGTGTGCGTTTGGAACCTGCCTTCCCGCGCCTCCTCTGACCGACCACGATCTGCCGCGCTGATGTTGGCGCGCAAGACCTGGACAGTCGCCGTCTTCCGCCGCTCGGAGCCAGATTCGCGCGCTGACCTTCGATCAGGCCCTACGAACGACTCGCATTGCTCACCCTTGGGCAGCCGCTAGCCGATCCGGCTGGGGCGGGTGTAACTGCTTGCGGCGAGACCCCATTCCGGCAGCGTCACAATCCGCCGGTTCCGGTCGAGCACGAGGTCGACCAGCCCTTCACAGGCACAGGCACAGGCACAGGCACAGGCACAGGCACAGGCACAGGCACAGGCAGAGGCACATCGGCTATCGTTACTATATCGCGTTGTAGCGGTGCTGCGTCGCAATGAGCAACGTGATCGCCCGGCATTGACTGCCGACACGTGCTTGTCTTACGTCGGGTAAAGCGTCCCTTGGCGTGCCGGAGAGAAGGAAGCAGCACTTCCACCTGCTGGAATGGCGCCAACCACCGGACGAAAGAGTGCGGCCAGCCGGTGGTCGCATCGGAATCCTTGGACGTCCCGACAGGGAGCGGTGGCAAGTTCCGGTCATTGCCACCTCTCCAGCGCGCGGAGATTCTGGCTGATGTGCTTATGGAGTTTCCGGCGCCCGGCCCCAGGCGTCCTCGAAGATCAGGTCGTCCAAGGGGGCGCGGCGGCCCCAGCCGCGGGCCTGCAGTTCGGGTTCCTCGTAGAGCTCGGTCACGTGGCCGAGGCAGAGATAGGCGACGGGGACGACGTGCGGGGGCAGGTCCAGCGCCGCGCGCAGGGCGTCCTGGCGGAAGATGCTGACCCAGCCGACGCCAATCCCTTCGGCCCGGGCGGCCAGCCACAGGTTCTGGACGGCGCAGACGGTGGAATAGAGATCGGTCGCCGGATCGTGCGTCCGGCCCAGCACATGCGCGCCGCCCCGGTTGCGGTCGCAGGTGATGCAGAGGTTCACGGGGCTTTCCAGAATCCCCTCCAGCTTCAGCGAGGAATAGAGCCCCTTGCGGTCGGGAAAGCGCTCGGCCGCTTCGGCATTTGCGGCGCTGAAGGCGTCGTGAAGGCGGCGCTTGCGCGCCGGGTCGCGGATCAGGATGAAATTCCACGGTTGCGACAGCCCGACCGAGGGCGCGTCATGCGCCGCCTGCAGAAGGCGGCGCAGCGTGTCGGGGTTGATCGGGTCGGGGCGGAACTGGCCCCTGACGTCGCGGCGCAGCCGTATGGCACGATAAACGGCGTCACGCTCGGCTTGGGAAAACGGCCCCGCCGGGGCGGGACCGGGGGCGGACACCGTCACCCGCGCAACTGGCCCAGCAGGATCGAGGTCGGATAGCCATCCGGCGTCGCCCCGATGGACCGCTGGAAGGCCGCCACGGCCTCCATCGTGCCCGATCCGAAGAGGCCGTCGATCTCTCCGTCATAGAAGCCGCGCTGGCGCAGGCGGACCTGGATCTCTTCCCGCTCGGACGTGGACAGCGGGCGGTCGTTGCGCGGCCAGGACCCTTGGATGCCCGACCGCCCGGCGATGCGCTCGCCCAGGAAGGCCACGCCAAGCGCGTAATTGTCCGAATTGTTGTAGCGCAGCAGTGACCGGAAGTTGTCGCCGATGAAGAAGGCGGGGCCACGCGCCCCCGCCGGCATGATGATCGAGCCGCTGCCCCCCGGCATCGCGCCGCCACCGATGCGGCGCACGCCGAGCGACGACCAGTCGCTGCGCCGCGTGCCTTTGCCGATCAGGCTCATGTTGAAGTTCGCGGGCAGCTGCACCTCGGCCCCCCAGGGCTGACCGGCCTGCCAGCCGTTCCGCGCAAGGTAGGCGGCGGTCGACGCCAGGGCGTCGGTCGGGTCCTCGGACCAGATGTCGCGGCGGCCGTCGCCGGTGAAGTCCACCGCATATTCCAGATAGGAGGTCGGCATGAACTGCGTGTGGCCCATCGCGCCGGCCCAGCTGCCCAGCATGTGTTCCGGGTCGGTGTCGCCGGCCTGCAGGATGCGCAGCGCGGCGATCAGCTGGCTCTGGAACATCTCTCCCCGGCGGCCGTCATAGGCCAGCGTCGCGAGGGACGGGATGATCTGCATCTTGCCGCGGTTGGCGCCGAAGTTCGATTCCATCCCCCAGACGGCCAGCACGATTTCGCGCGGGACGCCATAGCGGGCCTCGATTGCCGACAGGGTGCGCGCCAACTGCGCATTCTTCTGGCGGCCGGTCTCGATCCGGCTGTCGGACACGGCGCTGTCCAGATACAGCCAGACCGGGCGCGAAAATTCGGCCTGCTTGCGGTCCAGCCGGATCACGTCGGGGTTGTAGCGCGCCAACCGCATGGCGTTGTCATAGGTCCCCGCCGACACGCCCGAGGACAGGGCGCGGCTGCGGAAGGACTGCACGAAGCGCTGCAGCCCGGCCTCGTCGCCGGGGGATGCGGCGGGAATGGCCGCCGGGGTGACCGGTGCCGCAGCGGGACCCGACATGGGCATGCGCGACATCGGCGCGCCGCAGGCCGCAAGGGCGCCGATCAGCGCGGTGGACATCAGGATACGGGGGAAGCTCATGTAGATCGCCTGTCTTTGTTCGCTCGATTGGTGTTTTTTACATCAGTCTAGCCATTCCCGCGCCGGTTGGGTAGGGCGCAGTCTCGCTAATGGCGCGGGTCCTGCTGGGCGGCCTCGTCGCTGAAATAGGGCGTCATCTGGGCGATGATCACCGAGTTCTCGGCCAGCGCGCGCTCCATCAGCGCCCGTTCCTGGGGGTCGATCTCGTGGCCTTCCTCCAGCCGTTCCTCCAGCGTGCCATAGCCGGTGACGTCCAGGGGCGCCATGTCGGCCTGTTTCAGGATCGCGACGGTCTCGCGGACCGCCTCGGCCTCGTCCTGGCCGGGGGCATAGCAGACAAGGCCCGCGCCGGTTGCACGGTCCGGCAGGCCGTCGCCGGACTTGCGGCCCAGTTCGACGACAAGGGTGAAGACCTTCATGCGTTCCTCCGTTGGTTCCGCCGCAGGCACATCACGTCAAGCGGTCTGCCGCAACCCCTGGTCCAGCAGCCGGCGCATCAGGGGGCTGTCGGGACGGCCAAGCGCATCGATGACATCGAAGTGGTGCAGGCCGGGGTCGATCACGCAGTCGGTCGCCGCGCCGAGACCCGCCCAGATGTCGGCCAGAAGCCGCGCCTGACGGATGAACTCGGGCCGCTCCATCCCGCCGACCCAGGTGGTGACGGGAATGCCGGGGCGGGGTTCCTGCAGGGCCGGGCTTTCGGCCCAAGCCTCGGTCGGGTCCAGCCGAAGCGTGTCGTTCATTGCGGTTCGCATCAGCGGCCGGAGGTCCGTCAACGGAGAGATCGGCACGCAGGCCGTCACCCGCGCGGCCACCCTGTCCGGCAGGACGCCCACGCAGACCATGCGCGCCGCAAGATGCCCGCCGGCGGAATGGCCCGTCAGCGCGATCGGACCGTCGACGCGGGCGGCGGCATCCGCCACGGCCTCTGCGACTTCGGCCGTCATGGCGGCGATCCGCGCCTGGGGCGCCAGCGTATAGGCGGGCATGGCGCAGGCCCAACCCGCTGCCAGCGCGCCCGCGGCCAGGTGCGACCAGACGGACGGATCGAAGCGCATCCAGTAGCCGCCGTGGACGAACACCATCAGGCCCCGGGGCTGCCCCTCGGGCAGGAACAGGTGTCCGCGACCCAAGGGCCGCGGCGGATGGCTGGTGTGGAAGGCCCGGGCGGCGTCGGTCCAGCGCGGGGCATAGCCGTCCGCGTCGGGAATATGCGCGCCATTGGCATAGGCGTCGTTCCAGTCGGTGATCCGGTACAGCAATTCGCCCCTCGTTCGGCCCCCTCTTCCGGGCAGGTGACCCGGCTGATAGCGTGCCGTCAAGAGGGAGCCAATTATGACCGACTTTGCCAGGACGCGCGCCGCATTCCACCTGCCGCAGGGGGTGACCTACCTTGACGGCAATTCGCTGGGGGCGATGCCCATCGCCGCTGCCGACCGGGTGGCGCGGATGATGCGGGACGAATGGTCCGAGATGCTGATCACCGGCTGGAACAAGGCCGGCTGGTACGTCCAGCCGCGCAAGGTCGGCGACCGGATCGCGCGCCTGATCGGCGCCGGCGCCGGCGAGGTCGTGATGGGCGACACGCTGTCGATCAAGGTGTTCCAGGCGCTCAGCGCCGCGCTGGCGCTGCGGCCCGACCGGAAGGTGATCCTGTCCGACAGCGGCAACTTCCCCTCGGACCTCTATGTGGCCGAGGGAATCGCCCGCGCGATGGGCGCAACGCTGCGGGTCGTCTCCCCCGAAGAGGTCGAGGCCGCCATCGGCCCCGATCTGGCGGTGCTGATGCTGACCGAGGTCGACTATCGCACCGGGCGCCGCCACGACATGGCGGCGCTGACGGCCCGCGCGCATGACGCTGGCGCGCTGGCACTGTGGGACCTGGCGCATTCGGCGGGCGCGGTGGACGTGGACCTGCACGGGGCGGATGCGGATTTCGCTGTCGGCTGCACCTACAAGTATCTCAATGGCGGGCCGGGGGCGCCGGCCTTCATCTGGACCCATCCGCGTCATGCCGATGCCGCGCAGCCGGTCCTGCAGGGCTGGATGGGTCATGCCGCGCCCTTCGCCTTCGACAGGGACTATCGCCCCGCCCAAGGGATCGAGCGGATGCGGGTCGGCACGCCCCCCGTCATCGCCATGGCCGCGCTGGATGCGGCGCTGGACGTCTGGGACGGCGTCACGATGACCGACCTTCGCGCGCGGTCCATCCAGCTGACCGAGGCCTTCATCGCCGGGGTCGAGAGGGAATGTCCGGACCTTGTCCTGAACTCGCCCCGCGACCCGCAGCGGCGCGGATCGCAGGTGGGGTTCCGGCATCCGCAGGGCTATGCGGTGATGCAGGCGCTGATCGGCCAAGGCGTCATTGGCGACTTCCGCGCCCCCGACGTGCTGCGTTTCGGTTTCGCGCCGCTTTACAACGATGAAGGCGATGTTTCGCGGGCGGTTGCCGTGCTGGCTCGAATCCTGCGCGACAAAAGTTGGGACGACATTAAATTTCGCGAAAAGGCCGCAGTGACCTGAGGGAACGGGGCTTCCCAAATCACCGGAATCGGCAGACAGAAGGCAGCATTGATATCGAGGCTGTCCTCATGTTGAAACACACTGTCGCGGCGATTTATGTCGCGTGTGCAATGCCTGTCTTGGCGCAGCAGGCCACGCCGGCCGATCTGCGCGTCGGTGTGGTCACGGCCGAAACGCAACCCTTGTCGATCGATCTGCAGCTGTCGGGTCAGATCGAGGCGATCGACACGGTCGAACTTGGCTTCCGGCAGGGCGGCCGCGTCACTCAGGTCCTGGTTGAGGAAGGCAATCACGTCAGCGTCGGACAGCCGCTGGCGCGGCTGGATGCGGTCCAGCAGGATCAGGCGCTGAACGTCGCCGAGGCGGGGTTGGGCGCGGCACGGGCGGGGGCCGAGCAGGCGCGGCAGGCCCGCGACCGGGCGATCGCGCTGCTGGACCGGGGCGTGGGCACGCGCGCGGCCGCCGACCAGGCCGAACAGGCGCTGTCACAGGCAGAAGGCGCGCTGGAGCGGGCGGAATCGGCCGTCGATCAGGCCCGTCGCGCGGTCGACGACACCGTGCTGCGTGCCCCGGACGATGCGGTCGTCACAGGAAAGTCGCTGGCGCCGGGCCAGGTGGTCGCGCCCGCGCAACCGGTGCTGACCCTGGCCGAGACGAACGGCCTCGAGGCCGTGTTCAACGCCCCCGACGATCCCGTGCTGCGTGAGATCCTGGGTCGCAAGGTGCGGCTGACCACGCTGGACATCCAGCGTCCCGACATGACCGGCACCGTGACCGAAGTGTCGCCGCTGGTCGACCCAGAGAGCGGCACCGTCACCGTGCGGGCGCAGTTCGACGCATTGCAGCCGATGGCGGGGCTGCTGGGCGCGTCGATTCGCGGGCATTTGCGGCTTGCGTTGGACGAGGGCGTGGTCGTCCCGTGGAATGCGCTGATGCGACAGGGTGACGAGGCGGCGGTCTGGACCGTCGATTCCGACCGCCGGGTGTCGCTGACGCCGATCCGCATCGCCCATTTCGTCGACGGCGCGATCTACGTGGCCGAGGGGCTTTCGGATGGGCAGCAGGTCGTGGGCGAGGGTTCGCAGCTTCTCTACCCCGGCCGCCGCGTGATCCCCGTGCAGGAGGAGCAGCCATGAACCGCCTTCTGCTGGCGCTCGCCTGCGCCTTGGCCGCGAGTCCGGCTGCCGCGCTTGGTCTGCCCGACTGGCTGACCGGCGAGGCCGAGGCTGAGGCGGCGGCCGGTCCGCCGCGCCCCGTGGTCAGCGTCATCCTTGAGGACCGAAGCGCCGGCGAACGCTGGATTCCGGGCGTCGTGCAGGCGCGCACGCAGGTCCAGCTGGGCTTCGAGACCCTTGGCCGGATGATCGACCGGCCGGTCGATCTTGGCGACGAGGTTGCCGAAGGGCAGCTGCTGGCGCAGCTGTCGACCGAGGATCTGTCCGCGACCACCCGCGCCGCCCGCGCGGCGCTGGCCGCGGCCGAGGTGCAGGCGCGCACCGCCCGCGCCACCCTGGAGCGGACCGAGGCGCTGGCCGCACGCAACGTCGCGTCCGATGCCCAGCTGGAACAGGCACAGCAGGCCGGCAGCGCAGCCCTTGCCGAGGTCGAGCAGGCCCGGTCCGAACTTGTGCGCGCCGAGAATGCCGAAGGACTGGCCCGCATGACGGCCCCGTTCGCGGGCGTGATCAGCGCCGTCTCCGAGTCGCCGGGCGCCGTCGTCGGCGCGGGCGCCCCGGTCGTGCAACTCTCGGCCAAGGATACGCCCGAGGTCGTGCTCGACCTGCCGGCGCAGTCGCTGGTCGGGCTGGAGCCCGGTGCCACCTTCGCGGTCTGGCACAGAAACGAGCCGGACGCCGAGGTGACGGCGGTCCTGGACCGGATCGACCCGGTCGCCGACAGCGCCACGCGGACGCGCCGCCTTTACCTGGACCTGCCGCCTGACGCGCCGTTCCGGCTTGGGGCGCTGGTCCGCGCCCGGCTTGGCATGGCCGATGCGCCCTCGCTGTCGCTGCCGTCCGAGGCGGTGGTGAGCGGCGACGATGGCAGCGCCGTCTGGCGGGTCCGCCGCAAAGGCGAGACCGCGCAGGTCGAACGCGTCCCGGTCGAGGCGGCGGCGCCCTTCCGCGGCCGCGTCTCGATCATGTCCGGGCTGCAGGCGGGCGACGAGATCGTCATCCGCGGAGTGAGATCCCTGACCCCTGGTCAGGCCGTCGGCCGGAGGCTGGACCCTTGAAACGCTTCAACCTGTCGGACTGGGCGCTGCATCACCGCAGCTTCGTGTGGTTCCTGCTGATCGTCTCGATGGTTGCGGGCACCGTCAGCTATGGGAACCTCGGTCGCGAGGAAGACCCCGACTTCACCATCAAGACGATGATCATCGCCGCCGCCATGCCGGGCGCGACCATCCACGAGACGCTGACGCAGGTCACCACCCGGATCGAGACCAAGCTGGAGGAACTGGACGAGCTGGACTTCACGCGCTCGGTCACCATGCCGGGGCAGGCCGTCGTCTATGTCGAGCTGGACCCGACCATCCGCGGGCCGGCGGTCCCCGAGGTCTGGAAGCGCGTGCGTCAGATGATGTCCGACATCCGTCCGGACTTTCCGCGCGAGTTTCAGGGCTTCCAGTTCAACGACAATTTCGGCGACGTCTTCGGCAACATCTATGCCTTCAACGCGGACGGCTTCACCATGCGAGAGCTGTGCGACCGGGTCGAGGCGATCCGCCGACAGGTCTCGGCGCTGGACGCGGCCGGCAAGACGGAGCTTCTGGGAGAGCAGGACGAGGAGATCTTCCTCGAATTCTCGGCCGCGCGGCTGGCGGCACTGGGGCTGAACCAGTCGCAGGTCGTGGCCACGCTGGCGCAGCAGAACGCCATCGCGCCCTCGGGCGTCATTCATGCGGGACCCGAACGCATCCTGGTCCGCATCGGCGGCCAATTCGACGACGCGGGAGAGATCGAGGCCGTGAACCTCCGCGTGGGCGAACGGTTCTTCAACCTGGCCGACGTGGCGACGGTTACCCGCGACTATCAGGACCCGCCGACGTCGCTCTTCCGTTATAACGGTCAGCAGGCCATCGGCCTTCAGGTCGGCATGCGCGACGGCGGCAACATTCTCGAATTCGGCAAGGAGCTGGACGCGCTGATGGCCAAGGTCGCCGCCGACCTTCCCATCGGGATCGAGATGGCGAAGTTTGCCGACCAGCCCCACGTGGTCGAGGACGCCGTGGGCCATTTCGTCAAGGCCCTGGCCGAGGCCGTGGGCATCGTCCTGATCGTCAGCTTCATCAGCCTTGGGCTGCGCGCAGGCCTGGTCGTCACGCTGACGATCCCGCTTTGCCTGGCAATCACCTTCGTGATCCTGGACATCTATGGCATCACCCTGCAGCGGATTTCGCTTGGCGCGCTGATCATCGCGCTGGGTCTTCTGGTCGACGACGCGATGATCGCCATCGAAACGATGATCTCTCGGCTGGAGGTCGGCGAGTCGTTGGAAAACGCCGCCAGCTACGCCTGGACCTCCATCGCCTTTCCCATGCTGACGGGGACGCTGGTGACCGTCGCGGGCTTCATCCCAATCGGGCTGAACAGTTCGGCCGCGGGGGAATTCACCTTCTCGCTGTTCGTGGTGATCGCGGTGTCGCTGGTGGTGTCCTGGGTCGTGGCGGTGCTGTTCGCGCCGCTTCTGGGGGTGACCTTCCTGTCGTCGAAGATGGCGCAGCACCACAGCGGGCCCGGTCGCCTGCGCCGTGCATTCCACCGCCTGCTGCGCGTCGCGATGCGGATGAAATGGCTGACCATCGCCATCACCGTCGCAATCTTCGCTACCTCGGTCTGGGGAATGCGCTTCGTCGAGCAGCAGTTCTTCCCGACCTCGGACCGGACCGAGGTGCTGGTCGACATCACCGAACGCCAGAACGTGTCCATCGCCCGCACCCGCGCCGACATGGACCGGCTGGAGGCGACGCTGGCGGAAGATGAGGACGTGCTGTTCTGGACATCCTATGTCGGGCAGGGGGCGCCGCGGTTCGTGCTGTCGATGGACGTGCCGACGGCAGGTCCGCACATGGGCCAGATCGTGATCCAGACGCCCGACCTTGCCGCGCGCGACCGCGTCAAGGCGCGCCTGAACCGGCTAGCCGTCGAGGAGTTTCCGGGCGTCGACATCTACGTCAAGAACCTGGAGATCGGCCCGCCCGTCGGCAAGCCCGTCCAGTACCGCGTGACGGCGCCCGATGCGGACGCCGCGCGCGACGCGGCGCGCGGGCTGGCGACGCTGATGGCAGAGGAGCCGCGCCTGCGCGACATCGCGCTGGACTGGAACGAGCCTGCGCGGATGGTCCGCCTGGTCGTCGACCAGGACCAGGCGCGCCAGCTGGGCGTGACCAGCGCCGATATCGCGCAGGCGCTCTCCAGCCTCTTCAACGGAACGCAGGTGACGCAGCTTCTGGACGACATCTTCCTGATCGATGTGGTGGCGCGGGGGCAGGCGACCGACCGGCAGTCGCTGGCATCGATCCGCAACCTGCAGCTGAACCTGGCCGACGGCCGCAGCGTGCCCCTGTCGGCGCTGGTGACGCTGGAATACGGGTCAGAGCAGCCGCTGATCATGCAGCGGAACGGCCTGCCGACGGTAACGGTCAAGGCCGCCATTGCCACCGCCGACCAGCCCGCGACCTTGGTCGCCGCTTTGGCCGACAGGGTCGCCGACTATCAGGCCACCCTTCCATCGACGGTCCAGGTCGAGGTCGGCGGCTCGGTCGAAAGCTCGGCCGAAAGCCAGGCGCCCATCGCGGCAGTGGTGCCGGTGATGCTGCTGATCATGGCGGTGCTCGTCATGGCGCAGATGCAAAGCTTCCGGCTGTCGATGATCGTGCTGGCCGCCGCGCCCCTTGGCCTCATCGGCGTCGTCGCGGTCCTCGTGCCCTTCGGCGTGCCGATGGGCTTCGTGGCGATCCTGGGCATCCTGGCGCTGATCGGTATCCTGATCCGCAACTCGGTGATCCTGGTCCACGAGATCCGGGAACTGCTCCACAAGGGCCGCAGCCAGTGGGACGCCGTGTTCGAAGCTTCGGATAGCCGTGCCCGACCGATCCTGCTGACCGCGGCTGCGGCCTCGCTGGCGCTGATCCCGATCTCGCGGCAGGTGTTCTGGGGTCCGATGGCCTATGCCATGATGGGCGGCATCATCGCAGGCACGCTGGTCACCTTGGTCTTCGTGCCGGCCCTTTATTGCGCCGTCTTCCGCGTCCGCCCGCCGAGGGCATAATCCGGGCGGTAATCTTCGGGGGGGCCGGGGGGCGAAGCGCCCCCGGCCGTCGCGGGACGCAGAAAGCGCCCCGAGATCCTCTCGGGGCGCCCGTTCTCGGTTATTCGGCCGCGTCGCGCTTGGGCAGGACCCAGTTCGGCCGCGGGAAGTGGCAAGTATAGCCGTTCGGGATCCGCTCCAGGTAATCCTGGTGCTCGGGCTCGGCCTCCCAGAAATCGCCGACCGGCTCCATTTCGGTCACGACCTTGCCCGGCCAGATTCCCGACGCGTCAACATCGGCAATCGTCTCCTCGGCGACGCGCTTCTGGTCGTCATCAACGAAATAGATGGCCGAGCGATAGCTCAGCCCGACGTCGTTGCCCTGCCGGTTCGGCGTCGTGGGGTTGTGGATCTGGAAGAAGAATTCGAGGAGCCGGCGATAGCTGATCGTCTGCGGATCAAAGGTGATCTCGATCCCCTCGGCGTGGGTGCCGTGGTTGCGATAGGTGGCGTTCGCGACGTCGCCACCGGTATAGCCGACGCGGGTCGAGATAACGCCCGGCAGCCGCCGGATCAGGTCCTGCATGCCCCAGAAGCAGCCGCCGGCCAGAACTGCGCGCTCAGCCATGGGGCACCTCCTCGACTTGCGACACATAGTCGCCATAGCCTTCGGCCTCCATGCGGTCCTTGGGCACGAAGCGCAGCGCGGCCGAGTTGATGCAATAGCGCAGGCCCCCCGCCTCGGGCGGGCCGTCGGGGAAGACATGGCCCAAGTGGCTGTCGCCATGCTTCGACCTGACCTCGGTCCGGACCATGCCGAAGCTGACGTCGCGATGTTCGATCACCATGTCGTCCACCGGCTTGGTGAACGCCGGCCAGCCGCAGCCCGAGTTGTATTTCATGCCGCTGACGAACAGCGGCTCGCCCGACACGACGTCGACATAGATGCCGGATTCGAAGTGGTGATCGTATTCGCCGGTGAAGGCACGCTCGGTGCCGTTCTCCTGCGTCACGCGGTACTGCTCCGGCGTCAGCCGGTCGACCGCGTCCTGCGTTTTTCCATAAGCCAAGTGTTCCTCCACGAATGTGGCCCCGTTCGGTCCCTTATATGGGGACCGCGGGCCCATTCCGCAAAGGTCAGAGCCGCGAAAGGGCGTCCTTGGCCGCGGCGTATTCGGCAGCAAGCCGGTCGATCCGCTCTGCCGCCGGCTCGATCCCGCGCACGGCGCCGATCCCCTGGCCCGCGCCCCAGATCTGGCTCCAGGCCTTGGCCTTGGCGGACCCGCCGCCAAAGTTCATCGCGCTGGCATCCGCTTCGGCCAGATTCGCGGGGTCCATCCCTGCGTTGCGGATCGACGGCGCAAGGTAGTTGCCCGACACGCCGGTGAACAGCGACGACGTGACGATGTCCATCGCGCCCGACTCGACGATCATCTGCTTGTAGGCGGGATCGGCGTTCGCTTCCTCGGTCGCGATGAAGGGGCTGCCGATATAGGCCAGGTCGGCCCCCATCGCCTGCGCCGCCAGCACCGCCCGCCCGGTGGCGATGGCGCCCGACAGCAGAAGCGGTCCGTCGAACCATTCGCGGATTTCCTGTACCAGGGCGAAGGGCGACTGCGGGCCGGCATGTCCCCCGGCACCGGCCGCCACGGCGATCAGGCCGTCGGCACCCTTCTCGATCGCCTTCTTCGCGAAGGTGTTGTTGATCACGTCGTGCAGCGCGATGCCGCCGCAGTCATGGGCGGCCTCGTTCACCTCGACCCGCGCGCCAAGCGACGTGATCCAGATCGGCACCTTGTGGCGGTGGCAGATCTCGATGTCGCGTTCCAGCCGGGCGTTGCTGCGATGGACGATCTGGTTCACGGCAAAGGGCGCGGCCGGCCGGTCGGGATTCGCGTGGTTGTGGCGGTCCAGCTCCTCGGCGATGCGGGTCAGCCAGGCGTCCAGCATCGACGGCTCGCCCTCCTTCTCGCGCGCGTTCAGGGCGGGAAAGCTGCCGACGATGCCCGCCTTGCACTGCGCGATCACCAAGTCCGGCCCCGACACGATGAACATGGGCGAGGCGACGACGGGGATGCGCAGGTTCTGCAGGATCGGTGGCAGCATGTTTTCCCTCCAGGTGTGGCGCCACGATGACGCGGCACCCGCCGCGCGACAAGAAGTGACGCGGCGACAGGGGTCGAGATTGACGGCCGCCCGATTTCCACGAATGTGCAGGCTATTCCCGCAGCCTTTTTCCTGAAACGTCATCCGTGTCGTTCATCGCCCGTTCGATCATCCATGCGCTGGCGTTTGCGGCGGGCGTGCAGCCGGCGGCTGCTGACGGCCGCAGCGTCAGACTGTCCATCGGCTATGGCCATGTCGAAGCCGACGAGAGGATCTTCGATCCGCGCGGCTTGCGCAGCCACCCGACCTGGACCGCCGAGGTGCCGATGGGCACGGTCCAGGTCCGCAGCGACCTGCCCGGGGTGTGGGTGCTGACCGGCAGCCTGTCCACCGCACTCGGCGACGGTGGCGTACATGTCCGACTTCGACTGGCTGCAGCTGGGCACCGACGACTGGAGCCACAGGTCGCTGCACCCGGACACGCGGCTGAACTGCTATGTCGATGCCGACCTGGCGGTGGGGCGCGACATGGCGGGCCCGGCGGACATGTCGCTGAACCTGCATGGCAGCTTGCGTACAGCGACATCGAGTGGGAGGCGCGGGGCGGCAGCTTGGTCTGTTCCAGCGACGGGTTCCGCGACGCTGCCCGACGGGCTGACGGTCGTGTCCTATCGCCCGAGGCAGGTCAGCCTGTTTGCCGGCGTCGAGGTCGACCGGCAATTCGGCGACTGGACCGTCAGCGGACGCGTCAGGGGCGGCGTCGGGATCAACCCGTGCGAGACCGATCACCACTGGCTGCGCGACCTGCGCTTCGACCGCAGCTATGACGCGACGCCGTTCGTCGACCTTGCGGCGCGGGTGGACTATCGGCTGACCGATCGCACGATGGCCTTCGTGCAGGCGCGCCACGTCCGGCACGACGACCGGCGCGGCGATTCGCGCTATTCGCAGATCAAGACCGGTCAAGGGGATCGGCAGCGCCGACTGGAACGCCGGAATGGGCCTGTCGGTGACGCAGGTGTCCGTCGGCGCCAGCCACGGGAAGAGGCAGCGGAAGCCCCAAAGGCCCGGCGGGGTCGCCCTCCCAAAGCCGCGGCCGATACGGCAGCCGAGGGATCAGTCGATGCGCCACGGGCGACCAAGGGCCGCAAGCCCAAAGCCGTGACCGAAGAGGGCACGGAAGCGCCGGCTGCTGCCGTTGGAGAGGACGACGCGCCAAAGGCGAAGAGGGGCCGCAAGCCGAAGGTGGCACCCGAAGGCTCCGACACAGCTGAATAAAAGAGCCGGAGGTTGCGCCGCTCATGACGCCGCAGGCGGACATTCTTGCGGAGGTTCTGGCCGGGCTGGTCGAGCGGGTCACGGTCGACAACACCGAAAATGGCCTCTGCGTGCTGCGGCTCAAGGCGCGCGGGTTGTCGGTCATTGTTGTACAACTCGGTCAAAAACGCCTACAGGATCGAGGAGCGGGAGCTACTTTTATCCCTGACATCCTTGGGCAGGCCAACGGGCTTATGTCCACAAGATCATTGTGAAGGCTTACTGCCTAGCATTGCGTTGGAGCCTGCCGACGATTGCGGTCGAACGTTGGCTGGAGATCCCACCGTGGATGTTTGATCAGGCCGCCAGCCAATCCTGGCACCTCCGATGTTCCCCACTGGTGTTGACCGCGACCCTGACCCGCTCGGCGGCAGTGTTTGATGACGCGGGGGCAACTCTCACCAGCTCATCGAGACTGCGGGAGCCAGGCGCGGCACCGAGCTCCCTAGTGGCAACTCCGGGAGAAGATCATGTTATCTACCAGGCATCGCACCGGCATTGATGATGTGACCGCCCTCCGAGGAGGAGGGGGTCGCCGCGCAACGCTGGCCTAGGGAGGAGGAGGGGCCGCTTATGGGGTGCGGTGTCAGCCAGGGAGGAGGGGCTTTCACCGCCTGCGCGGTCCCGGGGACGGAGGAGGAGAGGGTCCGGCGCATGGGGTGCCGCAGATGGGGCGGCTATGTTACGTGCGGCGGCCCTGGGGAGGAGGATCGGAGCCGCAGCGGCCCGCACGAAACCCTGGGAGGAGGAGGGGGTTGCTTCAAGTACTTGGCCACCGTGATCAACTCCGGGATGTTGCTCATCTGGATGGCGCCGTCGCCCACCATCGCGATCACGGGCCGCTCGGGATAGGCGAACTTGGCTGCGATGGCATAGGGCACCGCCGCGCCCATCGACGCCAGGCCGCCGGACAGCGACGCCATTTTTCCGCGCCGCATCTTCAAGGCAGTTTCAACCGGTCGTCGCAACACCTTCGATCATATCCTGTTTGAGAAGCCGGTCGAGAGCCTCTGCCGGTGTTTGCCACGCCAGCGTTTTTCGGGGGCGCGTGTTCAGCGCTTG
>NZ_JAOTBD010000026.1 GCF_026162625.1 Paracoccus beibuensis | reverse complement strand
GCCACGACTGCTGAGCGCATGAAGACGAAAGGCGGCATCGGCCGCGCACACCGTTTGCCCCGACAGGCCGGAAGCTCAACGCAGCCGGGCCCGTCCCAAGAAAACCGCTCCGCCTCGGCGACTTCTTTGGCAGTCTGGTAGGGCGGCGGCCAGGAACCGCGGGACGACGGGCTGCGCATTGCCGGCATGACTGCGGACCAGATCGGTCAGCACGTTCGAGCCATGACCTTCTTGCCGGCGGCGGCAGGCGCTGCCCGTCCCTGCCGTCGTTCCCGCCGCTTCATGCCGGTTCCAAGGCGCGAAAGTCATGAGGCGTCCGTCTGCCGGCGCATCGCAATCAGGCAGCCAAGCCGTTAGGGGAACGGGTCTCTGCCGCAGATGTGATCGCCGTCCAGGGATCGGACGGCAAGGCTGCTTGCCACAGGCGCGGGAAGGCGACAGTCTGGGCGCATGTTCAAGGATATCCTGACACGGCTGATGGGCGACGGCCCCAGCACCGCACCGCTGGACGGCGAAGAGGCCGAACTGGCCATCGCAGCCCTGCTGGTGCGGGTGGCGCGGGCGGACGATCACTATGACCAGGCCGAGCGTCAGCGCATCGACCGCGTCCTGGCGCGACGCCGCGGCCTCTCGTCCGACGGCGCTGCAGCTCGACGCGCCGAGGCCGAGGCGCTGGAGGCGGAAGCCGCCGACACCGTCCGGTTCACGCGCCAGATCAAGGACCGCATCGCGCTGGAGGACCGCACCGGCGTCATCGCCGCCCTGTGGGAGGTCGCCTATGCCGATGAGGATCGCGGCATGGACGAGGAGAGCCTGATTCGGCTGATCGCGGGTCTTCTGGGCGTCACCGACCGCGAATCCGCCCAAATCCGCCAGCAAGTTCTGGACCGTATGGGTCAGCGCCGGGGCTGATGGCAGCGAATGATCGGGCGCTCTGGCGGCAGGGAAGCCAGCAGCTTGCGGTACCGGCAGCGGACCACGATGCGGTGCTGGCGGACCGGTAGCAGCCGTTGCAGGGCGCTAGAACCCCAGCCGGTCGCGCAAGCCGAACCAGGCCATGCCCGCAACCAGCAGCGGCGCGCGCAGCATGGCGCCGCCTGGGAACGGACGCGTCGGCACGGCGGCCATGGCGTCGAACCCTTCGGCCTGCCCTGCCACCGCCTCGGCCATCAGACGCCCCGCCAGCGTCGCCAGTGCGACGCCGTGGCCGGAGTAGCCGCTGGCCGACAGGCAGTTCGGCGCGGGGCGCGCAAAGCAGGGCATCCGGTTCATCGTGATGGCCAGCGTGCCGCCCCAGGCATGGGTCAGCCCGACATCGCGAAGCTGCGGATAGACCGACAGCAGGTGCGGCCGCACGACGGCGAAGATGTCGCGCGGGAAGCGATAAGTGGCCGTCTCGCCGCCGCCAAAGACCAGCCGCCGTTCATCGTCCAGCCGCCAGTAGTTCACCACGAACTTGGTGTCGGCTGCGGCATTGTTGCCGGGCAGGATCTCGGGGTGCGTGTTCCCCAGCGGTTCGGTGGCCACGATGTAGTTGTTGATCGGCATCACGCGCGCGGCGATGCCCCGATCCAGCCCACCCAGATAACCGTTGCAGGCGAGGATCACGTGATCGGCGCGCAAGACCCCGGCGCCGGTGTGGATGCGGCTGGCCTCGCCCGCGCGGGTGGCATGGTCGATGCGCATCACTTCGCTGCGGTCGTGGATGGTGGTACCAGCTGCCTGCGCCAGCCTCGCGAGGCCCAGGGCCAGCGCCAGCGGCTGGACGTGACCGGCACCCATGTCCAGGTCGCCACCGACATAGGCGGTGCTGCCCAGCACCTCGGCCAGACCCTCGCGGTTCAGCGGGCGCACGCGATCATAGCCATAGTGCCCGGCCAGATGCTCTGCCATGTGGCTGGCGTGATCCACCTCGGCGGCCGTGCGGCAGGCATGGGCGATGCCGTTCCGGACCGGCACCCCGGCCTCGGTCGCAAGGGCGCGGGTCAGGGCCTTGGCCTCCTCGCCCAGATTCCACAGGCGGCGGGCGGTGTCGCGGCCCAGCTGCGCCTCCAGCCAGTCGACCTCTTGCCGCTGGCCCGAACCGATCTGCCCGCCATTGCGCCCGGACGCACCGAAACCCACCCGCTGCCCCTCCAGCACGGAGACCGACAGGCCCCGCCGCGCCAGGTGCAGCGCCGCCGACAGGCCGGTGTAGCCGCCGCCGATCACCGCCACATCGGCCCGCGCCTCGCCCTGCAGGGGCGTGAAGCCCGGCTGGGATCCAGACTGCGCGGCATAAAGGCTGGGCGGATATTCCCCCGGACGGTCGTTCAGGTGCAGCAGGTTCATACGTTCAGCAGCAGGTGTTCGCGTTCCCAAGGGCTGATGACCTGCAGGAACTCTTTATATTCGTTCCGCTTTACGGATTCGTAGACGGCGGTGAACTCCTCGCCCAGGACGCCGCGCATGGCCTCGTTCTCGATCATCAGGTCCAGCGCGTCGCCAAGGTTATAGGGCAGCTCGTCCTCGGACATGTAGGCGTCGCCCAAGCATTCCGCGCGCGGGTTCTCGCCCTCCAGCAGGCCCAGGTATCCGCAGGCGAGGCTGGCCGCGATGCCGAGGTAAGGGTTGCAGTCCATGCCCGCCAGCCGGTTCTCGATCCGCCGCGCCTCGGGCGACGAGATCGGGACCCGCAGCCCGGTGGTGCGGTTGTCGCGGCCCCATTCCAGGTTGATGGGCGCTGCGAAATCGGGAACATAGCGGCGATAGCTGTTCACATATGGCGCCAGCAGGGCCACCGCCGCGGGCAGGTGCTTTTGCATCCCCGCCACGAAGTGCAGGAAGGCCGGCGTCTCGCGGCCCTTGGCGTCGGAAAAGATGTTCTGCCCGGTCGCGATGTCGGTCACCGAATGGTGGATGTGCATCGCGCTGCCGGGTTCGCCCTCGATGGGCTTGGCCATGAAGGTGGCAAAGCAGTCGTGGCGCAGCGCGGCCTCGCGAATCAGCCGCTTGAAGTAGAAGATCTCGTCGGCCAGGGCCACCGGGTCGCCGTGGTTCAGGTTGATCTCGACCTGGCCCGCGCCGCCTTCCTGCAGGATGCCGTCGATCTCGAAGCCCTGCGCTTCGGCAAAGTCATAGATGTCGTCGATGACCTTGCCGTACTCGTCCACCGCCGACATGGAATAGGCCTGCTTGGCCGCCGCGCGGCGCCCAGTTCGGCCCATCGGCGGGATGATCGGTTGGTTCGGGTCGATGTTGCGGGCGACCAAGAAGAACTCCATCTCGGGCGCGACGACGGGGTTCCAGCCCTTGTCGCGATAGAGCTGCACGACGCGCTTAAGAACGTTGCGCGGCGCGATGGGGACCGGGTTGCCCTGCTGGTCAAGCGCGTCATGGATCACCTGGATCGTCCAGTCGGCGGTCCAGGGCGCCGCGGTGGCGGTCGAATAGTCCGGCGTCATCACCATGTCGGGCTCGGTGAACGCGCCCGATGGATTGTCGGCCCATTCGCCCGTGATCGTCTGCAGGAAGATCGAGTTCGGCAGGTAGAACCGCTCCTGCCGGGCGAATTTCGATGCGGGCATCGCCTTGCCGCGTGCGACACCGGCGATGTCGGCCACGATGCATTCGACCTCGTCCAGCCGCCGTCCGGCCATGAAATCTCTTGCGGCCTGCGGCAGCCGTTCGATCCAGTCACTCATGCGGCACCCTGTGCGTCGTGGCGCGACAGGGCGCGCGGTTGCTTGAAGAACGCCTCGATCCGGTCGGCAAGCAGGGCCGCGCCGTTGGCCGTGCCCATTCGGCGGTCGGCCTCGGCCAGAAGATCTTCGGGCACCACGCCCTTGGCGCGCGTCTCCATCAGACCCTTGATGAAGGCGTCGTCGAATTCGGGATGCGCCTGCACCGTGAAGGCGCGGTCGCCATAGATCAGCGCGGCGTTCTCGCAAAAGGCGTTGCGGCCCGCGACCTGCGCGCCGGGCGGCAGCGCCACGATCTGGTCCTGGTGCCAGGCATTCAGCCGCACCGGCCCGCCGCCGAAGTCGTAATCCTGCGCGCCGACCGCCCAACCGTCCGGATGCTTGACGACCGTGCCCCCAAGCGCCTGCGCGATGATCTGGTGACCGAAGCAGATCCCCACCATCGGCACGCCGGCGTCGTGGGCGCGGCGGATGAAACCCTCGAGCGGGGGGATGAAGGCGTGATCCTCATATGCGCCGTGGCGCGATCCGGTCAACAGCCAGCCATCGGCGTCGGTGACGTGGCCGGGGAACTCCATCTCCTCGACATGCCAGGTGCGGAACTCGAAGCCGCGCCCGTCCAGAAGGCGGACGAACATGTCGGGATAGTCGCCCAGGGCCTGCTTCAACTGGGCAGGCGACTGGCCGCATTGAAGAATGCCGATACGCATGGAAAACCTTGATGTTGCTGACAAGGGGAAGGTAGTCGCGCCACCGGGGGGGCCGCAAGGGGGGATCGGCGCTTGCGGCCTTTTGCGGTCTGGCCGCGGTACGGGTCGCGCGATACCTTTCGGGCAAACCACGAAAGGACCCGCCATGCCCCACCTACGCCCCGAGATCGACCCCGATGGCCTTGACGAGTTCTCGGTCGTCTTCACCGACCGCTCGCTGAACCACATGTCGGGCCGCTTTCAGCAGGTCATGCGCGACCTGTCGGCGGGCCTGGCCGAGGTTTATGGCGCCGCCCAGGTCGCAATCGTGCCCGGCGGCGGCAGCTATGCGATGGAAGCGGTGGCGCGACAGTTCGGCCGCGATGGCCACGCGCTGATCGTCCGCAACGGCTGGTTCAGCTATCGCTGGAGCCAGATATTCGAAACCGGCGGCTTCGCGCGCGAGGTGACGGTCGCGAAGGCCCGCCCGCAGGGAAACGAGCCGCAGCCGGCCTATGCACCCCCGCCCGTCGACGAGGTCGTAGCCCGCATCCGCGAGGCGCGGCCCGATGCGGTCTTTGCGCCGCATGTGGAAACCTCGGCAGGGCTGATCCTGCCCGACGACTATATCACCGCGCTGGCGCAGGCCGCGCACGAGGTCGGGGCGCTGATGGTGCTGGACTGCATCGCCTCGGGTGCGGTCTGGGTGGACATGAAGGCCACGGGCGTGGACGTGCTGATCTCGGCCCCCCAGAAGGGGTGGTCGGCGTCGCCCGCCGCGGGGCTGGTGATGCTCTCGGATCGCGGGGCGGAACGGTTGGCCGCGACGGACAGCGACAGCTTCGCGCTGGACCTGAAGAAGTGGCGCGCCATCATGCAGGCCTATGAGGACGGCGGCCATGCCTATCACGCGACCATGCCGACCGACGCTCTGCTGGGCCTGCGCGACACGATGGAGGAGACGCGCGCGATGGGCTTCGATGCCGCCCGCGATGCGCAGTGGCGGCTTGGCCGCGCGGTGCGCGAGGATCTGGCCGCGCGCGGCATCCGATCGGTCGCGGCAGAAGGTTTCCAGGCGCCCGGGGTGGTGGTCAGCTATACCACCGACCCCGAGGTGAAGTCGGGTCGCGCCTTCGCCGCAGAGGGCACCCAGATCGCGGCGGGCGTGCCGCTGGCGGTCGATGAAGGGGCCGACTTCTCGACCTTCCGCATCGGGCTGTTCGGGCTGGACAAGCTGAAGGACGTGGACGGCACGATGGCGCGGCTGAAGCCGGTCCTGGACAAGGTCCTGGGGGACTTTACCTGAAGGTCAATTCGGGGCTAATTCTGCCGGACAACGCCCGGAAGCCCCGACATGACTCTGACCATCGCCATCGAAAGCCCGCTCGGGCCCGACCTCGACCTGCTGTTCCAGCGCCACGCGGCGGACATGCAGGCCGACACCCCGCCCGAGTCGATCCACATGCTGCCCCGCGATCTGCTGGCCCTGCCAGGGATCACCTTCTTCGTGACGCGCGACGATGGCGTCGCGGTCGCGATGGGCGCCGTCAAGCAGTTGGGCGAGTCCGAGGGCGAGCTGAAGTCGATGCACGTCCTGGCCGAGCATCGGGGGCGCGGCCTGTCGCGCATGCTGCTGCGGCACATGCTGGGTAACGCCCGCTCTGCCGGGTTGCAGCGGCTGTCGCTGGAAACCGGCGCGCAGGCCAGCTTCGCAGCCGCGCGCGGGCTCTATGCCCGTGAAGGATTTTCGGAATGTCCGCCGTTCGGGTCCTATCGCACGGACCCGAACTCGGTCTTCATGACGATGTCAATCTAGCATGAAGGGCGCCCGAGAGGACCGAGGGCCCTTGCTGGTCAGTGTTCGTGACGCGGCATGGCCTGCAGATCGTCCTTGGTCCAGGTGGTCACGCCGTGTACCGTGCCGCTTTCGTCGCGCATGAAGTCGACCTGCCGCGCAGGCACCTTTACGGGCTTTGCGCCGATGCCCAGGAAGCCGCCCACGTCGACGACGACTTCGCAGGATGCACCGGCCCCATGGGTGTGCGAGACGCTGCCGATCTTCTCGTCGCCGGGGCCATAGATGGTTGCGCCGTCCAGGACGGCCTCGGTCAATTCGGTCTGGTCAAGGCGGGTATGGTTGGAATGGTCCATTATAGAGCCTCCTTTGCTCGTCCGCACCTCAACGCCTTTGCCGCAAGACCGTTCCAACAAGACTTTACTGGTATGGAAGTATGGTATAGAGAGGCAGCGGAGGATCCATGATCGACGCAACCCTCATCGCCCGCCCCGTCACGACCGCGCAGCAGGTGCATGACTGGCTGCACCAGCGCATCCTGCGCGGCGACCTGCCGCCTGGCGCGCGCCTGTCGGAAACCGATATCGCCGATCAGATCGGCCTGTCGCGCCAGCCCGTCCGCGAGGCGTTCATCCGGCTTGCCAGCGACGGTCTGGCCGAGGTGCGCCCGCAGCGTGGCACCTATATCGGCAAGATATCCGCCCGGGCGGTCCTGTCGGCGCGCCTGATCCGCGAGGCTGTCGAAAGCGACTTGGCCCGAATGGTTGCGGGCAGACAAGCCGACCTTGCGGCAATGGAGGCGGAACTGGGCGTCCAGGACCGCGCCAACGCGCGGGGCGACGTGGCAGAGTTCATCGCCTCGGACGACCGTTTCCACGGGGCGATGGCGCTGGCGGCGGGACAGGCGGCCGTATGGCAGGACCTTGAACGGCTGAAGTCGCAGATGAACCGCCTGCGCCACATGTCGATGCGGGTCTTCGACCGCAGCGAGACGATCGGCCAGCACCGCGCCATCCTGACTGCCCTTCAGGCGGGCGATGCCGACGCGGCCGAAACCGCTGTGCGAACCCACTTGCGCCAGATGCTGACCGAGCTTCCGCAGATCGCCGCCGCCCATCCCGACTATTTCACCGACTGAGAGGCCTTCGATGCGACAGACCTGGCGCTGGTTCGGACCCGCCGACCCCGTTTCCATCGACGACATTGTGCAGGCAGGCGTCCAGGGCGTGGTCACCGCGCTGCACCACGTCCCCACGGGTCACATCTGGACGCCCGAGGAGATCCGCGCCCGGCAGGACGCGATCGCCACCATGTCCGACGGCGCCCCCTCGGGCCTGGCATGGGAGGTGGTCGAGAGCCTGCCGGTCTCGGAAGCGATCAAGACCCAGACCGGCGACTGGCGCGCCCATGTCGAGGCGTGGATCGCCTCGATGCGGAACCTGCATGCGGCGGGCATCCGTGTCATCTGTTATAACTTCATGCCGGTTCTGGACTGGACGCGCACGGACCTGGCGTGGCGGCGCCCGACCGGCGCGCGCTGCATGCGGTTCGACCTTGTCGACTTCGCGGCCTTTGACATGCACATCCTGCAGCGCCCCGCCGCCGCGACCGACACGCCCGAGGCACTGCGTGACGCAGCCGCCCGCCGCTTTGCCGAGATGACCGAAGACCGCAAGGCGCAGTTGGCCGCCAACGTCGTCTTCGGCCTGCCGGGCGCCGCCGAGCGGCTGTCGATGGGGGACGTGCGCGACCTTCTGGCCAGCTATGCCCCAGTCACCGACCCGGTGTTGCGCCGCCATTTCCACGACTTCCTGGAACAGGTCGCCCCAGTCGCCCAGAAGCTGGGGATGCGGCTCTGCTGCCATCCCGACGACCCGCCCTTCCCCCTGCTGGGCCTGCCCCGGATCATGTCGACCGAGGCGGACTACGTCGAACGCCTCGCCGCCGTGGACCTGCCCGCCAATGGCGTGACGCTCTGCTCAGGCTCACTCGGGGCGCGGCCCGACAATGACCTGCCCGGCATGATGCGCCGCCTTGGCGACCGGGTGCATTTCCTGCACCTGCGCAACGTGCGCCGGGATGAAGACAGCATCCCGACCTCGTTCTTCGAGGACGAGCACCTGGCCGGCGAAACCGACATGGTCGCCCTGATCGACGCCGTCCTCTCCGAGGAGGCCCGCCGCCGCGCCGAAGGCCGCGCCGACACGACGATCCCGATGCGCCCAGACCACGGGCAGGACATCCTGGACGACATCGGACGCGGCGGTCAGCCCGGCTACCCCGCAATCGGTCGCCTGAAGGGGCTTGCCGAACTGCGCGGCGTCGAAGCAGCCCTGTCCCGCAGCCACGGGGTCACCGCATGACCCGCATCCTGTCCATCGGCGAGGCGATGGTAGAGATGTCGCAGGCCGAACAGCCCGGCCTGTGGCGGCTGGGGGTGGCGGGCGACACCCTGAACACCGCGTGGTACCTGCGCCGCCTACTGGGTCCGGACTGGCAGGTTGCCTACCTGACGCGCATCGGCATCGGAGAGTTTTCCCAGCAGATGCTGGACTTCCTGGTCGCCGAGGGCATCGACACCGCAGATGTCCGCCGCGAACCCGACCGCGAAATCGGCCTTTATGCCATCAGCCTGAGGGACGGCGAACGCAGCTTCGCCTACTGGCGCGACACATCGGCCGCGCGGCGCCTGGCCGACGATCCGGCGGTTCTGTCGGGGGCACTGGACGGCTGCCGACTGGCTTATCTGTCGGGCATCACCCTGGCGATCCTGCCGCCCGAGGGTCGCGCGAACCTGTTGGCCGCGCTGCGGGGCGCCAAAGCTGCCGGGACCACCATCGTCTTCGACCCGAACCTGCGCCCGCGCCTCTGGCCCGACGCGGCGACGATGTGCGCCGCCGTCCAGGCCGCCGCCGGAGAGGCCGACCTGGTCCTGCCCAGCTTCGACGACGAGGCCGCCTTCTTCGGCGACACCGACCCTGCCGCGACCGTCGCGCGTTATCTTGCCGCGGGTGCGGGACAGGTCGTCGTCAAGAACGGCGGCGGCGCAATGGCCTTCGGGGGCTTCGAGGGCAACGGAGAGGTCGCCGACCTCGCCCCCGAGACGCCGCTGGACACCACCGCTGCCGGTGACAGCTTCAACGCGGGCTACCTTGCCGCCTGGCTCTCTGGCACCGACTGCGCCACCGCCATCGTGGCGGGTCATGCCCTGAGCCGCCAGGTCATCCGCCACCGCGGCGCGCTCGTCCCGACCGCAGTGGACGCCCTGAGCGCCGGCGCCTGAGGGACCAGCCGCAGCGCGGCCGCAGGGCCAAGCTGCCGTTGCTGCACAACACCGTTCAAGCGGCGCCCGAAACCTTGGTGCCATTGGCCGCATCAGCGTCGCCAGCAGTTCGCTCGGCGGCCTCCTCCCGGCGCTCAGAAATCCGCCTCTCGGACACCGGAGCACGCCATCGCTACCCGAGAAGATCGCGCACCCGGTGCTTCCTTCAGCCACGATGCGATCTGGCGACAGTCCCCGAGGCCCCAGATCCTTTGCCCCCGAACAGCCTGTTGCACAGCCTCGAGGCCTTGTGCCGCTCCGAAAGCAGCGTGTCTTCTCGACTGCGCGGTTCCCCGCCGCGATGATCGGCGGCCGTGCCCCCCCCTCCAGGTGTCAAAGGCGATCTAGCGGTCCGGGCTGGTTCGCAGGCTGTTGCCGCGAAGCAATAGTGCTGCAAGCGGACATGTCCAGCTTTGCTTCAGCAATATTGAAGCAGCTTCCGATCCTTACTCGTCCCTCAGTCGCGCAATTAGCCGCTTGTGCGCCTGAGCGAGATCCGCAGGCTCTGGCACTTGCCGACACCGTATCTCCTGACGAGGCGTAGCAAAAACATAGCGGGAACTGACGCTCCGCACCGCCGGCAGAGCGGAAAGCGTCGGCTTCGTGAGGAGGCCCTGCTCCTCCATCTGGGCGCTGAGAGGTGCAGAGGAAGGTCAACTCCAGAACCGGCCACCCTCGCCCTCAGTAATCCAGCCGAACCTGCACCGGTCGGTCTGTCCTGCTGCTGGGATCGATGCGCTCCGGCCACCGGTTACTCTCCCGCTGCCGAGCAAGACTGCAGCGGCGACCCAGCCTGCCGCGGCCCCAACCATGTTCGTCAGACATCAGCTGCGGCGCGCGCACCGTCTCGGACAAGGCGTCGCAGGGCCTCTGTCAGGTCGGCGGCGAAGCCAGCGTCGTCGCGCAAAGCGGGTGGGAACACCTGAGAGAGGGAGAGGAAGCCCGCCACCGTCTCGGCGGGATCGTCGCGCCAGAGGGCGGCGAGCTGCGGGGCAAGCGGGTCCTTGACCTCGATCGCCCGCCCGGCCTCGTCCTGCCCCGAGGCATAGCGCATCCATGCCGCGACAGCCAAAGTCAGCCCCGGCACCTGGCGGCCTGCCGCGCGCCTTTCGGCGATGGTGCCCAGGATCCGCTGCGGCAGCTTCTGGCTGCCGTCCATGGCGATCTGCCAGGTCCGGTGCCGGATCGCCGGATTTGCGTACCGGTCGTGCAGGGCACGGGCATAGGCGTGCAGGTCCTCGCCCGGAGGGGGCGTCAGGGCCGGGATGATCTCCTCGGTCCACAGCCGGTCGACGAAGCGCGCAAAGACGGGATCGGCCATCGTGTCCGCGATGGTCTCGTGCCCGGCCAAGTAGCCGAGGTACGCGAGGCTGGAATGGGTGCCGTTCAGCATCCGCAGCTTCATGTGCTCGAACGGGGTCACGTCGTCGACCAGTTGCACGCCCACCGCCGCCAGATCGGGGCGGCCGTCCGCGAAGCGGTCTTCGACGACCCATTGGCGGAAGGGCTCGTGCATGACGGGGGCCTCGTCGCGCTGGCCGGTCAGGGCCTCCAGCCGATCGAGGTCGGCGGGCGTGGTCGCCGGGACGATCCGGTCCACCATGGTCGAGGGGAAGGCGCCCTTCTCCTCGATCCAGGACGCCAGCGCCGGATCGATCAGGCGGGCGAGGTCCATCACCACGCCCCGCACGACGCGGCCGTTTTCAGGCAGGTTGTCGCAGCAAAGTACCGTGAACGGCGGCAGGTTCGCCGCCCGCCGAGCCTGGAGCGCGCGCACCAGAAAGCCGGGCGCGGACTTCGGCAGCGGGTTCGAGATGTCGTGGCGGATGTCGGGGTGGTCCGCGTTCAGCCGGCCGGTCGAAGGTTCGTGGCAGTAGCCCTTCTCTGTGACCGTCAAGCTGATGATCCGAACCGTGGGCGCGGCCATGGCGTCCAGCACAGCCTGCGGATCCTCGGGGGCGACCAGCACGTCGCGCAGGACGGTGACGACCTGCGAGGCCTCTCCCTCGGGGCCAAGTTCCAGCGCGGTATAGGCCCAGCCCTGCGCCTTCAGCCGGTCACGCGTGCCGGGCGACTGCAACGAGACGCCAATGATGCCCCAATCGCCGTCCGTCGCTTCCATGGCCTCCGCGATGAACACGGCCCCGTGAGCGCGGAAGAACGCGCCGAGGCCGAGATGGACGATTCCTGCCGGTGCGTCGGAGGGCGGGCGGTGCAACCTACCTTGCAAGCCATCCTCCGTCGACATTCAGGATCGCGCCGTTGATGTAGTCAGAGGCGGGTGCAGCCAGGAACACGGCCGTCTGCGCGATGTCGTCGGGTCGGCCCCACCGGCCCGCAGGAATGCGGTCGAGGATCGCCTTCGACCGATCCGGATCGCCGCGCAGGGCCTCGGTATTGTTGGTCTCGATATAGCCCGGCGCGATGGCGTTCACGTTGAGGCCCTTTGCGGCCCATTCGTTCGCCATCAGCTTGGTCAGCCCGGCGACGCCATGTTTGGAGGCCGTGTAGGACGGCACCCGGATGCCGCCCTGGAAGGACAGCAGGGACGCGATGTTGACGATCTTGCCCATGCCCCGCGGCAGGGCGGCGCGGGCGAAAGCCTGGCAGGTGAAGAACAGTGCCTTGGCGTTCACGTCCATCACCGCGTCCCAGTCGGCTTCGCTGAAGTCGACCGCGTCGTCGCGGCGGATGATGCCCGCGTTGTTGACCAGGACGTCGACCCGATTGGCCGCAAAGACGTCGCGGGCGGCCATCGGGTCGGCAAAATCCAGCGTCAAGCTGCGCCCGGACCCCATCATCTCGAGCGTCTCGTCGCAGTCGCGGCGGCCGCTGGCGATGACATCCGCCCCAGCCTGGGCCATCGCCACCGCAATGGCCTGACCGATGCCCGTATTGGCCCCAGTCACAAGCGCCGTCCGTCCCTCCAGTGAAAAGGGGTTCACCGCATGTCCTCCGGCTGGATGAAGTCCATGTCGGTATAGTCGACATTGTCGCCGGCCATGGCCCAGATGAAGGTATAGCTGCCGATGCCCGCTCCGGAATGGATCGACCAGGTGGGCGACAGCACGGCCTCCTCGTTGGCGACGAAGATGTGGCGGGTTTCCTGCGGCTCGCCCATCAGGTGCAGCACGCGCGACTGCGGCTCCATCCCGTGATAGAGGTAGGCTTCCATCCGCCGGTCGTGGACGTGGCTGGGGATGGTGTTCCAGACCGACCCGTCCTCAAGCGTGGTATAGCCCAGCACCAGTTGGCAGCTTTCCATCACCAACGGGTGGATGAACTGCTTGATGGTGCGCTTGTTCGAGGTCTCGGCCGCGCCCATCTTGACCTCCTTGGCATCCGCCACGGTCACCAGGCGGCAGGGCAGCTGCCGATGCGCGGGGGCCGAGGTGATGTAGAACCGCCCCTGCCCCGAAAAGGTCACCGCCCCCGACCCCGCGCCCAGATACAGCACGTCGCCCTGCGCCATGTCCCAGCCCTGGCCCCCGGCCTCGACCCGGCCATTGCCGCCGATGTTGACGATGCCCATTTCGCGGCGATCAAGGAAGCTGGGGGTCTTCGTCTCCTCGATGGCATCCAGCACCAGGCTGGAGCCGTCCGGCACCGCGCCGCCGATCACGAAGCGGTCGTAATGCGTATAGACCAGCCGGATCTGTCCTTCCGCGAACAGGCCTTGGGCAAGGAAATGCTGCCGCAGCATTCCGGTATCCATGCCCTTGGCGTGGTCCGGGTGGATCGCGTGGCGGGTCTCGACATGGGTCATGGTGGATCCTTTCACAAGAAGTCGTCGCGGCGGGGGGTGAAGCTGTCGATCAGCACGCCCCCTTCAAGGCACAGGCAGCCGTGTTCGGCGCCCGATGGGATAATGAAGGCCTCGCCCGGCCCAACCTCGGATTCCTGGCCATCGACGGTGAAGCGATACCGCCCGGACTGGACGAAGGTCGATTGCACATGCGGATGGCTGTGCAGCGCGCCCTGATCGCCGGTCCGGAAATCGAAGCGGACGACCATGAGGTCGGGCGAATGCGCAAGGACGGAACGGAGGGGATCGCTCATCTGAACACCGAAGGCAGCCAAAGGGAGAGGGCGGGAATGTAGGTCACCAGCATCAGCGTCAGGAACGCAGCGCCGTAGAAGGGCCAGATCGTCCGCATCGCCTGCCAGATGCTGATGCGGCCGACGGCGCAGCCGACGAACAGCACGGCACCCACCGGAGGCGTGCAGAGCCCGATTCCAAGGTTCAGGATCAGGATGACGCCGAAATGCACCGGGTCGACGCCGAAGGCGGTGGCGACCGGCAGGAAAATCGGCGTGGTGATCACGATCAGCGGCGACATGTCCATGAAGGTGCCCAGCACCAGCAGGATCAGGTTCATCAAGAGAAGGATCACCAGCGGGTTGTCGGACACGTTCTGCAGCGTCTCGACCAGCTGAGTGGGCACGCGCAGATAGGCCAAGAGCCAGCCGAAGCAGGCGGCGGTGCCGATCACCAGCAGCACCATGGCGGTGGTGCGAACCGCGCCCTTGGTGGCCTCGACGAACTCGGACCACGGCAGGCTGCGATAGACCAGCGCCGTCACCAGCAGCGCATAGACGACCGCGATGTTGCTGCTTTCGGACGCCGTGAAGATGCCTGACCGGACGCCGCCGAAGATGATGGCGATCAGGATCAGCCCCGGCAGGGCCGACACGAACAGCGTGCCCAGCATGCGCAGGCCGGGGAAAGGCTCGGTCGGATAGCCCTTCTTGCGGGCGACCCACCAGCTGGCCCCCATCAGCATCAGCGCAAGCAGCATGCCCGGAATGATGCCGGCGGTGAACAGGTCGGCGATCGACAGCCGCCCCCCCGCCGCGATGGAGTAGATAATCATGTTGTGGCTGGGCGGGATCATCAGCGCGATGATCGAGCTGACAACCGTGATGTTGACCGCGAAGTCGACGTCATAGCCGCGCGCCTTCATCTGCGGCACCATCAGGCCGCCCACGGCGCTGGCATCCGCCGCGGCGGATCCGGACACGCCGCCGAACATCAGCGACGCCATGATGTTCACCTGCCCCAGACCGCCGCGCAGGTGCCCGACCATCGCGCCCGCAAGCGCCACCAGGCGCCGCGCGATATCGCCGCGCACCATCAGGTCGCCCGCGAAGATGAAGAACGGGATGGCCATCAGCGCGAAGACCGAGATCCCGCTGTTCAGGCGCTGGAACACCACGACGGGCGGCAGGCCGAGATAGAGGACGGTGGCGAAGCTGGCCGCGCCCAGGCAGAACGCGACCGGGGTGCCGATCAGCAAAAGTCCGGCGAAGCTGCCGAAGAGGATCCAGTATTCCATCGGCCTACTCCTTGACCGTGCGGTGCGGGGCATCGCCCTGCAGCATGTCGCGCGCGGGGGCGCCGGTGGCGGTGGCGTCAACCTCTCCATCGGCGGCATCGTCCATGTCGCCGAAGCGCATCGTCTTCAGGCCGGCGGCGCGGCGCAGGATGCGCTCGACCGAGAAGAGCATCAGCAGAACGCCGCCGGCAATTACCGGCGCGAAATCCCAAAGGCGGGAAATGCCCAGGCCCGGCACGACGCCGGATGCCGCACGCGCGGCCAGCTGCCAGCCGTACCAGGCCATGCCAAAGCCGAAGGCGGTGACGACAAGGTCCGACAGGCTGTGAAACCACGGCCGCCAGCTCTCCGGGACGACCATCAGGCCCACGTCGAAGGACAGGTGATAGCCTTCCTTGACCCCCACGGCGGCGCCCAGGAAGATGAACCAGCCCATCAGCATGACCGCGGCGGGCTCGGCCCAGAACAGGCTGGTGCCCAGAACATAGCGATAGACGACCTGCGCGAAAACGAAGGCGGTCATCAGGACCAGCCCTACCCCGGCAAGCCATAATCCGGCCTTGGCGACCGCGCCGGTCACCCTTGCCATCCGGATCAACGTGTCGCGCATCTCGCGCCCCCCGCAAGGAAAAGGGCCGCCTGCGGAACTGCAGGCGGCCGGTCGGTCACTCGGTTTCCTGGATGCGCTTGACCAAGTCCTGCGCCTCGGGGGTGGTGACGTACTTCTCATATACCGGGGCCATCGCCTCGATGAACGCGGTCTTGTCGATGTCGCGGATCACCTCGGCGCCCGCGGCGATGACCTTCTCCTCCGACGCACGCTCTTGCTCGGCCCACAGCTCACGCTGCACGGTGGCCGAATTGCGGGCCGCCTCGCGGATGATCTGCTGGTCCTCGGGACTCAGCTTGTCCCAGGTCACCTTCGACATGGCGACCAGTTCCGGCACCATCAGGTGCTCGTCCAGGGTAAAGTACCTGGCCACCTCGGCATGGCCCGAGCTGTCATAGCTGGGGAAGTTGTTCTCGGCCCCGTCGATGACGCCGGTCTGGATCGAGGAGTAGACCTCGCCATAGGGCATCGGCGTGGCGTTGGCGCCAAGCGCGTCCATCATGTCGACGAAGACGTCGTTCTGCATCACGCGGAACTTCATGCCTTCCAGATCCTCGATGGACTGGACCGGCTTTTGCGAGTTGTAGAAGCTGCGCGAGCCGCCGTCGTAATAGGCCAGCGCGACCAGGTCGCGCTCCTCGAAGGCAGCGCCGATCTCCTCGCCGATGGGTCCGTCCATCACGGCGTGCTGGTGGTCGACCGAGCGGAACAGATAGGGCAGCGACATCAGCTGCGTGACCGGCACGATGTCGTTGAACGACCCGAAGCTGGCGCGGACCATGTCGATGACGCCGAACTGTGTCTGCTCGATGGTGTCCTTTTCCTCGCCCAGCTGGGACGATGCGAAGACCTCGATGCAGATGCGGCCGTCGGTCTTTTCGCGGACCTCTTCGGCCATGGCTTTCACGCCCTCGACCGTCGGATAGCCGTCGGGATGGGTGTCGGACGAGCGCAGCGTGATCTCGCAGGCGCCGGCGATGCTCGCCGATGTCAGCAGCGCGGCAACGGTGGTGGTCAGGAACTTCATCTTATCCTCCCAAATATGAAGCTCAGAGCTTGTAGGCCCGCTTTGCCAGGCCATAGGTCAGGTCGTGCGCGACCTCGGGCGCCTCGTCTTCCGCAAGACGGCCCGTGGCGACAAGGGTCGCCAGATAGGAACAATCGACCCGCCGGGCGACGTCATGACGCGCCGGGATCGAGCAGAAGGCGCGGGTATCGTCGTTGAACCCCACGGTGTTGTAGAAGCCGGCCGTTTCCGTCGTCATCTCGCGGAAACGGCGCATTCCTTCGGCGCTGTCGTGGAACCACCACGCCGGACCAAGCCGCAGGCAGGGCCAGACGCCAGCCAGGGGCGCAAGTTCGCGGGCATAGGACGTCTCGTCCAGCGTGAACAGGATCACCGTCAGGCGCGGGTCCATTCCAACCGCATTCAAGAGCGGGCGCAGCGCCGTCACATAGTCGGTGCGGCCGGGGATGTCGAAGCCCTTGTCGCGGCCGAAGGTCGCCAGCACCTGGTCCGAATGGTTGCGGCGCGCGCCGGGATGGATCTGCATCACCAGACCGTCCTCGAGGCTCATCCGCGCCATCTCGGTCAGCATGTGGCCGCGGAAGGCGTCGGCCTCCTCTGCGGTGTATTCTCCGCGCAAAGCCTTGGCGAACAGCGCCGCCGCATCTTCCTGTGGCAGATCCTCGGTCCGGGCGCTGGCATGACCGTGGTCGCTGGAGGTCGCGCCGTGCCGAATGAAGAACGCCCGGCGCGCGCGGTGTGCATCCAGATAGCCGGCCCAGGTCGTCGTGTCGAAGCCCGTTTGTTCGCCCATCAGCGCAATGTTGTCGGCAAAGCCTGCCATCTCGGGGTCGATCACGCCGTCGGGGCGATAGGCGGTGATCACCCTGCCCTGCCAGCCGCTGTCGCGGATCATCTTGTGCCAGTGCAGGTCATCGGTCGCGGGTTCGGTGGTGGCGATGGCTTCGATCCCGAAGCGGTCGAAAAGGGCGCGGGGCCGGAACTCGGGCTGCGCCAGGCAGTCAGCGATATGGTCATAATACCAGTCCGCAGTGTCGGCCGACAGACGGCGGTCGATGCCGAAGACATGCTGGAAGCTGTGGTCCAGCCACAACCGCGACGGGGTGCCACGCAGCAGGTGATAGTGTCCGGCGAAGAGCCGCCAGATCTTGCGGCCGTCGGTTTCCGTCGGCCCGCCGTCGACGCGCGGCACCCCCAGGTCCGTCAGTGGCACGCCCTGCGAACAGAGCATCCGGAACACATAATGATCCGGCGTCACGAACAGCTGCGCCGGGTCCTGAAAGGGCTGATCCTCGGCGAACCAGCGCGGATCGGTATGGCCGTGCGGCGACAGGATCGGCAGGTCGCGGACCCCATCATAGAGCGCGCGCGCCAGCTCGCGAACGTGCGGCTCAACGGGAAGCAAACGGTCCTCTGCCAGTAGTGCCACGCGATCCTCCTCCGACTCGCTTGCCATCGGGCTGGTCTGGTAATATGCTAGTTTACGAGACGGGTCAACCGGAGCCGCAAGATGCCCCAGCCAAACTTCCGGTCGCCTCCCCTGCCCGAGGACCTGCGCCCCAGAACCGTGACGGACCAAGTGTTCGAGGCGCTCTATGCCAGCGTCGTGAACCTGTCGCTGCCGCCCGGCACGAAGCTGTCAGAGGCCGAGGTCGCCGCGCAGACGGGTGTGTCGCGCCAACCCGTCCGGGACGCGTTCTATCGGCTGTCGCAGCTGGGCTTCATCCAGATCCGCCCCCAGCGGGCGACCACGGTGACGGCAATCTCCGAGGAGGCCGTCACGCAGGCCTATTTCATACGCTCCGCGCTGGAGGAGGCAACGATGCGCGTTGCGGCAACGACGCTGACGCCTGCTGACTTCGACGGCCTGGAACGGCTGATCGACCTGCAGGACGCCGCGATCAAGGGCGACCGGCGGGCCGAGTTCCACGCGCTGGACGACCGCTTCCACCGCGACATCTGCCAGGCGGCGGGCTGCGATTTCGTCTGGACCCTGGTCAAGGACAACAAGGGACACATGGACCGGGCCCGCTATCTGTCGCTGGCCTTCAGCGCCTCGAGCGCCCACCTCGAGCACCGCCAGATCCTGCAGGCCCTGCGCGACCGCGACCCAGAGGCGGCGGCATCCGCCCTGCGCACGCATCTGAGCCATATCGTGGGCATCGTCGCGCGCCTGCGGATCGACCAGCCCGAGGTCTTTGCCCCCTAGGAGCCTCGGTCCCGCTCGTCATGCGCCCAGAGATAGCCGAGAAAGGCGCCCTTCACGAAGCGCAGCAGAACAAGCGTCATGATCGTCGTTATGATGATCAGCCCGATCAGCAGGGTCATGGGGTCGGACCGGAACACCGTCCAGCCAAAGCCGATCATCGGGATCAGCAGAAGCATCATGATCGTGATGGTGAAGAACGCCGGCCCGTCGGCCGAGGGATATGCGCCAAGCGGCTCATCGCAGGCCTCGCAGCGGGGCACGATCTTGAGGTAGCCGCTGAAGACACGCCCCTCGCCGCAGCACGGGCAGCGGTTCAGCGTGCCGCGCAGCATGGCGCTGCGGCTGTCGCGCATTTCGGGTGGCCCAGGGGGCGCATCAGTTTCAGCCTGCTCTTGCCGCATTCCTGCCCCGCAAGGTCAATAGACGCTCTATCTGCTCGACGGCACCGGCGGCACCCGGCAACTGGCTGGCCGCCGCGGCCATGCCGCGGGCATTCGCGGCGAAACCCGGCTCGGAGAGCAGCCGCGACAGCGCGGCTTCGATCCGGCCTTGCCCGCGCGACATTCGGCAAAGGCGCAGGCCGACGCCGGACCGCTCGATCCGCGCCGCCACGCCCGGCTGGTCATGCGCCAAGGGGATCGCCAGCATCGGCACCCCCTGCACCAGGCACTCGAGCGTGGTGTTCAGTCCGCCATGCGTCACGCACAGGTCCGCACGCGCCAGCACCGCCCGTTGCGGCACGAAGCTACGCACCCAGTCGGCGTCGATCCGGGCGGCCGTCGCGGCCTCGAGCATGTTCCCGTGCGAGACGATCACCTGCGCGCCCAGGTTTCGACAGGCCCGCGCGATTCGCGCCATCAACGGCCAGCGGTGCCCCTGCAGCGTGCCAAGGGACACATAGACCAGCGGCCGCGCCGTGTCGGGCTTGATGTCACGGGGGAATGTTTCCGGCGGGTTGCGGCGAAAGGGGCCAAGTTCGACCAGGCGGCCGCTGCTGACGGGCCGCGGGAAATCGAAGCCCGGAACGGTCTGCGCCAGCGTCCCCAGGGGCGAAAGACAGTCGGCGAAGCTTTCTCGCCTCCCAAGCCCCCAGCGGTTCGCCCAGTCCCCGATCACCTTCCGATGCGGGGTCATCAGCAGCCGCGCAACCGTCTGGCCGCCGTCGTTGCGCCGCAGGCCGTCCTCGGTCGGATCGTAGGGCCAGCCCAGGAAGGGCAGCGGCACGCCCGGCTCCGGATCGAACGGCAACGCACAGGCAACCGAGAGCATCCGCACCCCCAGGGCTTCCGACAGCAGGCCTGCGGCAGGCTCGGTCTGGTCGCCCAGGATCAGGTCAGGGGACAGTTCGGTGATAATCTGCGGCCCGAAGCGGCAGAGCCGGTCGGTCCGCCGTGCACCGGCGCGGATGTCGCGGATGAAGCCCCGACCGTGCGGTAAGGCCGTGTCCGGCGGCAGCGCATGGACGACGTGATGGGCCGAGACGCCCGCATCCGGCTCGGCCAGGAAGATGACCTGGTGGCCCCGCGCCAGCAGCTCGTTGCCGATGGCCTCGAAGGCCCTGAGATGGCTGGGAAGCGGCGGGCAGATCATGAGGATTCGCAGCGCACCGTCCGGCAGGGGCCCGGGGATCGCGACACAGGATCGTACAGGGAACGGCGCGGCAGTTGTCATGTGTTCTTGAACACGCCTGCGCATGGATTGTTCCCCAGTGCCAGGGCGCGGCGGCGGTTTCGAATTGCAACCTCTGCGCGCACCACCCCTGCGGGTCTGCATCGACAGCAGGCAGTGCCAGGGCATCGTTCTTCAGAGAAATGTTGGTGCGGTCGAGAAGACTCGAACTTCCACTCCGGTTAAGGAACAGCGACCTCAACGCTGCGCGTCTACCAATTCCGCCACGACCGCATCCGGGCAGTGGCCGCCTGATAGCCGAGCCGCGGGCCGATGAAAAGGGGCATTCTTGCCCCCGTGCGCGGAAATATCGTCATTGACGGCCGCCCTGCCCCGCGCCACATCCCGGGCATGGTTGAATGGATCATCAGCGACGGGCTGACGCCCTATCAGGACGCGGTCGCGTTCATGGAGGCGCGCGTGGCCGCCATCCATGCCGGCAACGCACCCGAGGCCATCTGGCTGGTCGAGCACCCGCCGCTCTATACCGCCGGGACAAGCGCGCGGGCGCAGGATCTGCTGGAGGCGCGCTTTCCGGTGCATCCGTCCGGGCGCGGCGGGCAATATACCTATCACGGGCCGGGGCAGCGGGTCGCCTATGTCATGCTGGACCTGAACCGCCGCGGCCGCGACGTCCGCGCCTTCGTCGCCCGGCTGGAGGCCTGGGTGATCGAGGCGCTGGCACAATTCGGCGTCAGCGGCCAGATCAGCGACGGCCGGGTCGGCGTCTGGGTCGCCCGCCCCGACAAGCCCGCCCTGCCCGACGGCAGCATGCGCGAGGACAAGATCGCGGCGATCGGCGTCAAGCTGCGCCGCTGGGTCAGCTTCCACGGCATCTCCGTCAACGTCGACCCGGACCTCGGTCACTACGGCGGCATCGTCCCCTGCGGGATCAGCGGGCACGGGGTCACCTCGCTGGTCGACCTCGGCTTGCCGGTCGCCATGGCGGATCTGGACGTGGCGCTGCGCCAGGCGTTCGACACGGTTTTCGAGGCGGAGTGATCAATTTTCGTCTTGCGACCTTTCGGTAGCTGGATTCCTTGCAGATCTTGCATGTAGGTTGCCCGTGGAGACATAGCCCATCCGGGTCGAGTGAGGAAAAAGACGCATGAAAGCAGCCATCGTTGGTGCCCTTGTGGGCGCGACCCTAGCCATTCCCGCCGTCGCACAAGAGGCCGGAGACGCCACCGCGGGCGAAAAGGAATTCCGCAAGTGCCGGGCCTGCCACATGATCCAGGACGACACCGGCACCGATATCGTCAAGGGCGGCGGCGTCGGCCCGAACCTGTGGAACATCGTCGGCGCGCCCATCGCCCACATGGAGGGCTATAACTACGGCGACGGCATCCTGGCTGCGAAGGAAGCCAATCCCGACTTCGTCTGGACCGAGGAAGAGCTGGCCGCCTATGTCACCGACCCCACCGCATGGGTCGAGGAAAAGTCCGGCGACGATTCGGTGCGCAGCAAGATGACCTTCAAGCTGAACCGGGGGCAGGCCGATGTCGCGGCCTACCTGGCCAGCGTTTCGCCGGATGCCCCGGCCGAGTAACGGGTCCTGCGGCGATGCGCCGCAGGTTCGCAGGCCATTGCCCCCGCCCGATGTGATATTCTGGCGGGGGCTTGTGGTTCAAGACCACAGTGACGCATTGCCCGGTCCGCGCCTCTGGTCTAAACACCGCGTGATTACGCCGGTCTGCCAGGCCGGCTCGAAGACATCTTGAGGGAGTTCGGGTATGGCAGACGCAGCCGCACACGGCCACGACGACCATCATGACCAGCGCGGGTTCTTCACCCGCTGGTTCATGTCCACCAATCACAAAGACATCGGCATCCTGTACCTGTTCACGGCCGCCGTCGCCGGCCTGATCTCGGTCAGCTTCACCGTCTACATGCGGCTGGAACTGCACGAGCCCGGCGTGCAGTACATGTGCCTCGAAGGCGCGCGTTTCATCGCCGACGCCGCGGCCGAATGCACCCCGAACGGCCACCTGTGGAACGTGATGATCACGTATCACGGCGTGCTGATGATGTTCTTCGTGGTGATTCCGGCGCTGTTCGGCGGCTTCGGCAACTACTTCATGCCGCTGCAGATCGGCGCCCCGGACATGAGCTTCCCGCGCATGAACAACCTCAGCTACTGGCTATATGTCGCAGGCCTCTGCCTCGGCATCGCCTCGCTGCTGACGCCGGGCGGTTCGCAGCAGTTGGGTTCGGGCGTGGGCTGGGTCCTCTATCCGCCGCTGTCGACCAGCGAGGGCGGTTATTCGATGGACCTGGCGATCTTCGCCGTACACGTATCGGGCGCCTCGTCCATCGTCGGCGCGATCAACATCATCACCACCTTCCTGAACATGCGCGCCCCCGGCATGACGCTGTTCAAGGTGCCGCTGTTCGCCTGGTCGGTCTTCATCACCGCCTGGCTGATCCTGCTGGCCCTGCCCGTCCTGGCCGGCGCCATCACCATGCTGCTGATGGACCGCAACTTCGGGACCAACTTCTTCAACCCGGCCGGGGGCGGCGACCCGGTGCTGTACCAGCACATCCTGTGGTTCTTCGGCCACCCGGAAGTGTACATCATCATCCTGCCGGGCTTCGGCATCATCAGCCACGTCATCGCGACCTTCTCGAAGAAGCCGATCTTCGGCTACCTGCCGATGGTTCTGGCCATGGCCGCGATCGGCATCCTGGGCTTCGTCGTGTGGGCGCACCACATGTACACCGTCGGCATGTCGCTGACCCAGCAGAGCTACTTCATGCTGGCCACCATGACGATCGCCGTGCCCACGGGCATCAAGGTCTTTTCCTGGATCGCGACGATGTGGGGCGGCTCGGTCGAGTTCAAGACGCCGATGCTCTGGGCGTTCGGCTTCCTGTTCCTGTTCACCGTCGGCGGCGTCACCGGCGTGGTGCTGTCGCAGGCGCCGCTGGACCGCGTTTATCACGACACCTACTACGTCGTCGCGCACTTCCATTACGTCATGTCGCTCGGCGCGGTCTTCGCGATCTTCGCCGGCATCTACTACTGGATCGGCAAGATGTCGGGCCGCCAATATCCGGAATGGGCCGGCAAGCTGCACTTCTGGATGATGTTCATCGGCGCCAACCTGACCTTCTTCCCGCAGCACTTCCTGGGCCGCCAAGGCATGCCGCGCCGCTACATCGACTATCCGGTCGAGTTTGCCTACTGGAACGCGATCAGCTCGTGGGGTGCCTATCTGTCCTTCGCGTCGTTCCTGTTCTTCTTCGGCATCATGGCCTACACCCTGTTCGCCGGCAAACGCGTGACCCAGAACAACTATTGGAACGAGTACGCCGACACGTTGGAATGGACCCTGCCCTCGCCCCCGCCCGAACACACGTTCGAGCAGCTGCCCAAGCGCGAGGACTGGGACCGCACTCCGGTCCACTAAGGCCCATGCCATATCAATGGACGGAAACGGCCCCGGATGCGTCCGGGGCCGTTTTGCAAACAGTGACCCTGTGGCCGCACCGCTCTCTGCCCCGCAAGGGCTTCGTGTGGTTCATCGGGACAACGGCGGTGCTGTTGCTGCTGCCGATCCTGGCGGTGCTCGGGACGCAGGTGCTGTGGGGGCTGCTGCCCTTCATGCTGATCGCCATCGGCGGCGTCTGGCTGGCGATCCAGCACAGCTATCGCACGGGCCAGACCCGAGAGGAACTGGTGCTCGACCGCGACCGCTTGCAGGTCCGGCGCAGCGATCCGGGGCGCCCGGTGCGGGAATGGCAGACGAACAGCTATTGGGTGCGCGCGGCCATCCGCAAGGGACCCGTCGAGGATTACCTGACCCTGACCGACGGCCAGCGCGAGATCGAGCTTGGCGCGTTTCTCACGCCCGAGGAACGTCGGGCGCTGCGCGATGAACTGACGCGCGCCATCGGGCGCTTGAGGCCCTGATCCGGATGGCGCCCCAATCGAAGGAAAAGGGGCGGCAGACGCGACTGCCGCCCCTTGATCGTCACGACCCGAAAATCACGCCAGAAGGCGGGCCTTCACGGCCGGTCCCACGGCACCGAAGTCCATCTGCCCGGCATGGCGGTCCTTCAGCGTCGCCATGACGCGGCCCATGTCGCGGATCCCCTCTGCACCGATGTCGGCGATGGCCGCGTCGATGGCGGCGCGGGTCTCGGCCTCTGTCATCTGGCGCGGCAGGAACTCCTGGATGATCCGGATCTCGTCCTCTTCCTTGGCCGCCAGCTCCAGCCGGCCGCCCTCTTCATAGGCCTTGGCGGATTCCTGGCGCTGCTTGACCATGCGCGACAGGATCAGCACCAGGTCGCCCTCGTTCAGCGTCTCGTCGCCCTCGCCACCGCGAGCCGCGATCTCCCGGTCCTTGATGGCGGCGCCGATAAGGCGCAGCGTCGACAGCCGCGCGCTGTCCTTGGCCTTCATGGCCTCCTTGGTCGCCGCCTGCAGCCTGGTGCGCAGTTCCATGATCCCGTCTCCGTGACTGAGGGCGCGGGGATGCGCCGGAAAGACTGCGATCTAGTTCCCCCGCCCCCGCTTATCAAGCGGCAGTGCGTGACGGCGGCGGTCGGAGCGACTTGACCTTGGGGCGCGTGGCCCCTATTCACCGGCTGATTTCAGACCAGAGGTGCCGACATGGCCGCAAAACCGACCGCCTGCCTAGCGCTTGCCGACGGAACCGTCTTCTACGGCCAGGGCTTCGGCGCACCCGGAGAAGTCGTGGCCGAACTGGTCTTCAACACGGCGATGACCGGCTACCAGGAGATCATGACCGATCCCTCCTATGCCAGCCAGGTCGTGACCTTCACCTTCCCCCATATCGGCAACACTGGCGTCACGCCGGAGGATGACGAGGCGCAGGACCCCGTGGCCAGCGGCATCGTCGTCAGGTGGGACCCGACCGAGCCGTCGAACTGGCGCGCCGCATCGGAACTGACCGACTGGATGTCTCGCCGGGGCCGGATCGGCATCGGCGGCGTTGACACCCGCCGCCTGACGCGGGCGATCCGCCAGCAGGGCGCGCCGCACGTGGTGCTGGCCCATGATCCCGACGGCAAATTCGACATCGAGGCGATGGTCGCCCGCGCCCGCGACTGGCAGGGACTCGTCGGGCTGGACCTGGCCAAGGATGTCAGCTGCGCGCAAAGCTATCGCTGGGATCAGGGCACCTGGGAATGGGGCAAGGGCTTCGGCCCGGTCGCCAGTGACAAGCCCTTCAAGGTCGTGGCGCTGGACTACGGCGCCAAGCGCAACATCCTGCGGTCGCTGGTGGCCTATGGCGCCGATGTGACCGTCCTTCCGGCAACCGCCACGGCCGAGGAGGTTCTGGCCCATAATCCCGAAGGCGTGTTCCTGTCGAACGGCCCCGGCGACCCGGCGGCGACCGGCGCCTATGCCGTGCCTATGATCCAGGGCCTGCTGGAAAAGGACATGCCGATCTTCGGGATCTGCCTCGGCCACCAGATGCTGGCGCTGGCGCTTGGTGCGAAAACCGTCAAGATGGGCCACGGCCACCACGGCGCCAACCACCCGGTACGCGACGTCGAAACCGGCAAGGTCGAGATCACCTCGATGAACCACGGCTTCGCGGTCGACACGCAGTCGCTGCCGCAGGGCGTGATCGAGACGCATGTCAGCCTGTTCGACGGCAGCAATTGCGGGCTGCGCATGCAAGATAGGCCGGTCTTCTCGGTCCAGTATCATCCCGAGGCAGCACCTGGCCCGCAGGACAGCCTTTACCTCTTCAAGCGGTTCGCGGACTCGATGCAGGCGCGCCGGGGCTGAGGCGCTGCAGCTTTAACCTGTTGTTAAGAACAGCATGTCAGGAAAGGGCGATCCAGAAGGGAATCGCCCATGGCCCTGCCCCTGTCGCTGCCTCGGCCAGCGAACCTGTCCGACCTGCAGGCCGATGATGGCGTCATCCTGCGGGGGCCGACGCTTGGAACCAAGGCGTCGCTGCCGCTCGGGCAGATCCTGCTCGAGGATGGGACGCTTGATCCGGGAGACCTTTTGAAGGCGACTCTTATCGGGCAGCGACGGAACCTGTCGCTGGCCAAGGTGCTGCTGGCCCAGGGGGTGGTCACGCCCGTGGCGCTGGCCAAGGGGCTGGCGCGGCAGTGGCGGACAACGGCGATCGATCCCGACGTGACGCCGCCCGATCCGCGCCTGATCGACGCGGCCGGCGCGGGCTTTTGCCTGACCCATGGCATCCTTCCATGGCGGCGGATCGGCGGCGTCACGTGGATCGCGACCGCGCGACCCGAGGAATTCGCCAGTCGCCTGAACCGACTGCCGCAGGACTTCGGCCATGTCCGCATGTTGCTGTGCAGCGAGGATCAGGCCCAGTCCGGCGTCCTGGCCCACCGCCGCACCCGACTTGTCCGGCAGGCCGAAACGCGCGTCCCGGCCGCTGAGAGCTGTCGCACGCAGAACCAGCAGCGCAGCGGGACGATCCTGGTCCTGCTGATGACCGCCCTTGTGCTTGGGCTGGTGCTTGCGCCGGCGGTCTTCGTGAGCATCCTGACGGGCTGGGCGGTGCTGACCCTTGTATCTCAGGCGCTGCTGAAGCTGGCCTCGTTCGTCGCGGCCTGTCGGGCCGAGAGCGATCGTGACCTTCCCGCGCCGGAGGAACCTGCCGACGACGACCCTCTGCCGATCATCTCGGTGATGGTGCCGCTCTTTCACGAAAGCGACGTGGCGGGCAAGCTGGTGGCGCGCCTGTCGCGCCTCGACTATCCGCGAGAGCTGACCGACATCCTGCTGGTGATCGAGGCCAGCGACAACGTGACCGAAGCCGCGTTGACGGGCGTGCGCCTGCCGCACTGGATCCGCGTGGTCCGCGTGCCCGACGGGCCGATCAGGACCAAGCCGCGCGCCTTGAACTATGCCCTGAACTTCTGCCGGGGCGACATCGTCGGCATTTGGGATGCCGAGGATCGCCCCGACCCCGACCAGCTGCACAAGGTCGCCCGCCGCTTTGCCCATGCCCCGGCGGACGTGGCATGCCTGCAGGGGGTGCTGGATTACTACAACCCGCGGACGAACTGGCTGGCCCGGTGCTTCACCGTCGAATACGCCGCATGGTTCCGGGTTCTGCTGCCTGGCGTGGCGCGGCTGGGGCTGGTCGTGCCGCTTGGCGGAACGACGCTGTTCTTTCGGCGCGATATCCTCGAACGGATCGGCGCGTGGGACGCCTGGAACGTGACCGAGGATGCCGATCTGGGTGTCCGGCTGGCCCGTCGCGGCTTCCGCACCGAACTTCTGGACACGACGACCGAGGAAGAGGCGAACTGCCGCGCACTTCCCTGGGTCAAGCAGCGTTCGCGCTGGCTTAAGGGCTATGCGATGACCTGGGCCGTCCACATGCGCGACCCGGTTGCGCTGCACCGGGACCTGGGGGCCTGGCGCTTCTGGGGGTTTCAGGTGCAGTTCCTGGGAACCCTGTCGCAATACCTGCTGGCCCCCGTGTTGTGGAGCTTCTGGCTGCTGACCTTCGGCCTCCCCCATCCTTTGCGCGCGCCGCTCGACGGTTTCGTGGGGGCATGGATGGTGCCGACGCTGTTCACGCTGTTCGTGGGGTTAGAGGTGCTGAACATCCTGGTCGGCCTCTACGCCGTGCGCCGCGACAAGCACCGGCACCTGATGCCCTGGGTCCCGACGCTGCACTTCTATTTCCCGCTTGGGTGCCTGGCCGGCTGGAAGGCCATCTACGAGGTCGTCGCCCGCCCCTTCTATTGGGACAAGACCGCCCACGGCCTCTTCGGAGAGGCCGAGACGCCGCCAGAGGCGCCGACCCTGCCGGAGGGGTTGGTCTCGATCCCGGTGCTGGGCCGGATCGGCGGCAGGAACCTGGCCGAGGTCGCGGCCGACCTGCAGGAAGCCGCCGAACAGGCCAGCCCCGGCGCACCCCGTCAAGAGGCCGAGGACCCGCTTCGGCTCGCCTCCGGCTGATCCTCGGCCGCAGGCAGCTTCGGCCCGATAATCGCGGCGGCCTCGGCCACAAGGGCCGCCAATTCCTCGACCAGCGCCTCCGGCGAGGACGCGCCGGCTTCCCGCAGCAGGAAGGCCTGGCCGCCCTGCCCGATCTCCTCCATGTCCAGCGGACGGTCGGTCAGCAGCCGCGCCGACGCATGCAGACGCCACAAGCTGCGCCAGATCACGGTCAACCGGTCCGCCTCGGCGGGCGCCAGCAGCCCTGCGCGGTGTCCTGCCCGCAGTTGCGCGACGGTCGTGCGCGCTGGCGCGGCAGCCCGCAGGGCGCAGGACTGCGCCAGAAGGTCGATGTCCTGCAGCCGCCCCGGCCCCTGCTTGGCGTCCCACTGCCCGTCGGGGCCCTTTGCCGAGAACAGCCGCGCCCGCATGGCCGCAAGGTCCGCCATCACGCGGTCGTCCCGCCCCCGCGCCGCCAGGACCTGCATCCGCAGCTCCTCGATCCGGTCGGACAGTCCTGCGGCATCGAAACCGACCTGCGCCACCGGCCGGGCGCGGGTCAGGGCCAGATGCTCCCACGTCCAGGCTTCCGTCATCTGGTAGGTCTCGAAGCTCTGGATCGAGGTGGCGACCGGCCCTTGGCGGCCCGACGGGCGCAGCCGCATGTCGACCTCGTAGAGCCGCCCTTCGGCCGTGGGTGCCGACAGCGCGGTGACCATGGCCTGGGTCAGGCGCGCGTAATAGGGCCGCGCCGACAGGGGACGGGGACCGTCCGACGCCTCGGCCCCGTCGGCGTCGTAGATGACGATCAGGTCGAGGTCGGAACTGGCGTTCAGGACCCGGGCGCCAAGCGACCCCATTCCCAAAACGACCGCGCCCCGACCCGGCGGCGCCCCGTGGCGCCGGGCAAAATCCTCGGCCGTGACGGGGCAGAGCGCGGCCACGCAGGCGCCGGCAAGCTCCGCGTATTGCGACGCGGCCTCGTCGGCGCCAAGAAGCCCCCGCAGATGGTGTACGCCGATGCGGAACTGCCATTCGTGCGCCCATCGCCGCGCCGCGTCGAGCGCGCGTTCGTAGCCGCCGCCCGGCGCCGACAGCGCCCGCTGCAGCACCGTCTGCAGATCCGCCCGCAATGTCGCCTCGCCCGGCCAAGGGGCGAAGAAGCTGCCCCCCAGAACCGCGTCCAGGACCGCCGGGTGCTGCGCCAGATAGCCGGCAAGCCCGGGCGCTGTCCCGCAGATGTCGACGATCAGGTCGATCAGCTGCGGGTTCGCCTCGAACAGCGAGAACAGCTGGACGCCCGCCGGCAGGCCGGACAGGAAGCTGTCGAACCGCATCAACGCTTCTGTCGGGTGGCCGGCGCGGGACAAGCGGTCCAGAAGCGGCGCCTCGATCCGCCGAAAGATCTGCTGCGCCCGGTCCGACCTCAGTGCGGGATAGCCTTGCCACCGCTGGATGATGGCGCGCGATTCCTCGCTCAGCGGCGGACGTTCGGTCGCAGGCTCGTCAGGCGCGAAGAAGCGTTCCGTCAGGGCATGGACGCGCGCCAGCCGGTCCTTCAGCCGCGTGCACCACGCGTCCACGTCGTCCTCGCCCATCAGGGCGGCGACGGTTGCCAGACCTTCGGCCTCTTTGGGCAGGCTGTGGGTCTGGGCGTCGTTCACCATCTGGATGCGATGCTCGATCTCGCGGTGTTCGCGATAGTGATCGGTCAGCTCCTGCGCAACGTCGGCGGGGATCCAGCCCTTTTCAGCCAGCGCCGCCAGCCCTCCGACAGTGTCCCGAAGCCGGAGGTCGCGGTCGCGCCCCCCCGCGATCAGCTGCCGCGTCTGGGTGAAGAACTCGATCTCGCGGATGCCGCCCCGCCCCAGCTTGAGGTTGTGGCCCGGCACCTCCAGCCGTCCGCCCAGCCCCTTGTGGTCGCGGATCCGCAGCCGCATGTCGTGGGCGTCCTGGATCGCCGCGAAGTCCAGGTGCTTGCGCCAGACGAAGGGCCGCAGCTCCCGCAGGAACCGTTCGCCCGCCGGGATGTTGCCGGCGGCGGCGCGGGCCTTGATGAAGGCCGCGCGTTCCCAGGTGCGGCCCTCGGCCTCGTAATAGGCCAGCGCGGCGGCGGTCGAGATGCAGACCGGCGTGACCGCGGCATCCGGCCGTAGGCGCAGGTCGGTGCGGAAGACATAGCCGTGGTCGGTCGCATCCGAGAGTGTGGCGGCCATCCGGCGGGTGGCGCGGATCAGCGCGGCCCGTGCCTCGGCCTGCGCGTCTTCGGGATAGGCGGTCTCATCGAACAGCACGATCAGGTCGATGTCCGAACTGTAATTCAGCTCTCTGGCGCCGCCCTTGCCCATCGCCAGCGCGAATATCCCGCCGGCGTCGGCGGCCGTCGGGGGCAGCTTGCCGCGCCGCGCCTCGGCCGCGACATGAACGCGCAGCGCAAGGTCGACCGCCCGGTCGGCCAAATCTGACAGCGCGCCGGTGACCTGCTCCAGCGACCAGACGCCGCCCAAGTCGGCCAGCGCCGCCTGCGCTGCCACCCGGCGCTTCGCCCGCCGCAGCGCGACCGACAGCGCGTCCGCGTCCAGATCCTCCAGACCGGCGGTTTCCCGCGCAACCACGTCATCATGGTCCAGCGCGGGGATCAGCCAATCCGCCTCTTGCCGGATCAGCCCGGCCAGGAACGGGCTGCTGCCGGCGGCGCCCGCGATCAGGTCGCGCAGCCGGTCCGGAATGCCGGGAAAGAGCCCCGCCACGTCCGCGGCGCGGACGTGGTCGACGGGCCGCGGAAGGCGGGTGATGCGGGTCGCGAAGGCCATAACGGCCACATTAGCCGTCGCGGCCGGGCAGTCAACGCACACAACCCGGGGCCGATGACGCGTGGTATCTTAGGTGTTTCCCGACTTGGCCTGTCAAGAAATCGTTGCTAGGCTTGCCGCGTTATCCCATGGATCGGCAAACGGAACTCGCAGCGCGCGCATGACCAGGCCTTATCTGAACAGATGCCGCAGGGGGGCTGCCTGATGCGCCACACCCTGCCCCATGCGCCGCAATTTTATGTGACGGCGCCGCAGCCGTGCCCTTACCTGCACGGCCGGGCCGAGCGCAAGCTGTTCACGGCGCTGCAGGGCGACAACGCGGCGGACCTGAACGACGCGCTGTCGCGGCAGGGGTTCCGGCGCTCGCAGAACGTGCTTTATCGTCCCAGTTGCGAAAGCTGCGTGGCCTGCATGTCGGCCCGCATTCGCGTGGCCGACTTCAAGCCGTCTCGCACGCAGCGGCGCGTTCAGTCGCGCAACGGGGCGATCCGCCGCCTGGCCACCAGTGCCTGGGCGACCGAGGAGCAGTTCGAACTGTTCCGCCGCTACCTCGACAGCCGCCACGCTGATGGCGGAATGGCCGACATGGACATCTTCGAATTCGCCGCCATGGTCGAGGAGACGCCGGTGAAGACCCGCGTGATCGAGTATCGCTGCAACGGCGACGACCTGTCGCAGATCATTGCGGGCGACGACCACCTGGCGGCGGTCTGCCTGACGGACGTGCTCGATGACGGTCTCAGCCTCGTCTACAGCTTCTATGATCCGATCCTGCGGCCGGCCAGTCTTGGGACCTATATCATCCTCGATCATATCGAGATCGCCCGGGCGGCAGGGCTGCCCTATGTCTACCTGGGCTATTGGGTGCCGGGCAGCCGCAAGATGGACTACAAAGCGCGCTTCGACGCGCTCGAAATCTACAAGGGCGGCGTCTGGCAGGACATCGGCAATCCCGGTGCCCATTCGAACGAGGCGCATCCCCTGTCGGTCGATCCCATCGTCGAGCAGGTGGCACGGATCGCTTTACCGCAGTTTGACCGCTAGGCCGCGAAACAAAGTTTCAATTTGCCCCTCGGCTGCGTCACTTTACCCGCCATTCCCCATTGACCATACCCGGAGGTGCCCCTAGTTTGCGCCGACGCCGGGTCGGAATGTTTGCACTTGGCGCATAACAGCATGGATGGAGCAAGACGATGTCCCGAACGATGACGGGTGCGAGAATGGTGGTCGAAGCGCTGCGCGATCAGGGCGTCGATACCGTATTCGGCTATCCGGGCGGGGCGGTACTACCCATCTATGACGAGATTTTTCAGCAGAACGACATCACCCACGTCCTGGTCCGCCACGAACAGGGCGCGGTCCACATGGCCGAGGGCTATGCCCGCGCCACGGGCAAGCCGGGCGTCGTTCTGGTGACGTCGGGCCCCGGCGCGACCAATGCCGTCACCGGGCTGACCGACGCGCTGCTGGATTCCATCCCGCTGGTCGTCCTGTCGGGCCAAGTCCCGACCTTCATGATCGGCACCGACGGCTTTCAGGAAGCTGATACCGTCGGCATCACCCGGCCCTGCACCAAGCACAACTGGCTGGTGAAGGACACCGACAAGCTGGCGGCGACGATCCACAAGGGGTTTCACGTCGCCACCTCGGGGCGGCCAGGTCCGGTGCTGATCGACGTCCCGAAGGACGTCCAGTTCGCGACCGGCACCTATGTCGGCCCCAAGCAGGTGGACACGGGCAGCTATCAGCCCGCGAAGAAGGGCGACATCGGCGCGATCACCCGCCTGGTCGAGCTGATGGAACAGGCCGAGCGGCCGATCCTCTATACCGGCGGCGGGGTCATCAACTCGGGCAGCGGCGCCAGCCAGCTGCTGCGAGAGCTGGCGGATGCGACGGGCTTCCCGATCACCTCGACGCTGATGGGGCTTGGCGCCTACCCGGCCTCTGGCAAGGGATGGCTGGGGATGCTGGGCATGCACGGCACCTATGAATCGAACCTGGCGATGCACGGCTGCGACCTGATGATCAACATCGGCGCGCGCTTCGACGACCGGATCACCGGCCGCATCGCCGATTTCAGCCCCGGATCGGTCAAGGCGCATATCGACATCGACCAGTCCTCGATCAACAAGGTCGTGCGGGTCGACGTGCCGATCGTCGGCGACGTGGGTCACGTGCTGGAAGACCTGCTGAAGGTCTGGAAGTCGCGCGGCCGCAAGGTGAACAGGGCCGGCCTGCAGGCGTGGTGGGCCCAGATCGAACAATGGCGCGCCCGCAACTGCCTGGCCTTCCGCAACAGCGACATGATCATCAAGCCGCAGCACGCGCTGCAGCGGCTGGAGGCGCTGACCAAGGGCCACGATCGGTATGTCACGACCGAGGTCGGCCAGCACCAGATGTGGGCCGCGCAGTATCTTGGCTTCGAGGGCCCGAACCGCTGGATGACGTCTGGCGGGCTGGGGACGATGGGCTATGGCCTGCCGGCATCGATCGGCGTGCAGATGGCGCATCCCGACGCGCTGGTGATCAACGTGGCTGGCGATGCCAGCTGGCTGATGAACATGCAAGAGATGGGGACAGCGGTGCAGTTCCGCCTGCCCGTCAAGCAGTTCATCCTGAACAACGAACGCCTTGGCATGGTGCGCCAGTGGCAGCAGCTGCTGCATGGCGAACGCTACAGCCAGTCCTGGTCGGACAGCCTGCCCGATTTCGTCAAGCTGGCCGAGGCGTTTGGTTGCGCCGGCGCCCAGGTGCGCGAACCGAAGGACTTGGATGCGGCGATCCAGCAGATGATCGACTATGACGGTCCCTTCATCCTGGACGTGCTGGTCGAGAAGCACGAGAACTGCTTTCCGATGATCCCCTCGGGCAAGCCGCATAACGAGATGCTTCTGGGCGAGGCCGAGACGCAGGGCGTGATCGAATCGGAAGGTGCGGTTCTGGTCTGAACCCGCGGGGGCACTGCCCCCCGCACCTCCACGATATTTCTGCACAGAAGATGAGGGCAGAGCCATGAATGCACTGAACATCCAGAAGGGCATGTCGAGCCATTCGGCCTACGACCTGCGCGACCCGCATGCGCAGGTCGAAGAAAGCCATACGCTGGCCGTCCTCGTCGAGAACGAACCCGGCGTCCTGGCCCGGGTGATCGGGCTCTTCTCGGGGCGCGGGTACAACATCGACAGCCTGACCGTGGCCGAGGTCGATCATACCGGGCACCGGTCGCGCATCACCGTGGTAACGCGCGGCACGCCGTCGGTGATCGAGCAGATCAAGGCGCAGCTTGGGCGGATCGTCGTCGTTCACGAGGTGCATGACCTGACGGTAGAAGGTCCGGCGGTCGAGCGGGAACTGGGACTTTTCAAGGTTCGCGGCCACGGCGAGAAGCGCGTCGAAGCCCTTCGGATTGCAGAGATCTTCCGGGCCAACGTGGTCGATTCGACGCTGGAAAGCTTTGTCTTCGAACTGGTCGGCCCGCCGTCCAAGCTGGACGCCTTTGCCGATCTCATGCGGCCCTTGGGGCTGACGGACCTGGCGCGGACCGGCGTTGCCGCCTTGTCACGTGGAGTCTGAGCGGAAGCGCCTGTCGCTGGCGCCTTTCAAGGGCCGGCGATTGCCCTAGCGGGCGACGCCGGTCCGGACCAGGTCGTGGGTCCGGCACAGCGGCGAATGCGACGGAGCGGAGGCCGCGCATTCAGGCAGATCCTGCGTCGACACCAGCCGCAGTTGCGGCTGCTTCACGGTGCTATCCGACTGTGCCAACGCTTCGGGGATCTGGGGGCAGCACCGTTCGGAGATCATCGACACGTTCAGGGCGTGGCGCAGGTTGCCCACGGTCATCGTTTCAAGCTCGACAAGATCGCCCGGTTGCGGCCATTGCCGGATATCGACAAGGTTCCCGGCTCCTTGCAGATAGGCCAGCGTCGCCTGATCCTCGCACCAGATGATCGCCTTTTCGCGCGATCCGTTGCTCCAAACGACAACGCCGATCATGGGCGCCCCTTCACAAGCTGGACGCCTCAGCGTCATGTTATCACTAAAGTTTGTATTTTTGTGTGAACCTGAGGCGACTAAAGCAGAAACCCGCCGATTAGCCAGCATTATTCTGCTTATAGCGTATTTTTTTTCATCTCGGGGTTGCTGAGTGGCGTCAACGGCACAACCGCGTCGCAGGTAGCGTAAACCTGACCTGAAAGGTTGGCGATCTCCTCTATGTCGACTGCCAGCGACAGGCCGTTGCGCGCATAGTCCAGCATCTCGCGGCTGAGGTCGGCGGCAGCGCGACCGAAGACCGGCGGTGACAGCTGGACCAGGGCAAGCAGGCAGTCCTGCAGCGTCCGCTGAACCTCGACCATGCCGGCACCGTCCCGTGACAGCGGCAAAAGGCTGTCACGCAGCATCTGCTCGACGGTCAGCCCGGGCACATAGACGCGGGGATGAACAACCTCTGGCGTCGCCGCAGACGTCCATCGGGACAGGACCCGCAGCATGCAGATCGTGACCGCCTGCGCCGTGCCGGGATCGTTGACGGCAGGAGAGAGAGCGCGCTGCCCGATCTCTGACAGGACCGCCAGGCCGAAGCGCGGGTCCTGGTCGAAGCTGCGGGTGCGGCGCAACGTGACGCAGGCGATCAGCCGGTCGTCGAACTTCGGATCGGCCGGACGCTGCGAGACGTGGAAGAGCGGACTGGACAGGTGCACCAGGTCGCCGGGCTGCATCATGACGTAGATCAGGATGCCCGCATCCTCGGCCAGGTCCGACAGAGCCTGCATGTCGCAGTTGCGCACATGCCCCACCTCGGGCGACATGATCGGGACGCTGCTTGCCGGGGGCGGACCACGCAGGGGGTTGCCGCCCAGCCAGGGCGCGGCCAGCCGGGCGACCAGCGCTTCCTCGGCCGCCTGCTCTACTCGGGTCAGGTTGTCGCCGATCAGCCCCAGTTCGCCAAGTCGGTTGATCCAGCGCAGCAGCGACACGATGACGATCAGGATCACCACCAGCGTGACCGCGAACAGGACCACCCGCCCGCCGTCGCCGTAAAGCTGCGTCTGCAGCATGATCAGCCCGACAAGGCTGAAGACGAAGGCGCCGATGAAGGTCGCCAGCACCGTCTGGCTGACGCCGTCGCGGACCAGAAGCTGCACCGCCCGCGGCGTCGATCCCGAACTGGCCGTCGCATAGGCCGCCGTCAGGATCGACAGCGAAAACGTCGTGACCGTCAGCATGGACGAGGCGATGATCTGCAGGATCGGCTCGATCGCGTCGGCACCCACGATCCCCGCCAGGCTGTCGGGGATCAGCGGCCGCAGCGCGAAGGCCGCAAGTGCCGTCGCCAACCCCAGCACCGCGAACGAGGTCACGCGGACCCACAGCTTCTCCATCAGCTCGCGAAGGCGAAACCGCAGCCTGCCGATCGTGTGCGGACCCGCCACGATCTAGCGGACCCGCCCCGCCTGCACGTCCTCGACCGCGCGGCGCACCTGCGCCAGGCGCTGCGCGCGCGACGGGTGGGTGCCCAGCACGTGATTGCCCGGATCGGGGATCCTCTGGAACAGCCGAGAGCCGTTGATCGGGTCATAGCCCGCGTTCAGCGCGATGATCGAGCCGAGGTAGTCGGCCTCGAGTTCCCATTCCTTGGAGTAATAGCGCGATCCGACCGAGGCACCGATCTGCTGCGCCCGCTCGACTGCGGCCGCGTCGCCGCCATAGGCGGTGGCCAGGCTGCCCAGCACGACCGCCGCTGCGGTCGATGCCCCCGATTTGCGGTCGAGGTGGTTCAGGATGTGGTGTGCGGCCTCGTGCCCAACGACGAAGGCGATCTCGTCCGGGCTGACGGTCTGGGCGATCAGCGACAGCGTGAACCCGACCACCGGTCGGCCGCTGCGGTCGATGGTCTGGAAGGCGTTCGGCTCCAGCCCCGGGCGGTCGTCGACCACGAAGATGAAGTCGCAGCGGATCGGGCGGGTGCGGCGGTTCAGGCAATCCTGCTGGACCGCAGGCTCCATCCGCCGCATCACCTGCACGAAGCTGCGTGCAGCGCCATCCGGCGTCGCCGCATGGGGGGCCGCGGGTGCCGGCAGGACAGGACGGGCCGGCTGCGGCACCGGCAGCGGTGTTACGACGGGGACCGGCGCACAGGCCGACAGCGTCAGTGCCGTCGCCATCACCGCTGCCCGCCAGCGCCGCCAGATCTGCTTGCCCATGAATCGCGCCTTTGTCCTTCCGGTGCCGTCCCGGCCTTCGTTTCGCCCAGTTTACCTTGCCGACTTCCGGCGTAAAGCCCGGCTGCTTGCCGTCGGACCAACATCACGCGAATGTCGCATCTGCCAAAGGAGATTCTGATGTTCACAATCGAGCATGACTTCGACGCGACCGTGATCACCTTGATCGATGAGGCCGAGCCCGGAGCGAGGCCCCTGAACGAGGATGTCGTGATCCTCAGCTTCGACGACCGCGTCGTGCTGGAGCAGATGAGCCCCGAGGGCGACGAGGTCGTCCGCGTCACCCTGTCGATGCACCAGCTGACCGAGCTGCGGCTGGCCCTGAACCTGCCCGAGGGCAACTACCGCATCGACAGGAGCGTCTAGTCCAGCTTGACCAGCTTGTCGCGGGCGGTATCGCCACGGTTCACCGTCAGGCGCGACCGCGCCACACGCAGGGCACGCGCCAGCAGCTTCAGGACGGCACGGTTGGCCTTGCCATCTTCGGGCGGGGCGGTGACGCGGATGCGCAGCAGGTCGCCCTCGGCCTCCACCGCATTGCGGCGCGGGGTCACGCGCAACGTCAGAAGAAGGCCGGAACGGGCCAGGTGCCTCAGGTCGGTCATGACCCTTCCTTGCGCAGTGCACAGCCGACGGCAAGCCTTGCGACGGCCCGGACCATCTGAAACACATGGCCCACCAAACAGGAGATCCGCATGGACCACCGCAACGACGAGGCGCTGCGTTTCCTTGCCACGCGCCGTTCCCATCCGCCGAAGCTGATGACCGGGCCCGCCCCCGACCAAGAGGACTTGACCCGGCTTCTGACCCTTGCAGCCCGGGTCCCGGACCATGGCAAGCTGGAGCCTTGGCGCTTCATCGTGCTGGGGCGGCAGACGCTGGACGCGCTGGCACCCGCGCTTCACAAGGCGGTGCTGGCCGATGGGCAGGACCAGGCCGCCGCCGACAAGGCCGCGTCGGCCTTTGCATCACCAGTGATCGTCGCGGTCGTGCATTCCCCCGTCAACAGCCTCAAGGTGCCGGAGTGGGAGCAGGTTCTGTCCGCAGGTGCCGTCTGCCTTGGCCTTGTAAACGCTGCGCTGGCGGCGGGCTGGGGCGCGGCCTGGCTGACCGGATTCGCGGCACTGGACGTCGGCTTCGCGCAGGCGCATCTGGGGCTTTCGCCCCAGGAACGCATCGCCGGCCTGATCCACATCGGCACCCGTGGCGCCACGCCCCCCGAACGCCCCCGCCCCGATATCAAGGCCAAGACCGAGTGGCGGCCATGATCCCGGTCCGGGCGCTTGCCAGGGGCTGGGCGGACCTGTTGCGCCCCTCGGTCCTGCGGCTGGTCCTGCTGGGCGTCGCCTTGACGATCGGCCTGTTCGTGGCGCTTCAGGCGCTGATCTTCTGGGCGATCAGGATATGGCTGCCCGGCGGCCTGACCCTGCCATGGCTGGGACAGGTCGAGTTCGGCGCCGTCCTGTCCTGGGGGTCGCTGGCGCTGTTCCCGGTGATGGGCATCTTCCTGATGGCGCCCGTCGCGGCGGGCTTCGCAGGGCTCTTTGCCGAGAACGTCGCCGACGCGGTGGAGCGCCTGCATTACCCGAACCGTCGCGGCCGGTCGCCGGATTTCCTGGACGGGCTTCTGGAGTCGCTGGCGGTGCTTGTCGCCATCCTGGGCGTGACCGTGCTGTCGCTGGTGCTGACGCCGTTCCTGGGCCCGCTGGCGCCCGTCCTGTTCTATGGCGCGAACGGCTGGCTGCTGGGCCGGGAGTTCTTCCAGATGGCCGCCCGCCGCCACCTGGCCGAGGGGCCTGCCCATGCGCTCCGCCGCGCCAACACGGCGCGGGTCACGCTAACGGGGGTTCTGGTGGCGATCGGCCTGACCATCCCGCTGGTCAACATCGCGCTGCCGCTGTTGGCCGCAGCGGCCTTCACGCACCTCTTCCAGATGGTCAGCGGATCAGCTGGTCCAGCATCGAGATATCGGTGCGGGTGATCATCCCGCTGAGGATCACGAAGGCGATGACGCCCCAGATGATCGCGGTGATTCCCGTCGTCCACAGCAGCTTGCGCCGCCAGGGCACGCCCGACGGTGCGCCCGCATGGGTGCCGGGAACGACGCTGCCGGCGTCGGCCTGGCTGCTCTGCCCGATGGGCATCACGCAGAACAGCGTCAGGAACCACAGCGAGGCAAAAAGGACGATGCCGCCGGTCAGGTTCATCAGACTTGCTCCAGTTCGATCAGGCAGCCGTTGAAATCCTTGGGGTGCAGGAACAACACCGGCTTGCCATGGGCGCCGATCTTGGGTTCGCCCGTGCCCAGCACGCGCGCCCCCTCGGCCTTCAGCGTATCGCGGGCGGCGATGATGTCGTCGACCTCAAAGCACATGTGGTGGATGCCGCCCGATGGGTTCTTGTCCAGAAATCCCCGGATCGGGCTGTCGTCGCCCAGGGGATAGAGCAGCTCGACCTTGGTATTCGGCAGCTCGATGAAGACGACGGTGACGCCATGGTCGGGCTCGTCCTGCGGCGCACCGACCTTGGCCCCCAGCGTGTTGGCGTATTGCGCCGCGGCGGCGTCCAGGTCGGGAACGGCGATGGCGACATGGTTCAGGCGACCGATCATCTGATCCTCCGTGTTCGAGCCCCTATCTAGTCGGTTTGACCGGCGCGGGAAAGGAAAAGCGCGGCGATTAACCGGTTCTTAGAGAATCGCGGCTTTAATGATCGTGAAGACATGGATGGGGACCAAGACATGTTGACGGAAACGCAGACCGACCCGGTCAAGCCCTTGCCGCAATGGCGTTTGTCGTTGCCGCAGCGGCCGCTGTCCGGCCTGACCGTGCTGGTGATCGAGGATTCGCGTTTTGCAAGCGAGGCCGTTCGCCTGCTTTGCCTCAAGTCCGGCGCGCGGATTCGCCGCGCGGACTGCCTGCGTTCGGCGGCGCGCCACCTGAGGACCTATCGTCCCGCCGTGGTCATCGTCGACCTGGGCCTGCCCGATGGCGACGGCACCAACCTCATCGGCGAGATGCACGCGGTCGAACCGCGCGTGCCGGTGATCCTGGCGATGTCGGGCGACCCCGACAAGGCGGCATCGGCGCTTGCGGCTGGCGCCGACGGCTTTCTGGCGAAGCCCGTGGAAAGCCTGGCCGTCTTCCAGCAGGCGATCCTGTCCGCGCTGCCGATGGAAGCGAAGACCCTGCGCGTCCTGCCCGACGACGTGATCCAGCCCGACAGATCGGGACTGCGCGACGACCTTGTCCATGTCGCCGAGGTTCTGTCGAACGCGCAGGACACAGCCGCCATCGACTATATCGCCCGCTTCCTGGCAGGCGTGGCGCGATCCGCCCACGATCCCGCGCTGGAGGCGGCGGCCACGGCGCTGGCGCGCGACCACATGGCGGGACATGCGCTGGCCACGGACTTGGCCCGGATCAGCGGCATGGTGCACGACCGTCTGTCCCGCGTGGCCGAGATGTGATCTAGGCGAGCAACCCTGGATCCTGCCCGATGTCGAGGCCGGGAAATACCGCACGTTCCAGCCGGTCCTTCGCAATGCCGAACTTGGCGTGCATCGCCCAGGCCGCATAGGCCCTGATGTCGCGCACCGGCATCAGGTCCCGGCCATCGTACAAAGCGCCCTCGGCAAGGCCGGGCCAACCACCCAGAACCTGACCGCCCCGGACCGCGCCGCCGGCGACCAGCATCGCGCCGCCCGTCCCGTGGTCGGTCCCGGCAGAGCCGTTCTCTCGGGCGGTCCGGCCGAACTCGGTCATCGCCATCACCGTGGTCGTGTCCCAATGCGCACCAAGGCCCGCTTGCAGCGTCAGGATGGTCTTTGACAGGCGCCCCAGCGCGCGGGTCAGCGTCCCCGCCTGACCGGCGTGGGTATCCCATCCCGCCAGAGAGAAGGTCGCGATCCGCGTCTCTCGGTTCAGGCGGTCGGCTGCGAAGCGCGCCAACTCCAGGTGCTCGGGCTGGCGCTTCTTGTCCGGCTGGCGCGGCGACAGGCCGGCGACGATCTCCAGCGCCTCTGCGCTGGCGTCGCGAAACAGCGGGTCGTTGTGGTAGATCCGCGACAACAGCATCTCGGCCTGCGGGCTGAGGTTCAGCGTAGCATCCGGGCTCCAGCTTTTCGCCGGGGCAGGACCGCGCAGAATCCGCATCTGCTCGGCCCCCATCGAATAGGCGGTTTCCGACACCTGACCCGGCATGACCTGCAAAAGGCGGTTCAGCCAGCCGTCCTGCTGCGCATCCAGGTCTAGGTCGGTACCCGTCCCCGCCTCGAGCATGTTCTGCCCGTCGAAATGGCTGCGCTTGTCGCGATAGGGCGTCGAGACGGCGGGCGCGAACGTCATCTGCCCTGCCCGCCACAGCGGCAGCAGGTCCGACAGCCCGGGATGCAGCGCAAAGAACCCGTCAAGATCGGTCGCCCCGTGATCCGGCCCCAGCGACAGCGTGCTGCGCAAGGCGTCGATGCCGTCCATGGCGCCGCGCAGGATGATGACGACCAGCCGGTTTTCCCCCGGCGCGCTGGCGAAGGCGGCGGACGACAGCAACGGGTGCGCCGCGGCCGAACATCCGATGACGGCCGAGGTCTTGAGGAACAGGCGGCGGCTCAGCATGGCGTCATCTCCGATTGAAGTCGGCGGAGGCGAGGACCAGCGCGATCCCCTCGGCCCGGCTTTCGGCGCGCGGCACGGCCCAGGCCACCGCCTCGGACGCCGTTCCGCCAAGGGCATGGGCCAGGAAGTCGCGCGGGTCGGGCAGATCGCCCGCAAGGCCGGCGACGTGGGTCAGCGCCCAGTTGATCCGCATCGCAATACCTTGCGGAGCGCCCCAGACCTCGGACGCCTCGGGCCACCCGTCGGGACCGTCAGGCAAGCCCCAGGGCTGGCCCATCACCGCCATCGGCCGCAGCAGGCGCTGGTTCAGCACGCCCGGCTTCAGCGCCGACACCTGCGGGCCGTCGGCACCAAGCGCCCGAAGGCTGGTCACCAAAAATTCGAATGGCTGGCGCAGCTTCTGGCGAAAGTGGCTTTCCAGCTCCGGCGCCTCGGCCAACGCCAGGTTCATTGCCGCAAGATCGCCGCCCGCATCGGTAAAGACACCCGCCAGCCGGTCCACCAGCGCCTGCGGAGGATCGTCCGCCACGAAATGCACCGCCATCTTGCGCGCGATGTGCCGCGCGGTCGCATCGTGGGTCGCCAAGTCGTCGATGACGTCGCGGATGTCGCTGAAATTCGCCACGGCCTGCGGGCTTCCATAGGTCTGCCCAAGCACCTCCTCGGGACCCGGCTCGGCCAGCTTTGGCTGGAATACGCCCGGATGCTTCGGATGATAAGTCAGGCCGGTCAGAAGGGCGGCCAGTTCCTCGACATCGTGCTGGGTGTAGCCCGCACCGACGCCCAGGCTGTGCAGCTCGATCATCTCTCGCGCCAGGTTTTCGTTCAGGCCGCCGGCCCGTTTGGGATTGCGCTGCGCCACGATCGAGTTCGGGCCGACCGACCGGCCCTGGTCCAGGTAGCGCAGCATCGCGGGATGTGTCTCGGCGGCGTACATCATGTCGGCGAACCGCCCCGCCAGGTGCGGCCGGATCGCGTCCTGCACGAATGCCGCCATCATCAGGTTGGTATAGAGCGTACCGCCCGCCACCGTGAAGTGGTCGGACCAGAACCAGACCAGCCGCTCGCCGAACCCGCCGGGATCGTCGACCGCCCTGGCGAAACGCGCCAGAATATCCGCCCTGTGACGCGAGCCGAGGCGCATCCGGTATTCGCGGCTGGCCCGGCCGGCCTCGGCGCCACCCTTTCGGGCGGCCCTGGCAAGCCTGTTGCCGGTCCTCTGCCATTCGCGCATCCGGTCGAGCGTGATCCCGTCCGGGTCGGGCGCGGCGCGTGCGACCGATGCCGCGACGGCGGCCGGGTCGCCCGGCGAGGGCTGTCGCGGCGACAATCCGAACCCCAGCCGGATCGCGGCAAGCTGGTCGTAGGGGATTGACATGGGCAGGCGCTCCCGTGGCATTCTGCTCTGCAGCAACATGCCACGGCGGGCGCCGCCCTGTCAGGTCACTCTTTCGGCAACGCGCGCAGGCGCAGTTCGCGCATCTGCTCGTTGGTGGGCTCGGAGGGCGCGCCCATCATCAGGTCCTCGGCCCGCTGGTTCATCGGGAACATGATGACCTCGCGGATGTTCTGCTCATCCGCCAGCAGCATGACGATGCGGTCGATACCCGCCGCGCAACCGCCGTGCGGCGGCGCGCCATAGCGGAACGCCTTGACCATGCCGCCGAAACGCTTCTCGACCTCCGACGCCGGATAGCCGGCGATCTCGAACGCCTTGAACATGATCTCGGGCTTGTGGTTCCGGATCGCTCCGCTGATCAGCTCGTACCCGTTGCAGGCCAGGTCGTACTGATAGCCCTTGACCGCCAGCGGATCTCCCTCCAGCGCCTCCATCCCGCCCTGCGGCATGCTGAACGGGTTGTGGCTGAAGTCGATCTTGCCGTCGTCGGTCTTCTCGTACATCGGGAAATCAACGATCCAGGCGAACTTGAACTGGTTTTCGTCGATCAGGCCAAGTTCGCGCCCGATCTCGGTGCGGGCACGGCCGGCAACGGCCTCGAACTGCTCGGGCTTGCCGCCAACAAAGAAGGCCGCGTCGCCCTCCGCCAGGTTTAGCTGCTGACGGATCATTTCGGTCTTTTCAGCGCCAAGCGCCTTAGCGATGGGACCGGCGGCTTCGAGCGGACCGAAATGATAGTCGATCAAAAACTTTGCTCGCAAGTATTCGCTAGAATCGATCGCCTTCTGTATTGCACCCTTCGCGTCAGAATTTTCTTTCTCGTGAAGAAAATCACGAACTTTCAAGAAAATCTCTCCAAGTTTTTGTGGGTCATCAACGTCGATTTGGGCAATTGGGCCGTTCGGCAGAGCATCAATACTCTCTATGAGGTCTGCGGCATCGGGAACCGGGGGTCTTTTACGCCAGAAGATATAGCCCATGCCGGGCAGGCCTTGGTTCTGAGCAAAGGCGTTCATGCGGTCGGCGAACTTACGCGATCCCCCGCCCGGTGCAGGAATGGCGCGGACCTCGGTTCCCTCCTGCTCCAGCAGCTTGGCGAAGATGCCGAAGCCCGAGCCGCGGAAATGTTCGCTGACCACCTGCATCTCGATCGGGTTGCGCAGGTCCGGCTTGTCGGTGCCGTATTTCAGCAGCGACTCGGCGTAGGGGATCAGCGGCCAGTCGGTGTCGACGCGGCGCCCGCCACCGAACTCCTCGAAGAGACCCTGCATGACGGGCTGAATCGCCGCGAAAACGTCCTCTTGCCGGACAAAGGACATCTCCATGTCCAGCTGGTAGAAGTCGGTGGGCGAACGGTCGGCGCGCGGGTCCTCGTCGCGGAAGCAGGGGGCGATCTGGAAATACTTGTCGAAGCCTGCCACCATGATCAGCTGCTTGAACTGCTGGGGGGCCTGCGGAAGGGCATAGAACTTGCCCGGATGCAGGCGCGAGGGCACCAGGAAGTCGCGCGCGCCTTCGGGCGACGATGCCGTGATGATCGGCGTCTGGAACTCGGTGAAGTTCTGGTCCCACATCCGGTTGCGGATCGAGCGGATGACCTTTGACCGCAGCATGATGTTGTTGTGCAGGCTGTCGCGGCGCAGGTCCAGGAAGCGATAGGCCAGGCGCGTTTCCTCGGGGTAGTCCTGGTCGCCGAAGACCGGCAGGGGCAGCTCGTCCGCGGGGCCCAGCACCTCGATCTCGGTCGCATAGACCTCGATCTCGCCGGTGGGCAGCTTGGGATTGACCAGCGACGCGTCGCGCAGCTTGACGCGGCCGTCGATGCGGATCACCGTTTCGGCGCGCAGCTTGTCCATCGTGGCAAAGGCCGGGCTGTCGCTGTCGGCCAGCACCTGCGTCATGCCGTAGTGGTCGCGCAGGTCCACGAAGAGCACGCCCCCGTGGTCGCGAACGCGATGCACCCAGCCCGACAGGCGGACGGTTTCACCGGCATTGGCGGCTTTCAGATCGCCGCAGGTATGGCTGCGATAGGCGTGCATGATCGGTCCCCGGTTGTTCAGCCCCCGCACAAAGCGCGGGACGGGCGGGAAGTCAACCGCTCAGAAGGGACGCACCACGTTGCCGGTATAGAAATAGACCCCCATCCCGACGGTGAAGAGAACGTTGCCCGCAACGGCATGCAGCACCCAAGCCGAAGGCAGGCCGTGGCGCAGATAGGCCCGCGCAAAGATCAGCCCGCCGACGAAGGTCATGATCGCGACGATCCAGGACCAGTACATCAAGTGGGCGAAGGCGAAGATGGCAGCGTTCAGGACGATTGCGGACTGGCCCTGCGGCAGGATCGCGCCATAGCGATGGAAGAACAGGGGCCGGAAGATCAGTTCTTGCGGCAGGGCGGACAGTATCGGGTAGAAGGCCCAGATGACGGGCAGGAACTCTGGCCGGTTTCGCGGCAGGGAAAACAGCGCCTCGGGCGCGGCGATCGACAGGATGGCGATGCCCGACACCAGCGTGGCGGCCGCAATGCCCATCACCTCCAGCCACGGGATCAACCGCCAGCCGCGCACCAGGACGCGCCAGCGGAACCCGCCGGTGAACCACAGAAGGCCCAGGCCGGCGACGCTGAAGATCGCCAGCGCCGTGAACAGCCCGTCCGGCGGCAGGAACAGCGCGATGGCCAGCGGCGCCCCGATATAGAGCGCCGCGAACTCGACCCGCAGCCAGCGGTGAGCCGTTATCGTACCAGACGTCTCTGCAACCATCTTGCCCAATCCGCTGCGGAGCCGGCAAATGCGTTCAGGTCCGTGTCGCCCTGGATGCCCGGGACGATCCCGGTGCCGGTATATTGCCAGAAGGCCCAGCTTTGACCGGGATAGGTCACCCTGGGATGAGCCGCGACCGAGCGCAGCCAGAATTCGGCGTTCAGGCGGCCCATCTGGTTCTCGCGGTAGAAATCAACGGTGGTGTAGATGATCGGGCGCTGGCCATAATGCCGGCCCACGATCTGCAGGAATATCTCGGCCTCTCGCAGGACCTCGGCAGCCGGGGGGCGGCGCGGGCAGTTGCGGGAATTGGACCATTCCATGTCCAGGACGGGTGGCAGCGAGCCTGCCTCGCGCGGGACGTTGCGGATGTACCAATAGGCATTCTCAGCCCCCGATCGGCAGAAGTAATAGAAGTGGTAGGCGCCGCGCGGGATGCGGGCCTGCGCGGCCTCGTACCAGTAGCGGCGGAAGTTCGGGTCCGCGTGGTCGCCACCCTCGGTCGCCTTGATAAAGGCGAAGCTGATCCCGGCATTGCGAACCCTGTTCCAGTCGATGTCGCCCTGCCACCGAGAGATGTCGATCCCGTGAACCGCGTGCCCATAGGGCGCGCCGCGCGTCCATTCGTGCGGACGCCGGTCGCCCAGCTGCGGATTCGCCCCCGGCCCCGGCGCAGCCTGATATCCGCCATATCCGCCCGGCCCGCGTGGTGGCGTCCTTGCACAGGAGACCGCAAACCCCAAAACCGCCATTGCCAGCAGCAACCTGACCAAAACCTTCATTCCTGCCCCATGCTCCAAGATCCCAAGTACCACCCGATGCGCGTTTCGCGTCTTTGAGCGGCGTTATCTCAGGAGCGTGAGGTTTTGTCATCGGCTCTGGCCAGTCACGGTTGCGTCAGCGGGACGAGACCGTCCCCCGCACAAGTCAGTTTGCAGGGGCGACCTCTTCAACCGGCCCCTCGGGCGAACCCGGTTGGGTCGGCTCGGCGCCTGCGGGCAGATCGGCGGCTCCGACGGGGGATTGGGTGTTGGCGGCAGGCGTCTCGGCGTCCGAAACGACAGGTGCGCCTTCCCCCAACTCCGTGCCCTCGGCCTCGGTCACCGTGGTGCCCGCAGGCGGCTCGGTCGTGGCGATGCCGTCGTTGTTTTCGTCTGCGCCCGGCGTGAAGACCAGGAATGCCACCAGCGCCACCGCCAGCACGAAAATGATCGCGATGATCGCGGGCTTGTGCCGCGGAGCGGCGCGTTCGGGTTCGTGGTTGTGGGACATCGGCTTACCTCGGCAGGTGGTTCATCGGAAAACGTTTCCTGCCGAACCTTGGTTCCGGTCGCAAAGCCGTTCCCACCAAAGGGCGCCGATCCTGCGGGGCTTGGCAATCGCAGCGCGGGTCTGTCATGTAGCCCATATGCCACCGTCATAGGGTCCGGCCCGTTGACGTCTTGCCTCAGGACCTTGCCCATGAATTCTTCAAGCCCCTCGACCGCCCATTTGCCCGAAGGCTTGCTGGCCGAAGCGCCCTGCCACGCCGACCGCGCCTTCGTGACGCTGGTCAGCAACCCTGACTACCTTCCGGGGGCAGAGGCGCTGCTGAGGTCGCTGCGGCTGACCGGAACCGGCGCGGACTTGGTGGTGATGCATCGCGGCCTGCAGCCCGAACACTTGGACCGTCTGCGACAGCTTGGCGCGCGCCTGATCGCGGCGGACCTTCTGCCAACGTCCGAGGCATTCGATCTCGCCCATGCCCGCGATGCGCTGCATTCGCGCGCCGCCTTCACCAGGGGGGGCAAGCCCGATTTCCATACCCCGCTGGACAATTTCGTCAAGCTGCGCCTGTGGCAGCTGGATTACGACCGCTGCGCCTTCATCGACGCGGACGCCATCGTCCTGCGCCCTGTGGACAAGCTGTTCGACATGCCGGAATTCTGCGCCGCCCCCAACGTCTATGACGGTCTGGACGGCTTTCACCGCATGAACTCGGGCGTCTTCACGGCCCGTCCGGACCCTGCGACTTTCCGGGCGATGATGGGCCATCTGGACCGGCCGGGCGTCTTCTGGCGGCGCACGGACCAGACCTTCCTGCAGGACTTCTTCCCCGACTGGCACGGCCTGTCGATCAACCACAACCTGCTGCAATATGTGTGGATGCAGATGCCCGGCCTGTGGAGTTGGGACGACATCCGCATCCTGCATTTCCAGTACGAAAAGCCCTGGCAGGATCACGACAAGGCCGACCGGCTGCGCCCGCTGATCGACCTGTGGCGCACCATCGCGGCAGGGGGTCCGATGCCCGACCTTTCGGCGCTGCCCGGCCCCTCCGCCTGATGCGGGTCGCCCTTACCGGCGCAAGCGGCATCGTCGGCGGCTTCGTTGCCTCGGCGCTGCTGCGGGCGGGCCACGAGGTGACTTCGCTGGACCGCGCGCATGGCTGGAGCCTGGGGCAGCCCGCGCCGCTGGCCGGCCACCACGCGCTGATCCACTGCGCCTTCGCCCATGCCCCCGGCCGCTATCGCGGAGGAGAGGGCGACGATCCGCAAGGCTTCGTTCAGACGAACCTGGGTGGCAGCCGCGCCATCTTCGATCAGGCCGTGGCCGAAGGGGTCGGCCGCGTCCTGTTCCTGTCGTCACGAGCCGTCCACGACGGCCACCCGCCCGGCACGCGCCTGAGCGACGACCTGGAGCCCGCCCCCACCAGCCTCTATGGTGAGGTCAAGGCCGAGGCCGAGGTGCAACTTGCATCGCTGCGCTCACGCGGAATCGCCACCTGCGCCCTGCGCGCCACCGGGGTCTACGGCCCCCGCGCGGCGAACAAGTGGCGGTCGCTCTTCGCCGACTACCTTGCCAGGCGCCCCGTCGCCCCCCGCGTCGCTACCGAGGTTCACGCGGACGACTTGGCGCAGGCGCTGGTGCTGCTGCTGGACGACCCGGCGCCGCCGCCCACGCTGAACTGCAGCGACATCGTTCTGGACCGACACGACCTGCTGGCCCTGATCGACAGCCCCCATCCGCTGCCACCACGCGCGGACGCCACTGCCTTGCGGGTGCCGGATTGCCGCGGCCTGATCGCGGCGGGCTGGCGGCCGGGCGGCATGGCGCGCCTGCGGGCCACGCTTCCCGACATGCTGAGGCTGAACCCATGATCCTTCCCGGGATAAGGGACATCGTCCGAGACCGCCCGCGCGGCGGGTGTCCTTCTGCGTCATCCGTCCGATTTGTCATCACGGCAGGCGCTCCATCTTCCTGGCCGGTAGAACCTCCACGCGATCCCGCGCACGCTTGGTCGCGACAGGAACGTCGACACCTCAAGACCCAAGGCGAAAGCAGATAGCAGATAGCAGATAGCAAATAGCAAATAGCAAATAGCAAAGAAGCCACCGGTGGGTTCAACCTGTCAGCGCAACATCTTTGATCCGAGATGTTCTGGAGGGGACCCGCGATGGCACGAACCGGTCGCCCGGGCTTGTCGCATGATCAGAAGACCGAGCTCTGGCGCCGTTGGAAGGCCGGGGAGACGCTGAGTGGTATCGGGCGGGCTTTGGGCAGGCATGCCGCTTCGGTGTTTGGCGTTGTCGCGGCAAAGGCTGGCTTTGCACCGGCGCCCCGAT
>NZ_JAOTBD010000025.1 GCF_026162625.1 Paracoccus beibuensis | reverse complement strand
TCCTCGCCCACCTCAGGGCTTTGTTGGCCTTCATTCTGGCCGCCATATACGCCGCCATCCTGCCGGGGAGCAGGACAGCAACTGGCAATCGCGCCGACGGACAGCGTTGTTCAGCCTGAACTCTTTATTGGACTCTGAGCGCAATAACCTGCTCGCAACGAACCCCTGAAGCAATCGTGCTGCTGCGGCGTGCCCTTTTTGACTGGAACCCTCGGAAGGCCCGGGACTGCATCCCGTCACCTGACGCAAATGCCCATCCAGACGTTGGACGACCCCGCAACAAAACAGGCCCGACAAGGGCCGGGCCTGTAGGGGTGGAACAGCCGACGCTCAGTCCGCAGCTGCCTTGTTCACCCCACCTTCTGCGATACGGGTCATCGTCTGGTCCCCATGGCGGGTGTGGTCGAGGCAATCCTGCAGCGCCGCGCCGTCGCCGTCATTGCCGAGGCGGTTGGCGAAGCTGCGCACGCAGCCATAGCCGGCGATGGCGTAATGCGTCAGCCGTTGGTACTGTGTGATGATGGCGGCGTCCCGAACGTCGTCGTCACCGAACTGTGCATCGATCGCGTGCTTTCGGGCCTCGGTGACGAGGCCCTCCATGCCTTTGCAATGCTCTCCGGTCGGGTCGACGCCGTGCTGGTTGCAAAGTTCGGCCAGCGTCTCCATTCCCCGCGCGATGCCTTGGTTGCCGGCGATCAGCGCCTCGGCCAGTTCCTTCGAAGTGGCGGCGCGACCCATTTCGGTCACGATGGGCTGGGACTGCTTACAGGCCGAATAGAGATCCTTCAGCTGGTCCACATACAGGTCGTTCAACGAATTCACGGTCATGTCTGCGCCTTTCCTTGGGCTTTCATGGTTCTGGCCAAACAACGCGTTCCGCCTGCCGCCGTTCCATCGGCAGGCCGACGGCGCCAGGGCGCTTGACTCTGCCACGTGGGCGGGTCAGCACTACGGCCCGCACGTTCCCGATCCGCTTGCAAGAGGCCGCACCATGTTCGCCTGGTTCGAACGACGCATTGACCCTTATCCTCACCGGGCACCTGCCATGCCACCCCGGTCGCTCTGGCGGTTCGTGCTGCACTACAGCCGGGGCGCGCTGCCCTGGCTGGTCGCGCTGGCCATCGGCTCGGGTGCGATCGCCGTGATCGAGGTCATGCTGTTCGGCTGGCTGGGGCAGCTGATCGACCGCTTGGCCGACACGCCGCCCGAACTCTTCTGGGCGCAAGAAGGGCGGCGCATCGCGGTCATGGCCGTCGTGCTGCTGGTCGCGATGCCGGTGCTGAACCTGGTCAGCACGCTGATCCTGCATCAGTCGCTGATGGGAAATTTCCCCCAGCGGATCCGCTGGCAGGCGCATCGCTATCTTCTGCGACAGTCGGTCGGCTATTTTCAGGACGAGTTCGCCGGCCGCATCGCACAGCGGCTGATGCAGACTGCGCTGGCCGTTCGGGAAGTCGCCATGAAGATCATGGATGTCGGCAGCTATGTGCTGATCTACTTTCTGGGCGCGATGATCCTGGCGGCCAGTCAGGACTGGCGCCTGGCGGTGCCATTCCTGTTCTGGGCGCTGGCCTACGGTGCGATGCTGTGGCAGATCGTGCCGCGGCTTGGCCGGGTGGCGCAGGCGCAGGCGGATGCGCGCAGCGGGATGACCGGGCGGATCGTCGACAGCTATACAAACATTGCGACCGTAAAGCTCTTTTCCCATTCGGACCGGGAAGAGCGCTGGATGCGCCACGGCATGGACGGGTTCCTCAGGACGGTCTACGCGCAGATGCGCCTGTCGAGCATCCAGGACGTCACGCTGAACCTGATCAACGTCTGGCTTGTCGGCTCGGTCGCGGGCCTGGGCCTCTGGCTCTGGTCGCAGGGAGAGGTCGCGGTAGGCGCGGTTGCCGTCGCCGTGCCCCTGGCGATGCGTCTGAACAACATGGCCCACTGGATCATGTGGGAGTTCGCGGCGCTCTTCGAAAACATCGGCACGGTGCGCGACGGGATCACCAGCCTGGCCCTGCCGCGTCAGGTCCGCGATGCCCGGGATGCGGTTCCCCTTCGCCCCGGCGCGGGCGAGGTGCGCTTCGACAACGTCACCTTCCGCTATGGCGGGCCCGACGGCGCACAGCCGATGGCGGTGCTGGACGACCTGACGCTGCACCTGCGCCCCGGAGAGCGGGTGGGACTTGTCGGCCGCTCCGGCGCAGGAAAGTCGACCCTGATCAACCTGCTGCTGCGGTTCCACGACATCGACGGCGGGCGCATCACCATCGATGACCAGGATGTGTCACGGGTCACGCAGGACAGCCTGCGGGCAGCGATTGGGGTGGTGACGCAGGACAGCTCACTTCTGCACCGCTCGGTGCGCGAAAATATCGCCTATGGCCGCCCCGACGCCTCCGAGGAGCAGATCCGCGCCGCCCTGCGCACTGCCGAAGCTGACGGCTTCGTGCCGGACCTGTCGGACAGCCTCGGTCGCCGCGGGCTGGATGCGCATGTGGGGGAACGTGGCGTGAAGCTCTCCGGTGGCCAGCGCCAGCGCATCGCCATTGCGCGGGTGGCGTTGAAGGACGCGCCCATCCTGATCCTGGACGAGGCGACCAGTGCGCTGGACAGCGAGGTCGAGGCGGCAATTCAGTCGCGGCTGGAGGCCTTGATGCAAGGCAAGACGGTGATCGCGATCGCGCACCGCCTGTCCACGATCGCTGCGATGGACCGACTGGTGGTCATGGACCGTGGCCGGATCGTCGAGCAGGGCTCTCATGCCGAGTTGCTGGCGCGCGGCGGGCTCTATGCGCGGTTGTGGCAGCGTCAATCGGGTGGCTTCCTGTCACCTGAAGAGTCCGTGCCAACGTAACGTCGTGGGGCTGCAGCCCGTCCCCGAGGCGCGAACGGCATTCGCCGGTGCGCGGATGATGGTCGACAGCAGGCCTGATCTGCGTGAACAGAAGCACATCGTGTGTGCAGCCCGCACCCGCTCGACCAGCGCGCCGTCCTGCCGGACGATGCCGACGAAAGAGTATCACGAGAAACCAGATGCGCATGGCATCGACGACGGCTTCATTCAGTGCCGGGAAATAGGCGGTGCAGGTCGCTCGACCAACGAAAGATTTGGCTGACCTTTCTATCCTGGAGGACGCTCTTCTGATTGCATCGCGGCGCCGGCATTCGGGCAGTGCGTCCGGGATCCTACCTGCCGAAAAATCAGTTGCACCGATTTCGGGCTGGCGTCAGCACGCAATTCAGGCGCTGCGCCAATCCCGCTAGATCTAGCGCCAAGTGGCAACGAGTGAGGCTGATGAGCGTAGATGTCTACATGACCGGCATGTTGACCGGGCTCAACCTGATCGTGGCCATCGGCGCGCAGAACGCTTTCGTTCTGCGCCAGGGATTGCGGAGAGAGCATGTGCTGGCGGTATGCCTGACCTGTGCCGTCTCAGACGCGATCCTGATCCTGCTGGGGGTCACGAGCTTCGGCCTGATCGCGGCGTGGCTTCCGTGGTTGTCGCCGGGGATGCGCATCTCCGGAGCGGCTTTCCTGGTCTGGTACGGGATCAAGAGCATGAGGGCCGCCCTGCGATCGGGCGACACGCTTTCGATCGAAGGCGCGACCGCGCCAAACCTTCCTGCGACGCTGCTGGCATGCTTGGCCATCACCTGGCTGAACCCCCATGTCTATCTGGATACGGTGGTGCTTCTCGGCACGATCTCGACCCGCTTCGCCGAGGAGAGGACGTCGTTCGCCGCAGGTGCCGTCAGCGGGTCGTTTCTGTTCTTCTTCTCGCTCGGCTATGGCGCGGGCTGGCTGCGCCCGATCTTCGTGAAGCCAACGTCCTGGCGGGTTCTGGAAGCCGCCATCGCGGTCGTCATGTGGACGATCGCGGCGAAACTCATGAGCTTCGACTAGATGGTGATGGTCGATCCGCGTCCCATGCAAAAGGGCGGCCCGATGGCCGCCCTTGCAGATGTCTGGGAAAGGATCAGAGCGTGCGCTCGACCTCTTCGCGTTCGAAGATCTCGATGACGTCGCCGGGGCGGATGTCGTCGTAGTTCTCGAAAGCCATGCCGCATTCCTGGCCGGACTGGACTTCCTTGACCTCGTCCTTGAAGCGCTTGAGCGTCTTCAGCGTGCCTTCGTGGATCACCACGTCGTCGCGCAGCAGGCGGACGCCGGCCGAGCGGCGGGCAACGCCTTCGGTAACCAGACAGCCAGCGACCTTGCCGACACCGGTGACCTTGAAAACTTCCTTGATCGAGGCATAGCCGATGAAGTTCTCGCGAACCTCGGCCGACAGCAGGCCCGACGCGGCGGCTTTGATGTCGTCCACCAGATCGTAGATGATCGAGTAATAGCGGATCTCGACCCCTTTCTGGTTAGCGGCATTGCGGGCCGGGGCGTTGGCACGGACGTTGAAGCCGATGACCGGCGCGCTGGAGGCTTCGGCCAAGCCGATGTCGGATTCGGTGATGGCGCCGACGCCATAGTGCAGCACGCGGACGCGAACCTCGTCGTTGCCGACCTTTTCCAGGGCCTGCACGATCGCCTCGGCCGAGCCCTGCACGTCGGCCTTCACCACCACCGGCAGTTCGGCGACGTTCACGTCGGCCTTGGCCTTCGCCATTAACTGTTCCAGGGTGGTCGCGGCGCCGGCGGCGGCGCGCTTGTCCTTGGCTTGCTGGATGCGATAGTCGGCGATCTCGCGGGCCTGGGCCTCGGTCTCGACCACGTTCAGCACGTCACCGGCTTCGGGCGTGCCGTTCAGGCCCAGCACCTCGACCGGAACCGACGGGCCGGCCTCTTCGACGCGCTCGCCCTTGTCGTTGATCAGCGCGCGGACCTTGCCCCACTGTTCGCCCACGACGAAGATGTCGCCGCGGCGAAGCGTGCCGTGCTGCACCAGGACCGTGGCCACGGGACCGCGGCCGACGTCCAGCTGCGCCTCGATAACCGCGCCCTGCGCCGCCCGCTTGGGGTTGGCCTTCAGCTCCAGGATCTCGGCCTGCAGCGCGATGGCTTCCAGCAGGTTGTCGAGGCCGAGGCCGGTCTTGGCCGACACCTCGATATCCTGCACGTCGCCCGACATCTGCTCGACGACGACCTCGTGCTGCAGCAGGTCGGTGCGGACCTTCTGCGGATCCGCCGACGGCTTGTCGATCTTGTTGATCGCCACGATCATCGGAACGCCGGCTGCCTTGGCGTGGTTGATCGCCTCGACGGTCTGCGGCATCACGGCGTCGTCTGCCGCGACCACCAGGACGACGATGTCGGTCACTTGCGCGCCACGGGCCCGCATCGAGGTGAAGGCCGCGTGGCCCGGCGTATCCAGGAACGACAACACGGCGCCAGATTCAGTGGTCACCTGATAGGCGCCGATGTGCTGGGTGATGCCGCCAGCCTCGCCGGACACGACGTTCGCGTGCCGAATCGCGTCCAGAAGCGAGGTCTTGCCGTGGTCGACATGGCCCATGATCGTGATGATCGGCGGGCGTGGCTGCAGGTCCTCGTCCTTATCGGTGACGGTGTCGATCACCTGTTCGACGTCCGCATCGCTGACGCGGACGGCGCGGTGGCCGAATTCCTCGATCACCAGCTCGGCGGTGTCGGCGTCGATGGGCTGGTTCATGGTAACCATCATGCCCATCTTCATCAGCGACTTGACCACGTCGGCGGCGCGTTCCGCCATCCGGTTGGCCAGTTCCTGCACGACGATGGTTTCGGGCAGCTGGACGTCGCGTACCTGCTTTTCGGCGCGGACCGACTGGCCCATCGCCTTCTGGCGCGTGCGTTCCTGCTTGCGCTTCATCGCAGCCATGCTGCGCTGGCGGCCACCTTCACCGTTCAGCGCCTGGTTCAGCGACAGCTTGCCCGACCGGCGGTTGTCGTCGCGGGTCGCCTTGGCGGCCTTGTCGCGGTCCGTCCGCTCGACCCGTTCGGGCTTGCGCGCAACGGCGGTCGACACGCCCTTCGTCTCGGCGCGCGAGGCAGCGGCCTCGATCGCGGCCTGATCGGGGGCGGCGGGCTTGGCGGCTGCTGCGGGCTTCGCACGCTCCTGGCGCGGTTCGGCCTTGCGCTTGGCGGCTTCCTCGGCCTCGCGGGCGGCGCGGGCCTCTTCCTCGGCCTTGGCTTTCAGCGCTTCCTCGCGCTCGCGTTCCTCACGGGCCTTGGCCTCGATCTCGGCGCGGCGGCGCTCGCGCTCTTCCTCGCGGGCCTTCTCGTCGGCCAGGCGCTTTGCCGCGTCATCGGCCTCGCGTGCCTTGGCCGCGGCCAGCGCCTTCAGGCGCCGCTCCATCTCGGCATCCGAGATGCCGGCGGGACGCTTGGAAGGATCGCCGGCCATGCGGGCGGTCAGGGGGGTCTTGGTCTTGTCGGTCGGCGTGGCCTGCGCGGCACCTGCCTTGGGCACCACGACGCGCTTGCGCTTGGTTTCGACGACCACGCTCTTGGTGCGGCCGTGGCTGAAGCTCTGCTTGACCTGGCCCGAACGGCCGCTGCCGCCGAGGCCCAGGGGGGATTTTCCGTCTTTGTCGCTCATCTGCGTCTTCATTCCTTCCCGACGGCCGCATTGCCGTCGTCATGCCCGCGCAGACCCGTCAGTCTGCCGGCTTCCAAGATCACCTTGTCCGTCAGGCCACCCGCCGCAAGCGCGCCGTGTATGACATGATCGCGCCCGAAGGACAAACCCAATTCTGAGGCGGTGAGGCAGCCGAACCAGCGTCCGCCGGTGGGCGTCCACAGCTTGCCCTTGCCGCGTTCGGACCCGTCGCTGGCCTGAAGCAGCACCTTCGCACGTCCCTCGGCCAGCCAGCCCTTGACCTTTTCGAACCCGGCGACAGCCCGGCCCGACTTGCGCGCCAGCGACACGAGGTCGACCAGCCGCCGCGCCACGCCCGCCTCGACCAGGGCGGCCAGGTCGGGAGGCGCCGTGACGGGCATCCGCGCAGCGCGCGAGAACAGCCCCTTCGCCACCGCGCGGTCCAGCGCGGCACGGTCCGCCGCGACCCAGATGCCACGTCCCGGCAGCTTTTCGGCCAGGTCCGGAACGACCTGGCCCTCGGGACCGATCACGAACCGGAGCAGCCCGCGCTTGGGTTGCACCTCGCCGGTGGCGATGCACCTGCGTTCCGGGTCGTCCCGGTCCTTGTCACGTCCACCACGGCTCAAGCTGTGCACAAAACCGGGGCGATCAGGCCCCGACCTCCTCGTTGTCGTCTTCTTCGGTCGCGTCCGCCTCGGGCTCCAGTTCGGTCGGGTCGACCCAGCCCAGAAGCACGCGGGCGGTCATGACCAGGGTCTGCGCTTCCTCAAGGCTGATGTCGAAGGGTTCCAGCAGGCCTTCGTCCTTGACGCGCTGACCGTTGACCGTGGTCCAGCCGCCGGCCAGTTCCCAGTCCGCACAGGTGGCAAAGTCTTCCAGGGTCTTGATGCCGTCCTTGGCCAGCGCCTCCACCATCTGGGGTGTCAGGCCTTCGAATTCAACCAGGCTGTCCTCGACGCCAAGCGCGCGGGCGGCGTCCAGGGCGGCCTTGTTCTTGGCCTCCAGCACGTCGCGGGCGCGGGCCTGCAGTTCGGACGCGGTGCCTTCGTCGACACCGTCGATGGTCAGCAGCTCGTCCTGGTCGACATAGGCGACTTCTTCCAGGTTGGTGAAGCCTTCGGCCACCAGCAGCTGGGCGAAGAACTCGTCCAGGTCCAGCGCCTCCATGAAGAGGGCGGTGCGGCTGTTGAACTCGGCCTGACGACGCTTGGATTCCTCCTCGTCGGTCAGGATATCGATGTCCAGGCCCGTCAACTGGCTTGCCAGGCGCACGTTCTGGCCGCGACGGCCGATGGCGAGGCTCAGCTGCTCGTCCGGAACGACGACCTCGATCTTGTTCGCCTCTTCGTCGAAGACGACCTTGCTGACCTCGGCGGGCTGCAGCGCGTTGACCAGGAATGTCGCCTGATCCTCGTTCCACGGGATGATGTCGATCTTTTCGCCCTGCAACTCGCCCACCACGGCCTGCACGCGGCTGCCGCGCATGCCGACGCAGGCGCCGACCGGGTCGATCGAGTTGTCATAGCTGATCACGGCGATCTTGGCGCGCGAACCCGGATCGCGGGCCACGGCCTTGATCTCGATGACGCCATCATAGATTTCCGGCACTTCCATCTTGAACAGTTCGGCCATGAACTGCGGGTCGGTGCGCGACAGGAAGATCTGCGGCCCGCGCGTCTCGCGGCGCACGTCCTTGACATAGGCGCGGATGCGGTCGTTCGGGCGATAGCTTTCGCGGCCGATCTTCTCGTTGCGGCGCAGGATCGCCTCTCCGCGGCCCACATCGACGATGATGTTGCCGTATTCCTCGCGCTTGACGACGCCGTTGATGATCGTGCCGGCGCGGTCCTTGAATTCCTCGTATTGCCGGTCACGCTCGGCCTCGCGGACGCGTTGCAGGATCACCTGCTTGGCCGATTGCGCGGCAATGCGGCCCAGCTCGACCGGGGGAACCTGCTCCTGATAGACGTCGCCGACCTGCGGGCCGTCGGCGAAATCCTCGATCCGGACCTCGCCGCGGGTCCAGAAGTTCGCCGGGTCGCGCGGGCGCTCGAAATAGGGGCGGGCCTGGGCGGCGGTGAATTCGGCCTGATAGTTCTCGACCGCCTCGTCCTCGACAACGGTGCGGACGCGCGTGAAGGTCGCGTTGCCGTTCCTGCGGTCGATCTTGACGCGGATGTCCATCTCGGCCCCGTAGCGCGACTTGGCGGCACGGGCGAGGCTGTCCTCCATCGCCTCGATGACAAGCTCGGGCTCGATCATCTTCTCGCGGGCGACGGCTTCGGCCGTCTGCAGCAGTTCAAGCTGGTTGGCAGAGGTGATCGCCATCACTCACTCCTTGGATTCGGCGCCGTCGGCGCCTTCGTTGTCGTCTGTTTCGATCTCGTCGAAGGCGGTTTCGTCCAGATTGTCGATCTCGACCCCGGCTTCCTTCTTCTGACGCAGCATTTCCTTGATCAGCTCGTCCGTCAGGACCAGCTTGGCATCGGCCAGAAGGTCGAAATGCAACCCGATCGTGTGCATCTGGCCCTGGTCCTCGATGTTGATCAGGACCTCCTCGCCCTCGACGCCGGCCAGAGTGCCCTTGAAGCGCTTGCGGCCGTCGATGGGTTGGGACAGGTCAAGCCGCGCCTCGTATCCCTCGAAGGTCGCGAAGTCCTTCAGCCGGGTCAGCGGGCGGTCGATGCCGGGGCTGCTGACCTCGAGGTGATAGTTGTCGGTGATCGGGTCCTCGACATCCAGCGTGGCGCTGACGGCGGTCGAGATATCGGCGCAGTCGTCCACGTTGATGCCCCCTTCGGGGCGGTCGGCCATGATCTGCAGCGTGGCGGTCTTGCCGCCCTGCAGCCGCACGCGCACCAGTTCGAACCCAAGATCCTCGATCACCGGCATGATGATCTCGGCCAGGCGCCGGTCGATGGGCGTCTTCGCGATCAGGTCGTTCGTGGAAGGCAGATCGGTGGACATGGGATCCTTTCGGACGTGAAAAAGGGGCCGTCAGCGGGCCCCATGCGGAAGTTCCGGTGGGCAGGGTTTGGACCCCTGCACCGCTGTTGAAGGCCATATAGCGCCCGGCCCGCAGGAATGCAAGCGGACTCAGCGGCCCGCCGCACCGGGGTTGTCGCGCCAGATGCGCCAGTTCAGCGCCGCGGCCACGCACAGCCAGGCCAGGTAGGGCAGGATCATCAGCCCCGCGCGCCAGTCCAGCTGCCAGAAGGCGACGGTCATGCTGGCGACCGTGACCAGCAGCGTCGCGATGACGACCATGCCGATCGCCATCTGCCGCGCCCCGAAGAAGACCGGCGTCCACAGCGTGTTGAGCGCGATCTGCGCCGCCCAGAGCGCCAGCGCCAACCCCGCGCCGGGCAGCGCCGCCACTCGCGCGGCCGCAAAGGCCGACAGCAGGTAGATCACCGTCCAGGCGACGGGGAATGCCCAGTTCGGCGGCGTGAAAGACGGCTTGCGCAGTCCTTCATACCACGCGCCGGGCTTGAAGATCACACCGGTCGAGGCTGCCGCGACGCTGGCCAGCAGGAAGATCAGGATCAGGTTCATTCAGCTTTCCGTTTGCGGCTGCGATCCTCGTCGCGGATGGAATCCATGACGGTGACCAGTTCGGCGGTGATGCGCGGTTCGGACAGCGCGTGCCCCGAGGCGGGAACGATCCGCAGGTCGCATCCCGGCCAGCCCTGCGCCAGCGCATGCGCCCCGGCCGGCGGGCAGACCATGTCATAGCGGCCCTGCACGATGACGGCCGGCAGATGCTCGATCAGGGGGCGGTCGCGCAGCAGCTGGCCCTCGTCCAGGAAGCAGCTGTTGCGGAAATAGTGATTCTCCAGCCGTGCAAAGGCGCGGGCATATTCGGGCGGCGCGTGACTGACGCCCGCCGATTGCAGCCCCGCCAGCGCGTTTTCCCACATGAGCCAGGGCTGCGCATAGCGCGACTGCCGGCCCAGGTCCTCGTCGAACAGGCGCCGGTGGTAGGCGGCGATCATGTCGCCACGCTCGGCCCGCGGGATCGGCTCCTGGAACTGCGCCCAAAGATCGGGGAAGAACCGAGCGGCGCCGCCGCCATAGAACCAGTCGAGCTCGTCCTGCGTGCCCAGGAAGACGCCGCGCAGGATCAGGCCGCTGACATGATCGGGATGGGCCTGCGCATAAGCCAGCGCCAGCGTGGCCCCCCAGCTGCCGCCGAACAGCAGCCAGCGGGCGACACCCAGCTGCGCGCGGATCGCCGCGATGTCGGCGATCAGGTGGGCCGTGGTGTTCGCCGCGATCGACGCGGTCGGCCGCGACCGCCCGCAACCGCGCTGGTCGAACAGCACGACGCGGTAATGGGATGCGTCGAAGAAGCGCCGCATGAACGGGCTGCAGCCGCCGCCGGGACCGCCATGCAGCACGAGGACGGGCCGTCCTTCGGGGTTGCCGCATTCCTCGACATAGAGGCTGTGGCCGTCGCCGACCTCGATCGTGTGGCGCGCATAGGGTTCGACCGCCGGGTGAAGGCGGCCATGTGACGCGGAGATTTGTCCTGCCAATCGGTCCATCCTCCTACTATAAGGCGCAACGACGCCGCCCGCCAGAAGGAGCCGCCATGACCAGCATCGACCCCGCCGAGATTGCCAAGTTCGAGGCCATGGCCGCCGAGTGGTGGGACCCCAAAGGCAAGTTCCGGCCCCTGCACCTGATGAACCCGCTGCGGCTGGATTATATCGCCGACCAGATCGCCGCCGAATTCGGGCGCGACCGGCGCAGCCTGCGGCCGTTCCAGGGGCTGCGGGTGCTGGACATCGGTTGCGGCGGCGGTCTGGTCGCCGAGCCGATGGCGCGGCTTGGATCCGACGTGACGGGCGCCGACGCGACCGAGGTGAATATCGGGGTCGCCCGCGCCCATGCCGACCAGCAGGGGCTGGACATCGACTATCGCGCCACCACCGCCGAGGCGCTGGCCGACGGGGGCGAAGTCTTCGACGTGGTCCTGGCGCTGGAGATCGTCGAGCACGTGGCCGACCCCGCCGCCTTTGTCGCCACCTGCCGACGGCTGGTGCGGCCGGGCGGGCTGGTGATCGTCTCGACCTTGAACCGGACGGCACGCAGCTTCGGTGCGGCGATTGTCGGGGCCGAGTGGATCATGCGCTGGCTGCCCCGCGGCACGCATGACTGGGCGCGCTTCATCACGCCGGACGAACTGGCCGCCAAGGCGGAGAACGCGGGGCTGGTCGTGGCCGACCGGCGCGGGATGATCTTCAACCCGATCACTTTCGGCTGGCGCCTTTCGGACCGGGACCTGTCGGTGAACTATATCCTGACGACCAGGCGGCTTTAGCCAGGGCACCGAATTCGTCGCAGCTTCTTCGCATTGATCCCACTGCTTGATGGCGCGATCCCGAGCGGGGGATGGAAGGAAGCATCTTGGGCCGACTTCGCCACCGTCGCGCCACGATCAAGCCAGCACCCAATCGCCCCAGACCGACAGCCCGGTCGGGCGGATGAGCCGCATGATCAGGACCCGATCGTCAGGCGCTTCAACGGCGCACTGCGCGGGAATCTCAAGGCTTTGAAGGTGGTCTGAAGCGTCGTGCGCAGGCTCAGGATCCTTGCGCGGAGGGCACCTGATGGCTCCATCTGCAAGGTTGCGGGCCGGACCGATTCATCCTGAACCCGTTCCACCAGGTGCCGGCACGGAGGCGCTAGTCGCCACCCTCCAGCTGGGCGCGCAACTCGCGCAGGACGGGCAGGGCGCTGCGCACCTTCTCGGCGCCGATCTTGCGAACGACGCCGCCGATCAGCGGCATGAACGAGGCAAGGGCATTGTCACGCGCCGCCCGCCCCGCGGTGCTGATCGACACGAACTTGCGCCGCGCATCGTCCCAGTCGGGGCGGATGTGGACGTGGCCCGCCCATTCCAGCCGCGACAGCGTGTTGGTCATGGCCCCGCGCGTGACGTGGAACGCCTCGGCCAGCTGGGCGGGGGTCCGTTCCTCGTTCACATGGGCCAGCAGGTTCAGGACCGAGAAGTGAGAGATCTGCATGCCCCGCGGCAACGCCTTGCTGATCAGGTTGCGCGACAGCTGTTCGGCGATCAGAACCTCGGCGAACAGGCTGGCGGCCAGCCGATCCGTGGCCTGCGAATCGGGCCGGTGGTCAGGGACTTTCGCGCGTGTGGTCATCGGGCTCCGGGGCCGCGAACGGCCGGTCATGTAACAGGGACGGAATGCGGGACCGTGCCTCGTCCACTGCCGCCAGGTCAAGTGTGACGATAAAGGAACCCGGCGTCACCCCGCCGTCCAGCAGCACCTTGCCCCAAGGATCGACGACCAGGCTGTGACCGTGGCTGCGGCGCGGGCGGCGGTCGGGGCTGTTCGGCGCCGGATGCGTGCCGCATTGCGCTGGGGCCAGCACGAAGCATCCCGTCTCGATCGCGCGGGCGCGCAGCAGCACCTGCCAATGGGCGTCGCCCGTGACCGGGTTGAAGGCCGAGGGCACGAACAGCAGCCGCGCCCCGGCCTGCGCCAGTTGCCGATAGAGATGCGGGAACCGCAGGTCATAGCAGACTGTCATGCCCACCGGCACGCCCGCCGCCCGCGCCATGACCGCCCTGTCGCCAGGGCGGTAGGCGGCGCTTTCGCGAAACGATTCGGTGTCGCTGATCCTGACGTCGAACATGTGCAGCTTGTCATAGCGCGCGACGACGGTGCCATCGGGCGCGATCAGCAGGCTGCGATTGGCAAAGCGGCCGTCGGCATCATCAGTGGCCAGCGCCAGCGACCCGATCAGCAGCCAGATCCCGAGGGTCCTCGCCTCGGACCGCAGCGCGCTCAGCGTCGGGTCGCGGTCTTCGCGGTGCAGCACTCGGGTCTGCCAGTTGCGGTCCGGGGACAGCAGGTTCGTCGCCTCGGGCGTCACGACCAGTTGCGCGCCTTGCGCCGCGGCGTTACGGATCATCGTGACCGTCACCGGCAGGTTCGCCGCCGGGTCGTCGCCGACCGTCAGCTGGATCAGCCCCACGGTCAGCGACGCAGGGGTCATCAGGCGGCGCCCGTCAGCAGCGGGTCCAGCTTGCCCGCCCGGTCCAGCGCATAGAGTTCGTCGCAGCCGCCGACATGGGTCGCGCCCACGAAAATCTGCGGCACGGTGCGCTTGCCGTTGGCGCGCTGCGTCATCGCGGCGCGCAGCGACGGGTCCGCGCCCACATCGATTTCCGAGTAGCTGACGCCCTTCTGGTTCAGCAACTGCTTGGCGCGGATGCAGAACGGGCAGGTGCGGGTGGTATAGATCTCGACGGTCATGGACGTCCTTTCAGGTGGCTTCCGTCCCTATCTAGTGATCCTTGACCGCCCGTGCCAGAACCGCCACCGAAACCGGGCCCGATCCCGCTGCCAGCAGCGCCGTCGCCGCGGCCGTCATCGTCGCACCCGAGGCCATGACGTCGTCGACCAGCAGCACCGGCCGCCCCTGCAGTGCCAGGACACATCGCCGGTTCACGGCCAGCGCGTCATGCTGGTTGGCAAAGCGTTCAGCCGCGTCGCGATGGTCCTGCGAGGCGGTGTGCCGGACGCGGACCAGCAGGTCTGCCCGATGCTCCAGCCCCAGGTCACGGGCCAGCCGGGACGAGACCTGCGCGGCCTGGTTGTATTTCCGCCGCATCAGGCGGCGCAGGTGCAGCGGAACGGGGGCGACCACCATGTCGGCCATGACCAGCGGGCGGGCGGCCTGCGCCAGCCAACGCGCCATTGGCGACGCCAGGTCCAGCCGGTCGCCGTGCTTCAGCGCCAGGATCAGCTTGCGCGCCGTGCCGTCATAGATCAGCGCGGCGCGCCCGCTGGACCAGGGCCTGACGGCGGTCAGGCAGTCGTCGCAGACCAGAACCTCCTCCCTCCCGGTGCCGTCGTCGGGAAGGGGGACGCCGCAGCAGTCGCAGCAGGCGCCGGTGATGAATCGCGCCTCCGGCCAGCACTCGGCACAGAGGTGAACCGCCCCGGCGCCCGTATCGCCGACGCCCGCACCGCAGGACAGGCATTGCGGCGGATAAAGCACCCGCAGCGCGGCTTTCATCGCACCTGAAAGCACCCTATGTTCCAGTCCCATGAAGATCCCCGCCCCCGAACGCCCTGTCCTGACCGACCGAAACGCCCTGCTGCGTCAGCGCGACCGCGCTTGGCGCATGGGGCTGGTCGACCTGTTCCACCAGATCGCCATCGACGAGATCGAGGATAGGCTGGCCGAGGTTAACAGAACCTTTACGGCGCCCGCCCTGGTCACCGGTTTTCCCGACATCTGGGGCCCGCGCTTCCCGCAGGCGCGGCTTGTGCCCGACGACCCGGTCCTGGACCTGCAACCGGGCGCGCATGACCTGGTCATCCACGGCCTGTCGCTGCACTGGGCCGAAGACCCCGTGGGCCAGATCGCCCAATGCACCCGCGCGCTGCGCGAGGACGGGCTGTTCATCGGCGTCTGCTTTGCGGGCCAGACGCTGGCCGAACTGCGCGCCGCGCTTGCCCAGGCCGAGGCCGAGGTTTCGGGCGGCCTTGCCCCCCGCGTCCTGCCGATGGGGGAGATCCGTGACTTGGGCGGGCTGCTGCACCGGGCGGGGCTGGTCCTGCCAGTGGCCGACCTTTTGCACCAGCGGGCCATTTATCGCGACCTGACGCACCTTGCCCGCGATTTGCGCGCCATGGGGGAAGGCAACGCGATGGCCGCGCGCCTGCGCCGCCCGACCCGCCGCGACGTGCTGGCCCGCGCAGGCGCGCTTCTGGCCAAGGCCAGCCCCGACCGCGACGATCCGTCCCGTGTCGCTGTCACCTTCGATCTGGTCTTTCTGACCGGATGGGCCCCCTCTGACAGCCAGCCGAAGCCGTTGCGACCGGGCTCTGCCAAGACATCCCTTGCCGCCGCCCTGGAAAAGATCAGGAAGACCGAAACATGAGACCGACCCACGCGCCTGCCGACCATCCCGCGATCAAGCCCGGCAAGACCGGCATCCTGATCGCCAACTTGGGCACGCCGGACGGCTACGACTATTGGTCCATGCGCCGCTACCTGTGTGAGTTCCTGTCCGACCGCCGGGTGATCGACATCGCGCGCTGGAAGTGGCAGCCGCTGCTGCAGGGGATCATCCTGACCAAGCGGCCGTTCAGCTCGGGCAAGAACTACAAGCTGATCTGGAACGAGGAGGCGAACGAAAGCCCCCTGATGACGATCACCAAGTCGCAGACCAAGGCGCTGGCCGAACTGGCGCATGAGGAATGGGGCGACCAGGTGATGGTCGATTTCTGCATGCGCTATGGCAACCCGTCGACGCAGGACGTGCTGGACCGGATGGTCAACGCCGGCTGCCGGCGCATCGTGTTCCTTCCGCTGTATCCGCAATACGCGGCGCCGACCTCGGCCACGGCGAACGACCAGCTGTTCCGCGCGCTGATGAAGCAGACCTGGCAGCCTTCGGTCCGGACCTGCGATCCGTATTGCGACCGGCCCGATTACATCAAGGCGCTGGCCGACAGCGTCCGGCAGACCCTTGGCGACCGAAAGCCCGCGAAGCTGGTCGCGTCCTATCACGGCATGCCCAAGCGCTACCTGATGCAGGGCGACCCCTATCACTGCCAGTGCCAGAAGACCTCTCGGCTGCTGAAAGAGGAGCTGGGATGGGAGGACGGGATCATCGACACCACCTTCCAGTCCGTCTTCGGCCGCGAGGAATGGCTGCGCCCCTACACGGTCGAACACGTGGCCGAACTGGCGCGGCAGGGGCACACCGACATCGCCGTCATCTCTCCGGCCTTCGCGGCAGACTGCATCGAGACGCTGGAGGAGATCAACGGCGAGATCCGCGAAAGCTTCGAGGAGGCGGGGGGCCACAACTTCACCTACATCCCCTGCCTGAACGACGACCCGGCGCATATCCGGGTCATGCTGGAGGTCATCCGTGAGAACATCCACGGCTGGGTGCGCTGAGGCGGGACAGGGGGCCACGAAGGCCCCCTGAGCGTCAGGTCATCACCAGGACCTGCGTGCCGATCTTGGCCAGGCCGAACAGCTCGGCGATGTGTTCGTTGTAAAGCCCGATGCAGCCGTTCGACGACTTGCGGCCGATCTTGCGCGTGTCATGGGTGCCGTGGATGCGGTAATACTGCCAGGACAGCCACAGCGCGTGCGTGCCAAGCGGGTTGTCCGGCCCCGGCGGCACGAAATCCGGCCATGACGGGTTGCTTTCCTTCATCTGCGGCGTAGGGGCCCAGCTGGGACCTTCGACCTTCTTGATGATCTCCGTCCGGCCGGTGCGGGTCAGGTCGGCGCTGACGGGGATGGACGAGGGATAGACGCGATAGGTCGATTCGTCCGCGGACCAGAAATGCACGGCGCGGGACGTCAAGTCGCAGAGGATCGCGCCGTTGGCCAGGTTTTCGAAATGTGGCCGCCAGTCCTGCATCCTGAAGCTGGAGATGTTGTGCTGCGGCCCCGTGGTCACCGGGGCGGCCGGGTCCGTGCCCGGCGCGGCCGGGATCTGCTGGCCAAGGGCAGGCAGGGCAAGGCCCGCCGCGCCAAGCGCAGCGGCAGCGCCAAGAAACGCGCGGCGGTCGATTTTGGAAGCGGTGCTCATGTGACAGGAGTCCTTCGTTCGGATCGCCGCTCTTGAGGGGCGGCCTGTGATCGGGACGGATATAATCCCGCGGGCGCCGTCGGGCAAATCAAACCCCTGCCAGCGCAGCCGGTCGGGGGCGGCCCGCACCGCTCACGGGAAGTTGCGTTTGAACAGGTTCGACCCATTCGATAGGACTAACGCAAAAGCGGCGAGGGGTCCCAGAAAATGAAGCATATCAATGCAGTTGCGATTCTCGCCCTGCTGGTGGCCGGGGCCTGCGCCCCGCGGCACCTGCAGCAGGCGCCCATGGCCGCGCCTGTCGGACAGGTCGCGCCGGTCGCTCCGCCGGTCGATGATAGCACAGCGATTTCCGCGCGCGTGTTGCAGCAGATCAACACGCTGCGCGCCAACCTGTCGTTGGCACCCCTGGCGCCCAATCCGCAGATGGACGCCGCGGCGTTGGCCCATTCGCGCGACATGTCGGCGCAGAACCGGGCGTGGCACTGGGGCTCGGACGGATCGTCGCCGCTGGACCGCGTCCGCCGCCAGGGCTTCAACGGCCACCTGATCGGCGAGAACATCTCGGAGACCTACGAGAACGAGATCGAGACGCTGTCGGCCTGGATGAGCACCCGCGACACCCGCGACGTGGTCATGGACCCTGCCGCGACCCAGCTGGGATTTGCCTGGTTCAAGGAGCCGTCGGGCAAGGTCTGGTGGACCCTGCTGACCGCCAGCTGACGTGGCTGCCCCGGCATGACCGGGGCGCGCCTTACATCAGGGATAGACGACGACCGGGACACCGGGCATCAGCATGGCATAGATTTCCTGGATTTCCTCGTCCGAGACGGCGATGCAGCCGGCCGTCCAGTCGCGCTGGCGGGGGAACAGGTTGTTCCCGTCCGGGCCGCGTCCGTGGATGAAGATGTCCCCGCCGGGGTCCTTGCCCTGCGATTCGGCGAATGCCCGGTCGTTCGCGTTCGGGTAGGAAATTCCGACCGACAGGTGGTAGGCGCTGCGTGGGTTGAACCGGTCGACGTAATACACGCCCTCGGGGGTCTTGCCGTCGCCCGAGAACTGTTTGTGGCCGACCGGCTGGTTGCCCAGGCTGATGTCATAGGACTTGACCACGGCGCTGCCGCTCAGCAGGTGCATCCGCCGCTGGCCCTTGTTGATCGAGACCTGGGTGATCGGTGTGCCCGAATAGTGCTCGAACTTGGTCGGCTTTTGCGGCCGACCGCAGGCGGCCAGCAGGGCAAGCGCCGAGATGGTAAAGGTCCGACGGGTTGTAGTGCTCATCACTGCCTCTGACGCATTCTTGTTTTTGTGATCCGGCAATACCACGAATAGCCCGGCTCTTCCTAGCGGAGCGTTAAGGCCGCGACGATTTCGACATGGGGAGAGTATCGGAATTGATCCACCACCCAGATCCGGTCAATGCCATACCCCGCCTCGGCCAGAACCCGCGCATCCTTGGCAAAATTCACCGGGTCGCAGGCGACCATGACCACGACCGGCACGCGTGCCGCCGCGATCTGGCGGCTTTGCGCCTCCGCTCCGGCCCGCGGCGGGTCGATCACGATCGCGTCAAAAGCCGCCAGTTCGTCGACCAGCAGGGGACGCCGGGCCAGGTCGCGGACCTCGGTGGTGACGCGATTCAGGCCAAGGGCGTTCCGCCACGCCGAATCAAGCGCAGCCAGTGGCGCGGCCAACCCCTCGACGGCGTGGACCTGCGCCGCCTCCGCCAAGGGCAGAGTGAAGGTCCCGCAGCCAGAGAACAGATCCGCAATGCGCCCAGCCCCCGCGACTGACCGGCGGACCGCGTCCAGCAGGGCCGCCTCGCCCTCGGCCGTGGCCTGCAGGAAGGCGCCGGGGGGCGGCAGGACCCGCGCGCGGCCCATGGGCAGCAACGGCGGGCGGCGGGTGATGGCCTGGCCGTCCCAGTCCAGCCGCGCCAGATTTCCTTCCTCGGCCAGGGCCGCCAGCGCCTGGAACAGCGCCGCATCCATCGGCTTGCCGCCGCGGGCGGCCACGTCCAGCCCGGCGGGACCGTGGATCACCGTCAGCGTCACCTCGGCCTGGCGCGAGGCGCCGGCGGCCACGATGCGCCGCAGCAGGGGCAGGGCGGCCGTGATCTGGGGCCGCATGACGTGGCACTGTGCCAGGTCGACCACCACGTCCGAGGCGCGGGCGTGAAAGCCCAGAAGTGCGCCCTTCTTCGTGCGCCGCCCGGACAGGACCGCGCGCCGCCGCGACATCAGCGGAGAGACGTGCACATCTTCGATCGGCGCCGAAAGGCCCTGTGCGGCCATGGCGGTTTCGACCACCTGCCGCTTCCATTCGGCCGTAAAGGCGTCCGAGGCATGCATCAGCGAACAGCCCCCGCAGACGCGGTAGTGGCCGCAGACCGGTCGGACGCGCTGGTCCGACGGCGTCAGGATACGTGGCGCGGCAATCCGCCCGTTAACCGCATCGCCCTCGATGACCTCGCCGGGCAGGGTCAGGGGGGCCAGGGCGCGGCCGGCCTCGCCCTCGGCGACGCCGTCGCCCCTGCGGCCAAGCCGCGCGACTGTCCACAGGCTCATTCGGCGGCCTCTTCGGTGCCCAGGAAGCCGCCCGATTGCCGCGTCCAATAGCGGGCATAGCGACCGCCCCGCGCCAGAAGCTGGTCATGGCTGCCCTGTTCGACGATGCGCCCGTCCTCGATCACAAGTATCCGGTCCAGTTCCGCGATGGTGGACAGGCGGTGCGCGATGGCCAGGACGGTCTTGCCCTGCATGGCGCGGGTCAGGGCGTCCTGCACCTGCGCCTCGACTTCGCTGTCCAGGGCGCTGGTGGCCTCGTCGAGGACCAGGATCGGCGCGTCCTTCAGGAAGGCGCGGGCCAGCGCGATCCGCTGGCGCTGGCCGCCCGACAGCTTGACGCCGCGTTCGCCCAAATGCGCCTCATAGCCGGTGCGCCCGGCATGGTCCTGAAGAGTCAGGATGAAGTCATGCGCCTCGGCCGCCCGGGCGGCGGCGATGATCTCGGCCGCGGTGGCATCCGGGCGGCCATAGAGGATGTTGTCGCGGGCCGAGCGATTGAACATCGCCGTTTCCTGCGTGACCATCGCGATCTGGCGGCGCAGGCTTTCCTGCGTGACCTTTCGAAGGTCATGCCCGTCGATGCGGATCGCACCGCGTTCCACGTCGTAGAGCCGCAGCAGCAGCGCCACCATCGTGGACTTGCCCGCCCCCGAGGCGCCGACCACGCCGATCTTTTCGCCCGGCGCAATGTCCAGCACCATGTCGCGGATGCCGCCCTCGTCACGGCCATAGGCGAAGTCGACATGGTCGAAGCTGATGCGGCCCTGCACGCGGCCCAGGGTTCGGGCGCCGGGATCGTCCGTCAGGTCGTGGGGCGGCGACAGGGTGCGCATGCCGTCCTCGACCTCTCCGATATTGCCCCACATGCCCATCAGCGCCATGCTGACCCAGCCCGTCATCTGCGACAGGCGCATGGCAATCGCGCCCGATGCCGCCACGTCGCCCACCGTTGCCCCGCCGCCGCGCCACAGCATGATGGTGCCGCCGACCAGGATCACCGGCAGGATGCCCGCGACGATCATCAGCGACAGCCGGAACCAGGTCGACACGACCCCGAAATCCAGCGCCCGTTCGCGAAAGCCCGCCATCGCGCCCAAGGCTGCCTGATCCTCGTGATCGGCATGGGCGAAGAGCTTTACGGTCTTGATGTTGGTGATCGTGTCCACGACCTGACCGGTGACATTCGCGCGGGCCGAGGCGCGGGCGCCGGACTTGGCGCGGATGCGCGGCAGGAAGAAGCGGATCAGCGCGAAGTAGACAGCCAGCCAGGCAACCAGCGCCAGCGCCCCCCAGCCATCGACGCCCAGAAGGAACGCCGCCGAGCCGATGACGGATGCCAGCGCGAAGGCCACGACGTTCACGGTCTCGGAGGCGACATCGGTGACAGCGCGCGCGGTCTGCATCTGTTTCTGCGCCAGCCGCCCGGCGAAGTCGTTGTCGAAGAAGGTGACCGCATGGCCCATCGTCCAGCGGTGCAGCCGCGACAGCACCAGCGGCAGGATGTTCGGGCCGATGATCACGTTGGAACTGGCGGTCGACAGCCCGAAGATCGCCGGGCGGACGACCAGGAAGAAGCCCACAAACAGCAGGACCAGCCCCCAGTTGTCGGTCCAGAATGTCCCGGGCGCGCTGCCGGTGACGGCATCGACGACAAGGCCCAGCAGCATTGCCGATACGACATCCGCCGCACCCCCCATCGCCGAGGCCATTGCCGCGAAGCCAAGCCCCTTCCAGGCGCCCGACAGGCACCAGCGGAAGAACGCCAGCAGCGTCTGGGGCGGCGGGCCTTCGGCGGGGCGGAAGGCATCGACCATGCGTCCGAAACGTGCGTGCAGGTTCATGCGGTGTCCTCTTTGGCCAGAAGGGCCGCGTCGATCAGGGCGGGGGCGGGCAGGGAAAAACCCGACTCGATCCAGGCATCCTCGGCCGCCTTCAGACCCCGGCCGAGGGCGGGCCCCTGCAGGTGCGACTGAAGATCCGCGGCCGAGATCGGCATCCGGGCGGCGGCGGCGCGTGCTTCGGGCCAGCCCGGGCGGGGCGCGGCAGATGGCGCATCTTCGCCACCGTCGCGGGTCTGAACCAGCAGGGCCGCATCCTCGGTCAGCGGGCTATGCAGGTGATAGGCGATGCGGTTGAAGGACCATCCGTCGACCATGGCGGTCACCAGCTGTCGATGATCGCGCGCCTCGGCCCGCGACAGGCGCAGGGACTTGGTCCCGTCGACCTGCGACAGGGCCGCCAGGCGCGCCAGCCAACCCGCGCGGCCGGGCAGGGATTCCAGCGACAGGAACCGGCCGATCCTGGCGTCAGGCAGCACTTTTTCCAGAACGCCGGTGTCCGCCATCAACCGAATGGCGGGAACGGGATCGGCGGCCGACAGCAGCTTGCGCAGCTCCTGTCCGATCCGCTCGCGCGAGATCCCGTCGAGGCCCATGCGGCCGTCCCGGCAGGCCGACAGGGCGGCCGGATCGGCCTCTTGGCCATAGTGCGCGAAGAAGCGGAAGAAGCGCAGGATGCGCAGGTAATCCTCGCGGATGCGGGCGGCGGGGTCGCCCACGAAGCGCAGCCGCCGGGCGGCAAGGTCCGGCAGGCCGCCGACCGGATCGATGACCAGCCCGTCCCCACCGGCATAAAGCGCGTTCATGGTGAAGTCGCGCCGGGCCGCATCCTCGGCCATGTCGGTCGAAAAGGCGACAACGGCATGGCGCCCGTCGGTTTCGATGTCGCGACGGAAGGTCGTTACCTCGAAGCCCCGGCCATCGGCGACCAGCGTCACCGTGCCGTGGTCGATCCCCGTCGGCACGGCGCGCAGACCGGCGGCCTCTGCCAGCGCGACGGTCCGGTTCGGGGGGGCGTCCGTGGCAATGTCGATGTCGTCCACCGGGTGGCCCAGCAAGGCATTCCGGATGACCCCGCCGACCAGATAGGCGTGGTTGCCCTGCGCCTGCAGGGCGTCGAGGACCCGGCGCAGGGCCGGGTCTGTCAGGATATGGTCGGGCAGCCGCGTCACGGCGCCAGCCTGCGGGCCAGTCCCAGCAGGATGCGCGCGGTCGCGCCCCAAAGGTAATAGGGTCCGAACGGCGCCGCGTGATAGCTGCGCCAGCCGCCCCGCCAGCGCCGGCGTTCGACGTGGTAGCGCGAGAAGTCGGCGACATGGGCGAAGGGCAGGGTGAAGGCCTCCTCGACCTCGCCGGCTTCGGGGACCGGAACGAAGGGCCCGTCGATGAGGGCCACGACCGGCGTGACGGAAAACCCGGTAACGGTGCGGTGCGGCGGCAGGGGGCCCAGGATGCGGACTTGCGCGGGGTCCAGCGCGATCTCCTCATGGGCCTCGCGCAGCGCGGCGGCGGTGGCGTCGGCGTCGACGGGTTCCACCTTGCCGCCGGGCAGCGCGATCTGGCCGGGATGGTGGCGCAGCGCCGATCCGCGCTTGGTCAGCACCAGGCGTCCGTCATCGGCATGAAACGCCGCCAGCACGCCCGCCGCCCGCAAGGGGGCGTCGGGTGGGGCGACGTCCGGGTTCAGGTCATAGTCGGAAGTGGGCCCCGACGCCGCCGCGACCGCTTCGCGCAGCCTTGCCTCGGACCAGCCCAGTCTCACTCGGCCGCCTTGTCGCTGTCGCTGAGCGGGTTGCCCTCGGCATCCACCGTCGCCTCGAACCCCAGGCTTTCGGGGTCGAACTCGTAATGCGCGCCGCAGAACTGGCAGTCGGCGGTGACGATGCCTTCGGCGGTCGTCATGTGGCCGATGTCCTTGGCGGAATAGATCGACAAGGTGTCGCGCACGCGGTCGGCGGTGCAGGAGCACCCGAACTCGACCCGCTGCGCCTCGTAGACCCTTGGCGTTTCCTCGTGGAAGAGCCGCAGCAGCAGGTCGGTGGGACCGACCGTCGGGCCGATCAGTTCCAGCGTCTCGACGGTGTCCAGAAGCAGGTTCGCCCGGTTCCAGTTCTCTGATTCGCCGCCCTGCAGGATGTCGGCGGCCTCGATCAGGCCGCCTTCGCCGGTCCCGCCCTCGCCGTTGTCGGAAGGCTGGGCCGGAAGGGTCTGCAGCATCACGCCACCCGCGCGCCATTGTTCCGCCCGGCCGACCACCTTCGAAAGGCCGGAGGCCAGCTGGAACCGCGTCGGCAGCTGTTCGGATTGCGCGAAATAGGTCTGCGCGCAGGCCGACAGCGATCCGCCGGCCAGCGGCGTGATGCCCTGATAAGGGGTGCTGCCCCGGCCCTGGTCGATCAGGATGGCGAAGTAGCCGTCCCCGATTTGGTCGAAGGGCGCGCGGCTGTCCAGCCGGTCGGCGTCGAAGCTGGCCCAGGCCCGGATGCGGGCCGGCGCGCCTTCGGATTCCGGGGCATAGTAGTCGGCGGCGATCGTGCGTACCGCGCCGTTGCCGCGGACCTGAAGGCTCAGCTTCCAGCGCAGCTTGATGGTCGGTCCGATCAGCGCGGTCAGCAGCGCGACCTCGGCCACCAGCGCGCTGACCACGGGCGGATAATCGTGGCGCGACAGGACGTGGTCCAGCACCCCGTCCAGCCGGACGACGCGGCCGCGGATGTCCGAACGGTCGAGTTGGAAGGGCAGGACGGTGTCGTCCCAGGCAATCTGGTTCAGCGTGTTCATCGGCGATCCCTGAAATGTCGGTGGCGCCGCCAAGGCGGGCCCGGTTGCGCCCAATATAGGAAATTCCGCGGCGATCCCAAGGGGGGCCGTGGCGGTGGGTTCCGCCCCGCCGCCGTTCGCGCTATGGGGATGCGGCTTTGGTCGAGGTGCGCCATGATCCCCCGTTTCGGAAAGACCCCGGACCCGCGCGCGGCCTATCGCCGCCGTCCGGGCGCCTATGCCATCCTGTCGCGGGGCGGGATGGTCCTGCTGACGCACCAGGCCGCGCCCGAGCCCGAGTACCAGCTGCCCGGCGGCGGCATCGACGCAGGCGAATCGCCCCTTGCGGCGCTGCACCGCGAAGTCATCGAGGAGACGGGGTGGAGCATCGGCGGGGCGCGTTTCCTGGGCAGCTATCGCCGGTTCTGCTACATGCCCGACTATGACCTGCAGGCCGAGAAGCTGTGCCAGATCTGGCATGCGCGGCCGATCATGCGCATCTGCAGCCCGACCGAGCCGGGGCACACCGCCCATTGGGTCGCCCCCAAGGAGGCGCTGCGGCTTCTGGTCGATCCGGGCTCTTGCCACGCATTGCGCCGGTGGCTGGCCTTGGCGGCGCGCGGCTAGTCGAGGCGGATCACCAGCGTCTCGGCCCTGAATTCCAGCAGCACGGCCGACACGTCGTCCTGGCGTTCGCCCCGGCAATATTCGGACACCGACCACGCCATCGATTCGAGAAACGCGTGGCCGTGGAGGAAGGCGTTGGTGCGCATCACCGCCTCGAGTCCCTCGGTGCCCAGCTGGCGGCCGTTCGGGGTCCGCGCCTCGGTGATCCCGTCCGAGGCGATCAGCAGCCGGTCGCCCGGGTGAAGCGTCACGTCGATTTCGTCGAAGATCGGCTCTTCCAGCACACCGATCGGCATTCCGCCGCGCCCGAGGTGCAGGATGGTGCCGTCGCTTCGCTGCAGGACCGGGTGCGGATGGCCCGCTTGCACCATGCGCAGCCGGCCGGTCCGGTGGTTCAGCTCTCCGTAGATCATGGTGAAGTAGCTGTCGGTGTTCATCTCCTCGAGCATCATGTTGTTGAAGAAATGCGCCAGGGCGGCGGGGCCCGCGGCCTCTTGCCCGCTTTGCGCGCCGCGCAGGGCCACGTTCTGGTCCGCTGATCCCGACAGGTGCACCGACAGCTGCGCCGTCAGCAGCGCCGCCGTCACGCCATGCCCCGACACGTCCAGCGCATAGAGCCCGATGCGGTCGTCGCTGATCGGGAAGAACCCCACGAGGTCGCCGCCGACATGGCCCGCCGGACGCAGCAGCAGGCTGATCTCGGTCGGCCCGAACCTGCCCGACCGTTCGCGCACCAGCCCCTGCTGCAGCTTTCGCGCCTCTCTCAGGTCGTGTTCGATCACGGCCTGCGTCTCGGACAGCTTCGCCAAGGCGTCGCGCAGCTGCTTGTTGCTGGCCCGCAGCTCTTCCTCGACCCGCACGATTCGTTCGCCCGCGGCAAGGCGGGCCAGAAGCTCCAGCGGGACGATGGGCCTGGCCAGGAAATCGTCCGCCCCGGCCTCCAGCCCCGCGGTGATGTCGGCGGCGTTCACGCTGCGGGTCATCATCACGAAATAGCCGTGGTTGCGGCGCTGCAGCTTGCGAAAGGCGCGGCAGAACTCAAGCCCCGACATCTGCGGCATGTCCCAGTCCGACAGCACCAGTTCGGGCGACAGGTCCCGGCACATCGCCAGCGCCTCGGCGCCGTCGGAGGCCTCGGCCACATCGTAGCCGCCCCGCCGCAGCAGCCGCGCCAGCAGGCGGCGCTCGCCGGCGCTGCTGTCGGCCAGAAGCACCATCCGTCTGGGCGGGACGGCGGGGGCTTCGGGCGTGGGAAGGGGGCGATTCGCGATCTTCATGCCCGATCTCTAGCGCCCCTGGCGTTAAGTTCGGGTAAACGGCTGCACGTTGTGTAGCTGTCAGGCGGGGCATTTTCTGGCTCGTGTTCACGGTGCTTCCGTCAGGCCGGAAATCCCAGCTCAAGCGGATGCAGTCGTCAGACGTGAGGCGAAAGGGTCCTGAGCCTGCGCACGTCGTTTCAGGCCGCGATGAAGTTTGCGGGATGCGTGAGGAGCTTAAAGGCGTTGCCGTCGCGCAAGCGTCCAATGATCGTGCGGCTCATCCGCCCGATTGGTGATTTGGTCCAAGATGGTTGAGCCTCATCAGCCGCGGTCCGTTCGCGTGCTTGTCTCGGACCTGTGGCATTCAACATCCGCCCTTGCCTATCATGTCGCAGCGCTTGGCCTGAAATGGATGGCGTTCCAGTTTCGGGCCTGCTCGGCAAAGTGGATACCGCTGTTCACTGGGCTTGGACTGCTGCGACGGGTGGCGAGGGGTGTGGACCTGATATGGCAGCGGATAGAGCATGTGTCGCAAGAACTGCCAGTCCGGTCTTCCGGTCTGCCATGTCGAAAAAGCCGGGTGACGACAAGTGTGCTTCCGCGGTCAGCGCGGGCGAGCAGTGACAGGTTGCCTTCAACGGCCTGAACTGCTGCGATGTCGAACGGGAAGAAGCCGATCGGATGGCACGTGAACCGCTCCAGCGTCGGCGTCAGGCAGCCGAGAGATGCCGTGGCAGGTCCGGGCACCGATGCCGCGCCGAGCGGGTGGCAGGGCGCAGAGCCAGTCGCCCAGCAGCCAGCGCCGTCGGAACGCGGCGGCGATTGCTTGGGCCCAAGGCGGGATCGTTGGGGGCGACTCTTTCAGCGCACTCCGCGATCCACGGCGGTCCGGCCTTCCGCCACGTTGCAACCCTTCTGGCCCTCGAAGACCCAACCCGAGTTCATGAGCAAGGCGTGCGATCATTGCCTTGCAGGCCTGACGCCGTGTCCCACCGGGTCACTTGGACCAGTGGCGTCGCCCAGGGTCGCTCATGGCGTTCGCATGACAAACTGAGGCCATGGTGCTTGCATCCAGTCGTGAGAGTGAATCCCGGTCGCACATTCAGGCACCAGCGCAACCGGCGGGGCTGTCAGACCAGCAGCTCAGCCAGGATCTTGTCGTTGGTGATGTCGCGATAGGCGATGCCAGCGTCGTCCAGCCGCGACTTGAGGGCTGCGAGGTTGTCGGACCGGCTGGTCTCGATGCCCAGAAGGATCGAGCCGAAGTTGCGCGCCGATTTCTTCAGATATTCGAACCGCGCCACGTCGTCGTCAGGCCCCAGGAGGTTGAGGAAATCGCGCAGGGCGCCCGGACGCTGCGGCAGTCGCAGGATGAAATAGCTTTTCAGCCCCGCGAAACGCTGCGCCCTCTCCTTGACCTCGGGCAGGCGTTCGAAATCGAAGTTGCCGCCCGAACAGACGCAGACGACCGTCTTGCCGGTCAGATCGCCCAGGTCGCCCAGGACGTCCAGCGCCAGCGCACCGGCGGGCTCCAGCACCACGCCTTCGGTGTTCAGCATCTCCAGCATGGTGCAGCAGATGCGATCCTCGGGCGCCAGGTGGACATCCAGGGTGGAAAAACGCGACAGCGTCTCGAAGGGCACGGCACCGATGCGGGCCACGGCCGCGCCATCGACAAAGCTGTCGACGGCCGGCAGGGCGACGGGCGCCCCGGCCTCCAGCGCGGCGCGCAGGCTGCCGCCGCCAAGCGGCTCGGCGAAGGCGAAGGCGGTGTCGGGCGCTTCGGTCTGAAGAAGGCGGGTGACGCCCGCCGACAGCCCGCCGCCGCCGACGGGCAGCACGACCAGGTCGGGCGCGCGGCCCAGCTGGGACAGCATCTCCATCCCGACGGTAGCCTGACCCTCGATGATGTCGGGCGCGTCGAAGGGCGACAGGAACTGTGCGCCTTCCCGGGCGCAGAACTCTTGCGCGGCGGCCAGGGTCTGGTCGAAATAGTCGCCGGTCAGCACGATCTCGACGGCGTCGCCGCCGAAGATGCGGGTCTTGTCGATCTTCTGCTTGGGCGTCGTCACCGGCATGAAGATCGTGCCGCGCGCGCCGAAATGGCGGCAGGCGAAGGCCACGCCCTGCGCATGGTTGCCGGCGCTGGCGCAGACGAAATGGCCCGGCTTGCCCGGTCCGACCAGCTTGCGCATGGCGTTGAAGGCGCCGCGCAGCTTGTAGCTGCGCACGGGCGTCAGATCCTCGCGCTTGAGCCAGATGTCTGCGCCATACTTGGCCGACAGGTGATCGTTGCGCTGCAACGGGGTAGGCTCGAACAGGTCGCGAAGCGCGGCCTCGGCCAGACGGACGGAGGCGACAAAGTTTTCCATGCCCCGCCCATGCCGCGAATTCCGCTGTTTGGCAAGCGTCAGCCCGACTTCAGAGCGGCCCGCAGCGACTTCTCGATTTGGCCGCCGCAATAGGCGTCGCCAAAGCGGGCATCGGTGTCCTGCCGCATCCGGCGCAGCGCCGGGCCCTCCATCAGGCGATGCGACATGGCGTGAACCATCGGCGCACTGTCGCGCAGCAGCTCGTCCAGCACCGGCAGCTTGTCTGCCATGGTGAACCACAGGACCGCCGTCGTCAGGTCCGCCAGCCCCGGTGCGTCGCCGCCCAGCAGCAGATCGCCGCTGCCGTGACGGTGGGCGGTTTCCTCCCAGATTGCCATCCAGCGCTGCAGGCGGGGGCGGTATTCGGCCCAGCTGTCGTCGGTCCACATCTTCTGGCCGCCATTCAGCGTGATCTCGTCCAGCACATCGTTCGCGTCGTTGACGACTTTCGTCGTCAGCGCCGCAAGCTGTGGTTCAGCGGGCATCAGGTCGAACCTGTCGGCCAGGTGGAACAGGATCGACGGCATCTGCGCCACGGCGACGCCGCTTCGATCCACCAGCATCGGCGGGGCCATGAAGGGCACGGGTTGTTGAGCCGGGTCGCGCGACATGATATCGGATACGGCATCCGCATCCGGTTCGTCCCAAGCCGCCCCGGCATCTGCCAGAACGGCGCGGATGAACTGCCCCCGGAACGGCAGCGGCCAGTAGTAGAGCGTGAAGTCAGCCATTCGATCCTCCTGCATGACAGGTCAACCCGTCCGGCCTGCGTTGGTTTCGCGCCGCCTCTGCCCTTGTGACACCGCGCGAATGGCCGTATTCCCGCGCAAACTTGAATGAGGGGTTGACCGCATGACCGACGCGCCGAAGAAAGTCGTCCTGGCCTATTCCGGGGGCCTGGACACCTCGATCATCCTGAAATGGCTGCAGACCGAATACGGTTGCGAGGTCATCACCTTCACCGCCGACCTGGGCCAGGGCGAGGAGCTGGAACCCGCGCGCCAGAAGGCCGAGATGCTGGGCATCAAGCCGGAAAACATCCACATCGTCGACGTGCGCGAGGAATTCGTGCGCGACTTCGTGTTCCCGATGTTCCGGGCCAACGCGCTCTACGAGGGGCTGTACCTGCTGGGCACGTCTATCGCCCGGCCGCTGATCTCTCAGCACCTGGTGCGGATCGCGCAGGACAACGGCGCCGATGCGGTGGCGCATGGCGCGACCGGCAAGGGCAACGACCAGGTCCGGTTCGAACTGTCGGCCTATGCGCTCGACCCGTCGATCAAGGTGATCGCGCCGTGGCGCGAGTGGGACCTGACCAGCCGCACCAAGCTGATCGAGTTCGCCGAGAAGAACCAGATCCCGATCGCCAAGGACAAGCGCGGCGAGGCGCCTTTCAGCGTCGATGCGAACCTGCTGCACACCTCGAGCGAGGGCAAGGCGCTGGAGAACCCGGCCGAAGCCGCGCCCGACTATGTCTATCAGCGCACCGTGAACCCCGAGGATGCGCCGGATACGCCCGAGTTCATCGAGGTGACCTTCGAAAAGGGCGACGCCGTGGCAATCGACGGCGAGGCGATGTCGCCCGCCACGATCCTGACCAGGCTGAACGAGCTGGGCGGCAAGCACGGCATCGGACGGCTGGATTTCGTCGAGAACCGTTTCGTCGGCATGAAGTCGCGCGGCATCTACGAGACGCCGGGCGGCACCGTCCTGCTGGAAGCCCATCGCGGCATCGAGCAGATCACGCTGGACAGCGGCGCGGGCCACCTGAAGGACTCGATCATGCCGCGCTATGCGGAGCTGATCTACAACGGCTTCTGGTTCAGCCCCGAGCGCGAGATGCTGCAGGCCCTGATCGACAAGTCGCAGGAGCACGTCACCGGCACGGTGCGGCTGAAGCTCTACAAGGGCCTGGCGACCTGCGTGGGCCGCTGGTCGGATCATTCGCTGTACAGCGAGGCGCATGTGACCTTCGAGGACGACGCCGGCGCCTATGACCAGAAAGACGCGGCGGGCTTCATCCGCCTGAACGCGCTGCGCCTGAAGCTGATCGCGAACCGGAACGCCCGGGTCCGCTGAGGCACCCGAGACCTGAGGCAAAGGCCGCGGCACCTCCGCGGCCTTTTCTTTTGCCAACCCCTGTCCCACAGTGGCCGCGCTATCGAAAGGCCGCAGCATGACCGACAGACCCGCCCGCATCGTCATCGTGACCGTCAGCGACCGTGCGTCGCGCGGTGAATACGAGGACAAGGGCGGCCCCGGTGCCGAAGCCTGGCTGAGGGACGTGATCACCTCGCCCATGCAGATCGACCGCGTGATCGTCCCCGATGGCCGGGAAACCGTGGCCGACAAGCTGCGCGATCTGGCGGATGCCGACGCGGACCTGATCCTGGTGACCGGCGGCACCGGCCCGGCCCCCCGCGACCTGACCCCCGAGGCCGTCGCCGATGTCATGGACAAGGAACTGCCAGGCTTTGGAGAGGAAATGCGCCGCGCCAGCCTGGCAGAGGTGCCGACGGCTATCCTGTCGCGCCAGACGGCGGCGATTCGTGGCCGCAGCCTGATCATCACGATCCCCGGAAAACCCTCGGCCATCGTGACCTGCTTGAACGCGGTCTTTGGCGCTGTTCCCTACTGCCTCGATCTGATCGGGGCCGCGAGGATCGAAACGGATCCGGCGCGGATCGTCGCCTTCCGCCCAAAGAAGTGACGTCGCGGTCGGGTTCATAGGCGCGTCCTCAGCCGCCCAGCCATTGCAATGCCAGCGGCGCGATGATCGCCGTCAGTACGGCGTTGAGCCCCATCCCGATCCCTGAAAATGCGCCTGCCGTGGCGTTGACCTGAAACGCCCGGGCCGTGCCGATGCCATGGGCGGCGACGCCAACGGCGAACCCGCGCGCGCGCCAGTCCCGGAGCCGCAGCGCGTTCAGCAGCGGTGTTACCACGATCGCGCCAAAGATGCCCGTCAGCAGGACCAGCGACGCCGTCAGCGTGGGCTGGCCGCCCAGCTTCTCGGCAATGCCGATGGCGACCGGGGCGGTCGTTGATTTCGGCGCCAGCGATGCAAGGACCGAACCTTCGATCCCGAAGGTGCGGGCAAGCGCCAGGGCCGACAACACCGCCATCCCCGAGCCGGCGAGAAGGCTTGCCAGCATCGGCAGCGCCGCCCGGCGGACGCGCGGCAGGTTGTCATAGAGCGGCAGGGCAAGCGCGACCGTTGCCGGGCCCAGCATGAAGTGGACGAACTGTGCGCCTTCGAAATAGGTGGCATAGTCCGTGCCGGTCAGCCAGAGCAGCAGTGCCAGAGGGATTACCGCCAGCAGGACGGGATTGGCCCAGCTTGACCTTCCGGCCGCACGAAAGATGGCGTCGCCCGCAAGATAGGCGACCAGCGTCGCCGTCAGCCACAGAAGCGGCCCCTGCGCCAGGTAGGACCAGATCAGCGCCGGGTCACTCACGGCCCTGATCCTTCAGGGCCTGCGGTTCCTCGGTCCCGGTCAGGCGCGCGACGGCGGTGAAGGCCAGCGCCCCCGCGGCGATGGCCAGGACGGTCGAGGCCATCACCGCCACCGCCAGGCCGATGCCGTGGGTGCGAAGCAGGTCGAGGTGTGCGACGATGCCGACGCCCGCCGGGACGAAGAACAGTGACAGGTGCGACAGAAGGCCCGTGGCGGTCGGCCGGATCGCGTCGGCAAGCCGGGGGCGGAGGATGCAGGCCCCGACCAGCCCGATCAGCCCGGCCACGGGGCCCGGAAGGGGAAGGTCCAGGCTGCGGGAGATTACCTCTCCTGCCAGCTGGAACCCGAGGATGATGGCGAGCATGCGGATCATCTCCTCAGGCTAGCGCGGCGGGGTCCAGCGCGCCAGATCCCGCGCCGCTTGTGCATCTTGTAGGGGCACCGGCGCAGCATCCCACATCTTGGGGTGCAGTTGACTTGCGCCTGCCATGCAGGGACAATCCCCAATTGCCCCGAATCTGACGGATGTAATCCTTGCGCTTCGACCGCCTGCGCCTGAACGGCTTCAAGAGCTTCGTGGACCCGACCGATCTGGTCATCCGCGAGGGGCTGACGGGCGTGGTCGGTCCCAACGGCTGCGGAAAGTCGAACCTGCTGGAGGCGCTGCGCTGGGTCATGGGAGAGAACCGCCCGACCGCCATGCGCGGCGAGGGGATGGAGGACGTGATCTTCGCCGGCACCACGCGTCGCAGCGCCCGCGCCCATGCCGAAGTGTCGCTGACGCTGGACAACCGCGACCGCCTGGCCCCTGCGGGCTTCAACGACGAAGACCAGTTCGACATCACCCGCCGCATCACCCGCGACGCGGGAAGCGCCTACAAGATCGCCGGCAAGGACGTGCGGGCGCGCGACGTGCAGATGCTGTTCGCCGACGCCTCGACAGGGGCGCACAGCCCGGCGCTGGTGCGCCAGGGCCAGATCAGCGAACTGATCAACGCCAAGCCGAAAAGCCGCCGCCGCATCCTCGAGGAGGCGGCGGGGATTTCGGGGCTATATGCGCGGCGGCACGAGGCCGAGCTGAAGCTCAACGCGGCCGAGGGAAACCTGCTGCGCGTCGACGACACGCTGGACCAGCTGTCCGCGCAGGCGGCGACGCTGGCGCGCCAGGCGCGGGCCGCCGCGAGATACCGCGAGATCGGGGCCGCGCTGCGGCTGGCCGAAAGCGTGCTGCTTTATCGGCGCTGGGCCGAGGCCGAGGCTGCGCGACTGGCGGCGGCCGAGGGGCTGGCGCAGGCGGTGCGCGCCGCGTCGGACGCGGGGGCCGCGGCCAGCGAGGCCGAGGCGCGGCGGGCCGAGGCCGAGGAGGCCCTGCCGCCGCTGCGCGAGGAGGAGCAGATTGCGGTGGCCCTGGTCCAGCGCATCGCCGTGGAGCGGGACGCGCTGGACGAGGCCGAGGCGCGGGCGGCCGAGGTCATGGCCGGCTTGGCGGGCCGGATTGCCCAGCTGGACCGGGACATCGGCCGCGAGGAGGCTTTGAACCGCGATGCCGGAGAGGTGGTCGAGCGGCTGGCCTGGGAAAAGGCCGAGCTTGAGAAGGCGGGCGAAGGCCATGACGACCGTCTGGAGACCGCAGCCGAGACCGCCGACGCCGCTGCCGAGGCCCTGCGGGAGGTCGAGGCGCGGCTGGCGGAACTGGTCGACGAATCGGCGCGGCTGGCCGCACGGCACCAGTCGGCCGAGCGTCTTGTGGGCGACCTGCGTGCGATGTTCAACCGCGCCGACCGCGCCGCGGCCGAGGCCGCCGCGGCCGTCGCGCAGGCTGATGCGGCCGGAGAGGCGGCGGCTCTGGCGCTGGACCAGGCCGATGCGGCTCAGGACCAGGCGCGCGACCGGGGGGACGGCGCCGAGGACGCCCTGGCCGAGGCCGAGGCCGCCCGGGCCGAGTTCGAGACATCCGAAGCCGCCGCCCGTGCCGCCCGCGCCGAGGCCGAGGGCGAGGCCGCCGCCCTTGGGGCCGAGATGGCCGCGCTGCGCCGGCTGGTCGACCGGGGCCGGTCGGGCGGCGCGACGCTTCTTGACCGCGTGCAGGTCGCCCGAGGATATGAGACGGCGTTCGGCGCGGCGCTTGGCGACGATCTGCGGACCGGTGTGACAGGCGACGGGTCCGGCTGGCACGACCTGCCGGGCTGGGACGACCCCCAGCCGCTGCCCCCGGACGTTCAGGCGCTGGCGCCGCATGTGCATGGTCCTTCGGTGCTGGCGCGCCGCCTGTCGCAGACGGGCCTGGTGCCCGATGCGCAGCGGGGGGCAGGCCTGCAGGCGGCCCTGCGCCCGGGCCAGCGACTGGTCACGCCAACGGGCGATCTCTTTCGCTGGGACGGGATGCGGGTCATGGCCGGAGAGGCCAGCTCGACCGCGGCGCTGCACCTGCAGAAGGTCAACGAACTGGCCGAGATCAGCGCGCAGGCTGCCGAGGCGCAGGCGTGTGCCGAGGCCGCGGCCGAGACGCATGACGACGCCAAGGCCGCGCTGTCGGATGCGGCGCAGGTCGAGAAGTCGGCCCGCGACGCGCGGCGAGAGGCCGAGCGCCTGCTGTCGGACGCCGCCCGCGCCGCCACTCGCGCCGAATCGGATCTGGCGATGGCCGCCAGCCGCGCCGAATCGGCCCGGGGCGAACTGGCCCGGCACCGCCACGATGCCGCCGATGCCCGCGCCCGCCTGTCAGACGCCGAGGCCCAGCTGTCGGCGCTGCCCGACCGGGCCGACGCCGCCGCGGCAGTGGAACATGCCCGCACCGGGGTCGAGGCCGCGCGCATTGCCACGATGACGCGCCGCGCCGCACTGGACGAGCTGCGGCGCGAGGCGAATGCCCGCCTGAAGCGGCTGCAAGAGATCGCCAAGGAAGATTCGGGCTGGCGTCTGCGCCTGCAGCAGGCCGGAACCCGTTCGTCAGAGCTGACCGCACGTCGCGAGACGGCCGAGGACGAGCTGGCCGAGGCCAGCGCCCAGCCCGCGCTGCTGGCCGAGCGTCGGGCCGCGCTGGCCGAGCGTGAGGCCCAGGGCGAGGCTCGTCTGACCCGCGCCCGCGACGCCCTGTCGGCCGCCGACGATGCCGCCCGCGTTGCCGCGCTGGCCGAGCGCGAGGCCGGACGGCTGGCCGCTGAGGCCCGCGAGACCCGCGCCGCCCGCGAGGCCCGCGCCGAGGCCGCCCGCGACGCGGAGGCCGCGGCCCGCGCCCGGATCGCCGAAGAAACCGAGCAGACGCCCGACGCCCTTCGCGCCGCGATGGGGGACATCGACGAAACGTCTGCCGCCGACGCGATGGAGGACCAGATCGCCCGCCTGCGGACCGCGCGCGACGCCCTTGGCGCCGTGAACCTTCGCGCCGACGAGGACAAGCGCGCGCTCGAGTCCGAACGTGACACGCTGGCGGCCGAGAAGACCGATCTGGAAGAAGCGATCCGCAAGCTCCGTGCCGGCATCGGCAGCCTGAACCGCGAGGGACGCGAACGCCTGCTGACGGCCTTCGACACGGTGAACGCCAATTTCGCGACGTTGTTCACGACCCTGTTTGGCGGTGGCGAAGCGCGGCTGGTGCTGGTCGAATCGGACGATCCGCTGGAGGCGGGTCTGGAGATCATGTGCCAGCCGCCGGGCAAGCGCCTTTCAACCCTCAGCCTGCTGTCCGGGGGCGAGCAGACGCTGACCGCCATGGCGCTGATCTTCGCGGTCTTCCTGGCGAACCCTGCGCCGATCTGCGTCCTGGACGAGGTCGACGCGCCGCTGGACGACGCCAATGTCAGCCGCTTCTGCGATCTTCTGGACGAGATGACGCGCCGCACCGACACGCGGTTCCTGATCATCACGCACCATGCGGTGACAATGGCACGGATGGACCGGCTGTTCGGCGTCACCATGGTCGAGCAGGGCGTCAGCCAGCTGGTCAGCGTTGATCTGAAACGCGCCGAGGCTCTGGTCGCGTGACGCGGCCCGCGCTACGGTCGCCCCGAATCCAACCCGCGAGGACATCATGAGCGTCGAACAGACCTTGGCCGACAAAGGCATCACACTTCCCGAAGCCCCCATGCCCGCCGCGAACTATGTCCCTTTCGTGCGAACCGGTAACCTGGTCTTCGTCTCGGGCCAGATCAGCGCCGACGAGAACGGTCTGATCACCGGCAAGCTGGGCCAGGGCACCAGCGTCGAAGAGGGCGCCGCCGCCGCCCGCCGCTGCGGGTTGGCGCTGATCGCGCAGCTGAAGGCCGCCATCGGCGATCTGGACCGCGTGACGCGGGTGGTGAAGCTCACCGGCTTCGTGAACTCGACCCCCGACTTCACCGACCAGCCCAAGGTCATCAACGGCTGCTCGGACCTGATGGTCGAGGTCTTCGGCGATGCCGGCCGCCATTCGCGCGCCGCCGTTTCCGCGCCGTCGCTGCCGTTCGGCGTCGCGGTCGAGATCGAAGCGATATTCGAGGTCGCGTGATGCTTCACGAAAGCTTCCTGACCACGCCCTTGGCCCATCGCGGGCTGCACGGGGCAGGGGTGCCCGAGAACAGCCTTGCCGCCGCCCGCGCGGCCATCGACGCGGGATACGGCATCGAATGCGACATCCAGCCCGCCGCCGATGGCACGCCGATGGTCTTTCACGACTATCAGCTGTCGCGGCTGACCGGTCGCGACGGCTTCATCGGCGCGACGGAACCGGGCGTGTTGTCGGGCTTACGCCTGACGGGCAGCGACGAGGCCGTACCGACGCTGGCGCAGTTTCTTGAGACCGTCGCCGGACGCGTGCCGCTGCTGGTCGAGATCAAGGACCAGGACGGCAGCTGCGGCGGCGACGTCGGCATGCTGTCGGCCCGCGTGGCCGAGGCGCTGAAGAGTTATGAAGGTCCCGTGGCGGTGATGTCCTTCAACCCGCACATGATCGCGGCATTCCGTGCCGTCGCGCCAGAGATCGCCGTCGGCCTGACCACCTGCTCCTTCGATCCCGACGACTGGGCGCAGGTCCCGCCCGAGCGGCGCGAGGAGCTGGCCCAGATCCGCGACTTCGACAGCCTGCGCGCGTCCTTCATCTCTCATGACAAGGCCGACCTTGCGAACCCGCGCGTCGATGCGTTGCGCGCCCAGGGCGTCCCGATCCTGTCCTGGACGATCCGCAGCGAAGCCGAGGAAGAGGCCGCCCGCCTGATCGCCGAGAACATCACCTTCGAAGGCTATCGTCCCGTCATCTGACATCTGCGGGGGCGCGACCTTGGCGCCCCTGACATCCGTCCGCGCCGCGCCTATCTTACCGGGATGAGCGACATGCTGACCCTGACCACCCACCCCTCGATCGCCGAAATCGACGCGCCGACCTGGGACGCGCTTGGCGATGGCAATCCGTTCACCGCCCACCGCTTTCTGCTGGCCTTGGAACAGTCGGGCTCGGTCGGCACCGGCACCGGCTGGCAACCACTGCACCTGACGATCGAGCGGCAGGGCGAGGTCGTCGGTGCCGCCCCGCTTTACGCCAAGTCGCACAGTCAGGGCGAATACATCTTCGACCATGCCTGGGCGCAGGCCTATTCGCGCGCCGGCGGTCGATATTATCCCAAGCTGCAATGCGCCGTCCCCTTCACCCCCGCCACGGGCCAGCGCCTGCTGGCGCGGGACGACGGGGTCCGGGCCGCGCTTCTTTCAGGGCTGATGCAGGTCGCCGACCGGCTGGAGGTCTCGGGCGCCCATGTCACCTTCTGCACCGAGGCCGAGGCGTCCTTGGGCGAGGAGGCAGGCTTTCTGTCGCGGGTCACGCAGCAGTATCATTGGCTCAACCGCGGCTATGGCAGCTATGAAGATTTCCTGGCCGCGCTGTCGTCACGCAAGCGCAAGGACCTGAGGAAGGAACGTGCCCGCGCACAGGCCTTTGGCGGCACCATCCGTCACCTGACGGGCAATGACCTGAAGCCGCATCATTGGGACGCCTTCTGGGATTTCTACCAGGACACCGGCGCGCGCAAATGGGGCCAGCCCTACCTGACCCGCCGGTTCTTCGACCGCATCCACGACACGATGCGCGACGACATCCTTCTGGTCATGGCCGAGGAAGACGGCCGGCCCATCGCCGGCGCGCTGAACTTCCTGGGCCCCGACGCGATCTATGGGCGGTACTGGGGCTGCCTCGCCGACCACGCCTTCCTGCATTTCGAGCTTTGCTATCACCAGGCCATCGACCACGCCATCGCCCACGGCCTTTCACGGGTCGAGGCGGGCGCCCAGGGCGAACACAAGCTTGCCCGCGGTTACGAGCCCGTGCCGATCCATTCGCTGCATTGGGTCCGCGATCCGGGCTTCCTGCGCGCGCTGGAAAACTACCTCGACCAGGAACGAGATGCGATGGGCGCCGAGATCGAGGCGCTGGCCGACTTCACGCCCTTCCGCAAGCCCGGCTGACGCCCCGTTCCGCGACCTGGCGGTGCCGGGGGGCGCAATCGTCCCCCGGGGCTGGCTTCAGACCTTCTCCAGCAGGCTCTCTCCGGCGCTGACGCTGCAGGTTCCGGGCGAATCCTCGACGTCGATGGCCTTGACTACGCCGTCCTCGACCAGCGCCGCGAAGCGCTTGCAGCGGCCGAAGAAGCCGACCGGCGGCGCGTCGAAGTTCAGACCCAGCGCCTTGGTCACGCTGCCGTCGGCATCCGCCAGGACCTCGATTCCGGCGTCGGCGGCGCCGGTCTGCTCGGACCAGGCATTGGCGACGAAGGGATCGTTGACGGCGATGCAGACGATGCGGCTGACCCCCTTCTGGCGGAACGCATCGGCGGTGCGCACGAAGCTGGGCATGTGCGCGTTGGTGCAGGTGCCGGTAAAGGCGCCCGGCAGGCCGAACAGCGCCACCTTGCCCTGCATCATTCTCTCGGTCGACACGCTCTCGGGCCCGTTCTCGCCCACGCGCAGCAGTTGGCCCTGCGGCAGGGTTTCTCCGGCAGTGATGGTCATCGCATTCTCCTGAATTGCAACGGATTCGGGGCGACTATAGGGTGCAGCCGTCGGACAGGCAAAGGTGGACCGGATGCGCATCGTGATCGTGGGGGCAGGGCAGGCGGCGGCGTCGATGGCGGCGCGGCTGCGCGCGCAGGGCCACGGCGGCCCCCTGACCGTGATCGGGGCCGAGCCTGCGGCCCCCTATCAGCGCCCGCCGCTGTCGAAGGCCTACCTGCTGGGCCAGATGGGGCTGGACCGTCTTCTGCTGCGATCGCCCGAGTGGTGGCAGGACCAGCGGATCGACCTTCGGCTGTCGGAAACGGCGCTGTCCATCGATCCCGTGGCCCAAGTGGTCGCCACCGATCGGGGACGGCACGACTACGATGCGCTGGCGCTGACCCAGGGCGCGCATCCCCGCCAGCTGTCCGCCGCCATGGGCGGTCACCTGCCAGGCGTGCATGTCATCCGCAGCCTGACTGACGTGGACGCTCTGGCACCGCTGATGCGGCCTGATCGCCGCCTGGTCGTCATCGGCGGCGGCTATATCGGGCTCGAGGCCGCGGCGGTGGCCCGCAAGCTGGGCCTCTCGGTCACGGTGATCGAGGCTGCGCCGCGTATCCTCGGCCGCGTCGCCGCGGCCGAGACCGCCGACATGATCCGCACCCTGCACCACGCCCAGGGCGTCACGATCCTTGAAGGAACGGCGATCAGCCACATCACCGGCGACGGGCAGGCGACCGGCGTCGCCCTGACCGATGGCCGAGAGATCGGTGCCGACCTAGTCGTCACCGGCATTGGCGTTCTGCCGGAAACTGACCTTGCCGCCACGGCGGGGCTGACGCTTGACGACGGCATCGCGACCGACGCCCATGGCCGCACCTCGGATGGGGCGATCTGGGCCGCCGGCGACTGTGCCAGCATCCCGTATCACGGTGGCCGCCTGCGCCTGGAAAGCGTCGGGGGGGCCATCGACATGGCCGAATGCGTGGCCGACAACATCCTTGGCGCCGGTCGGGACTATGTTCCGAACCCGTGGTTCTGGTCGGACCAGTTCGACGTGAAGCTGCAGATCGCGGGCCTGGGCACCGGCCACGACCGCATCGTCACCCGCCGTGGCGCGTCGGACCATTCGGGCTCGGTCTGGTATTTCCGCCAGGGTCGGCTGATCGCGGTTGACGCCCTGAACGACGCCCGCGCCTACATGATCGGCAAGCGCCTGATCGAAGGGGGGCGCAGTCCCGATCCCGATACCGTCACGGCGACGGCCGACCTCAAGGCGCTGCTGTCATGACCCTGCCGCGTACCGTCCTTGCGCAGACATGCCCATCGGATCTGGATGCCCCCGGCCGACGCGGGGCACAAGAATGAGGATCGTCGGCGGCCGGATGCGCGGCCTGAAGCTGGCCGAACTGGGCGCGGGCGACCCCGCGGCCCATCTCCGCCCCACGACCGACCGCGTCCGAGAGGCCATCTTCAACCTGCTGATCAACGGCAGCCACGGCAACCCGCTGCCCGGGGCGCGTGTCCTCGACCTTTTCGCGGGCACCGGGGCGCTCGGGCTTGAAGCCCTGTCGCGTGGCGCCGCATCCGTGACCTTTGTGGACGACGGCGCCCGCGCCAGATCGCTGATCCGCCAGAACATCGACAAGGCCCGCGCGGGCGACGTGTCGCAGATGCTGCGCCGCGACGCGACCAGGCTGGGGCCGAACGCTGACCAGCCCTTCGGCGTCGTCTTCCTCGACCCCCCCTATGGCCGCGGGATGGGAGAGCTGGCGCTGGCCGCGGCGCTGGACGGCGGTTGGCTGACCCCGGATGCCACCGTGGTGTGGGAAGAGGCTCGTCCGCCCGCCTTACCCGCGCAACTGCATTTGCTGGACCAGCGCAGCTATGGCGACACGCTGGTCACCCTGGCGCGTCATGTCGCAGCCGCATGACGCAGTTTCGTCGAAGCGTCGGTTACGTCCGGGACGTCCGCGCGGCATCGAATGACTGACATTACAGGAGAATGAAGATGAACAGCCGCTTCCTTTGCGCAGTTCCGCTGGTCGTCGCGACCGGACTGGTCGCCCCGGCATTCGCGCAAAACCATGATGCGCATGGTCAAAACCCTGCCGCGACGCCGGCAGACGCCGCCTATGCCGAGGCGACGGCCCGCATGCATGCCGACATGGTCGTGGCGCCCTCTGGCGATGCGGATGTCGATTTCGTTCGGGGCATGATCCCGCACCACCGGGGGGGCGATCGACATGGCCCGCGTCGTGCTGGAGCATGGCGACGATCCCGACATCCGTGCCCTGGCCGAGGAAGTCATCACCGCGCAAGAGGCCGAGATCGCGATGATGAAGGAGTGGCTGGCGAAGCACGACCCCCAGGCCGGCCACTAAGGATGTTCTGCCTGCCGCGTCCTAGCCCGAGCGGGCGATGCTGGCTGCCGCAGCCTCCAATGCGCCGCCGCCGTGGGGGATGCGCAGGGCCGTCAGCCCCGCCTGCACCGCACCCAGGACACCCATGATCATCCCCGCGTTGCAGTGGCCCATATGCGCGATGCGCAGGGCGGCTGACGGATCGGGGGCGCCCAGGCCGACACCCAGTGTCACGCCGCATTCGCGGGTGACCCAGGCCCGCAGCGCCTCGGCCTGCGGCATGGTCACCGCCGTCACCGACGCGGCGCGGGCGGCCGGGTCGGCCACCGACAGCCGGATGCCGGTGCCCCCGGCGCCCCAGGCATCGACGGCGGCCCAGACCGCGCGGGCGAGGCGGGCGTGGCGCGACCACACGGCCTCCAGCCCCTCTTCATCGAGGATCATCGTCAGCGCCTCGGACAGGGCATAGATCTGCTGGACCGGCGGCGTTCCGCCCCAGAAGCGCCACATCGCCTCGGCCCCGGCGCGGGCGTGCCAGTCCCAATATGGCGACACCGCCGCCCGCCGACGCGCCGCCGCGCGGTCCGAGAACCACAGGAAGGTTGTGCCGGGCAGGCACATCAGCCCCTTCTGGCTGGCCGTGATCAGCACGTCCACGTCCCAGTCGTCCATCCGCATCGGCGCGCATCCCAGCGAGGCGATGGCATCGACCACCAGAAGCGCCGGATGATCGCCCATCGCCGCGCGCATGGCCGGAATGTCGGCCGAGGTCGCGCTGGCCGTGTCGGTCTGGCAGAGCATCACCGCGCGGATGCGACCCTCGCGGTCTTGCGCAAGACGATCCGCCAGGCGCTGCGGATCGGGCGGCAGGTTGCCGAAATCCAGCCGTTCCACCGCCACGCCCGATGCCGCCAGCATGTCGGCCCAGCTGCGCCCGAAATGACCCGAGGTGATGACCAGCGCCGCGTCGCCCGGGTCGAACAGGTTCGCGGCCGCGGCCTCCCATCCGGCATGGCCGTTGCCGATATAGGGCGCCAGGTTCCGGGACGTCCCGGCCAGCCGCTTCAGCTGCGCCAGGACCGAGAGGTTCAGCCGGGCCAGCGGCTCGGCATAGATGTCGGGCGAGGCGCGGTGCGCCGCGTTCAGCACGCGCGCGGGCACCGGCGAGGGGCCGGGAATGGCGATCAGGTCGTGGCCGTGGGCGAGGCTCATCTGCGTGTTCCTTCACATCGTGCAGGATCGGTATTCCGCCGCCCCGGCTGCGTCAACAGGACCCGCACCGGGGCGGCGACCTTGTGGCAGGGGGCGGGTCCGGGCTATGGCTGTCGGGCAAGGCCCGCGCGCGGTGCCGCCCCCGGACCAAGAGGCCAGCCAGACCCGTGGACACGCAGAACGAAAGCCCAGAGCGCATCGCGGACAGGACCACCCGGCGGCGCCGGAAGGCCCCCTCGGCCCAGAAGGTGCAGGGCCTGCTGCGGCGTCTGTGGCAGGGATATCTGCGGCCCTATCGCTGGGGCATGGTGCTTGCGTTTCTGCTGATGACCATCGAGGGGTCGACCCTGGCGCTGATCAGCTGGATGCTGAAGCCTCTGTTCGACCTTGTCTTCGTGGGCAAGCAGTCGGGTGCGATCTGGTGGGTCGGGTCGGCCATCTTCGGGATTTTCCTGCTGCGCGCGATGACGCTGATCGCCAGCCGGGCGCTGCTGACGCGGGTGTCGCTGTCGGTGTCGACGAAGATGCAGACCGACCTCTTGGCGCATATCCTGACGCTGGACCAGCGCTTCTTCCGCGACAATTCCCCCGGCGCGATGATCGAGCGCATCCAGGGCGACACCATTGCGGTGCAAGGGGTCTGGGCCACGCTGATCACCGGCGCGACGCGGGACGCGATCTCTCTGGCGATGCTGTTCGGGGTGGCGATGACCATCGACCCGGTCTGGACCCTGGGCGCGCTGGTCGGCGCGCCCATCCTGATCATGCCGGCGGCGCTGGTGCAGCGCTACATCCGCCGCAAGGTGCGCCAGAACCGCGCCGATGCCAGCCTGCGCGCGACGCGCCTGGACGAGGTGCTGCACGGCATCGCGTCGATCCGCCTGAACCGGGCCGAGGCCGCGCAGACGCAGCGGTTCGGCACCATCGTCGACCGCATCCGGACGGCCGGGACCAAGGTCGCCGCGACGTCCTCGGTCATCCCGGCGCTGACCGACATCGTGACCGGCGTCGGCTTCGTCGCCGTGCTGGCGCTTGGCGGCAACGAGGTGATGGAGGGCGAGCGCAGCGTCGGCGACTTCATGGCCTTCTTCACCGCGCTGGCGCTGGCCTTCCAGCCGATGCGCCGCCTTGGCGGGCTGGCCGGAACCTGGCAGACGGCGGCGGCGAGCCTTGAGCGGATCTACCAGGTCTTCGACACGCAGCCGACGATCCGCCCTGGGCCGCGCAAGGCGCCCCCTGACGGGACCGAGATCCGGCTGGATGACGTGTGGCTGTCCTATGACGGCCAGCCGGTCCTGCACGGGCTGAGCTTCACGGCCGAGGCGGGGCGGACGACTGCGCTGGTCGGACCGTCCGGGGCGGGCAAGTCGACGGTATTCAACCTGCTGACGCGGATGGTTGACCCGGACCGGGGGCAGGTCCTTCTGGGTGGCGTCGCGGTTGCCGAATACGATTTGGGCGTGCTGCGCGACCAGTTCTCGACCGTGGCGCAGGAATCGGCGCTGTTCGACGAAAGCCTGCGCGACAACGTGCTGATGGGGCGCCCGCAGGCGAGCGAAGCCGATCTTGCCGCCGCGCTGGAGGCCGCGCATGTGACCGACTTCCTGGACGACGGCCGCAGCCTGGACAGCCGCGTGGGTCCGCGCGGGTCGTCCCTGTCGGGTGGCCAGCGGCAGCGGGTGGCCATTGCCCGCGCGCTGTTGCGCGATGCCCCGGTCCTGCTTCTGGACGAAGCGACAAGCGCGCTGGACACGGCCAGCGAACGGCTGGTCCAGGACGCGCTGGACCGCCTGTCGCAGGGCCGCACCACGCTGGTCATCGCCCACCGCCTGTCGACCATCCGCAACGCCGACAAGATCGTCGTCATGGACGGCGGCAGGGTTGTCGAGGAGGGGAGCCATGACCAGTTGATGGCAAAAGGTGGCGCCTATGCCCGCCTTGTCGCCCTGCAGTTCGGAGAGCAAGAATGACCCGCCAGATCATCCGCCTGACCGGAGAGGACCGCGTTCCTTTCCTGCAAGGGCTTGTCACGAACGATGTCTCTCGGGCGCCCTGCTGGGCGGCGCTGCTGACGCCGCAGGGCAAGTACCTGGCCGATTTCCTGGTCGTGCCAGAGGGCGACGCGCTGCTGGTCGATGTCGATGCGCGGCTGGCCGAAGACCTGGTGCGGCGGCTGTCGATGTACAAGCTGCGGTCCAAGGTTGCGCTGGAGGTGGTGGACAAGCCTGTGGCGTGCGGCACGGGACCCATGCCCGAGGGGGCGATTCCCGATCCGCGACACCCGGCGCTCGGCTGGCGGCACTATGGCGCCGAGGGTGATGACGGCACGGATTGGGACGCGATCCGGGTCGAATATTGCATCCCCGAGACGCTGGTCGAGCTGATCCCGAACGATACCTTCATCCTTGAGGTCGGGTTCGAGCGGCTGCACGGCGTCGACTTCCGCAAGGGCTGCTATGTCGGCCAAGAGGTCACGGCGCGCATGAAACACAAGACCGAGCTTCGCAAGGGCCTGACCGTGCTGCGGATCGAGGGCGAGGCCCCGGTCGGCACCCCGATCACCGCCAATGGGCGCGAGGTCGGGACGGTCTTCACCCAGTCCGGCGGGCGCGCCATCGCCCATGTCCGTCACGACCGCGTGGCCCCCGACATGCAGGCGGGCGAGGCGCGGCTGTTTCCCGCATGACGCCGGATGCGCAGCCGGACCCCGGACTGCGCAAGATCATCCATGTCGACATGGACGCGTTCTTCGCCTCGGTCGAGCAGCGCGATTTTCCCGGGCTGCGCGGCAAGCCCGTGGCGGTCGGCGGATCGTCGGCGCGCGGTGTCGTGGCGGCCGCCAGCTACGAGGCGCGGGTCTTCGGCGTGCGCAGCGCCATGCCCTCTGTCAGGGCGGCGCGGTTGTGTCCCGACCTGATCTTCGTGCGTCACCGGTTCGACGTCTATCGCGCCGTCAGCCAGCAGATCCGCGCGATCTTTCATGACTACACGCCGCTGGTCGAGCCGCTGTCCCTGGACGAGGCCTATCTGGACGTGACCGACACCGTCGCCGGCCGCACCGCCACCGCCATCGCCAAGGAGATCCGCGCCCGCATCCGCGAGGCGACGCAGCTGACCGCCAGCGCCGGCGTCAGCTATAACAAGTTCCTGGCCAAGCTGGCCTCGGACCAGAACAAGCCCGACGGGCTGTGCGTCATCACGCCCGAGAAGGGCCCCGACTTCGTGCTGTCGCTGCCGGTGGGCAAGTTCCACGGCATCGGCCCTGCGACGGCGGCCAAGATGCAGGCCATGGGTATCGAGACGGGCGCCGACCTGCGGGCGCAGGACCTCGACTTCCTGACGCGGCGGTTCGGGAAGTCGGGCCGCTATTACTGGAACATCTCTCGCGGTATCGACCATCGGCGGGTCAGCCCGGACCGCATCCGCAAGTCGGCGGGGGCCGAGAACACCTATCCGGCCGACCTGATGACGCTGGATGCGGCGATCGAGGCCCTGGTGCCCCTGGCCGCCAAGGTCTGGTCAGCCACGTCGCGCCACGAGCTGCGCGGGCGGACGGTAACGCTGAAGGTCAAGTTCGCGGACTTTCGCCAGATCACGCGGGCGCGTAGCCTGGGCCACGCGGTCGCGTCCGAGGCCGAGCTGCTGGACATCGCCGGCGACCTGGCCGCCGGCGTGCTGCCGGACCCCCGCGGCGCACGACTGTTGGGGATCACGCTGTCGGGCTTCGACCATGACGACGGCGATGACGGACAGCTGAGCCTGTTCGACTAGCGCCAGCGGACCCACCTGCCGGGACCCTGCGCCGCCAGGATCAGCAGGCCGCCGCCAACCGCCCAGTTCTTCACGGCAATGGTGACTTGCCAGGGATCTGCACGCAGCTGCCAGTGAAACCAACTGGTGCCGATGCAATAGACCGCCAGCGCCACCGCCACGACGCGCACCCGCGGTCCCAGCAAAAGCGCGAGCCCGGCCGCAAGGTTGAAGAACGCGACCGGCCAGACGAGCGCGGCGGGCAGGCCGATGCCGGCCAGCATCCCCTCGACCTGCAAAGGATCGGTCAGCTTCTGGACGGCGCCACCCAGAAACAGGATCGCGATCAGCAGCCGTCCCGTCAGGTTCAGCGCGTCGTTCATGGCAGGACCTTCGGCAAGGGGCAGGGTGGCCAGAAAGAACGCGGCATCGTGCAGCCGGTCAATGCGGACGTGACGTCGCGGACGGACAATGAGAACGCCCCGCGGCTGGCGCGGGGCGTTGAAACGGTATCGCCAAGGGCGCGAAGATCAGGCGCGTTCGCTGTATTCGAACATCTCGGTGTTGACGATGATCGCCTCGCCCTCGCCCACGAAGGGGGGGATCATGATGCGCACGCCGTTGTCCAGGATGGCGGGCTTGTAGCTGTTGGCGGCCGTCTGGCCCTTCACGACCGGCTCGGTCTCGGCGACGGTGCAGGTGACCTTCTGCGGGATCGACACCGACAGGGCTTCTTCGCCATAGTATTCGATGGTGGCGGTCATGCCGTCCTGCAGGAAGGGGCGGCGGTCGCCCAGCAGCTCGGCGTCAAGCTCGGTCTGCTCGAAGGTCTCGCTGTCCATGAAGACCAGCTTGCCGTCGGATTCGTACAGGAACTGCTGGTCCTTCTGGTCCAGGCGCACGCGCTCAACCTTGTCTTCCGACCGGAATCGCTCGTTCAGCTTGCGGCCGTCGCGGAGGTTCTTCATCTCGACCTGGGCGAAGGCGCCGCCCTTGCCGGGCTTGACATGGTTCACCTTCACGGCAGCCCACAGGCCCCCGTCATGCTCCAGCACGTTGCCGGGGCGGATTTCGTTGCCGTTGATCTTGGGCATGGATCGCTTCTCGTGAGTTTGCGGGAATTCAGGCCGTCCGGGGCGTTGAACGGCAGGATTGGCCCCCTATATCGAGGCCTGCAGCATCAGGCAACCAGAACGGATCTGCGGCGTTGTCAAGGCGCCATCCGTGGCAAGACATCGCTGGCATGTTCGGTTTTGGGCGAAATTTCCCAAAAATTCATGGCATGCAGGTAAAGCATGGCAGGCATGCGGCAGAGGGGATACCGAATCAACGGTGCAAAGAGCTATTGCAGGCGGCACCGTCGGAGAAACGGAAGTCAAGAAACAGGGGAAGCGTCCAGTTTCCCCCATTGGTCCTGTCGTCTGATGGGACCGCAAGAAATGGACGAAACAAGATGCGCGATTTTGTTGACGGCTCGGCCTTCAATTTCGAACAGGGCCAGCGGGCCCGCAAGCTGTTTGCAGCGGTGGTGCTGGCAGCCTTGGATGACGCCATTGCTGACGACAAGAAGTATGGCAATGGCCCGGAACAGATCGCCCGTTGGGCGCGGTCGCGGGATGGACGCGAGGTCCTGTCCTGCGCCGGCATCGACCCGAACGAGCGCGTGGTGAAGGGCCTGATGGAATTCGTATCCAAGGGCGTGCGCACCTCGGTCGCGCTGTCGCGCGAGGAAAGCGAACGTCGCATGGCCGCAGAGGCCGAGGAAGCCGAAGCCGCCTGATCCGTGCGCAGCGCAGACTTCAGGGCCGTCCTTCGGGGCGGCCTTTTTTGATCCGTCAGAGCCGCGTGATCACACGCTGCGAATAGAAGTGGCGCACGTCATCTGCGTGGCAGAGTTCCGTCGCCGGGGTCATGACCGCAGCCGAGGCGGCGGCGGCGCCCAAGGCCAGCGCCTCTTGCGCGGGCCAGTCGCGGGCCATGGCCAGCACGAAGCCTGCGGTGAAGCTGTCGCCGGCGCCGACCGCGCTGACCACCTGCACGGGCGCGGCCGCCGCATGCCAGGCGCCGTCCGGTCCGGCGATGACCGACCCGTCGGCCCCGCGCGCCACGATCACCGACCGCGCTGCGCCGTCTTGCACAAGACCCGCTGCAAAGGCCGCGCTGTCGCTGCGAAGGGGCAGGGGGCGGCCGGCCAGGCCCTCGGCCTCGTGGCTGTCCATGCGCAGCACGTCGACGGGGATCGACGACCCCGCCATGGCCCGCAGCGCCTCGCCAGAGGTGTCGACCAGCAGCCGCGCCCGTCCGTCCTTCAGCCGCACCGTCAGCATCTGTTCGAACCCCGCCGCCACGCCGGGAGGGTTCGAGCCGGAGACGACGACCCAGCCACCGGCCAGGGCGGCCTCGGCGATGGCGGCGATGGCGATGGCGACCTGCGCCATGTGCCATTCGGGGCCGGGCATCACGAAGCGGTACTGCCCACCGGTGGCACGGTCGGTGACCGCCAGCGACTGGCGCGTCTCACCCGGCGCGGTCAGGCGCAGGACCTGCAGGCCTGCGGATTTCAGCATTTCGGCCAGCCGCGTTCCTGTCGGACCGCCAAGCGCGACCATCGCGGTCGACTGCCCGCCGATCACCTTGATCGCACGACTGACATTGATGCCGCCGCCGCCCGGGTCCAGCCGCGGCTTGTCGCAGCGCAGCTTGAGGTCGGGAATGACGCTGTCCGCGGCGGTGGACAGGTCCAGCGCCGGGTTCAGCGTGACGGTCAGGATGGGGGCCTGGCCGCTCATTCCCACCAGCGGTCGATGGTGGCGATGTCGTCGTCCGACCAGCCGAAGTGATGCGCCATCTCGTGCGTGACGATATGGACGACCAGATCGCCAAGGGTGACATCGCCGCGCGATGCCCATTCGTCCAGGATGGGGCGGCGATAGATCCAGATGGTGTCGGGCCCGCCCGGCTGGTCGGCGATCGACTTCTCGGTCAGCGGGATGCCGTCATAAAGGCCCGTCAGTTCGAACGGATCGTCGATCTGCAATTCGTCCAGCACGTCCTCGGGGGCGAATTCGGCCACGTGCAGGGCGACCTGGGCGGCGGCCTCGCGGAATTCCGGCGGCAGGCCGTCCAGCGCCGTTCGGGCCATGGCCTCTATTTCGGCCGCGTCGGGGGCCGTGCGCCCGTCCCAGTCACTCATCCAGGCCTCCTGCGTTCATGCCCCCGATATGGACAAAAATGCCCGGTTGTGAAAGAGCAACTGCAACAGGAGAAGCCCATGACCATCACCCGTTTCGCGCCTTCGCCCACCGGCCATATCCATGTGGGCAACCTGCGCACCGCGCTGTTCAACTATCTGATCGCCCGAAAGGCTGGCGGGACCTTCATCCTGCGCCTGGACGACACCGATCAGGAACGCAGCAAGCAGGAATATGTCGACGGCATCAAGCGCGACCTGGACTGGCTGGGCCTGCACTGGGACCGCGAGGAACGCCAGTCGCTGCGCCTGGACCGCTATCGGGCCGAGGCCGAGGCGCTGAAGGCTTCGGGGCGGCTGTATGAAGTGTTCGAGACGCCGACCGAACTGGACCTGAAGCGCAAGAAGCAGCTGAACATGGGCAAGCCGCCGGTCTATGACCGCACCGGCCTGCACCTGTCGGACGCGGACCGCGACCGCCTGCGGACCGAGGGCCGCGAGGGTTATTGGCGCTTCCTGCTGGAGCAGGAGCGCATCGAATGGACTGACGGCATCTTGGGCGACATCTCGATCGACGCGGCCTCGGTCAGCGACCCGGTGCTGATCCGGGCGGACGGGCAGGTGCTCTATACCTTCGCCAGCAGCGTGGACGATACGGACATGGGTGTGACCGACATCGTCCGCGGGTCCGACCACGTCACCAACACCGCGACGCAGATCCAGATCATCAGGGCCATCGGAGGCACGCCGCCGTCCTTCGCGCACCATTCGCTGCTGACCGGTGCCAAGGGCGAGGAGCTTTCCAAGCGCATCGGTGCACTGTCCCTGAAGGATCTGCGTGAGAATGGCGTCGCCCCCGAGGCGCTGATCTCGCTGATGGCGCGTCTGGGTTCGGGCGTGCCGGTTGAACTGGCGACGCTGGATGAGTTGGCCGCAGCCTTCGACCTGGGGCAGTTCGGCGCCTCGCCCACCAAGTTCGACGCCGAGGACCTGTGGCCCCTGACGCGTGAACGCAACCAGGCCCTGCCGCTGGAGGCCGTGCGCGACCGCATCGTGGCGCTTGGCGTCCCCGGGGATCAGGTCGAACGGTTCTGGCGCGTCGCGTCGCAGAACATCACCCGGTTGGAGGATCTGGACGGCTGGTGGCAGATCTTCAGCCAGGGCGCCGAGCCGCAGATCGACCCCGAGGATGCCGACTTCATCGCCCAGGCCATGACGCTGCTGCCGCCGCCGCCCTATAGCGACGCCACTTGGGGCGAGTGGACTGCCAAGGTCAAGGAAGTCACTGGCCGCAAGGGCAAGAGCCTCTTCATGCCGCTGCGCAAGGCAGTGACAGGCCAGGCTCATGGGCCCGAGATGGCAGACGTGATGCCGCTGCTGCAGGTCGTGCAAGCGCGCGGCTGATTGCGTCCCGCGGCAGCGGGGGCTTTCCGCCCCCGCACCCCCCTCCCCCCCCCCCCCCGGCGGAGGTGCATGTCCCACGGATCGTTCAACTTCCGGTGGAACGGGAACGTTGCAGCCAGGATTGATAGCCGATAAGCGAAGGTAGAGGCGAACGCGACTTCGAACAGAAGGAGCTTTGGGCAAGCATGCGGCCTCAGTGTTTGGCGTTGTTGCGGCAAAGGGAGGCCTTGCCCCGGCGCCCCGATCACGCAAGCCGGGATCGCTCAGCTTCCATACCACGACGGGTCCTTCGAACGCGATGCCGTCCGGTGTGGCCATGAAGCCTGAGAGCCGTTCCTGCACGTAGTCGCGCAGGACGGGGTTGACTGCGAGCTTGCTGATCTTTGGGCGCTTGGCCGCACGATCCGCATGCCATTGCGCGGCAATGGCCCGATAGCCGAAC
>NZ_JAOTBD010000024.1 GCF_026162625.1 Paracoccus beibuensis | reverse complement strand
CTCCGCCACTTGCCCCCGCGAAAGCGTTCTCCCGATCCGGCCGCGGCCGGATTTTTCCGTTGTTTTCGAGGGTTATGCGGGAGGGGCTGTTAACCGGCCCAAGCCCCGAAAGGCGCGCACGCGTTCTCTCCGGGCCAATATTCTCCGGACCTGTTAACCGCGCGTGTTCCGGTTAAGTCTCGCAAACGGCTGATAAACTTGGCGAAATTCGCCGGACTTCTCCGCTCCGGTTCGGGAACCCATGCGGAAAGAGAACGGAACACATATCGAACACGGCGCTCCGACCTGGGCGATGTCACCGCAGCGCGACTTTCGCACTCGGCACGATGGTTTCGTCCTCACCGACCAAGGCCGCAAGTCGCGCCAATGCTTCTGTCACGATGCGGCCCTGATCGTGGATGCTCTGGATGATCTCGGCTGGCGACCGATCGTCGAATTTGGCAACAGTGCTCGGATTGACCGCCTTCAAGTCGAAGACAGCAGCGTCAATGGCAGCTGCCTGAGCCTCCAGTTCTCGCGCCGCCTTCTCCTTCTCGTTGATTTCTCCAATAAGCGCAGCCACCTCGGCATCTGAAGTCTTCAGCTTCTTCAGGCGCTTGAGCTTCTCCTTGAGCTCGATCACCTCAGCCTTGGTTTCGGCTGCCTGCGCCAGGATGGGCTGCATTTCCTCGCGGGCTTTCGCGCGGCGCGCAGAAAAGTCGATGGTCCAGGAGTAACGGCTGTCGGCCTCCTCCGTGCCGCGGAGCGGCAGCAGCCGGGCATAAGATGGGAACGGCTTCCCCGCGTTCTCTTCCTGTTCAAGCCAATCGGCGGTCAGGTTGGCGGGCAGCGCGCTGTCGGCAAGTGGCTTCCCATCCTTGTCGAAACCGAAATGCGCCAGCGTGAGCGGGGTCTTCTTGCCGACCTTCACATGGCTCAGGTCGTAGTACCAGATTCGCTCGGTTTTCTGGCCTTTGGTGAAGAACAGCAAATTGGTCTTCACGCCCGCGCCAGCGGTCGAGAAGACCCCTCCCGGCAGGCTCACAATTGCCCAAAGGTCGCATTCGTCGACCAGCTTGCGCTTCGTCTCAACGAAGGAGCTTTCGTTGGTCCGGAACAGCATGCCTTCGTCGAGAACGATGGCGCAGGTGCCCTTCGGCGCCAGCTCGGCAAGGATGTCCTGGACGAACAGCACCTGCGTCGAGCTGGTCTCGAAGGCGAAGTTCTTCTGTGCGTCCTTGCCTTCCTTTCCGCCGAACGGCGGGTTGGTCAGGATGACATCGAACTGCTTCGGCGCCTTGTCGAACAGCGCGCCATAGGTTGCCCGGCGCGTGAGAGAATTGCCGTGCCAGAGATTGGGCTGATCGATCCCGTGCAGGACAAGGTTGGCCAGCGCGATCGGGATGACGAGGTTCTCCTTCTCGCGGCCGAAGAACGTGTCGTGCTTCAAGGTCTCGAGATCGGTGCTCACGGGGGACCGGCCCAGCTTCCGCGCGATGTGCTCGTATGCAATCGCCAGGAAGCCGCCCGTCCCGCAGCAGGGATCATAGACGGTCTTACCGAGTTGCGGATCGACGGTGTGCACCATCGCCCGGATCACCTCGCGCGGGGTGAAGAACTGGCCGCCATCCGAGTTCTTTTCGCCCATCTTGAGCAGCAGGTCTTCGTACACCTGCGACAGGGTGAAGAAGTGGGTGTCGTCAATGTTGTCGACGCTGATCTCGTCAACGCGATCAAGGATGTCGCGCAGGTTCGTCTCGGAGTCTACGCGCACCCGTTCGACCGCCGTCATAATCCGGCCGATGATGCGCTGCTTCGGTGACGCGGCCGGGTTGGGCAGACCTGTCCGCAGATCGGTGTCCAATCCGTGCAGCGCTGGCAGTAGCTCTTTGTTGATGAAGTCGAAGAGCTTGCCGTCACCAGCGGCGAACAGTTCCTGGCGCTTCCAGCCGAACGGCTTACCCTCCGGAGTCTTCGGATGGCCCGGCTTCTCGGAGTATGGCGCCGCCCAGTCCTGCCAGCGGTAGGGCGCGCGCAGGGCGTGCGAGAACCCGACGCCGACGGCATCGGCTTCTTCCTGGTCGCGCGTCTCCTGAGCGTCGAGAAGGCGTAGGAACAGGATCCATGTAAGTTCCGGCACATACTGAAGCGCACTGGCGCAGTTGGAGCGGCGCATCACGTCGCAGATGCCCTTGACGAAGGCGCCGAGCGACTGCGTTGAGGAGATGGCCTTGGGTTTCTTTTCTTTCTTGGGGCGTGCCATGGTCACATCTCGAAGGCTGCCGCGAGGATCTTCTGCGGCAGGCGGTTGATCTCGGAAAGGCGGGACTCCAGCGCGCGTTTCAGCGGCTTGAGCTCCTTGAGCGCGGCGGATGCGCGCTGCTGCTCCGCATAGCTCGGCAGCGCGATTTCGCCCTCGGCAAGGCGATTGAACAGCATGCGCTCTCGTACGGCGCCCCGGGCGAGCGAAAGGATACAGTGCGCGCCAAGAGGCGAACGCAGCCAGTAGTAGAACCAGCGGCTGTCCACTATGTCGGGCTTCCCGCGGAGCACCACATAGTCCGGGCTGGTGATACCGGGATCGTCGTCATCGTCGACAAAGGCGATAGAGCCGATCAGGATGCGCATCGGGTTGTAAAAGACGGTGCCGGGCGTGGCAGGCTTGTATTTCGGCGCTTGCTTGCCGGGTGGCTCCTTGGCCGGGGCGAGGCCGTCGCGGGTGGCACCGAGGACAGGATGGGACGCCCAGTCTGCGCCGACACCACGCTTAACCTCGTCCAACACATCGCCCAAACGTCGCTCATGCGCTGAATTTTTCTTAATACTTTCAAAGATGATTGCGCTGGCAAGGGCGGAGACATCTTCACTCTGCGATTTGGCCCCCGCCGCCGCCTGATGAGCTTCCGAAAGCGCCGCTTTCAGTCGTTTCACTATCGCCTTTTGGGCTTCCAGAGCGGGCAGGCAAATATGAAACGCCTCAAGGGTCGGCATATAAATCGTCTTGTGAGTAGCCCCCGACGAAAGCTCACGTAAATAGTCTCGAGACCGAATAAGGGAATACATCAAGAAATCTGGATCGAGGGTCTCGCCGCAGACCCAATTAGCGAAATCTTGGCTGGTGGCCATGGGATTTCCCATGATCGCGACAAAACCAACCGATGCCGTTCTGGATAAGCAAACAGTACCTACGGGAAGAATCCTCGCAGCAGAATTCGCAATACCAGCATGGTTTGTCTTTATTTCGGTGCCGCTGACCCACTTGCCGTCGAAAGCACGAATCTCGGTCAGAGAAAGCCAAGATACGTCACCACCCCACCACTCAGGCCGCAAGCGACTTGGAGTGTGACCGCTTTCGAGCCTGGCGACCTCATTCAAGCGTACCCACTTCCAGCCGTCAGGGGCCGATGAAAGACTCGGGTCTACAGATATCGGCAAAAATGCAGGGCTGTATTCTGTCATCTTGCTCCAAAGAGCCTTCCCTTTGCCTCGCGCACAACATCAGCAGGACTTCCAAGCCCGCGAAGCGCGGCCAGCCCTCCTGCCATCCGGATTTCCGGTACATCCCACAGCGCAGGCGTTTCCAGCGCGTCGGTGCCGCCTTGCGCGAACTGGGGGCCCAGTTCCTTCAGCACGACGGCCGCTTTCGGGTCCATGCCGTCAAACCAGCCGCGATTCAAGTCGATATACTGCTTCCCGCGCTCGGGTCGCTTCAGAGCGCGCGCGTGATAGCCGTGGTGGCCAAAGAAGTCGTAGAGGTCAAAGTCGCTCATCTTGTCGATTTCGCGGATGACCTCAGGGCTGAAGTTGTCGCCGAGCAGATGGTCGATCAGGTCACGTCGCTTGCTCGTCTCGATCCAGAGCTCGCGGAACTCGTCCAGCGTGTGCGCCTCTGCGAGCACGCGCGCCATCACCTCGCGCCGGTACTCGTCCACAGGGATCGGAGTGTCGCGGCCCTCGCGGCTGACCAGGATGAAGCGACCCTGCGGGTTGATTACGACCTGCTTTCCGCCGATTTCGGCGACGGACGGGCCGTCGCCTCCTCCCTCGTCATCGCCGCCCTCGCCACCGCTCCCCGTGCCTCCATCGCCTCGCGGCCGCGGGGGCTTGGTGATGAATTCGGTGCCGAAGAGATCGGTGACGCCGGTGTAGTCGTAGAGCCAGAATTTGTACTTGGCCGTCTCTTCGTGGATGCGCGTGCCCCGGCCGACCATCTGGTAGAACTTGATGGGCGACTGGAGATAGCGGAAGAAGACGACGGCGTTCAGGCGTTCGATGTCCACGCCGGCCTCCAGCAGATCGACCGTGCAGGCGATGAAGGCGCGTTCGCCGGACCCGCGCATCGGCTCGATCATGTCGGCGCCGTTGTTCGCCCCGCCCATGCATTTGAAAGCGTAGTGGTCCTTCGGCGTCTGACCGTTCTCACGGCACCAGCGGACGTAGAGGTTGTTCATGTGCTGCGCCACCCGGTCGGCATGGATCTCGCGCGTGCAGAAGATGATGACCTTCTGCTCCGGCCCGCCATTCGCGCAAAGGAGCTGGAACAGGTCCTCGCACATCTTCGGCGTGCGCAATTCGACGAACAGCTCGTCGTCGAAGTCCTTGCCGGTGTACTGCGCCTTGGGCAGGTCGTCCTCGGTCAGCGGCAAGCCCGTCTTGATGTCTCGGACACCCGCCTTGAGAATTTCCTCTCGCGTGAAGACCATGTTGTCGATGCTGGCCTTGCGCTTAACGATCTCGCAGGCCGCCAGATAGCCGTCCTCCTGCGCCTCGATCAGGGTGTACTCGTAGACCGGTTCGCCGAAGTACTTTCTGTTGTTGGCAGTGATCTCTTGGTCCTCGGCGCTGGCCTGCTTCGATTCTTCGAGTTTCCGCGGCGTCGCGGTCAGGCCTATGTGGATGGCGTTCGGGTTGCGGCGAAGCACCTCGGACCACCGGCCCCAGGCAGAGCGGTGGCACTCGTCGATGATGATGACGCTGAACGCGTCCTCGCCATAGTACTCGGACAGGAAGCTGGCGAACCCGTCGTCATCGTCCAGACCGAGCGTCTGGTAGGTGGCGATATGGATCCGTGCGTTTTGCGCGGCGTTGCCGCCCCGCTCCGTTTTCACGATGCGGGCGTTGTCACCGAAGGCCGCCTTGAGCTTGTTGTAGGCCTGCTCGCGAAGTTCATCCCGGTCACACAGGAAGAGCGCTGGTTTGGGGAGCTGGCCGGCCTGCGACAGCCGCCAGAGCAGGTTCGTGGCGATAATCGTCTTGCCTGCGCCTGTGGCGAGCGTCAGCAACACCCGGGGTGCCGTGCCAGCCTGGCGGTCCAGAATGATCTTCTCGAAGGCGGCGCGGATCGCTGCATCCTGATAGTAGCGGCTTTGAGCCCATGCCGGGCTGTCCGCCTGGAAAAGCATGGCTGCGTCGGGGGCGTGGAGGTCTATCCCACTGTCCTTGGCATACCGTGTCGTCAGGTCAGGGTGCGTGGGGAAATCGGGAAACTGAAAGGGCCCAGCCTGCAGGCTTGAGAAGCAGTCGTACTCCCCATAGCGGTGGCCATTGGTCGAGAAGACGTACTTGACCTCGTACCGCTCGCAATCGGCATAGGCCTTGGCTTGCTGCATGCCCTTGAGCGGATCGTCCCCCTCCTTCTTTGCCTCGAGCACAGCGATGGGCATCGACTTCGGCATGTCCGCAATCTGGACGCACAGGAGATAGTCCGTGCGCCCCGCACCTTTCCGCCTGCGCCCCTTTGGCCCTGTGGGCTCCACCGGCGGCGGCGTCAGAACGGTTTCGAGCGTAACCTGGTCCCGGCTGACGTAGCCTTTTGCCCGGAGAACTGGGTCGATGAGGTGATACCGCGTGTCGGCTTCATTCATGCTCATGGTCAGCCTCCCGCCCCGCTGGAAAATACTATCGAAGACCGGAAGCATGAATCGGGTCGGCATCCAGTGCCGAGAGTGCCCCGGAGCGACAGACCACTATGCATTGACTGACCATATCCGCTCCGCTCTATCGACCAGATCAGCCTGACGTGCGGTCAGCAGGTCTTTCGTCCAATGATCAGCCGAGAGGATCGGCTTTGTTGTATCAAAGGAAACCCGGTTGTTCCGTTCGGCGTAAATCTTCTTCTTGCGGTCGAATGGGAAGTACTGCGCCTTGTAATTCTTGATGCCAGCAAGCAGTGCAAGATTGCCAAGGCGATGCAGCCAAAGGCGGTGGTCGTCATCGGTGAAACGCTCACGCCAGTAGGCGTCCTTGAGCGCCTGGGGCAGAACATGCTCAATGGTGATCTTTCCGCCGAAGTCCTTCGTGACTGACTCGTCCTGATCGGCCTCTTCAAGCCGCAGCAGGACGGCCTGCGCAAAGGGCCGCCCATAAACCTCGCCGTCAAGCAGAGAACGGAACTCATCGTCATTGGCATTGGCGCGGAAGATCGCGCGGATGTCGTCCGCGTTTTTCCCGGTACGGATCGCGGTGATGAGCTGAAAGTATGCTGTCAAACGAGCAGTGAACGCGAGCCGCCGGATCCAGTTCTGATAGGTGATCCGTTCGAGTAGATCGATGAACTCGCCCTCGGGCATGTCCGCTACCGGCCTATTCAAGAAGGCAAGCAGCGGCGGGATCCACTCCTCGAACGCTACCCGCTTGAGCGATCTGACCGCGCGACGAGCTGCGGGCGCCTCAAACTCGTTCCTGAGAACACGCAGGTAATTGCGAGCGGAAGTATTCACCTCGTCGAGAAAAGTGAACGGCGTCGCCGCAGTCTCTATAAGGGGCTCGAACTCCTCGTGCAGCGCCTTCCGCGCTTTTGTTGCTACAATCGAGCTGCGATGATGCGCCATGAACTGATCAAGACGCTCGATACCGATCTGCTCCTCCAGTTCGAGCCATGCTTCGTCCAGATCACTGCTTCGGGCTGCGTTGCCGCCGAGCCGCGCAAACAGCATGTTCTTGATCAGGTCGGCATTTGACAGCGCCATGCCGCGGGCGTTCAGAACATTGAACAACCGGTATGCCGACTGCCAGGAAGCAGTGGTGACAAACACCACATAGACCCTGCTAAGCAGATAGTTCGCGAACAGCTTCAGCGTCTTCTGGTCATGCTGAGCCATGAAGCTGTCGATGGCTTCCAGGTTCTCGATGATGCGCTGCTTTGGAGCATCCTGCTCCTTCGCGACCTCCTTGCGCAGCGCCTCGGGGACCGCTTCCCCGGCCAGCACATGACGTCGAAAGAAGTTCTGATCGCGCTGGCGTAGGATCAGGCGTGGCGTTTCCTCCTCACCAGTCAGCGCATTGCGTGGCAATACACGCCGACCCAGTTCGGATTTCGCCGGTTCATCGACGGTATCGCGCAGGCGTGAAAAAATCAGGTTGAGGGTCGTCAGCCGCTGCTGGCCGTCCACGACATCATACAGGCGACCCTTTTCGCGCTCTATGGTGATGAGCGACCCGATGAAGTACTCCTCGTCGTTGGCCACATATGCTTCCCAGACATCGTCGAGAAGTTGTTCAACGTTGCCCTTTTCCCAGGAATATGGCCGCTGATACGCGGGTATTTCGTATCTAATCTGTTCGGTCAGAATCTGACTGATCGTGCGCTCGCCCGCTTCCATTGTCGCTCTCAACTATCGGACGGCGACTGGATTGCCGGAAGCCCGATTTTGAGCTGACATTACCGCCGTTTGCGGCGGGAGACTAAGCTGCGGCCCTAGGATGATGCAAGCCTGAAGCCAGCCGCGTACCGCAGGCATCCTCAATCTAGGGCAGTGCTCAGGACGGCGCGTTGCTCGGACCAGGCCCTTGGCAAGGGGCCGCGCAGCGCCTCCAGCTTGAGGCCTGACGGCTGACTGCCGTCAAGGATACCCTCCACCAAGTCGGGGGCCATTTGCGTGAGCCGCATGGTCCTTGTCAAGAAAGGCGCGGCGATCCGTTCGCTTCGGGCCAATTCTGCGATGGTGCCGAACTCGCCCGAATCCAGCATCTTCTTCCACCGAAACGCCCGGGCCAGCGCCTTGATCAAAGCGTGGTCGCAACGTCCGCGAGCGCGGATACCGGTGGGCACCTCCATCTCCTTCCGTCCGCCGCGCTTCACGATGCGGAACGGGACGTGGAGCGTCACGGTCTCGGGAATGGGCGTGCCGCGGGTCATGCGGCCGCTCCCATTTCTCGAGCCAGCATCTCGCATGCGAGGCCGTCGAGCCCATCCAAACGGAGCCGAACGTTGAACCCGTCCGTGCCGATGTCGACGCGCTCGACCAGCAACGCCACGATGCGCGCCTGCTCGGCGGGGAACAGTTCGTCCCACAGCCGATCGAGCTGCCGAAGGGCGGTGCGGGCGTCGGCCTCGGTGATGTCGTCGCCATGCGAGCGCGCTGACTTCCACGTCCCGGCGACGATCTCCGGCTGGCAGAACACGGTGCGCAGCTGGTCAATGACGGCGGCCTCGATCTCCCCCGCTGGCACGCGGCCGACTGAGCAGGATCCAGCGCCATGCTTCAGCACCGTCTGGCTGACATAGTAGCGGTAGAGCCTGTCGCCCTTACGGGTATGCGTCGGCGAGAAGGCCGCCCCATTCGGGCCGAAGAGCAGCCCCTTCAGCAGCGCGGGCGTCTCGGCGCGGGTGCGGGAGGCCCGCTTGCGCGGGCTTTCCTGCAGAATGACGTGTACCTTGTCCCAAATGTCACCGTTGATGATGGCGTCGTGTTCGCCGGGATAGCTGTCGCCTTTGTGCACCGCCTCACCGACGTAGGCGCGGTTGCTCAGCATCCGGTAGATGTACTTCTTGTCGATTCGGTTGCCGCGCGGCGTGCGGATGCCGCGCGTGCCGACCTCCCGTGCCAGTTCCGTGCACGAGCCGATCTCGAGGAAGCGGGCGAAGATCCAGCGCACATGCGCGGCGCTGTCCTCATCGACCACCAGCTTCCGGTTCTCGACCCGATAGCCATAGGGCGGCACTCCGCCCATCCACATGCCCTTCTTGCGGCTGGCAGCCACCTTGTCGCGGATCCGTTCGGCCGTCACCTCACGCTCGAACTGGGCGAAGCTGAGCAGGATGTTCAGCGTCAACCGACCCATGGACGTGGTCGTGTTAAACGACTGCGTCACCGAGACGAAGGTCACGCCGTTGCGGTCGAACACCTCGACCAGCTTGGCGAAGTCGGCAAGCGAGCGGCTGAGGCGGTCGATCTTGTAGACCACCACCACATCGACCAGCCCGTCCTCGATATCCTCCAGCAGCCGCTTCAGGCCCGGCCGCTCCAGCGTGCCGCCAGAGATGCCGCCGTCGTCATACTGATCGCGGACCAGCACCCAGCCCTCGGATCGCTGGCTGGCGATGTAAGCCTCGCAGGCCTCGCGTTGGGCATGGAGGCTGTTGAACTCCTGCTCCAGCCCTTCCTCAGAGGATTTCCGGGTGTAGACCGCGCAGCGCAGCTTGCGGACGACCTTCGATTTTTCGGGCGGCTTCGTCATCTCCGCCCCCTGTGGTTCTTGAGGCCGAAGAACACCCAGCCGTTCCAGCGCGTGCCGGTGATGGCCCGCGCGATGGCGGACAGCGACTTGTATGGGCGCCCCTGCCATTCGAAGCCGTCGGCGGTGACGGTGACGACGTGTTCGACGCCCTGCCACTCGCGCAGCAGCCGCGTTCCGGTGATCGGGCGGTCACGATCGGCGCGGATGCCGCGCTTCGTTCTGTCGCCGCCGTCCAGTTCCTCGCCGAGCCGTTCCAGCCGCCGGATGGTCTCGGGCTTCAGCCCGCCATAGGCGAGTTCCTGGATGCGATAGGCGATGCGGCTTTCGAGATAGCGGCGGTTGAACGGCGGCGGCTCGCTGTCGAACAGGTCGCGCCACTGTTGCTTCAGGTCAGGCGTCGGCGTGGTCTTGAGCGCGGCCAGGCGCGCGGGGATGGGATCGGGCTTGTTCATGCATTTCTCCGGTGAGTTGGAATTGCATGACGGCATTGGTCGGGCGGATAGTGTAGGCAACGTTCTCCAGCGTCGTCAGATACTTCGCCCATCTCCCGCATCCGCAACCGAACCAGCCCGAGCGCCAGCAGGCGGCACAGCTCGGCGCGACGTTCTGCGGGCGTCATCTGGTCGGGCGGCAGCGGATTCGGGCGCTTCATCATTCGGTAGCCATGGTCGGTTGGTCGTTACCGATCAAAAGCCACCCCACCATCCGTGATGGGACATCTCACCCGACAGGATTCAGGGCTGCGAACAGGTAGAGAACGTCAGGACTTGCCGATCACCGATTTGTCCGCGACAATCGCGAGTTGAATCAGTCGAGAGCAGTAGTTCATTGAGGTAAGTCCATGGTGCGCAAAGCAACTCCGATCAGTCCCCATGTCCTGGAGCGGATCGAGGATGCACGCACGGATCTTGGCTCACCGGATGTTGTTGTCCGGCAAAAAGGCGCTGTTGCCCTCGGTCTCCAGAGACGACAGCGCAGTATCAAGCTCCGAGCACGGCGCCACGCTCGCCATCAATAGCGCAGTCAGAATCCTCGGAGACTTCGATGGTACGCGTCCCTGCCAAAACCTGCCCCAATCTTTCTCGGCTATTCGACGATGCAGAGCCGGAACTATTGTCCGGATTTCTTAACAGCAAGGCTTTCGAGAGGTTGAGCTGGCTCGCCACCTACCAGTTCGACCCCGACAATCCGGACGGTCCGACAGTTGCCAGAAATATGCTGCCGCAGGAAAAGAAGGACCGGCTGGGCCCGCTAGAAGCTGAAGCAGCCCGGATCGTCACAATCGCGAGCGACCGCGGCGAGTACGTCCTTGAAGGTCTCGCCACTACCACGCTCGAACCCGACCGCGCCAAGGTACTTCTGAACCAGCGGGACAAGCTCGCGCGAAGCCTGTGGGCTTTCGCCAACGAGCATGGCTTGTTCGAAGCGGCGGAGAACAGCCTGCACCTGCGTCTCTACCGGCGCTATGACAAGCATTACCAGACCTTCATGGCCGAGCCTTCGGTCGACGGGGGCCCGGACGCCGGCAGCGCATTGCTCGAAGAGCTTCTGGTTGATCTCAACAAGCGTCTCGATCGCGGCGACGGCTACAGCATCGACAAGTTCGACATCCCCGAGGACGGCGATGAACCGGCGGCGGAGATGTACCTGCTGTTCCATCCCGATCCCCCCACGAGCGTTCGGGAGATCGATGACGATGGCAATCGGTCGAGCATCTACTTTCGGCCGCCCGGAGAAGCGATGATCGTCTACACGCCGTCGACCGGGCGGGTGCATGTCCGCGCCGGCAACCGAAAGCTGAGGCACACAGTCGCCGAACGATTCATCGAGACCGCTCTCGATCAGACCTACTCCAACCAGCCCGTCGACTTTCAGGCATACGACATTTCGCAGTTCCTGCAGGGGCTCGATCTTGAACCGCCGGAACTTGACGACGTGGTGATCGACCGCGCGCAGGTGATCCGCGCTGACATCAGCATCGGCAATCTCGCCAACCGCCTCTCGCTTTCCACCACGATCGACCAGGACATCTCAGAAATCATCGACAGCCATCCGGGCCTTCCGAGGATCTTCGAGCGGGCTCTCGCAATCCGCTTCGTCGAGATTGCGGTCCGGTATTTCCGCGCGGGACGGGATGAGGCGCAAACCCTCAACTTCACGCTCACCGACCGCAACACGAGCAGCCTTCTCAGCATCGACGACCCTTTCGAGCGCGTTCTGGGGCATCGCTTGCTCAGACACTGGAACATCCTCCGTGATGGCCGTGCACCGGGCGATGAGGAGAGCATGGCTGTCATGCCCGCCTTGCTGGCCATATGGGATATCGGAGCTGACAGGGTCACCGGCGCATGGCTCCAATCTCGCGGCGTCGATCCTGGCCTCCTGAACGATCTGGGCTTTCTCGTGCCCGCCGGCTGGGAAGGCGACGATCTGATCGACGATGAAGACGAGGTCGGTCCGGTCGCGGGCGAAGTGGTCGTTCGGGTCGACAACGGAGATGCGGAGGATGTCGACCGCAAGGTGGCCGATCTCAAGGTCGCCGAGGGACAGGTGACGCCTGCGGGCAACCCGGATCGCTACAGGATATATCGGGTGCGCGACGGCTGGGTCGCGCAACACCTGAAGGCACGTCTTGAAAAAGTGCTCGATGCACCTGCCATCGAGAAGCTGACCGATCATCTCCTCTACCTTGGAACGCTCCACGTCGATGGCGGGGACGTTCCGCTCTACCTCGCGCGCGGTCTTGACCGGGAGAAGGTGCGGTCGGCCGTCGATACGGAGCTTCGGGCGCGCCATAACCTCGGTCTCGGGCTCGTCCTTCAGGCCGGCGACGCTCCCGGACCGTGTCTAGCGGCCAACGTCCTAACGCCGCTTGTCGATCAGATCGACACACAGCAAGCCGAAATCGCGCTGGTCGCAGACAAGCTCCGGTCCGTGTTCCGGCGCCATCGAATACTGGCCCGCGGCGGCCAGACCGTCGGACTGACGCGGTCCGGAGAAAACTTCGCCACCCTCTTCGTTCCAGGAGCGGGCACCATCGACATCAAGGGCGAGAACCGCATCGCGATCATCCAGCGGCTGGTCGATGCCCACAACAACGGCCCGATGCCAATGGCGACGAGAGATCTTGTCAAGGGCATCGCTGAAGACCAGTCCCTGGCGAACATCTTCAAGCAGCCTTTGTGGGACAAGCTGAAGGCCAACTTTCTGAGAAGTCTCGGCGCCAAAGGGCCTTGGGAGATCGCTATCTAACAGCTGGCTCCGATCCGGCTCCGATTGGGGGGTCTGACGGGCTCCGATTCCTCAGGCCAATGGGAGTGCTCCATCGATCAGAGGAGCACTTCCATGCCGACTCCCTTCCCCCCGCGCCAGGCAGCCCCGACGAGCTGGTCCGGCGCCGCGACGACCAAGCCCACCAACCACAACTCGGAATGGCGCTGCACGCGCTGTGACAAGCTGCTCGGCGTCTGCCGGGACGGCCGCATGCACCTGCGCTTCGCGCGGGGGCACGAGTATCTCGTGGGCTTCCCGGTTCAGGCCACCTGCCGCGGCTGCGGCACGCTGAACCACGCGACCGCGCCCGCGCGCTGACGCGCGCATTCACCCAATCCCCTGAAATCGCAGAGACGCGCGACGTCCTGACCTGGCCACGAGAAGGCGCCGGACGCCTGGCCGCAAGGCAGGCGTCCGATGTCCTTCGCGTGGCACGAGATCCGTGATCACCTCATGCATTCATCCTCCAACCTTCACTTCCAGCGCAGTTTCGACGCCGTCCGGCGTGCGCAGGCCGCCCTCGCACCGTTCCGGGATCCGGCGGCCCTGCTGGACGGGCTGCACCGCACGCGCGGCGATCAGGGCCAGAAGAACCTGATCCTTGCCGCTCTCGTCAGGGCGGCGCAGGGCGACGGCCCCGCGTCCGACTGCGCCCTGACGTTGCTGCTGCTGGCACTCTGGCCCGGCCTCGACGCCATCCGGCGCCGGTCGATCTGGCGCAGGATCGGCACCGCCGACGAGGTCGCGTCCGATGTTCTGGCGCGCACCACCGAGGCTGTCCGCAGCCTCGACCTCGGGCGCGTCAACTGGATCGCGGCCACGGTGCTGCGCAACGTCGAGCGCGACATGGTCCGCACGCGCAAGCGCGACCAGGCGCGCGAACATCTCGCCAGCGGCGCCGACCCTGAAGAGGTGGCGGACAGCGGCGACAGCGGCATCGGCGCGGACGGGTACGCACGGCTGAACGGCGCCGTGCGGAAGCTGCTCGGCGATGACGCCCTGCTGGTGATCCGCGTAGCGATCGAAGGCTTCTCGCAGGCGGAAGTCGCGGTCGAGTTCGGCCTGACCGAGGCTGCCGCCCGCAAGCGGTACCAGCGCGCCATGCGCCGGCTGCACGACGCCCTCGAGGAAGTCCCCTGAACGGATGTCCCGATCCGGTCCCGCCGGTGGCTTTTCCCATTCGAGCGCCCCGAGCGCCTTCCCTCCAACCGAAAGCAGACACGCATGAACCGCACTGCCGATCTGTCGCTCGAGGATTTCAGGCGTCTTCCGGGGCTCTATCGCCGCTGGGAGCTGACCGAGGTCTGCGAGCCCAACCGCAACTATCAGATCGAGGACGCCGGCGCCCATGCCGACGGGACGCCGCTGCTGGCGATCTACGTCGCCGAGCCCGCGCCCGACGTCCGCGAGGCCGCGTGATGCGCCTCCTCGATCACCTCATCTCACGGAGAACCGCCATGCCGGACCAGCCGGACGACATCACCCGTCTTCGCAAGGCGAGCTACGCCCTCGAAGACCTCCCCGAAACCATCGCATTTCCGCAGCGCGCCGGAGACGAGCCGCGCGAGCCGTTGCCCATCGTCGAGGCGACCGTCGACGAGATCGCCTTCGCGATCGTGGAAGCGGAACGCGAGAGCACGGCCGCCTACCGCCGCGCCGATGCGCTGAAGCGGCTTTACAAGCTCGCCCGTGAGGCCGGGTGCATCGGTGCAGATCGCGCCGCTACGGCGGTGATGAAGAAGGAGGGCCAGTGATGGCCCTTCCCATCATCGGCGCCGACGAGCGGCTCGCGCAGCGCAAGGGCATCAAGGGCGTTATCTTTGGCCGGTCCGGCATCGGCAAGACCAGCCTGCTCTGGACGCTGAACGCCTCCACAACGCTCTTCCTCGACCTCGAGGCTGGGGATCTGGCGGTCGAGGGGCTGGAGATCGACACGCTCCGGCCCCGCACCTGGAAGGAATGCCGCGACTTCGCGGTGTTCATCGGTGGGCCGAACCCGGCGCTGCGCGAGGACCAGCCCTACAGCCAGGCGCATTTCGACGAGGTCTGCGGGCGTTACGGCGATCCCGCGGTGATCGGGAAGTACGAGACCGTCTTCATCGACTCGATCACCGTGGCCGGGCGGCTCTGCTTCCAGTGGTGCCGCGGCCAGCCCGAGGCGCTCTCCGAGAAGACCGGCAAACCCGACATCCGTGGCGCCTACGGGCTGCACGGCCGCGAGATGATCGGGTGGTTGACGCACCTGCAGCACACGCGCGGAAAGCATGTCTGGTTCGTGGGCATCCTCGACGAGCGGGCCGACGACTTCAACCGCAAGGTCTTCCAGCCGCAGATCGACGGCTCGAAGACCGGGCTCGAGCTGCCGGGGATCGTCGATCAGGTCATCACCATGGCCGACATCCCGGACCAGGGCGGCCAGCCGCAGCGCGCCTTCGTCTGCCATACGCTGAACCCCTGGGGCTATCCGGCCAAGGACCGTTCCGGCCGCCTCGACAAGGTCGAGGCCCCGCATCTCGGCCGCCTGATGGAGAAGATCCAGCGCCCCGCGGCGCCTGCCTCCGAACGCCTGACCTGGCCGCCGGTGACCCCGGCCGATCCCGCGCCCGCGCAGGAGCCCGGCCATGGCTGAGCGCCTCTCGCCACGCCCGGTGTCCCGATCTGGTTGCCGGGGTGGCTTTCCCCTTCTGACGCCTCTGCGCGTCCCATCCTCCAACTGAAAGGAGCCGCGCAATGTCCGGACCCTGGAACGACTTCAACTCCGCGCAATCCAACACCAACGTGATCCCGAAGGGCACCCTCGCCAAGGTGCGCCTGACGCTCCGCCCCGGTGGCTTCGACGACCCCTCGCAGGGCTGGACCGGCGGCTGGGCGCGCCGCGCCGCCACCGGCGCCGTCTACCTCGACGCCGAATACACCGTGGTCGAGGGGCCCTATGCCCGGCGCAAGGTCTGGTCGCTGATCGGCCTCTACAGCCCGAAGGGCCCTGACTGGGCCAACATGGGGCGCGGCCTGATCCGCGGCATCCTCAACTCGGCGCGCGGCGTGTCGGACAAGGACAACTCGCCCGAGGCGCAGGCCCGCCGCCGCATCAACGGGTTCGGCGATCTCGATGGGGTCGAATTCGTCGCCCGCATCGACATCGGCCAGGACACCAACGGCGAGGACAAGAACGAGATCCGCGCCGCGGTCACCCCCGATCATCGCGACTACGCCGCGCTGATGGGCACGGTCGCGCCGCAGTTCGCCGCCGCCCCGGCGCAGGGCCACGCCGCGCAGCAGCCCACCACGGCCACCCAGCCCAGTCAGCCCGCGTCCGCCTCCGGCGCCGCCGGTCGGCCGAGCTGGGCGCAGTAAGGGGGATCTCGGCCATGCGCCTGCGCCCCCGCCAGAAAACCTTCGTCGAGCGCAGCGTGGCTGCGCTCGCCTCCCGCGGCAACACGCTGGGTGTGGCGCCCACCGGCGCGGGCAAGACCATCATGCTCTCGGCGGTCACCGGCGAGATGATCGGCGACGGCGCGAAGGCCTGCGTGCTCGCCCATCGCGACGAGCTGACAGCCCAAAACCGCGCCAAGTTCCAGCGCGTGGTGCCGGGCGTCGCCACATCGGTCATCGACGCGACCGAGAAGTCCTGGAGCGGCCAAGTCGCCTTCGCCATGGTGCCGACGCTGGCGCGGGCCTCGAACATAGCCGACATGCCGCGCCTCGATCTGCTGGTCGTCGACGAGGCGCACCATGCCGTCGCCGACAGTTATCGCCGCATCATCGACCGGGTGCGCGAGGCCAATCCCGACGCCCGCATCTTCGGGGTCACCGCCACGCCGAACCGGGGCGACAAGAAGGGCCTGCGCGAGGTCTTCGACAATGTCGCCGACCAGGTGCGGCTGGGCGAGCTGATCGCCTCGGGCCACCTCGTGCCGCCGCGCACCTTCGTCATCGACGTGGGCGTGCAGGAAGAACTGCGCTCGGTCCGCAAGACGATGTCGGATTTCGACATGGCGGAAGTGGCGGGCATCATGGACCGCGCCCCCGTCACCGACGAGGTGATCCGCCACTGGAAGGAGAAGGCGGGCGATCGGCAGACCGTGGTGTTCTGCTCCACCGTCGCGCACGCCGAGCATGTCACCGACGCGTTCAGGGCTGCTGGCGTTTCCGCCGCGCTGATCCACGGCGATCTGGCGGCAGAAACCCGCAAGGCGATCCTCGCCGACTACGCGGCGGGCGACATCCGCGTCGTGGTCAACGTGGCGGTGCTGACCGAAGGCTGGGACCATCCGCCCACCTCCTGCGTCGTGCTGCTGCGCCCCAGCTCCTACAAGTCCACCATGATCCAGATGGTCGGGCGCGGGCTGCGCACCGTCGATCCCGAGGAACATCCCGGCATCGTCAAGACCGACTGCGTCGTGCTGGATTTCGGGACGTCGAGCCTGATCCACGGCACGCTGGAACAGGATGTCGATCTCGACGGCAAGACTGAGACCGGCGAGGCGCCCACCAAGACCTGTCCGGCCTGCGAGGCGGAGATCCCGCTGGCCGCCACCGAATGCCCGCTCTGCGGTGAGGCGTTCCCCCGCGAGGATCTGGATGCAGGCGAAGGCGGGGACGCCGCGCCGCTCTCGGGCTTCATGATGACCGAGATCGACCTGCTGAAGCGGTCCAGCTTCGCGTGGGTCGACCTCTACGGCACGGACGACGCGCTGATGGCAACGGGCTTCGCCGCCTGGGGCGGCATCTTCTGGCTGGACGGGGTCTGGTACGCCATCGGCGGGGCCAAAGGCGAACGCCCGCATCTGCTGGGTGTGGGCGAGCGCACGGTCTGTCTCGCGCAAGCCGACGACTGGCTGAACACCCATGAGACCGACGAGAGCGCCTTCAAGACCCGCTCTTGGCTGCGCCAGCCGCCGACTGAAAAGCAGCTGCAGTACCTGCCGCCCGAGTGCCGCCATGACTTCGGCCTGACGCGCTACCGGGCCTCGGCGCTCATGACCTTCGGCTTCAACAAGCGCGCCATCCGCCAGTTGATCGACACGGCCGCCCGGCCCGAACGGAGGGCGGCATGACCCATGTCCACATCCACCCCCATCACGGCCGAGGACCAGCGGCGGCTCTGGCATCCGCGTGGGACGCTCTGTGCTGTCTGCCGGCAACCCACCCGTGGTTTTGGCTGGTTCGATCCGCACCGGTCGAAGCAGCCCCGGCCCTCGGTCTGGTTCTGCTCGATGCCCTGCCAGTCCTTCTGGACGCGCTTGGCGCGGGAGCGTTTCGCCATGGTTGACCTGACCGAGGAAGAGCGCGCCGCGATCACCGCCACCATGAAGCGCGTGGCGCTGCTGATGGACGAGATCGGCTGGGCCACCCCGCTTGCGGATCTGACCGAGGCGCAGGTGCGCGCGCTTATCGAGGAAGCCGTCGAGGGCTTCCGCGAGGCCACGTCCGACATCGCCCGGGCGCAGACGCCGGAGGTGCCGTTTTGACCCTCGATTACAATCACCGGCCGAGTTTCGCAGAGCGGGTCAACGCCGCGGTCGATCGGGCGCTGACCGCCGATCAGGCGATGCGGCCGCCCCGCGACTATCTGGGCGGCTCGCGCCTCGGCCATGCCTGCGAGCGGGCGCTGCAGTTCGAGTTCACGGCGACGCCGAAGGACGAGGGCCAGGACTTCAGCGGCCAGTCGCTGCGCATCTTCGCCATCGGTCACGCGCTCGAGGATCTGGCCGTCGCCTGGCTGCGCGGCGCGGGTTTCGAGCTCTACACCCGCAAGGGCAACCGGCCAGATGGCGGCCAGTTCGGCTTCTCAGTCGCGGGCGGACGCATCCGCGGTCATGTCGACGGCATCGTCGCGGCCGGGCCCGAAGGCTTCGGTCTGGCCGTTCCCGCACTGTGGGAATGCAAGACGATGAACGCCAAGAACTGGCGCGCCTGCGTCAAGGACGGTGTGACCAAATCGAAGCCGGTCTATGCCGCCCAGATCGCGGTCTATCAGGCCTACATGGAAACCAGCGTGCCCGGCATCAGCGCCGCGCCCGCGCTCTTCACTGCGATCAACAAGGACACGGCCGAGATGCACCATGAACTGGTGCCTTTCGACGCCGATCTCGCGCAGCGCATGTCCGACCGGGGCGTGCGGATCCTGCAGGCGACCGATGCGGGCGAGCTTCTGCCACGCGTCGCGACCACGTCCGACTTCTTCGAATGCCGCTTCTGCCCGTGGTCCGAGCGCTGCTGGGGGCTGCCCGCATGAGCGACGACGGCATCCTGCATTTCAACCCGTGGATGGACTTCAACGACGGCCCGCCGTCCGAGAACCCGTTCGGTTGCGACCCCGACCCCGAGCAGATCGCCGTCTTTCTCGACACCGTGTTCAGCTGGTGCGAGGGGCTGATCCCGCTCCGCGGCTTCGTCGACAAGGGTCAGGGCCGGGACGGCAAGCCGCACAACATCTGGATCCCGGCCGACGACACTGCGCCCGAGAAACTCGCAACTTTCGCCGGATGGGCGAACCGCGAAGCCGCCGCCGTCTATGTCATTCCCGGCACGGTCGAGGAACAGGGCCAGGCCCGCGCCGCCGATGTGCTGCAGATGCAGGCCATCGTCGTCGATCTCGACGCAGGCGACATCCCGGCCAAGCTGGACCATGTCACCCGCCACCTCGGCCCGCCCTCGCTGATCATCGAGAGCGGTGGGCGGACGCCCGAGGGTGCGGCCAAGCTCCATGTCTGGTGGAAACTGACCGAACCCGTCGAAGGTGAGGACCTGGCCACCCTCTGCCGCCTGCGCGGCGAGATCGCCGTGAAGGTCGGCGGCGACACGCATTTCCGCTCGGCGCACCAGCCGATCCGGGTGCCAGGCACCGTCTATCACAAGCACGGCCATCAACGCCTCGTGCAGATCCGCGAACATCGCGACGTTGAGGTGGATCTTGCGGATTTCGCCGAACGGGTCGCCGAGATGCCGCCGCTGCCCGGCGTGGGCTTCGCCAGCGACGTTTCGGCCCCGCAGGCCAAGCCCGGCATCGACGCGGTGCTCACCACGCCGGTGCGCGAAGGCGCGGTCGACGACTGGTCCCGGTTCCAGGGGGCCAGCGCCGCCATCGGCCATTACGTGCGCCTGGTGCACGAGGGCCGCCTCGACCCGTTCGCGGGCTGGGAGGCGATCTGCGGCTACAACGCCGCCATGCTGCGCCCGTCCTGGCCGCTCGATCGGCTGATGGCCGAGTCCGAACGCCTCTGGGAGCTGCATGTGAAGCGCAACGGCCCGCCGCTCCTGCGCGCGGCCCATGTCGATGCCCCGGCCAGCCCGCTGCCTACCTTCAGCCTCGGCGCTCTGCTCGACGACACGAGCCCCATGCCCGAGGACGTCATCGGGCCGCGCGTGCTGACGCCAGGCGGTCTCCTGGTGCTGGGCGGGGCGCCCAAGGTCGGCAAGAGCGACTTCCTGATCTCATGGCTCGTGCACATGGCCGCTGGCGTGCCGTTCCTCGGCTTCACGCCGCCCCGGCCGCTGCGCGTGTTCTATCTGCAGGCCGAGATCCAGTATCACTATCTGCGCGAGCGCATGCAGCAGATCGCGCTGCCTGCCGCCGTGATCGCCGCCGCGCGCGACACCTTCATCGCCACGCCGAAGCTGAAGCTGCTGCTCGACGCGGAAGGCGTCGCCCGCGCGGCCGAGGCGATCCGGGCCGCATTCCCCGACGCGCCACCCGACATCATCGTCATCGACCCGATCCGCAACCTCTTCGATGGCGGCCCTGAGGGCGGCGGCGAGAACGACAACACCGCCATGATGTTCTTCCTGAAAGACCGGGTGGAGCTTTTGCGCGAGGCGGTCAATCCGGACGCGGGCGTCATCCTCGCCCACCACACCCGCAAGGCCACCAAGCATCAGGTCAAGGACGATCCCTTCCTCGCCCTGTCCGGCGCCAGCGCGCTGCGGGGTTTCTACACCTCCGGGCTGCTCATGCACCGGCCCGACGAGGACAGCAGCGTCCGCAGGCTGGAGATCGAATTGCGGAACGGCCCCGCGCTGCCGGGCAAGCTGATCGACAAGGTGAAGGGCGAATGGGTCGAGCTGAACCCGCTGAACGAGCGCCTGGTGCGCAAGGAGGTCGGCGCCAAACTCGATGCCGAGCGGCTGCGCAAGCACGATGTGATCCTCGGCATGCTGCTGGATGAGGCGGCGAGCGAGCGCCTCTACACCGCCATGCAGTTCGCCGAGACCTTCGAGAACCGGGGCGGTCTGGGCAGCAAGCACACCATCCGCGAGCGCCTCAGCGTGCTGGCGACCAAGGGCTTCGTGAAGTTCCTGCGCGACCCCTCGGGGTTCGGCTTCCCCGTCACCCGGTCGCGGTTCGGCTATCTCTGCGTGGAAGGCATGCAGTTCGGCGCGCCCGTCGAGCATGTCGATCCAGAAACCGGCGAGGTCACTACAACCGCCCGTCCGGTCCTGCCCAGCCACTTCAAGTGCCCCCAATCCGGGCTCTGCCTGCAGGTCGAGAACCCCGCCGTCTGGGTCTACCCGGAGGGGCTCGAGGACGACCTAACTCATATGAGTGAGGCCTGACTCATATGACAGCGCCAACTGTGCACTCAACGAAATCAACGGGTTACGGGCAAATAAGAGTTAGGTCCCTGACTCATGTCCGAAGACTTCATGAAGTCTTATTCCGTAATGATTTCAGCCACTTGAGCGCCTCGGAACAGTTAGGTGTCAAACCCCCATACTACGTATGGGAGGGCCACCCCACAGGGTTGGCCACTCCTCCCATACGTCCGGGCCAGCCGCGCGCGCCGCCGTGACGCTCCCTTGTGCTTCCCGATCCGACGACGGCGGCCCCGTACCGCCAAGCACCAGACCGCCGTCGTCTTCCACCACCACAGGCCACCGGCAAAGGAGACCCATCATGGCTCAGCCGACTCTGATACCGAATTGCGACGGCGCAAGGTTTGAATCGCTGCCGCTCGACACGACCCGCCACCGCTGCATCCTCGCGCTCGACCTCGGCACCTCGACCGGCTGGGCGATCCGCGGCCACGACGGTCTGATCACCAGCGGCACCGTCTCGCTCCGCCCCGGCCGCTTCGACGGGGGCGGCATGCGCTACCTGCGCTTCACCAACTGGCTGACCGAAGTCGACCGGCTCTCCGGTCCTGTCGCCGCCATCTGGTTCGAGGAGGTCCGCCGCCACGCAGGCACCGACGCGAGCCACATCTACGGCGGGCTCATGGCCACGCTGACCGCATGGGCTGAGCTGCGGGGCGTGCCCTACGAGGGCGTTCCGGTCGGCACGATCAAGCGCCACGCCGCGGGCAAGGGCAACGCCGACAAGGCCGCCATGGTCGCCGCCGTCCGCGCCCGCGGCTTCAGCCCGGCCGACGACAACGAGGCCGACGCCATCGCCATCCTGCTCTGGGCGATCGAGACGAAAGGGGGTGTCGCATGAGGTGGCACCCCCATGGCTACGGCGGTCGGCGCCGGGATCCCGAACAGGTCAAGCGCGAGGGCTGGCAGGAACAGGGCGTCCTCGCGGTCTCCGCTGATGACGACCGCCTCACCTGGCCCGAGCGTGAACTGGTCCGCCAGCTGGGCGAGAAGCTCTACGGCCCGCGCCCTTCCGACAGGGAGGCGCGGCATGGCTGATCGCGAATGGACCGCCGATTGCGTCGCCGATCATTTCGAGGAGGCGTTCCGCACCCTTCGCAAGCTGCCGCCGGTCAAGGCGCAGGGCTACTTCAACACCTGGCCCGACATCGTGCGGACTAGCCGCGAGATCGCCGCGATGGAGCCGCAGCCGATGCGGGTCTGGCCCTCGGCCGCCGCGATCACCCGGCTCGAGCAGACCTTCGACTGGGTGCTCTGGATCGAGGAGGCGGAGCGCAAGCTGGTCTGGTCGCGCGCGGCCCGGGTGCCGTGGAAGCAGATCAGCGGGGAACTCGGCTGCGACCGCACGACCGCATGGCGGCGCTGGCAACTGGCGCTGACCAAGATCGCCGCGCGGCTGAATGCGCAGTGACTCCAATGTGTTGCAACACTTTTCCCTTCGACATCTGCAACAGATCCATGCTATTCCGAAGGCAAGATGGGGAGAGTGCGCTGGAAAGCTCGCTCTCCCCTTTGCGTTGACGGGGCTCTTCTGGACCCCGGTATCCAGCGAGGGTCCGGCCGGGGTCCATCCCACGGCAGTTTCCGGTTCCTTCCTGGCGACATTCGTATGCTGGCGGGCGAAGCGCGACGCATCGCCAGCGACAGGGCCGATTTTTTGGGAAGCCACCCGGAAGCCAGCGCCGCCTGAACCCGCCTGAAACACCGCAAAATCAAGCCTTTGAAGCTGGACACCCTTGGTGGCCGCTGGACCCCGTGAGGAGTCCGGCGCGGCATCCGGAGTCCGGAAGCCACCGGCATCCACCCGACCGAGGAACCTTGCCCACCATGACGCTGAGCTTCGCCCCGGACGCGATCGAGACGTGGCCGCTGTCGCGCCTCCAGCCCTACGCGAAGAACGCGAAGGCGCATGGCGCGGACCAGGTCGCGAAGATCGCCGCCAGCATGGCCGAGTTCGGCTGGACCGTGCCTTGCCTCGTCGGCGAGGACGGGGAACTGATCGCGGGGCACGGGCGCGTGCTGGCCGCGACGCAGCTCGGGCTGACCGCAGCGCCGGTGATTGTGCTGGGCCATCTGACCGAGGCGCAGCGCCGGGCCTACAGGATCGCGGACAACAAGCTGACGGAACTCGGCACCTGGGACGAGGCGCTGCTGTCGGCGGAACTGAACGATCTGCTGGCCGAGGATTTCGAGCTGTCGCTGGTCGGCTTTTCCGACGGCGAGTTGGACAAGCTGCTGGCCTTCGTGCCGGAGGGGGACGGGGAAGAAGGTGGCGCCGGGGGCTCAGTGCCGCCGGTGACCATCCCCGAACCCCCACGCAATCCGGCGTCGCGGACGGGCGATCTCTGGATCCTCGGCGATCACCGGCTGCTCTGCGGCGACAGCACCAGCCACGATGATGTCCGCCGCCTGATGAATGGCGAGCGCGCAATCCTGTTCGCGACCGATCCGCCGTACCTCGTGGACTACGACGGCTCGAACCATCCGACCCGCAACAAGGATTGGTCGGCGTCCTATGGAACTACCTGGGACGACAGTTCGCAGGGGGCGGAACTCTACGACGGCTTCATCGCTGCGGCGGTCGCCGAGGCCATCGCCGAGGATGCCGCCTGGTACTGCTGGCACGCCTCCCGCCGCCAGGCGATGCTGGAGGCCTGCTGGGAGAAGGCGGGCGCTTTCGTCCACCAGCAGATCATCTGGGTGAAGGACCGCGGGGTTCTCACCCGCTCACACTACCTCTGGAAGCACGAGCCCTGCTTCATGGGCTGGCGTCGTCCGAACCGCCCGCCGAAGGTGGCCGAGCAGACGCTGCCCTCGACCTGGGAGATGCCGTCCTTCGCCAAGGACGAGCGCCCCGACCACCCGACCCCGAAGCCTCTCGACGCGTTTGGCATCCCAATGCGCCAGCACGTCGCCCGAGGCGGGCTCTGTTACGAGCCGTTCTCGGGCTCCGGTTCGCAGATCATGGCGGGCGAGGCCAATGGCCGCCGCGTCTTCGCGATGGAAATCAGCCCGGCCTATGTCGATGTCGCCGTTGAACGCTGGCAGGCCGAAACCGGCAAGGACGCGATCCTCGACGGCGATGGCCGGACCTTCACGCAGGTGAGAACCGAGCGGCTGTGCGGCGACGCCGAACCACCAGCCGAGACGCTGGACACGGACGCCGAACCCGAACCCGAACCCGCGCGAAAGCGCAAGTCCGCCGCATGAAGCAGTCGCGCCTCATGTCTCTGGTCGAGTCCGTCGCCAACGTGATCGTCGGCTACGGCGTCGCGGTCATGACGCAGATCCTGATCTTCCCGATCTTCGGCCTGCACACGACGCTGGCGCAGAACCTGAAGATGGGCGCCATCTTCACCATCGTGTCGATAGCGCGTTCCTTCGCCTTGCGGCGGGTGTTCGAGGCGATCCGGATGCGGAGCGCCAAATGATCGACCGCCGCCTCGGCGGGACGGCGGCCATCAGCTTGTCGGCGTCCGGCGCGTCAGGCGGCGGGGAGTTTGTAAACGCGCCCCCGGCTCTCGACCTTCTCCGAGGACACCTCGAGCCCGAGTTTCTTCTTCAGCGCCCCGGCCATCGCGCCGCGCACCGTGTGAGACTGCCAGCCCGTCGCGGCCATGATCTCCTCGATGGTCGCGCCGTCCGGCGCGCGCAGCATGGCGATCAGGGTGGCCTGCTTGGTGCCCTCGCGCGGTGTGCGCGCCTTGGGCGCAGTCTTCGGTTCGTTGGGGGTGTCCGGCCCGGGCTCCTCGGTCGGCGCGTCCGTCGCGCCTACAGGCGCGGGGTTCGCGTCCTCGGTCTCGATGCCGATGGCGGCGAGGCCTGCGTCGGTGGCGACCAGCGTGACGCCGTGGCCGTCGCCGGTCTCGCGCCAGACGGGCTCGCCCTTGCGCATGTCGGCGTCGACCTCCTGCAGGAAGCCCTTGGCGAGCATCGCGCCGACCACCTTGGTGGCGGCGCCACCGCGCAGGCTTTCGGGCAGCGGCAGGGCTATGTGCTCGGGCCGCTGGGCGGCGGCGCTCAGGATCAGGGCTTGGGTATCGGAAAGCTTGGTCATCGTCGTCTCCCGTATCGGGGCGCGCGGAATGCAGGCCCTTCTACGAGGTCGAGCCCGCCGGTCGGCGGGCGGGACCGGGAGCGGGTCGTCTCACTCGGCGTGTTCGCCTTCGCTGAAGGCCATGTCGGTGATCTCGCGCAGCTTGGCGCGGTAGTGGTTCAGGGTGCCGACATGGCCCCAATTGATCTCGTCGGGGTGGGTCTCGAAATGGTCGGCGCTCAGGGCGGCGAGTCGCTCCAGCATCGCGTCGATCTCGGACTTGGCGGCGAGGAAGGCGTCGAGGGCTTTCGTGTTGTCCTGTGCGCGGCGGGTCATCCGGCTGGCTCCTTGGTGAGTTGCATCGCTTCGTTGGAGTGACGTTCGCTCTCTCCGCCATGCTTATCAACTCGATAAGCACATGATCTTGAATGATAATCGGAGCCGTCGATGCAGGGCATGAGCGAGCGCCAGTACGCCGCGCATGTCGGGCTGTCGCGCGGCGCGATCCAGAAGGCGAAGGCGGCCGAGCGGCTGGTCCTCTATCCGGACGGCAGCATCAACGCAGCCGCCAGCGACGCCCGGCGTGCCGAGACGACAGACCCGTCGAAGACCAGAAAACCGCCTGCGCCAAAGCTGAAGCCCGTCCCCGAGGTAGCGGTGGCCGCCGTTGGCGACACCCTGCGTGAGCAGGGACTGACTGCCCCGGCTGTCGGCGGCGGTACGACCTTCCTGCAGGCCAAGACCGCGAACGAGGTGCTGAAGGCGCAGGAACGGCGCATCCGTCTCCAGAAGCTGAAGGGGGAGTTGATCGAGCGGGCCCGCGCGCTGGCGCTGGTGTTCCGCTTGGCGCGGGAGGAACGGGATGCGTGGGTGACCTGGCCTGCGCGCGTGGCGGCGCTGATGGCGGCCGAGCTCTCGGCCTCGTGCAGCGACGCGACCGGCCAGCAGGTCGCCGTGGAGCCAGCCGCGATGCAGAAGGTCCTGGAGAGACATGTACGCGCCCACCTCGACGAACTCGCCGAGGTCCGGCCCGACTTCCGGTGAGAGCGGCGATGGCCTGACGGACTTCGACGACGCGGGCGAGATCCTGCGTGCCTGGGGCAACGGGCTGCGGCCCGACCCGGACCTGACCGTGTCGGAATGGGCCGACCGGCACCGCATGCTCTCGGGCCGCGCCTCGGCCGAACCGGGGCGGTATCGCACGGTGCGCACGCCTTACATGCGCGAGATCATGGACCGGCTGTCGCCCGGCGATCCCACACAGCGGATCGTGTTCATGAAGGCGGCACAGGTCGGGGCGACCGAGGCCGGCAACAACTGGATCGGCTTTGCCATCCACCAGGCGCCGGGCCCGATGCTGGCGGTCCAGCCGACGGTGGAACTGGCGAAGCGAAACTCGCGCCAGCGGATCGACCCGCTGATCGACGAGAGCCCCGACCTGCGGGAACGGGTCAAACCGGCGCGGTCACGCGACGCCGGCAACACGATGCTGTCGAAGGAATTCGCGGGCGGCATCCTGATCATGACCGGTGCGAACTCGGCGGTCGGGCTGCGGTCCACCCCGGCGCGCTACATCTTCCTCGACGAGGTCGATGCCTATCCGGCCTCGGCCGACGAGGAAGGTGACCCGGTCACGCTGGCGGAAGCCCGGTCGCTGACCTTCGCCCATCGGCGCAAGGTCTTCCTGGTTTCGACGCCGACGATCCGGGGCCTGAGCCGGATCGAACGGGAATACGAGGCATCGGACCAGCGCCGGTTCTTCGTGCCGTGCCCGCATTGCGGTGCGATGCAGTGGCTGAAGTTCGACAGGCTGCGCTGGCAGAAGGGCCGCCCGGAGACGGCGGAATACCACTGCGAGGGCTGCGACGCGGCAATCGCGGAACACCACAAGACGGCGATGCTGGAGGGCGGCGAATGGCGGGCGACCGCCACCGCCGCCGATCCGACCACGGTCGGGTATCACCTCTCGGCACTTTATTCGCCGATCGGCTGGCTGAGCTGGGAGCGGATCGTGCGGGCATGGGACGCGGCGCAGGGCTCTGACGAGGCGATCAAGGCGTTCCGCAACACGATCCTCGGTGAGACTTGGGTCGAGACCGGTGAAGCCCCCGACTGGCAGCGGCTTTACGACCGCCGCGAGCGCTGGACATCCGGCACAGTGCCTGCTGGCGGGCTGTTCCTGACCGCGGGCGCCGACGTCCAGAAGGACCGGATCGAGGTCGATATCTGGGCATGGGGGCGTGGGCTGGAAAGCTGGCTCGTCGATCATGTCGTCATCGAGGGCGGTCCCGACCGGCACGACGCGTGGTCGGAACTGACAGCACTTCTGGACCGGTCCTGGCCGCATGAACGCGGCGCGCATCTTCGGATCGCGCGTCTCGCCATCGACACGGGCTACGAGGCTCCTGCGGTCTATTCATGGTCGCGGGCGCAGGGGTTCGCGCAGGTGTCGCCGGTGAAGGGCGTCGAGGGGTTCAACCGTTCGAGCCCTGTCTCGGGACCGACCTTCGTCGACGCGACCGAGGGCGGCAAACGTCTGCGGCGCGGCGCGCGGCTCTGGACCGTGGCGGTCTCGACCTTCAAGGCCGAGACCTACCGCTTCCTGCGGCTGGCGCGCCCGACCGAGGAGGACATGGCCGACGGGGCGGCATTCCCGCCCGGATCGGTGCATCTGCCGCACTGGGTCGAGAACGAATGGCTGAAGCAGTTCGTCGCCGAACAGCTGGTGACGGTGCGCACGAAGCGCGGTTTCGCCCGGCTGGAATGGCAGAAGCTACGCGAACGCAACGAGGCGCTGGACTGCCGGGTCTATGCCCGCGCCGCCGCCTGGATCGCGGGCGCGGACCGCTGGCCCGAGGAGAAATGGCGCGACCTCGAGGATCAGCTCGGGGCGGCCCCCGCCGACACCGATCCCGCCGGGCAGATCAACCGGCCGGGACAGGCCCCGCAGGGCAAGCGCCGCTCCGACTGGCTCGGACGGCGCGGAGGATGGTTTTAATGGCAGACTGGACGGAAACCGAGCTCTCGGCGCTGCGCCGGGCCTATGCCAGCGGCACCACCCGGGTCAGCTACGATGGAAAATCCGTAGACTATGGCTCGGCCGAGGACCTGCTGGCCCGCATTCGGACCATCGAGCGCGCCATCGCGGGAACGACACGGCCATTGCCGGTGGCCGGGCTCGCTGGCTTCTCGCGCGGGGACCGGTGATGTCGGCGACCTGGTTCGATCATGCCATCGCCACGGTGGCGCCGCGCATGGCGGCACGCCGCGTGATGGCGCGTCAGGCCTTCGAGACCCTGACGCGCGGCTACGACGGGGCCGCACGCGGGCGGCGGACGGAGGGCTGGCGCGCGCCGGGATCCTCGGCCGATACCGAGATCGGCGTCGCCGGGGCGCTGCTGCGCGACCGGATGCGCGACCTCGTGCGCAACAACCCGCATGCGGCGAAAGCCGTGGCGGTGCTGGTCAACAACATCATCGGCGCGGGGATCATGCCGCGCGCCGCGAGCGGCGACGACACGCTGGACCGGAAGGTCGACGCCCTCTTCGAACGCTGGACGGCGGAGTGCGACGCCGACGGCCAGCTCGACTTCTACGGCCTGCAGACGCTGATCTGCCGCGAGATGGTCGAGGCGGGCGAGGTTCTGGTGCGCCGCCGCCTGCGGCGCGCGAGCGACGGTCTGCCGGTGCCGCTGCAATTGCAGGTGCTGGAAGCCGACTTCCTCGACGCCACGAAATCCGGCGCCCTCGGCGCGGGACGACTGGTGCAGGGGATCGAGTTCGACCCGGTCGGGAAGCGCCGAGCCTATTGGCTCCATGCCGAACATCCCGGTGACGCCTATGACGCATTGCAGAACGGGTTGCAGAGCCGCCCGGTGCCAGCGTCAGAGATCGCCCATGTCTACGAGAAGCAGCGCACGCAGGCGCGCGGCGTTCCCTGGGGCGCGCCGGTCATCCGCAGCTTGCGCGATCTCGACGATTACGAGGTGGCCGAACTGGTCCGCAAGAAGACCGAGGCCTGCGTGACTGCCATCGTCTTCGGCGATGACGAGGCGCAGCAGGGCATCGCACCCTCAGTGGTCGATGCCGATGGCAACCGGGTCGAGCAGTTCGAGCCGGGGCTGATCGCCTATGCCCGCGGCGGCAAGGACATCCGCTTCAACCAGCCCTCGGCCACCGGCGGCTATGGCGAATACAAGCGCGCGAGCCTGCACACGATCTCGGCCGGGTTCAGGGTGCCCTACGAGCTGCTGACCGGCGATCTGTCACAGGTGAACTATTCCTCGATCCGCGCGGGGCTCGTCGAGTTCCGCCGCCAGATCGACGCCGTGCAGTGGCAGCTCTTCATTCCGATGTTCTGCGCGCCGGTATGGCGATGGTTCACCGAGGCCGCATGGGCGGCAGGGCAAATCCCGTCGCCCATCGTGCCGGTCGAATGGTCGCCGCCGAAGTTCGAGGCGGTCGATCCGCAGAAGGACGCGATGGCGAACCTGCTCTCGATCCGCTCCGGCACCATGACGCTGGCCGAGGTGATCGCGAAACAGGGCCGCAACCCCGACGCCGTGCTGGCCGAGATCGCCGCGACCAACGCCAAGCTCGACGCGCTGGGGCTGGTGCTCGACACCGACCCGCGGCGGGTGACCAAGACCGGCAGCGCGCAGAGCAGCGATCCGGCGACCGATCCGGCCGCCAACGAACCAGACACCGACGACCCGGCCGCCGACGCGGACAATGACCCGGCGCAGGCCGACCAACAGGACTGACCCATGGACACGATGATCGAACTGCCGGCCATGCGCCGGTCGGCGGAGCTTGCGCCGAACACCGCCGACGCTGACAGCCGCACCGTCGAGGTGGTCTGGTCGGCCGGGGCGCGCGTCCGCCGCGCCACCTTCTTCGGCGAGCCCTACGACGAGGAGCTGAGCCTCGACCCCGCCCATGTCCGGCTCGACCGGCTGAATGCGGGCGCGCCGTTTCTGAAGGTGCATGAGCTCGACACGCTCGATGCGGTGATCGGGTCGGTCGTCCCCGGTTCCGCCCGGATCGAGAACGGCCGGGGCATCGCGCTCGTGCGGATCAGCGAGCGCGACGACGTCGAGCCGATCTGGCGCGACATCCAGGCAGGCCACATCCGCGCGGTCTCCATCGGCTACCAGGTCCACCGCTTCGAGGTCTCGAAACCCGAGGCTGCGCGCGAACTCTGGCGCGCGGTGGACTGGACGCCCTTCGAGGTCTCCGCCGTCGCGGTCGGCGCCGACCCCGCAGCGGGCTTCCGCGCCCAGCACCCCCTTCACGACTGCGTCCTTCACCGCCGGGACGCCCCTTCCAGCCCGAAAGGACCGATCCCGATGACGGACAAGACCCAGACCCCGGCGAGCGACGCCGCAACCCCCGCCACCACCCAGCCGACCGAGCCGAATGATACCGAGGACACCCCCATGACCGAGCCGAAACCGGCGCCCGACCCGAAGGTCGCCGCCAGCGAACCGAAGGTCCAAGCAAGTGAGACGCGCAGCCAGCCGAAGACACAGGCAGGGCCTGCGTCCGACACCGAAGCCGTCGCCACCCGCGCCCGCGAGGCCGAACGTGACCGCGTCTCGACCATCTACGATCTGGCCGGGCGGCTGAACCTCGAGCGCGGCTTCGCCGAGGATCTGGTCAAGCGCGGCGTCAGCGTCGACGAGTCCCGCCGCCTGATCCTCGATCAGGTCGCGGCGAAATCCGACGAGATCCGGACCTTCCCCCATGTCTCTGTCCCGCTTGGCGGCCGGGACGAGCGGATCACCCGCCGCGACGCGGTGGCGAACGCGCTGCTGCATCGCTACAGCCCGACGCTGTTCCAGCTGGAGGACGCCGCCCGGCAGTACCGCGGCATGACGCTGCTGGAACTGGCCCGCGAAAGCCTCGGCAATGCCGGGGTCAACACGCGGGGGCTCTCGCGCGACGAGGTGGCGACCCGCGCCCTGCATTCGACCTCGGACTTCCCCGAGATCCTCTCGGCCGTCACCAACAAGACGCTGCGGCAGGCCTACGAGGCCTATCCCCGCACCTTCATGCTGTTCTGCCGCCAGGTGCTCGCCACCGACTTCAAGGCCATGCACCGGGTCCAGCTCGGCGAAGCGCCGCAACTGCTCGAGGTCGGCGAAAGCGGCGAGTTCAAGCGTGGGACGCTGGGCGAGAGCAAGGAGAGCTACAAGGTCAAGACCTATGGCCGGGTGGTCGCGATCACCCGCCAGACCCTGATCAACGACGATCTCGACGCCTTCACCCGGATTCCGGCGATGTACGGCAACTCCATCGCGCAACTGGAGTCGGACGTGGTCTGGGGCATCATCACCGCAAACCCGGCGATGGCCGATGGCAACGCGCTCTTCCACACCACGCACAAGAACCTCGCGGGCACCGGCGCCGCGCTCGACGTGAGCAGCGTGGGTGCGGCCCGAGCGGCGATGGCCAAGCAGACCGGTCTCGACAAGAAGACGGTGCTGAACGTCCGTCCGGCCTTCCTGATCGTTCCCGCCTCGCTGGAGCTGAGGGCCGAGCAGCTGGTCGCCCAGAACCTGGTGCCCGCCGCGACGTCCAGCGTGGTGCCGCAGTCGATCCGCACGCTCGCGCCGATCAGCGAGCCGCGGCTCGACGCCGCCAGCGAGACCGCGTGGTATCTGGCCGCGAGCCCGAACCAGATCGACACCATCGAATACGCCTACCTCGAGGGCCAGCAAGGCGCCTACATCGAGACCCGCAACGGGTTCGATGTCGACGGCGTCGAGATCAAGTGCCGCCTCGACTTCGGCGCCAAGGCCATCGACTGGCGCGGCCTCTACAAGAACCCGGGCGCATAACCTGCACCCCATGCTGAACCCTGACACGCGGGCGGTCCTTTCGGGCCGCCCTTCGTCTTTCCACGAGGATCACCCCCATGAAAAACTACGTCCAGCCCGGCAACACCATCACCCTGACCGCGCCCTATGCCGTCGCCTCTGGCGATGGGCTGCTCGTCGGTTCCATCTTCGGCATCGCCGCCGGAGCGGCCGCTCTCGGCGAGCCCATCGAGACCGCGCTCGTCGGCGTCTTCGACATCACCAAGGTCGGCTCCCAGGCCTGGACCGTCGGCGCCAAGGTCTATTGGGACGACACCAACAAGCGCTGCACCACGGTCGCGACCGACAACACTCTCATCGGCGTGGCCACCGAGGCGGTGGCGAGCGGCGCGGGCGACACCATCGGCCGCGTGCGCCTGAACGCGGCCTTCTGATGAGCGCCTTTGCCGCCGCCGTGGGCGCGCTCTTCGCCGATCCGAACATCGGCAAGGACGCAGTCTACATCGCCGGCGGCGGCGCGGCCGTTCTGGTGCGTGCCGTCGCCCGGCGCGCTGACGCCATATCGGACTTCGGCGATGCGCGCCTCTGGTCCGAGACCACCCGGATCGACCTGCGCGTGGCCGAGGTGGCTAACCCGCGTCCCGGCGATCGCTTGGAAATCGACGGCGACGCCTTCCTCATTCAGGGAGAGCCCGTCCGCGACCGCGAGCGGCTGGTCTGGACCGTCGATCTGAGGCCCGCGTGAAACTGAAGCTCGACATCGATCCAGACATCGTTGCGATGATGGCGGCGGAGGTGGCGGCGGGCGAACGCGCGGTGACAGCCGCCATGCGCGAGGCCGGAACTGGGTTGAAGACCGCCTGGCGTTTGCAGATCACCGGCGCGGGGCTCGGGCCCCGGCTGGCCAACTCGATCCGCAGCCAGAATTTCCCGAGGTCGGGCGAGAGCCTGGACGCGGCAGCTCTCGTCTGGTCCAAGGCTCCGGTCATCGTGGGCGCGCATGACACGGGGCCGCTGATCCGCTCGAAAAACGGGTTCTGGCTGGCGATCCCGCTGCCCGCCGCAGGCAACTCCCTGCGCGGCGGCAGGATAACGCCCGGCGAATGGGAACGGCGGCGCGGTCTGCGCCTGCGCTTCGTCTATCGCCGCACAGGTCCGAGCTTGCTAGTGGCGGAGGGACGGCTGAACACGAAGGGTCAGGCCGTGGTGTCACGCTCGAAGACCGGACGCGGCAAAGTCACCGCTCCGATCTTCCTGTTGGTCCCGCAAGTGAAGCTGCCGAAGCGGCTGGACCTCGCACGAGATGCAGACCGGGCGTTGGACAGCGTGCCGGGGCTGATCGTGGGGAACTGGGTGGATGGAAGGTGATATGATCGGCGGCTTGCCCTGCCGTATCGTTTAAGCCTGTGCGATCGTGTCCGCTGACAAGTAACTCTCCAGCCCTGTCAGCAGCGCATCCCATCCGTGTCGGCGCCCGTCGACGCCGTCGCTGGGAGGAATGACGCACATCTGTTCGGTGTAGGTCAGACGGGTTCCACCATCATGGTCGGCAAAGACGATCGTGGCCAATGAGACAGTGTGTACGCGGCCGTTCAACGCCATCGAATAGGCTAGAACAATGCGATTTCGGTCCGAGATTTCGAAGTATCTGGTTTCGTTTTGATGCTCGCCCATCGTGTCTTGGAAGGCACCTCGTTCAATCCCGCCGGGGCGGAAATCCATCTCTTGCAAGCCGTCGCCAAACCAAGCTCGCTTTTTATCGGCAGCCGCCCAGCAAGCCCAGACGTGGTCAAGGCAATTTGGGTAAATTCGATCTATAGTAAATGTTTCGTGCGATTGCCCTGCGTTGGTCATCGATTGATCTCCTTTTCGAGAATTGTACCGAGGTCGTTCAGGCGGCGCTCCCAACGTTTGCGATGCTGACGTACCCATGTATCGACCCAGTCTAGAGCGTTGGGAGACAGGGTGACGGTTCGAACGCGTCCAGCCTTCTCGGATGTAACGATGCCAGCGTTCTCCAGAACCTGAAGGTGCTTCAGAAAGGTGGGACGGGCCATGCCAAAGGGTTGGGAAAGATGGGAGACCGATGCCGGTCCCTGGACAAGCTGTTCGACTACGGCAAGCCGTGTCGGGTCCGAAAGCGCGCCGAAAACTTTGTGAAGGGGTGCATGATTGGTAGCCATTTGACTACCTAATGCGATGTGGCCTCCGGTGTCAAGATAGGAAGTTAAACGGCTACGTATATGCCTACCCCTCGCGAAACCATCCTCGCCGCGCTGCATGCGCGGCTTTCGGCGCTGCCCGCCACTGCCCTGCGCGGTGAGGTGCTGCCCGAGCGTGTCCCGACCGAGGGGCTGCTGATCCTGCGCGACGGCGAGCCCGGAGAACCGGAGGCCACGCTCTCGCCGCTACGCTACCACTACCAGCACCGGGCCGAGATCGAGGCGGTCATTCAGGGCGCCGAGCGTGACGCTGCCTTCGACGCGCTGACTGCCAGCATCGGCTCGGCGCTCGCCGCCGACCGCACGCTGGGCGGGCTCTGCGACTGGGTCGAGGCGGAAGCGCCGCGCCCCGTGGACCTGCTGGTCGAGGGCGCGGCCAGCCTGAAGGCCGCCGTCATCCCAGTGGTGCTGCACTATTCCACGGCCGACCCGCTCGGCTAATCCCGAAAACCCGAGGAGAACACCATGGCACGAGCCCAGGGGGCGCGGGCGCAGATGGCGCTTGCGTTCGAGACCGTCTATGGCACGCCGCCCGCCAGCGGCTTCACCCGCATGCCTTTCGCCAGCACCTCGCTGGGGGCGGAGCAACCGCTGCTAAACTCGGAGCTTCTCGGCTACGGCCGGGATCCGCTGGCGCCGATCAAGGATGCGGTGACGGCAGACGGCGACGTCGTGGTGCCGCTCGACGCAGAGGCCTTCGGCTTCTGGCTGAAGGCGGCGTTCGGAACACCGACGACCACGGGCGTGGAAGCGCCGTACACCCACGAGTTCCAGTCGGGGTCGTGGACGCTGCCGAGCATGTCGATCGAGACCGGCATGCCCGAGATCCCGCGCTACGCGATGTATTCCGGCTGCGTGCTCGACCAGATCACCTGGCAGATGCAGCGCTCGGGCCTGCTGACCGCGACGGCGCGGCTGGTGGCGCAGGGCGAGACGGTGGGCACGACCACCAGCGCCGGAACGCCCGCCGCGCTGGAACTGAAGCGCTTCGGGCATTTCAACGGGGCGATCACCCGCAACGGTTCTGCCCTCGGGAATGTGGTCTCGGCCGAGATCACCTATGCCAATAACCTCGACCGGATTGAGACGATCCGGAGCGACGGCCGCATCGACGGTGCGGACCCGTCCATCGCGGCGCTCACCGGCCGGATCGAGGTGCGGTTCGCCGACCAGACGCTGGTGACGCAGGCGATCAACGGCGAGGCCTGCGAGATGGAGTTCGCTTACGTCCTGCCCTCGGGCGAGAGCTTCACGTTCACCGTGCATGCCGTCTACCTGCCGCGCCCGCGCATCGAGATTTCCGGGCCGCAGGGCGTGCAGGCGACCTTCGACTGGCAGGCCGCCCGCGACAGCGTCGTCGGCCGGATGTGCACCGCAACCCTGATCAACGACATCGAGGTATATTGACGATGCTGACGCTCGACCTGACCAACGCGCCACGCTGGCACGACCTCGCCCCCGGCGTGCGGGTACAGCTGCGCCCGCTGACCACCGCGCTGATGGTGGCGACGCGCAGCGATCCGGCCGTCGAAGCGGTGCCCGAGGAGGCATTCGACGAGGAACGCGCCGTCGCCTTCGCCAAGGCGCTGGCCCGCCGCGCGGTGCTCGCCTGGGAGGGCATCGGCGACGCCGACGGCAATCCCATCGACCCGAGCCCCGAGGCCATCGACGCGCTGCTCGACGTCTGGCCGATCTTCGAGGCGTTCCAGCTGACCTACGTCTCCAAGGGCCTGCTGCTGGAACAGGAAAAAAACGCCTCCGCGCCCTCGCCGAATGGTCCTTCGGCGGCGGCGACCGATACTGCCAAGCCTGCGCGAAAGCCTGCCCGGACTGCCCGGCGCGGCTGAACCGTCCGGAAACTCCGGAGGGTTGGCAGGTCTGGGACCTGGTCGGTCGTCTCGGCGGCCAGCTGCGTGTGCTCCCCGGCGCGGTGATCGGCTGGGACATGTCGGCGGCGCTGGCGCTCGGTGACGCCCTCGGCGTGCCGCCGCTCGTCACGGCCGAACTGCTGCCCGTCATCGAGGCGGTGATGGTCACAAAGCTCAACGAACAGATGGATCACGCCCATGGCGGAAAAACGGGTTAGCGTCCGCCTCGCGGCCGTGGGCGGACGGCAGGTGCGGGCCGAACTGGAAGGTGTCGGTGAAGCCGGGTCCCGCGGCTTCGGCCGGCTCAGCCGGGAGATGGAGGCGGCGAACACCCGGCTGGCGGCGTTCTCCCGCCGTGTTGCGGTGGCTGCAGCCGCCGCCGTGGCCGCCGCTGCCGCCGCAGGCGTGGCGATGGTTCGCTCCGGCCTGCAGACGGTCGATTCACAAGCCAAGCGCGCGCAGTCCCTCGGGACCACCGTCGCCTCGATCCAGACCCTGGAGCGCGCGGGCGAGCTGGCTGGCGTGTCGATGTCCGGCATCGAGCAGGCCACCAAGGATCTGACGCGGCGTCTCAGCCAGGCGGCCGCCGGGAGCGGCCCGGCCGCCGACGCGCTGGACCGGTTGGGCCTTTCCGCCACCGAACTGATCGCGCTGCCGCTGGACCAACGGGTCGGCGCGATCAACGCGGCCATCGAGAGCTTCGTGCCCGCCGCCGAACGCGCGGCGGTCGCGGGCCAGCTCTTCGGCGAGGAAGGCTCAATCGCGATGAGCCGGATCGACACGGCGACGCTGCGCCAGGCGACGGAGGACGTCCTAGCCTTCGGAGTGGTTGTCTCCGAGCAGGACGCCGACCAGATCGAGCGGACGAACGACGCCATCTCCCGGCTCGGTCTGATCTGGCGCGGGCTGTCGAACCAGCTCGCTGTCGCCGCGGCCCCCGCGCTGGAAGCTGTCGCCAACGCCATGGCGGCGGTGGCCAGCCGCACCGGTCCGCTTGGCATCGCGATCCGCGGCCTCTTCGACAACATCGGCCGGCTGACCACCTACGCGGCCACCTTCGCAGCATTCCTCGCCAGTCGCTGGGTCGCCGGCATGGCCGCCGCCGCGCTCTCGGTCCGGGGCCTCGCCACGGCGCTCGTCGTTCTGCGCGGGGCGCTGATCCGCACCGGCATCGGCGCGCTGATCGTCGGCGGGGGCGAACTCGTCTATCAGTTCACCCGCCTCGTGTCCGGCGCGGGCGGCTTCGGCGAGGCGATGTCGCTCCTGAAGGATCTTGCCGTCGAGGTCTGGGAGCGGATCCGCATGGGCGCGGCTGCGGCGGGCGCTGCGGCCACGGCGATGTTCTTCGACCTGAAGGCCGACGCCGCTTCGGGCATGCAGAGCGCCATCGAGAGCGTCGTCGGTTTCGGCAACATCGCCGCGAACACGTTCGAGGGGGCGTACGAGGCGATCAAAGCGATCTGGGGTCTGCTGCCCGCCGTCATTGGCGATCTCGCGTTCCAAGCGGCCAACAGCCTGGTCGACGGTGTCGAGGCGATGCTGAACGGCGTGGTCTCGCGCATCAACGGCTTCATCGGTGGCATCAACCAGGGGCTGGAAGCCCTCGGGTCCGAGCGCCGCATCTCGCTGATGCCCGACCTCGACCTCGGCGAGATCGAGAACCGCTTCGACGGCGCGGCCAGTGCCGCCACCACGGCAGCGCAGGCGGCCTTCGATCGGGCCTTCGAGGACAACCCGCTCACCGCACCCAACCTCGGTCTGACCGAGGCGGCGAACCGGGCGCTCGAGTCCGCGAACCTCTACCGTGGCGCGGCCCGCGATCTAGCCGAGGGGGCACGTGCGCCACTCGAAAGCTGGCAGGCCCTGCGCGATGCCGTGCGCGGTACCGACGAGGCCAGTGCCGATGCGCTGACCGACGCCACCGGCGCGGCCGACCGGCTGGAGACGGCGCTCGGCAATGCCGGACGCGCCGCCACGGGTGCAGGCGCAGCGGCCGGTACTGCCGCCGCTGCGGCAGAGCCCGCGACCGAAGCTGCTGTCACCGGCTGGCAGGCCGTCACCGCCGCGCTGTCCGACTACGCCAGCAAGGCGCGCGAGATCGGCGGCGACATCGGTCAGAGCCTCGTCGGCGCCTTCCAGTCGGCCGAGAACGCGGTCGGTGAGTTCGTGAAGACCGGCAAGCTGAACTTCCGCGACCTCGTCACCTCGCTGCTCGCCGATCTCGCCCAGTTGGGGGCGCGGCGTTTCATCCTCGGGCCGATCGCAAACGCGCTCTCCGGCGTGTTCTCCGGTGCTGGCGGGATCTTCGCCAGCGTCCTGCATGCGGGCGGGATGGTCGGATCGGCCGGACCCTCGCGGATGGTCCCGGCCATGGCCTTCGCCGCTGCGCCCCGGATGCATGGCGGCGGCATGGCCGGGCTTCGTCACGACGAGGTGCCGGCGATCCTGCAGCGCGGCGAGCGCGTGCTGTCCCGGCGTGAGGCGCAGAGCTACGGCGCGGGCGGTGGGGTCAACGTTACCATCATGGCGCGTGACGCCGACAGCTTCCGGCAGTCCCGCACGCAGGTGGCGACCGACATTGCCCGTGCGGTCTCGCTCGGGCGGAGGGGCATGTGAGTGCGACCCCGCAAGTGGGAACCGGTTGCGGGGGCCAGAGCACGAACCAAGGAGAGACTTGATGGCGTTTCACGAGGTCCGGTTCCCAGACAACATCAGCCGCGGCGCACGCGGCGGGCCCGAGCGGCGCACGCAGATCGTCGAGCTCGCCTCGGGAGACGAGGAGAGGAACGCCAGCTGGGCCAACTCGCGCCGCCGCTATGACGTCGCCTACGGCATCCGCCGCGCCGACGACCTGGCGGCGGTGGTCGCCTTCTTCGAGGCGCGGAACGGGCGCCTCCACGGCTTCCGGTTCAAGGACTGGGGCGACCACAAGTCCTGCCTGCCTTCGGGCACGCCATTGCCGACCGATCAGCCGATCGGCACCGGCGACGGCACGACGACCGGCTTTCAACTGGTCAAGCGCTACGCCTCGGGCGCGCAATCCTGGACGCGCGCCATTGCCAAGCCGGTGGCGGGCAGCGAGCGCATCGCGCTGTCGGGCGTCGAGCAGCCCTCCGGCTGGTCGGTCGACACCACGACCGGCGTCGTCACCTTCATCACGGCGCCGGGCGCTGGCGTTGCCATCACCGCGGGCTTCGAATTCGACGTGCCGGTCCGCTTCGACACTGATGTGCTCGACGTCACGCTCGACCTCGAGCGGCTCGGCTCGATCACCTCCATTCCGCTGCTGGAACTGCGCCGATGAAGACCCTCGACCCCGCCCTGCAGGCCCATCTCGACGAGGGCACGACCACGCTCGCCTGGTGCTGGCGGATCGCCCGCGCCGATGGCGCGAGTTTCGGCTTCACCGACCACGACCGGACGCTCAGCTTCGACGGGACGGACTTCGAGCCGGAGAGCGGGCTGACAGCCTCCGAGGTCCGCTCGAGATCGGACCTGTCGGTGGATGCACAAGACGCGGAAGGCGTGCTGACCTCGGATCGGATCACCGAGACCGACATCCTCGACGGCCGCTGGGACAACGCCGAGGTCGAGGTCTGGCGGGTGAATTGGACGGATGCCAGTCAGCGCGTGCTGATGCGCCGCGGGGCCATCGGCCAGATCCGGCGTGGGCGGCTCGCTTTCGTCGCCGAGGTGCGCTCGCTCGCCCATGTGCTCGGCCAGACGGTCGGGCGGACCTTCCAGGCGACCTGCGACGCCGCGCTCGGCGACGCGCGCTGTGGCGTCGATCTCGAGGATCCGGCCTACAAGGGCACGGGCGCCGTCATCGATCTCTTGCGCGACCGGGCCTTCACTGCCTCAGGCCTTGGCGGTTTCGCCTCCGGCTGGTTCACCTTCGGTACGCTGGACTGGACGAGCGGCGCGAACGCAGGCCGGCGTGCCGAGGTGCTGGGCCATGATGTGACCGACGGCATCGCGATCCTGACCCTGCTCGAGGCGCCGGTGCGCGCGATCGCCGAGGGTGACGCTTTCGCCATCCGCGCGGGCTGCGACAAGCGCATGGAGACCTGCGTGGCGAAGTTCGCCAACACCGTCAACTTCCGCGGCTTCCCACACATCCCCGGCCAGGATGCCGTGCTGCGCTACGCCACCAAGGATGGCGGGCACGAGGGAGGCGTGCTGTGACGCAACCCCTCGCATTGGCCGACCCCGCGCGCGTCGTCGCGACGGCGCGCTCCTGGCGCGGCACGCCGTACCACGACCAGGCTAGCCTTCGGGGCGTCGGTTGCGACTGCCTCGGACTGGCGCGCGGGATCTGGCGCGAGGTCGTCGGGCCCGAACCGTTCCCGATCCCGGCCTACAGCCGCGACTGGGGCGAGATCGGCCCGCGCGAGGTTCTGGCCGACGGCGCGCGGCGCATGATGATCGAGGTGTCGCCCGCCGAGGCAGGTCCCGGCGCGCTGGTCCTCTTCCGCATGAAGCCCCGCGCCATCGCCAAGCATGTCGGGATCCTCACCGCACCCGACACCTTTCTCCATGCCTACGAGCGGCTCGGCGTCATCGAGGAACCGCTCAGCCCATCCTGGCGGCGGCGCATCGCCTTCGCCTTCCTGTTCCCGCAACGCTGAGACCCCGACATGGCAACGCTTGTCCTCGGTGCCGCAGGCGCCGCCATTGGCGGTTCGATCGGCGGCGCGATCCTCGGCGTGAGCGCCGCGACCATCGGCGGCTTCATCGGCTCCACCATCGGCTCGGTCGTCGACAGCTGGATCATCTCGTCGCTGGCGCCGACGCAGCGCATCGAGGGCGCGCGGCTCGACACTCTGCGCATCACCTCGGCCACCGAGGGCGCGGTGATCCCGCGGCTCTACGGGCGCATGCGCATGGGCGGCAACATCATCTGGGCGACCGATTTCCGCGAGGAGACCAAGACCACCACGCAGGGTGGCGGCAAGGGTGGCGGGGGCGGCAAGGTCAAGACCACCGAGTATCTGTACTACGCGAGCTTCGCGGTCGCCTTGTGCGAAGGCCCGATCACCGGCATCGGCCGCATCTGGGCCGACGGCAAGCCGATGGACCTCTCCGGGGTCGCCTGGCGCTGGTATCCGGGCGACGAGGCGCAGACGGCCGATCCGTTCATCGCGGCGAAGATGGGCTCCGCCAACACGCCCGCCTATCGCGGCACGGCCTATGTCGTCTTCGAGGAGCTGCCGCTCTCCAGCTATGGCAACCGCCTGCCGCAGCTCTCCTTCGAGGTGTTCCGCCCGCTCGCCGACCCCGACACCGCCGAGGGGCTCACCCGCGCGGTCACCATGATCCCCGCCTCGGGCGAGTTCACTTATGCGACGCAGGCGATCCGCAAGACCGATGGCGGCGCGACGGTGCCCGAGAACCTGAACGCGCTCGCCGACTCCACCGACATGGTGGAGGCGCTCGACCGGCTGCAGGCGATGGCGCCCGCGGTCGAGAGCGTCAGCCTGGTCGTGGCGTGGTTCGGGGACGATCTGCGGGCGGGCTCCTGCAAGGTGCGGCCCGGTGTCGAGGTCTCGGCCAAGTCGACGACGCCGGCCACTTGGTCGGTGAACGGCGTGAGCCGCGCCAATGCCTTCCTGGTCAGCCGGGACGATCAGGATCGCCCTGTCTATGGCGGCACGCCGTCCGACTTCGCGGTGGTGCAGGCGATCCAGGAGATGAAGGCCCGCGGGCTGCGGGTCACCTTCTATCCGTTCATCCTGATGGACGTGCCGCCCGGCAACACGCTGCCGAACCCGTATTCCGACAACGCCGCCGAGACGGGCCAACCTGCGTTCCCCTGGCGAGGCCGGATCACCTGCTCGCCTGCCGCGGGGTTCGCCGGGACCGTGGACAAGACCGCCGCGGCCGCAAGCCAGGTCGCGGCGCTGTTCGGCGCGGCCACGCCCGCGAGCTTCAGCGTCTCGGGTCAGACGGTTTCTTGGACCGGGCCATCTGGCGACTGGGGTCTGCGCCGCATGGTTCTGCACTATGCCCATCTCTGTGCCGCGGCGGGCGGGGTCGACGCCTTCCTGATCGGGACCGAGATGCCGGGGCTGACAACCATCCGCTCGGGTACATCCACTTATCCGGCCGTGCAGGCCTATCGGGATCTGCTCGCGGATGCCCGCTCGATCCTCGGTGCAAGCACGAAGATCGGCTATGCCGCCGACTGGTCGGAGTATTTCGGGCACCAGCCCGGCGACGGCTCGGGCGACGTGTTCTTCCATCTCGACCCGCTCTGGGCCGATCCCGAGATCGATTTTGTCGGCATCGACAATTACATGCCGCTGTCGGACTGGCGCGATGGGTTCGAGCATGCGGACGCGGCCGAGGGCTGGCCCGCGATCCACGACCGCGCCTACCTGCAGGGGAACATCGCGGGCGGCGAAGGCTTCGACTGGTTCTATGCCAGCGCGGCCGACCGAAGCGGGCAAGCCCGCACCCCGATCACGGATGGCGCCGCAGGCAAGGCATGGGTGTTCCGCTACAAGGATCTGCGGGCCTGGTGGGCGAACCCGCACTACGACCGCCCGAGCGGGGTGGAGGCCGGGACGCCGACGGCATGGACGCCCGAGTCCAAGCCGATCTGGTTCACCGAGCTCGGCTGTCCGGCCATCGACCGGGGCACGAACCAGCCGAACGTCTTCTTCGACCCGAAATCGTCCGAGAGCTTCACGCCGCATTTCTCGCGGGCCTGGCGCGACGACGCCATCCAGCGCGCCTATCTCGAGGCGACCTGGCTCTTCTGGGGTGAGGCCGCGAACAACCCGCTGTCCTCGGTCTACGGCGACCGGATGGTCGACGTGCCGGAATGCGCGGCTTGGACCTGGGACGCGCGGCCGTACCCGTTCTTTCCCGAACTGACCGACGTCTGGACCGATGGCCCCAACTGGCGTCTGGGCCATTGGCTGACTGGGCGCCTCGGGTCGGTGTCGCTGGCGGCCCTCGTGCGGCACCTCTGCCTGCGCGCCGGTCTGCCCGAGGATCGCATCGACGTCACCGGCCTCTGGGGCGCGGTCGAGGGCTATGCCATCGGCGCGCTGGAAAGCCCTCGGGTCTCGATCACCACGCTGTCGCGCCACTTCGGCTTCGATGCCGTCGAGACCGAGGGCGTGATCCGCTTCATCATGCGCGGCCGGGCCTCCGTCGCCACCCTGGAGCCCGACGATCTGGTGGCGGCCCCCGAAGGCGACGTGTTGGAACTGACGCGCGGCCAGGAGACGGAACTGCCGCAGGCGCTCAAGTGGCAGATCGCCCGCGCCGACGAGGACTACGACGCGGCCCTCGTCGAGGCGCGGCGCATCACCGTGGACACGACGCGCATCGCCTCGGAGTCCTTCCCGATGGCGGTGCCGCCCGAGGAGGCCGAGCGCCGCTGCCGCCGCACATTGATGGAGGCGTGGGTGGGGCGCGAGACGGCGGCGTTCCGATTGCCGCCCTCGCGGCTGGCGCTGGACCCGGCTGACGCGATCCGCCTCGCGCATGACGGGCGGCTGATCGATCTGCGGCTCGTCTCCATCGCCGACGCCGAGGCGCGCGGCATCGAGGCGGCCCGCCAGGACCGGGCCACCTACGACCTGCCGCCCGGCGATCCCCGCGCGGCGTCGCTGACGCGGGCCGTGGTGTTCGGCGCGCCGGATGCGGTGCTGATGGACCTGCCGCAGCTGATCGAGGACCAGCCCGCGCATCGGCCGCTGGTCGCCGCGCACGCGGTTCCCTGGCCCGGCGAGATGGCGGTGTTCCGCAGTCCTTCGACGGATGGATTCGAGTTGCTGACCACGTTCGGCAGCCGCGCCCGGATCGGGACGCTGGTCTCGGACCTCTACGCCGGGCCCACATCCCGCTTCGACCTCGGCAATGCGCTGGTGGTCGATCTGCTGGCGGGCACGCTGGAAAGCGTCACCGACCTGACCCTCTTTGGCGGTGCCAATGCGCTGGCCATCGAGAGCGCGCCCGGTCTCTGGGAGATCGTGCAGGCAGGCGCGGCGGAACTGATCGCCCCCGGCCGCTATCGCCTGACCCGTCTCCTCCGCGGCCAACGTGGGACCGAAGGCGCAGTGGGCAATCCGGCGCCCGCAGGCGTGCGGATAGTGGTTCTGGACACCGCGCTCGCGTCACTGCCGATCGCCGAGGCCGATCTCGGCATCCCGTGGAACTGGCGCATCGGCCCGGCGAGCCGCCCGGTCAGCGACGAGACCTATGTGGCGCAGGCCTTCACGCCGGTGGGCGTGGGGCTGCGGCCGTTCTCCGTCGTCCATGTCGAGCAGCCGTGGCGCACGCCACGCGGTCCCGGCGATCTGACCATCCGCTGGACGCGCCGGTCCCGCGCGCTCGCGGCCGATAGCTGGGGCGGGCTGGAGGTGCCGCTGGCCGAGGAGCTGGAAGTCTACGAGGTCGAGCTCCTCGACGGCGCTGCCGTGAAGCGGGTGCTGAGCACGACCACCACCAGCGCGATCTACACCGCCGCCCAGCAGACCGCCGACTGGGGCGCGCCGCTCGGCCCCGGCGACACGCTCGACATACGCATCTACCAGCTCTCCGCCCTCGTCGGGCGGGGCGCGCCCAAGACCGTCACGCTGACCTTTTGAGGCACGCAATGAGATCTGGAAGAGCACGCATCCTGCGGCGTAAGCTTGGGTCATGCGCCCTGAAGACGAAGACCGTATAGCAGCCCAGCTTGCCAGAGTGATGGCCGTGGCCTGCGTGCGCAACACGCAGTTGGAGGCCCTGCATGCGGGCCGGACGCCCATCTCGCGCACCGGTGACGGCAGCGACGTCATCGTCCAAGATGCAGAAGGCAACCGCATTCCCTGGTCCGAGGTCTCTCGGATCGATGACGACGAGATGCGCGCGCTCATGCGCGAGATTGTCGATCGGCTCTACACCTTCCATCTGCGGATCGATGACCCGGCCTTCCGTGCCGAAATTGATCGCTGGGCCGCGATGACCGCGAAGTGGGACGCGGCGAAACCCGACCCAGTTCTGTCCGCGATTCCGGGGAAGACGCCCGAGCGCGGGTAGCTCGTCAGCACCACCGCTGCGCCACTGTTCGCCGCCTGCCATGCAGGCGGCCTTCTTCGTTCTGGAGACCGTCCATGTCCGATGCCACGACCCATCTCCTGCTGCCCTACATCCTGGCGGCGCAGGCCCAGAAGCATGTCACCCACAACGAGGCGCTCCGGCTGCTCGACGGGCTCGTGCAACTCTCCGTGCTCGACCGCGATCTGACAGCGCCGCCCGGTTCTCCTTCCGACGGCGACCGCTACATGGTCGCCTCGGGCGCGACGGGCGACTGGGCGGGCTGGGACCTGAACGTCGCGCTCTGGACCGATGGCGCATGGCTGCGCCTGCCACCCCGGACTGGCTGGCGGGCATGGGTCGAGGATGAGGGCCAGCTGCTGGTCTACGATGGCGCGGGCTGGATTGGGACCACCCCGGACGCACTGCAGAACATGGCACTCTTGGGCGTCGGCACCACCGCCGACGCCGCCAATCCGTTCTCGGCCAAGCTGAACGCCGCGCTCTGGACGGCGAAAACGGTGGTCGAGGGCGGGACGGGCGATCTTTTCTACACCATGAACAAGGAGGCCGCGGGCGACGATCTCGGGCTCACGCTGCAGACCGGATTCGTGACCAAGGCGCTGGTCGGGCTCTTCGGCTCCGACCGCTTCCGCCTCGCAGTCTCCGCCGACGGCAGCACCTTCTTCGACGGGCTGAGCGTCGACAACGCCACCGGCATCGTCGACCAGCCCTGGCTCCCGCGGTTCAAGGCGTACACCAACTACGACAACTATGTCGGCGTCGGAACCTGGACGAAGATCGGCCTCAACAACACCGACTACAACGACCAGGGGGCCTTCGACGCTGCGAACAACCACTTTGTGGCGCCCGTGGACGGCACCTATCTCTTCGGCGCGACGCTCATGTACAAGGTCAACGCCAGCACCACCGCGCGCATGCGGGGGCGGCTGGTCCTGAACGGCACGACGGAAATCCGCGGCTCCCTCGGCGAAATCTCTGCCACCCACGTCTCGCTCGCCACCGCGATCTGGCTTCAGACCATGGTGCCGCTGACGGCAGGCGATACCGTCGAGCTCCAGGGGTATTTCCGGGTCGCGGATGGCTACTTCGCCGCTGATCACACGTCCTTCTGGGGCTGCAAGGTCGGCTGAGCGGCGAAGGAGGATCCAATGACACCACCCCGATCCGAGGGCTTCGTGCGCATGCCCGACGCCGAGTTCGAGGCGATCCTGACGCGGGCGGCCGAGGAAGGCGCAAAGCGTGCGCTGGCCGATGTCGGGCTCGACGGCGACGAGGCCGCGCTCGACATCCGCGACCTGCGATCCCTGGTGGATTGCATCCGGCTGGTGCGGCGGACTGCGATGCAGACCGCCGTTCGCATGATCACTACCGGCGTCATGCTGGCGCTGCTCGCCGGCATCGCAATCAAGCTGAAGATCTTCGGCGGCAGCCCGTAGCCGCTCACCACCCCATCGATCGACCCAACCGTACCCGCCCTCGAGGCGAGTTTTTTCGTTTCCCGAGGATCCCCATGAACACGACGTTCTACGACCATTGGCGCAAGGCGCCGGAGGATGCCTGGCGCTGGCCGAATTTCTCACCCGCCGAGATCGCCTGCCGGGGCACCGGCAAGCTGCTGGTCAACGAACCCGCCCTCGACAGGCTGCAGGCGTTGCGCGACCGGCTGGGCAAGCCGCTGATCGTTCGCTCGGCCTATCGCAGCCCCGAGCACAATCGCGCCGTGGGCGGCGCCACCCGGTCGAAGCATCTCGACGGCGCCGCCTTCGACATCGCCATGGCGAACCACGACCCCGTGGCCTTCGAGGCGGCGGCGCGGGAGGTCGGGTTCCTCGGCTTCGGCTTCTACCCGCGCTCGGGGTTCATGCATGTCGATCTCGGGCCCGCGCGTCAGTGGGGCGAGCGGTTCCCGGTCCGGGCGACGGTATTTGCAGCGGAGACGCCGCCCGCGCGCGAGATGCTGGCTGACAGCCGCACCATGAAAGGTGGAGGCGCGGCCGGAGTGGCGACGCTGGGTGCGGCCGGGGTCGAGGTGGCGCAGAGCGTCCTGGCCGAGACCCAGACCGCCATCCTGCCGCTCGTGCCGTATCTCGACACGCTCCGTTGGGTGTTCATCGCCGTCGCTCTCGGGGGGATTGCGGTCACGATCTACGCTCGGCTCGACGACTGGCGCCGGGGGCGGCGGTGATCTCCGGGCTCCTCGCCACGCTCGCCGGCTCGGTATGGGCGCGCACAGCGCTCCGCTTCGCCGTCACCGCCCTCGCAATCCTTCTGTTCCTGCTGGCCCTGCGCCGATTCGGCGAACGATCGGGACGTCTCGCCGAACGCCTAGTCACCACGGAGAAAGCCAATGATGTCCAACGCCGGATGCTGGAAGCGGCGGCTCGCCGTCCTCACGATCGCGACGAGCTTGCTGAGCGCCTGCGTGACGGTCAGTTCTGATACAGGCACTGCCACCGTCTGCCCGCCCGTAGTCGGGTACAACCGTGAGTTTCAGGCGCGGGCGGCCGAGGAACTTGGGTTGCTGCCGGACGGGTCCGCCACCGCCGAGTTGCTGAGCGACTACGGCGTCATGCGCGATCAGGCTCAAGCGTGCAACCGCGCATAATGCCCGGTTTCAACCACTCTCGGGTGACGAATGCCCGATCAAACACAACTTTCCCACTCCGCGCTATGCCCGCCATCTGATCGATCCCTGCCGCCTGGACTTAGAGAACTCGCATCATGACAGCTTACGAACCAAGTTGTGCAGTCGCGCTCAGTACGCCCGGTAATAACAGATGATCGAAAGAAGGCGCCGATATGGCTTGCGGCAGTCCTCCTAAATGCCACATGCCTCAGAGACCCACTGCCGAGCTAACCCCCAGTGATCCTTCCAGGCGCCCCAGGCAGAGCGCGCCCACGTCCAGGCGTGCGCTTCGTACTCGTCGAGGGTGTCGGCAAGCACCATATCGGAAATCCTGAATCCTCCCCTGTGTAGGGGCTTGGGCGGCTCGACTCGAGCGAACTTCCTGGGACCATCGACAAAAGCCTTGAGCCGGGGATGCAGGTTACGGGTCAATCCTTGCTCCATTGACCAGCACATCGCAGCCAGATGGGCAGCGGCCGATTTGGAAGAGATCATGTAGATTTCCGGGTGCTGCAAGCAGTAGGCGTCAACTGTCAGCCGATGAAAAGCGAAGTAGGAAGCATCGGAGAACTCCTTCTCGGCCAGAGCACCGAATAGCTCCCGACATCCATCGAGCCCACCAACATCTGACGCGCCACAAAGCGGACATTCTCTGTTATGCGGGCCACTCACGTCGTAACGTGCCCCGCCAATCCCAGCAGCGCCACGGCGGCAAAAGCAATCCACTGCGGCATATCGCGGTGTCGTTGCCGCTTCCATATCACGACGGTGAAGCTCCACAGTGCGAGCAGGGCTATCAGGATCGTTCCCGCCAGAGCGAAATCCCTCCATTCATTTGACATCGCTGCAGCGACGTAGCCTGCCGCAGCCCCAGCCATGACCAAAGTCACAAGATGCCAGCACAAGAAGAGCACGTACTTGGTGTCGTCCTTGAACTCACGCGAAGCGAGCAGCGGTCTCACGACTTCCTTCTCGCCCACCGTCAGATGGATCAATATCAAGACCAGAAGGCCGGCCGCCGCAATCCAATACGCAATCATGGTGCGTCCTATTCTTTAGAAAAATCCCGAACAGCGGTATCTGGCGACCTTCGAAACTGAGCAAGACCATCTCCTTCGTCGCATCGATTTAGCCTCGATCCGACCGCCACATGCGCTTTTCACCCATGCTGACCTGACGCAGACCCGTCTTTCGCGCGAGCTGCTCTGCCGCGGCATTCTCGATCGCCGTCTCGGCGATGAACGTTGTCAGACCGAACCGCCGGGTAGCCCAGGGAAGGATCGCTGCCATGATCTCGGTCGCCGCTCCGTTGCCCCAGTAAGACGGAATCAACTCAATTCCAAGTTCGGCCTGACCCGGCGCCAACCCTCCCATTCGAACACCGACATTGCCGAGGTATGTTTTCGGATCGTCGCGGGGCGCGACTGCGAGTTGGTGATTCAGCCGGGGGTCTTCCTGCTGCCAGGCAAGGAAAAGATCGAAAACCGACGACGCATGCGCCGCACCGCGTTCGCTCTCCAGATGAAATCGCGAGAACTCTGGATCCATGTGGCAGGCGATAAACGCTTTACGGTCATGCTCGGTAAACTCCCGGACCATGAAGCGGTCCGTAGTCATGAGGCCCGCAATCGACATGTGTCTATCTATCCTTTCCACGGATGAACAGTTGTGTGACCTGCCAGCGCCGCCCTTCCTTGCCAACCTCGCAGCGTCGACATGGGTCTGAACCATTTCTGGTCACCTCATCGTCGACTCGTCGTTGCTACCGAAGAAGATCCGCACGGTCTCTGCATATCCAGAAGCTTACGGTATAGGATGGCTTGAGCCGAAGCTGGCAGTTATTTCGTAGTGGCGCGCAACTTGCAGGATGTTTTGCTCACCGCCGGGTTTTCCGACAATTTGCAGGCCAATCGGCATGCCTTTGCTGTCGAAGCCGCAGCAGACGGTAACAGCAGGCAAGGCATAGTAATTGGCAAAGGCCGTGTTCTCCGGCGCAACACCCTGATCCGGTTTATTTGCCGCTGCCTCGATTGACGGAACGCACGAGGTCAGAGTTGGAAGCAGGATTATATCGGCATCGGCAAACGCATCGCGAGTGACATTGACCCGATCTGCTTCAATAGTGTCCAAGCCGGCTTGGGGATTCCAGACCGGCACCGCAGCTTCACCCAACCCGTATCCAACGCCCCGGAGGATGTTCACCGCCTGGTCGAAGGCATGTCTGATTTCCCCGTCGGATTTGAAATTGTTTCCAATACCAAGTCTCAGGCTGGTGGCTGGATCTTCAAGATCGGCGAGAGAAATATTGCCCTCGCGCTCAGACAGCACATTCAACATCAACGCGGTATCGGCAGCGCTGCGAGTCGTGATCCCTGCATGCGCCATCCAGCGGATAAAGTCATCGACAGGCTCGTCGCCCAAGATGCCTTTCGTACTGATCAGATCAAAGCCGCCCTTGAAACCTACTACACCACAACATGCCGCTGGCAGGCGCGTCGAACCGACGGCATCGGTATCAATCGTCGCATAACAAAGCCCGGCAGCCACAGCGACTGCAGAGCCAGCAGACGAACCACCGGGAACATAGGCTTCGTTCCACGGGTTTCGCACTGGACCAAAACAGCTTGTAAGTCCTGTGGTCGCCATCCCGAGGGAATCCATGTTGGTCTTCCCGACAATTATTGCGCCGGACCGTTTCAGTCTATCGACGGCTTGCGCATCGGCCTCCGGCATGCGGTCCTTGAAGTGCTCGAACCCGGCGGTAGTTCTGACGCCGGCCGTATCGTAAAAATCCTTCACAGCCACAGGGATACCGTGGAGCGGTCCGCGACAGTGACCCGCCTTGATTTCCGCTTCCGCCTGCCTTGCCTGCTCGCGTGCGTCATCGTCCATCACCGTGATGAAGGCGTTCAATTTCGGGTTCAGCGTGGCGATCCGTCGCAAACATGCTTCGACCGCATCAATCGGCGACACCTCCCGCGAACTGATGCGCGTGCTCAGATCCTTGATGCTATCGTAATACATTGAAGTTGGTCCTTGTGTGGAGGGTGTCGATTTGCCTTCGCGGTCCCCGCCCTGCTTTATCGATGGTGGACATCTGTGGGATTACTGTTCCTGTAACTCATGGTGTGGGCAGGCTCCCCACGAAACCTGCAATCCGGGCCGCAACGTCTGGCGCCGCCGCGTCGGCAAGAATGTGGCCCATTCCGTCGATCACTTCGATCGGGGCGCCTCCCAGGGCTGCCGCCGTGCTTTCCGGATGAACCAGCGGAAACCATGGATCATCGCCGCCATGAAGAACGAGCGCCGGCAGTTCGATTGAGCCCAGCAATGCCCGTCTGTCACCCGTCCGCATCGCCGCCGCCACTTGACGCTCGGCGGCGTTCGGGTCCCGCACGGCCATGTCGGCCTCCACTCTCGCAGCGACTTCGGCATCCGGCATCCTGTCGGCTTCGCCCTCGAAGATGCGGTAGAACCGCGCGAGTTGATCGGCCATCGGTGCGGACGCGTCAGGCGGCGGCTCGGACATTGCCGCCATTGCCGGGCCGTAAGGCAGCCCCGGCTCCCCCGACGTAGACGAAACCGAGATCAACGACAGAACCCGGTCGGGGTGTTCCGCGGCAAGAACCTGGGCGATCATGCCGCCAAGCGAGTGGCCCACGACATGCGCGCGTTCGACACCGGCAGCGTCGAGGACCGCAATCGTGTCCGCAGCCATGTCGGAAAGGTCGTAGGCGGCAGAGCCTTCCGCGCTCAATACCGTGCTTTGGCCTGAATCGCGATTGTCGAAAAGCACGACGCGAAAACCTTCGGCGAGGAGTGCCTTAGTCAGCCCATCGTCGTGGGGCCGTGTCGCGACGCCCTGGCCGTTGATGACCACAATCGGAACGCCGGCCTCAGGGCCATGTCTCCAATAGGCGAGGTCCACCGCGCCGTTCCTGGCGATGTCCGCGCGTTCCTGCGCGACTGCAGGGGTCAGCCATAGCAATGCGACAAGCGCGGCAGTTGACGTCCGTATCATGGTCTTCCTTCAATTTTTGTCTTCGATTGGCCGATGCCCCAATGCGTATCCGCCGGACTTCCTGGCCTGGTTGTTCCAATCGCAGCCCACTTCGCCGCACCGGCTCAGCGCCGGCCGCGAAGGTATTTTCCGAGCGCTGCCAGCATCCCTTCCCAGCCGGATCGATGGCCGGCGACGTCATCTTGGCCATCGAAATAGAGGCCCTGTTCGATCAGCCTCATCCGCGTGCTGTCTTCCGTCGTCTCGAAGGTAATGGCTAGTGTGCCAGCGAAGGTGAGCCGGTCGGCGCTCTTGAGGGACGTTGCGTAAACGATGCGCTGTTCCGGCTCGATCAGCAAATAGCGGTTTTCGTTGATGTATTGCGGTCCTCCCTTGAGACCAAAGCGGCAGCTGTCGGTTTCGCCGACAGTGAAGCGGAACCGCTCGAAGCTCATCTCCCAGCCATCTCCGGGATCGCCCCATGTCCGCTGCGCGTCTTCGCTTGACCAGGCCGCAAAAACTTCTGCGACCGGCTGGTCATATTCCCTCGTCAGGTCGACGGTGCCTTCCACGATGCTCATATCGGTGTCCCTTCGTGACCCTTGCTTCTGCTGTGGATCGAGACTGGGTCGAATCGGCCGCGAAGGTTAGTGTCAGACTCGACAGTTTCGGGGCATTTATGCCAGAACTTGACTATGCCGATACGCCCGCGTCCCACCGAACCACTTCGTGTCTCTATCCTGAGCCTGCCGGAAAGCGGGACGATGGCCGCCTTCGGCCTGCACGAAGTCCTCGGTGACACGGGGACAAACGACCAGGCACTGTCCCGCCCGATTCACCCGAAACTGGTGGCGCATCGCCGAGGGCCATTCCGGTCCAGCACCGGGTTGCTGGTCACGCCCGATGGCGGCCTGAATGGGGATTGTGCCGACGTCATCATCATCTGCGACATCCACCTGAACCATGACGATGTGCTCGACGGGCGGTGGCCTGCGGAGATCGCATGGGTTCATCGCCACATCGACCACGGATCTCTCGTTTGCTCGACATGTAGCGGGGCCGTGCTTCTCGCCGAGGCAGGCCTTCTGGACGGCGCGGAGGCGGCGTCGCACTGGACGATGGCGGACCTGTTCCGCGACCGGTATCCATCTGTCCGGTTCCGACCCGAGCGCATCCTGTGCGACAGCGGGCGTGGCGGGCAGTTGATCACGACGGGCGGGGCATCGTCCTGGCAGGATCTCGCGCTTTACCTGATCGGCCGGTTCTGCGGCGCGGACGAGGCGGCCCGCATCGCGCGGCTGTTTCTCCTCGGCGACCGAGGCTACGGCCAGTTGCCCTTTGCGTCGATGGCCCGGCCACGCCAGCACAGCGATGCCGTCATATCCAGGATCCAGGAATGGCTCGTCGATCACTATGACACTTCGGCACCTGTGGCTGTCATGGTGGATCGCTCGGGCCTGTCGGAACGTAGCTTCAAGCGCCGGTTTTCCGCCGCCACCGGCTATACGCCCGTCGAATACGTTCAGGCGCTCCGGATCGAGGAAGCCAAGCAGATTCTCGAGACCGAGGACATGGCCATCGAAGACATATCCGCCGCCGTGGGCTACGAGGATCCGACCTTCTTTCGCAGGCTGTTCAAGCGCCGCGCCGGCGTGACCCCGGCACAGTATCGCCAGCGCAACCGACTCCGCAGTCTTCCCAGGTAATGGCTGTTTTGCCCCGAAACCGGTCGAAACGCCTCTGATCTGGTCCGGTCCGATCTGCGACGGTGGGGATGCAAGTTCCACGGGACAATCAGGAGACCGGACATGGATTTCTACCACACCCCAACCAGTTGCTCGCAGGCCACGCACATTCTTCTGCGCGAAGCGAAGCTCGATTTCCGGCCACATCGTGTCGACATCTTCAATCGCACGCTCGAGGACGGTTCCGATTACACGCGGATCAATCCCAACGGCTATGTGCCCGCCCTGGTGCTTGATGATGGCATGCTGCTGACCGAGAACGTTGCCATCCTGGACTGGATCGCAAGCCAGGCCGATGGCCTTCTGCCCACGGGCCGACTTGGGCGAACGCGGCATCTGCAGATGCTTGGCTTCATCTCGACCGAACTGCACAAGCCCTGCATCCCGCTGTTCTTCATCGAGGACGCGGAACAGCAGAGCCGGATCCGGGATCTGCTGTCGTCCCGGTTCCGCAGGATTGGGTCAATGATGGCGGGCGACCATCTGTTCGGAGACCGCTTCACCGGCGCGGATGCATTCCTTTATGTCATGCTTCGCTGGGCAGCGATGCTTGAGATCGCGACGCCGAAGGTTTTCGACGCGTTCGTCGACCGCGTCGAACAGAGGCCCGCGGTGCAGGCCGCTCTCGCCGCCGAGGCGGTGTCGCCGTTGCACGCCGACGTGGCAGAATGCGCCTGATCAAGGCCGCCCCAAGGGCGAGGCATCATTAGTCCCCAGGGGAGATCGAAGGAGCACCCTCATGACACAGGCGCTTTCCGTCCTTGCGGTCCTGCTGGTCGCCGTGACCATGGGCCTTGCACTTGCCCATGCGCTGGAGTTTCCGGGAAAGCTGCGGCTGGACGAGCAGACCTATCGCGCCGTGCAGGCAATCTATTATCCCGGCTTCACCATCGGGGGGCTGATCGGAGAGCTGGGAGCACTTCTCCTTCTGCCGGTCCTGCTGTTCCTGCTGCCAATCGGCGGCGACCGGTTCTGGTGGACTGCCGCCGCCCTTGCCTGCCTGGCCGCCGGGCACGCGGTCTACTGGCTCGTCACCCATCCGGTGAATGCGGTCTGGCTGCAGGACACGGACATTTCGGGACCGGGAGCCGCCTTCTTCTCCATCTATGCGGGACGCGAAGCAGATTGGCAGCACCTTCGGAACCTGTGGGAGTATTCCCACATCGCGCGCGCCGTGCTGGGCATGGTCGCGCTGACTGCCATGGTCATCGCGCAGACAGCTTAGGGCGGGCTGACGCGATTGACGGATCGAAACATCGAAAAGCGGATCGAGGAGAAACGCCAGATGACGACAAATGACAAACGCGGCTTGGTCCGCATTCTGAACATCGATGCGGCGACCTGTCTCGCGATGGGGCTGCTGCTGGTCCTTGCCGCGCGCCCGGTCGGCACAATCACGGCCATTCCTGGACCGGTGCTGTTCTACGCCGGCGTATTGCTGATCCCGATCGGCATCTGCATGGCCGTGATTGGCCGCGCCGGAACCGGCAGCGCGCTTGCTGTATGGCTCGTCATCCTCGGCAATGTCGGGTGGACACTTGTCAGCGTGGCACTACTCGCCTTCATCACCCCCAATGTCCTCGGAATCGCGCTGATCCTTACGCAGGCGCTGATCGTCGGCCTTCTGGCCTGGCTCGAATACCGCGCCTGGAGCAGCTTGGGCGACCGCGCTGACGCAGTTGCATGATTGCGGGCGACTGTAACGGCGGAGAGGCGGGATTACACAGCGGAAAAGAACGGCGCGCGGCATTGAGCCTTCAGTCCCGCGCGCCGAAAGCCACTCGGCTCGTGATTGTGGCCAAAAGAACTGGAGAGGGTTGGATATCAGGCCCATTCCCTCCGCCACTTGCCC
>NZ_JAOTBD010000023.1 GCF_026162625.1 Paracoccus beibuensis | reverse complement strand
CCACGCCGGCGACCACGGCCTCGGCATAGGCGGCATCGAGCGCGCTCATGTTCTGCATGTGGCTAATGGCCGAGCAGATGGCGAAGTTCGACAGGGGCGGGTTCTGCGCCGCCGCCCGCGCGATTTCGCGCGCCTTGGAGAGCGGGTCGTCCACGAGGTACTGGCAGAGTCCGACGCGCACGGCCTCTTCTCCGCGGTAGAGGCGGCCCGACAGCATCATGTCGATCATCCGGGCCTTGCCGATCAGGTCCGCGACCCGGATCGTCGCCCCGCCGCCGGTAAAGAGGCCCCGCTGACCTTCCGGCAGGCCGAAATAGGTGTCGGGCCCCGCCACCCGGATATGCGCGGCCGAGGCAAGCTCCAGCCCGCCGCCGACGACAGCGCCCTTGAGTGCCGCGATGACCGGCACGCCGCCGTATTCCATCTTGTTGAACGCCTCGTGCCAGCGCAGGCAGACCTGCATGAAATCCGCGGCCGAACGGTTCTCTCGGTGGTGTTCCACCAGGTCGAGGCCGGCGCTGAAGTGGTCGCCGTTGGCCGACAGGATCGCCGCGCGCACGCCCGCGCGGGGCAGGGTCGAGAAGATGTCGATCAGCTCCTCGATGGTGGCGGCGTCGAGGGCGTTGCGCTTGGCGGGGCGGTTCAGCGCAACATGGGCGATGCCGTCCGCGTCCACCTCCAGCAGGATGTTCGACAGTTTCAGATCGGCGGTGGTGCGCATTTCCGGTATCCTCCCTTGCCCGAAGGTTCGGGATAGCCTGCGGAAAGTGAATTGGCAAAGCGCGGGGAAAGGATCAGTCTGCAAAAAAAAGCACGTATCGGAGGATGGGTGATGAAGGACGCGAACCACACCAACGAACAGATCGCCGCCCGTCGCCGCGCGGCGCTGGCCCGCGGCGTCGGCGTGATGACGGACCATTTCGTGGCACATGCCGAGAATGCCGAGGTCATCGATGTCGAAGGCCGTCGGCTGATCGACTTTGCTGCCGGCATCGCGGTCGTGAACACCGGCCACCGCCACCCCCGCGTGATCGAGGCGGTGCGCGCCCAGCTGGACGCCTTTACCCATACGTGCCACCAGGTGCTGCCCTATGAGAACTATGTCCGGCTGGCCGAGCGGCTGAACGACGCGGTGCCGGGCGACTTCGCCAAGAAGACGATCTTCGTCACCACCGGCGCCGAAGCCTGCGAGAACGCCGTCAAGATCGCCCGCGCCGCGACCGGGCGTCCGGCGGTGATCGCCTTCAGCGGGGCGTTCCATGGGCGGACCTTCATGGGCATGTCGCTGACCGGCAAGGTCGTGCCCTACAAGAAGGGCTTCGGAGCCATGATGCCCGACGTCTATCACGCGCCGTTTCCCTGCCCGCTGCACGGGGTGACGACCAACGACAGCCTGGCCGCGTTGGAGACGCTGTTCAAGGCCGACCTGGACCCGGCCCGCGTCGCGGCGATCATCGTCGAGCCGGTGCAGGGCGAGGGTGGCTTCTATCCGGCACCGACCGAATTCCTGGCGGCGATCCGCGCGCTTTGTGACGCGCATGGCATCGTGATGATCGCGGACGAGGTGCAGACCGGCTTTGCCCGCACCGGCCGCCTGTTCGCGATGGAGCATCATGGCATCGCCGCCGATCTGACGACGATGGCCAAGGGCCTTGGCGGCGGCTTCCCCATCGCCGCCGTCACCGGCCGGGCCGAGATCATGGACGCGGCCGAGCCTGGCGGCTTGGGCGGCACCTATGGCGGCAATCCCATGGGCATCGCCGCCGGCCTGGCCGTGCTGGACGTGATCGCGGATGAGGGGCTCTGTGCCCGCGCCGAGACGCTCGGGGCCGCGCTGCGCGACAGGCTTGAGGCGCTGCGCGGCCAGGTGCCGCAGATTGCGGACATCCGCGGGCCCGGCTTCATGGTCGCGGTCGAATTCGCGACCGACGGCACGCCGGATGCCGCCATGACCAACCGAGTGCGGCTGGAGGCGCTGGCGCGCGGCCTGCTGCTGCTGACCTGCGGCGTGCACGGCAACGTGATCCGCTTCCTGGCGCCGCTGACGATCCCCGATGCGGTCTTTGCCGAGGCGCTGGACATTCTCGACGTCTCGATCCTGGCGGCGCGCCCCTAGGCGATCAGGACCATCACCAGCGGGATGGTGACGATGCTGACGGCGGTCGAGATCAGGATCGTCGTCGAAACGCGCTGCTGCGCCACGCCGAAATGTTCGGCCAGGATATAGACGTTGCCGGCCACCGGCAGCGCGGCGGCGGCGACCATGACGCCCGCGGCGAAGGGCTGAACCGCCAAGGCCCAGGCCGCCGCGCCGACCGCCGCGGGATGCAGGACCAGCTTCGCAAGGCTCAGCCAGCCCGATGCCGCCAGCCGCTTCAGGCGGCGTCCGGCAAGGCTGGCGCCGATGGCGAACAGCGCGCCGGGCGTGGCGGCAGCGCCCAGCAGCAACAGGAACTCGGCCGCCGGGGCGGGCATCGGCAGGCGGTACCACGACCACAGAAGCCCCGCTACCATCGACAGGATCATCGGGTTGGCCCCGATCCCGCGCAGCACCGGAACCACGGCCGCCAGCCGCACCCCGCCACTGCGCGAAGCGTGGACGATCAGCGTGATCAGCGTCGAAAAGACCAGCATGTCGATGGTCAGCACCATCAGGATCGGCCCGACGGCGCGTTCGCCCAGCAGGACGACCAGCATCGGCACGCCCAGAAAGCCGGTGTTGCCGATCATGCAGCACTGCGCCTCCATCGCGGCCTCGGCCAAGGGCAGGCCGCGGGCGCGGGCGACCGCCATGCCGATGGCCCAGACCAGCGACGATCCCGCCAGGTATGCCAGCACGAAGCGCCCGTCGAAAAGCGCGGCCAGATCCAGACCCGAGGCGAAGCGGAAGAGCATCGCCGACAGCGCGAAGTAGAACACGAAGCGCGTGAGCCAGGCAGCGCCCGCCTGAGGAAAGAACCGCGTGGCGGCGGCGATCCAGCCCAGACCGATCAGGGCGAAGAAGGGCAGGGTCTTCAGAAAGACCTCAGCCATGCCGGAACCGGTCGTGCACGTCGCCCCCCTTCCGGGCGCGTCATCCCGACCCGATCAGCACCCCAACGGCCAGCACCAAAGCACCGCCCACGACCACTTGCAAGGTCGCCCGCCAGAAGGGCGTCTGCATCCAGCGGTTCTGGATAAAGGCGATGGCCCAGAGCTCGACGAAGACCACCATGATCGCAAGCGTCGTGGCCGTCCAGAAGTCGGGGATCAGATAGGGCAGCGCATGTCCCAGGCCACCCACCGCGGTCATCACCCCTGACGACAGGCCGCGCTTCAGCGGCGAACCCCGGCCAGAGACGACGCCGTCGTCCGACGCAGCCTCGGTGAAGCCCATGCTGATGCCCGCGCCGATGCTGGCCGCCAGGCCGACCAGGAAGGTCGTCCACGGGTCCTGCGTCGCGAAGGCTGTCGCGAAGATCGGCGCCAGCGTCGACACGCTGCCGTCCATCAGCCCCGCCAGCCCCGGCTGCACCCAGGTCAGGACGAAGCTGCGATGCGCGACGCTGTTCTCTTCGTCTCGGCTCTCGGTGTCCAGATGCTCGGCCGTCAGTTCCGAGGCGCGGTTCTCGTGGCCGCGCTCTGCCGCGGCCAGATCGCCCAGCAGCTTGCGGGTGCGCGCGTCCTGGCTGACCTGCGCGGCATGGGCATAGAACTCGGCGGCGTCACGCTCCATGCCGGCGGCTTCCGCGCGGATCGTCTCCAGCGACAGGTTGCCCATCATCCAGGCGGGGCGGCGGGTGAAGTAACCGGCGACGTGTTCCCGGCGGATGACGGGGATCGCGTTGCCCCAGCGGGCGTGGAACGTGTCCAGCAGCAGGCGGCGGTGGCCGTCCTCCTCGGCGCTCATTCCCTCGAAGATCGCGGCGGTCGCGGGATAGTCCTTGCGCAGGAACTCGGCCCAGTTGCGATAGATGCGCGCGTCATCCTCCTCGGATGCGATGGCCAGGGCCACGATCTCGCGCTCGGACAGCTCCGACAGGCGCTTGCGGGCAGACAGGAACGGCATGGTCATCTTCTGTGCTCAAATATCCCCGGGGGTGAGGCCGCCTTCGGCCAGGGGGACGGACGGCCCCCGCTTCACCGTGAATTCAATCGCACCATCGTCCAGATCGCGCCGGTCCATCATGACATGGCCCGACTGCCGGCAGAAATGCGGCACATCGACCGCGGCCATCCTGTCGGTCGCGACCATCCGAAGCACCGCCCCTTCCGGCAGCGCCAGAAGGGCCTTGCGCAGGCGCAGCACGGGCAGGGGGCAGAGCAGCCCCCGCGCGTCGATCGTGTCCGGATCGCTCAAGACGCCCCCGCGAATCGGTCCAGGCACCACCGGGTCAGATCACCGGGCTGCAGCCGCTCGTCCATGCCTGCCGCGAAGTCCTGAAACGCCGCCTGCTGCTGGCGCGGCACGTAGAGGATGACCGGAAGCCCGCCGGCGACCGCCTTGCCGATCAGGTCGCGAAAGCCGCGTCCCATCGCCTCCTGCCGCCCGAATTTGGGGATCACCACGATCTGCGCATCGGCCAGGTGCGGCGCAGTCCGGGCCACCGCCTCCTCCAGCGCGGAGGTATCCAGCCGGCACCCCTCGGCCCCCGGCCCCAGCGACTGCGAGATCCGGATCGGCGCGCCCGGATCGCCCAGCACGATCATGTCCATGTCGCAGGCGACGTCAGGCCCGAGGTCGTGGTTCACCTGCACGGCCCCGGCCACGGCCAGCCCCCGCGCCTGCAGGTCGCGGGCCAGGTCCGCCAGCAGGCGGTCGGCCGCACCCGGTGGCGCATCCGCGGCCGTCGTGAACCATCCCAGCATCCCGCCCCCTTACACGCCGCTGTCCAGCGCGAACTTCATCAACCCGTTGATCCCGTCGACGCCCAGCTTCTTCTTCAGCGCCGAGGACGTGTTCGCGGCCGTCTTGTAGCTGACCCCAAGCCGATCCGCGATGGCCTGCAGCCCGTGGCCCCGGCCGATCAGCGCCAGCACCTGGCGTTCTCGGTCGGACAGGGCACCCAAGGGGTCGCCGCTGGCGCCGGCGCGCAGCGTGGCCAGGGCCATGGCCTGCTTGGGCGCCAGGTAGAACTCTCCCGCCTCCAGCATGCGGACGGCGTTGCGGAAATCGGCGGGCGGCGCGTTCTTCGACAGGAAGCCCTGCGCCCCGGCCTGCAGCGCACGGGCGGCAAAGCCCGTCTGGTCGTTCATCGAGAAGACGAGGATCCGTGCCCCCGGCGCCGCCTCGCGCAGCGGCGCGACCAGGTCGAGGCCCCCCGCGCCCGGCAGGCTGATGTCCAGCACGATCAGGTCGGGCGCGGGACCGGCTGCGAGCTGGTCCAGCGCCTCTTCGCCCGACATGGCCTGGCCTACGGGATCATAGCCCAGGTCGCGCAGCAGGCGACTGGCGCCCAGGTGGGTGATCGGGTGGTCGTCGATGACCAGGGCATGTTTCGTCACGTCGTCGTCCTGTTTCTCTGCGCCGCCTGCCGGGGCAGCCGGGCCGTAAGCCGCGTCCCCTCGGCATCCGACTCCAGCCGCAGGTCGCCCCCCAGCAGGGTGATGCGCTCTCTCATCCCGGTCAGCCCGGTGCCTTCGCGCCGACCATCGGCGATGCCCGCGCCGTCATCGGCCAGGATCATGCGCCAATGCGCCGGATCGGTCCAGAGCCGGATGGTCACGCGCCCCGCCCGCGCATGCCGCAGCGCGTTGGTCGTGCCCTCCTGCAGGATGCGGAACAGGGTCAGCGCGGTCGGCTCGTCGGGCTCGGGCAGGCCCGCGGCGATGTCCAGGTCGATGCGGGTTTCGGGAAAGCGGCGGTTCAGATCCTCGACATAGTCGGCCAGCACCGTCGCCAGCGGCAGTTGCCCCACCGCCATCGGCCGCAGGTCGTTCAGCAGCGCCCGGTTCACGCTGGCGATCTGGTCGGCGATGGTGCCGATCTGGTCGGCTGCCTGCCGGGTGGCGGCATCGGGCGCCGTTTCGCGCAGGGCATCGGCCTCGACCCGCAGGCCGAAGAGGCAGGGGCCCATCTCGTCATGCAGGTCGCGGGCGATGGCCTTTCGTTCCGCATCGGCGCGCGCGACGATCTGGTGCTGCAGCCGGCGCCGGTCGGCATGGGCCTGCTCCAGCGCCTCGGCCAGGTTGTCGGCATGGCGCGCCAGCGGCGCAAGCTCGGGCTGCGGCAGGTGTCCGATACGCGATTCAAGGTCGCCGCGCGTCAGGTCCGACAGACGCGTGGCTATCCTCTCCAGCGGTCGCAGGCCCCGCGACAGCGCCTGCGCGATCAGCATCGCCTGCAGCGCGGCCAGCGCCAGGGTCAGCGCCATAAGGTCGCGCATGTCGCGCCAGGCGCGGGCGATCTCCTCGGCCGGGTCGCCGGTGATCAGCACATAGCCGCGGGGTCGGCCCGCGACGACGACCGGCAGGCGTGTTTCCTGCGGATATGGCGCCACGAGGGCCGCGAACCAGCGCGGGGCCTGCAGAAGCGGGTCAGCAGGCCCCGGCGGCTGGCGCAGCGTGCCGTCCAGCGCATCCATCACGCCGATGCGGGCGTGGCGCGGTTCCGTCAGGCGTTCGGGCAGCAGGGCCATCACGCGGTCCGGCGGCACCGCGTCCTGCATCGTGCCGATGGTGGCCAGCACCAGGTTGCGGGCGGTCTGCGCGCCGGTCCGTGTTTCGGTCGCGATGTCGCGGCGCAGCCGGTCGAGGCTGCCTGCCGCCAGAATGCCCGCAAGGACCAGTTGCGTGGCAAGGATGACCAGAAGGATGCGGCTCTGCAGCGTCATGGCGGGCAGATTGGGGGCAAGTGCGGGCGGGGGCAATGAGAATGCCGCCGACCTGCGGTCCTGGCGGGTATATTCGACGAGAGAAGATGCGGCGGGCTTTCCTGCGCCTCCGCGCGGGCGTATTGATGAGGACATGAGCGATTATGACGATCTGGCGGCCCGCATCAGGGCCCTGTGCGAAGGCGAGACCGACCAGGTCGCGCTGATGGCGACCGTTGCCTGCGAGCTGCATCATTCGGACAACCGGTTCGACTGGACCGGCTTCTATCGCGTCGTTGCGACCGAGCTTCTGAAGATCGGACCCTACCAGGGCGGGCATGGCTGCCTGGTGATCCCGTTTTCCCGCGGCGTCTGCGGCGCTGCGGCGCGGACGGGGCAGGTTCAGATCGTTCCCGATGTCGAGGCGTTTCCCGGCCATATCGCCTGCTCCAGCAGCACGCGGTCAGAGATTGTCCTGCCGGTCTTCGGGGCGGGCGAGCGGCTGATCGGGGTCCTGGACATCGACAGCGACCGGCCCGATGCCTTCGACGAAGGCGATGCCACGGCGCTTGCCGCCATTCTCGAGGAGGTTTTCGGTGCAACATGATCTGACGGGTCACTGCCTGTGCGGGGCGGTGCGGTTTCGCGCGCAACACTCGGCCGACGTCCTGCGGGCCTGCCATTGCGGGCAATGCCGGCGCTGGTCGGGCCATGTCTGGGCCGCGGTCGGCGTGAAGGGGCTGGAGGTCGAGGGGCCGGTACGCTGGTTCGCCTCGTCCGAAAAGGCCGAGCGGGGCTTTTGCACCGAATGCGGCAGCGCGCTGTTCTGGAAGCAGACGGGCGGGTCCGAGGTCGACGTGGCGCCGGGCGCGCTGGACCAGCCGACGGGGATGCGCCTGCAGGGGCACATCTTCGTGGCCGACAAGGGCGACTATTACGACATCGCCGATGGCCTGCCGCAGTTCCCGCAAGAGGCGCCCGAATGATCTGGGAAACGCTGGCGAACATCCCCCTGGCGCAGATGATGGCCTTCATCGCCGGGGGGCTGGTGCTGAACTTCGCGCCGGGGCAGGACGTCTTCTTTGCCAGCGCCTGCGGCATCCAGGGCGGCCCACGCGCCGGGGCCTGGGCCGGTGTCGGGGTGGGCCTGGGCGTGCTGATGCATGTGACGCTGGCCACCATCGGGCTGGGCGCGGTCGTCGCCGCCCACCCCGAGGCGCTGCGTGCCATCAAATACGCCGGCGCGGCCTACCTGCTGTGGCTGGCGTGGAAAAGCTGGCGGTCGGGGGACATCGATCCGTCGGCGCGCGGCAGCGTCCGGGTCTGGAACATCGTCCGCCGGGGGTTTCTGTCGAACGCGCTGAACCCCAAGCCGGTGCTGTTCATGCTGGCTTTCCTGCCGCAGTTCACCAACATTGCCTGGGGTCCCATCTGGCAGCAGATCCTGGGCCTGGGCCTGATCTTCGCCTTCACCGGGACGCTGGTGACCATCGGTTACGGCGTCGTCGGCGGGATCGCCGGCAACGTGATCGGCAAGCGCCTGGCACTGGTCAACAAGATCGCCGCCGTTATGTTCGCGGGGCTTGCGGTGCGCCTCGTCGCGAAATGAGCGGGTTCGTCTACGCGCCGCCGCCCGATGCGCCCGTCGTCATCCATGCCGATGACGACGTGCTGGTCGTCCACAAGCAGGCGGGCCTGCTGTCCGTGCCGGGGCGCGGCGAGGATCGGGCCGACTGCCTGATCGCGCGATTGCGGGCCACCTTTCCGTCCGTGCTGCTGGTGCATCGGCTGGACCTGGACACATCGGGGGTGATGGTCTTCGCCCTGACGCCCCATGCGCAGCGCCACCTGTCCAAGCAGTTCGAGGATCGGCAGACCCGCAAGGTCTATGTCGCCCGCCTGGCCGGGCGGCTGGAGCCAAAGACCGGCCGCGTCGACCTGCCGCTGATCGTGGACTGGCCGAACCGTCCGCGCCAGAAGGTCGACCATGTCGAGGGCCGGCATGCGCAAACCGACTGGCGGGTGATGCGCGCGAACGATCAGGAGACGCGGGTCCGGTTGATGCCGGTCACCGGCCGCAGCCATCAGCTGCGCGTCCACATGGCCGAAACCGGGCATCCTATCCTGGGCGATCCGCTTTATGCCACGGGCGCGGCGGCGGAACATCCGCGGCTGATGCTTCATGCCGAAAGCCTAAGGTTCCGTCACCCGGAAAGCGGCGTGGTGCAGGGATTTTCCGCGCCCGTGCCGTTCTAGGTCTGCGCCAGCCGGCCCCGGAGCCGTCGCGACAGCCAGCGCGCCACCCACGGGAAGACCGCCAGCAGCGCCACCAGCGCGATCACCCGGGGCCCCGCGATGTCCGAGATATAGTCGATCTCGGCCAGCTGGGTGCCGGCGGCTGTCAGGATCAGCTTGTTGGGCAGCACGCCCAGCAGCGACACCAGCGCGAAGGTGCGCGCGGTCATGATGCTGACGCCCGAGGCCAGGTTCAGCACGAAGAACGGCAGCGCCGGCGTCATCCGCAGGCTGAGAAGCGCGAGTGCCCCGTTGGCCTCGGCCATGCGGTCCAGCTGGTCGATACGGCCATCCAGCAGGCGACGGACCGGCCGGGCCAGCAGGTGGCGCGCGGCCATGAAGGTCAGCATGGCCGCCGCGATCGTACCCGCAAGGGACAGGGCAAGCCCCAGCCAGAAGCCGAAGAATGCCCCGCCGGCCAAGGTCAGGGCCACCACCACCGGGACGGGCAGCGCGCCCGCCAGCGCGAAGCCGCCCAGATAGATCAAGGCGGCCAGGCGCGGGTTCCGGTCGCGCCAGCCCTGCCCATGCTCCAGCAGGCCCTGCAGCCGGGTCAGGTCGTTCTGCAAAGCCGGCAGGGACGGCCAGAGCCACAGGGCCAGCCCGGCCGCGGCAAGCGCGGCAACGGCCAGGCCCACGATCCGCAGGGACCGACGCTGCATGGCGTGTCAGGCTTCGCCGTCCGGGTACCAGTTGGCGATGACCACCTCGGCGCCCGATCCGCCCTCGGCCACCAGCCGCTTGAACTCCTCGAGGTCGCTGCCGCGGTGGTGATAGGGATAGACGATCTCGGGGGCGAAGGCGGCCACTGCCTCGGCCGCCTGCTGGACGGTCATCGTATAGGGCAGGTTCATCGGCAGGAAGGCCACGAAGATGTCCTGCAGCTGGCGCAGTTCCGGCGTGTCCTCGGTATCGCCGGCGATCAGGAAGCGCTTGCCGCCGATGGTCAGGATATAGCCGTTGTCGCGGCCTTGGGGGTGATACTGCTGGCGATCCTCGGTCGTGTTATAGGCGGGGATGGCCTTGATGGGCATGTCGAGCGCCTGGCCATCGTCGCCATTGGCCATGACTGTCGTGCGGCTGCCCATGGCTTCGGGCAGCATGTCGGCCACGGCCTGGTTGGCGATGACCGGCACCTCGGGCAGGGCGTCCAGCGTCGGCTGGTCATAGTGGTCGCCATGTTCGTGGGTGATCAGGATCAGGTCGGGGGCGGGCAGGTCGGCATAGGCCTCGGCCCCGCCGACGGGGTCGACATAGATCACGCCGCCGGGCGTTTCCCAGACCATCGAGGCGTGGTCGACGGGGTGGATCACCACCTCGCCGCCATCCACCTCGTGGCGAAAGGGGGCCGATTGGGCAAGGGCCAGTGTGGGGATCAGGGCGCTGCCGGCCAGTGCGGCGGCCAGCTTCAATCCAGAGCGTCGGGTCAGGCGCATTGTCTATTCCTTCGACGGGGGTCCATGGAAAACATCGCGTCGCGCGCACCGGTTCCCGTCCTTGCGGCCAGTGCGCGGCTGACCTAGTTTGCGGGCAGATCGGTCGCGGAACAAGGGGTTGGCGATGACACATCTGTGGGTCAGGGCGGAAAGCCGGCCGAACGAGGATCGCGTGGGCATCACTCCCGCCGGCGTCGCCAGCCTGATCGGGCGCGGAATGACTGTCACGGTGGAAGACAGCCCGCGCCGCGTCATTCCGATCCAGGATTATGCCCGTGCAGGCGCCCAGATCGCGCCAGAGGGCAGTTGGCCTGAAGCGCCGGAAGACGCCATGGTCTTCGGCCTGAAGGAACTGCCCGAGGACGGCACGCCCCTGCGCCACCGCCACATCATGTTCGGCCATGCCTTCAAGGGTCAGCCGGCCGGGCGTGCCCTGCTGAAGCGATTCAGGGAGGGCGGCGGGACGCTCTATGACCTGGAATACCTGACGGATGAGGACGGGCGGCGGCTGGCAGCCTTTGGGTATTGGGCGGGCTATGCCGGTGCGGCCGTGTCGCTGATGGCATGGGTCGCGCAGGCGCATGGCGGCCTCTGTGGGCCGGTCCATGTCCATGCCAGCCGCGAACACCTGCTGCAGGACCTGCGCGCGCGAATGGACGCGACGGGGCGCCCGCGCCCCCGGGCCATCGTGATCGGCGCCAAGGGGCGCGTGGGGCGCGGCGCGTCCGACCTGCTGACCGATCTGGGCGTGCCGGTCACCGCCTGGGACATGGCCGAAACCGCGCATGGCGGCCCCTTCCCCGAGGTATTGATGCACGACGTATTCATCAACGCGATCCTGGCGCAGCCGGGCGCACCGGTCTTTGTTCCGGCTGATGCGACGGGCGCGGCCCGCACGCTGACCGTGATCGGCGACGTGGCCTGCGACCCGACCAGCGAGTTTTCCCCGATCAAGGTCTATGACCGCACGACCAGCTGGGACGCGCCGGTGCTGCGCGTGGCCGACGTGCCGCCGCTGGACGTGATGGCGATCGACAACCTGCCCTCGATGCTGCCACGCGAAAGTTCGGAAGATTACGCGGCCCAGCTTCTGCCGGTGCTGGAGAGCCTTGATGCGCCGCATGTCGGCCCCTGGGGCCGTGCCGAGCAGCTTTTCCGCGAACACGTGAAAGAGGTCTGAGATGAGAATCCACTGGGTCGGCACGGGCCTCAGCGCAATTCCGGGGCTGCGCCGGCTGATCGGGACCGGCGCCGCCGTCTATGTCTGGAATCGGACGGTCGAAAAGGCGCAAGAGCAGGTGGGCGACCTGACGCAGGAGATCCGCGAATATTCGCCCGAGGCGCTGGAAGCGATGGTCCGGCAGGGCGATGTCGTGGTGTCGATGCTGCCCGCCGACCAGCACGTGGCGCTGGCGCGGATGGCCATTGCCAAGGGCGCGCATTTCGTCAGCTCCAGCTATGTCTCGCCCGAGATGGCGGCGCTGGACAGTGAGGCCAAGGCGGCCCGTGTGGCGCTGGTGAACGAGGTGGGCCTGGACCCCGGCATCGACCACCTCATGGCCCATGACCTGGTCGAGGATTATCGCGCCGCGGCCCAGCCCGGCGACAGGATCAGCTTCACGTCCTATTGCGGCGGCGTTCCGGCGCATCCGAATCCGTTCCGCTACAAGTTCAGCTGGTCGCCGCTTGGCGTGCTGCGGGCGCTGCGCTCGCCGTCGAAATCGCTGCGAAACGGCGCGGTGCGCGACGTGGTGCGGCCTTGGCACGCGATCGAGCCATATGACGCACCCTTGCCCACGCCCGAACGGTTCGAGGTCTATCCCAACCGCGACAGCCTGCCCTTCGTCCGGCAGTACCGGTTCGATCCGGCCTGGGACGTGCAGGACTTCGTGCGCGGCACCCTCCGCCTGCAGGGCTGGCAAGAGGCGTGGACCCCAGTCTTCACCGAGATCGAGACGCTGAACGGTCCCGCAGGAGAGGCGCGGCTGCGCGAGATGGCCGAGGGCTTCTGGCGCGACAATGCCTATGACCCGGGCGAACCTGACCGCGTCATCCTGTTCGTGGCGCTGAAGGCCGAACGTGACGGCCGCGTGGGCTGGCACAAGGAATGGGTGCTGGACGCGCAGGGTAACGACAGGGGCAGCGCCATGGCGCAGCTGGTATCGATCCCCGTCGCCTTGGCGGTCGAGGCGGTCCGCGAAGGTCGGCTGACGACCGGCGTGCAGGCCGCGCCGCACGATCCGGCCCTCGTCGGCGATTGGCTGGAACAGGTGTTGACCATCGCCCAGCACATGGCAAAGGTCGATCACCTGGAGTGACAGGGTGTTCCCGCGCCTGACCGGAACGTGAGCAATCGTGATCGGTGGCGCGGGAACGGTCGGGGGGTCTGGACATTGATCGGGTACCTGCGACCAAAGCCGGAGAACCCGATGACCCGCCCCACGACGACAAGCCTGACCGCTCTTGCCGCCACCGCCGTTCTGGCCGGGGCTGGCTGCGCGCAGCAGTTCAACGAAGCCGCGCCGAGCGGCGCCGCCTATGACCAGTCCCCCGCCTTCGAAAACCAGACCCGCGCGCCGGAGCTGCAGAGCGGCGTCGAGCTGACGCAGACCGTCGTGGCCGAGGGGCTGGAGCATCCCTGGGGCCTCGATCAACTGCCCGACGGCAGCTGGCTGGTGACCGAACGCCCCGGGCGCATGCGCATCGTGACCGCCGAAGGCCAGGTGGGCGAACCCATCGCCGGTCTGCCAGAGGTGGACAACCGCGGCCAGGGCGGGTTGCACGACGTCTCGGTTGCCGATGACTTTGCCGAAACCCGCCGCGTCTGGTGGACCTATGCGGAACCGCGCGGCGACGGCAAGAATGCCACCGCCGTGGCCACCGGGACGCTGTCCGAAGACGGCACCACGATGCAGAACGTCGAGCGGATCTTTCAGCAGCAGCCGGCCTGGGCCTCGACCAAGCACTTCGGCGCGCGGATCGTCCATGACGGAGAGGGGCATATCTTCGTCGGCCTGGGCGAACGTTCGGACCCCGAGCCGCGGCAATACGCGCAGGACCCGCAATCGACCCTTGGCAAGATCGTCCGCATCGACGCCACCACGGGCGAACCGGCCGGCGCGGGCGTCGAGGGCGCGCTGCCCGAGATCTGGTCGATGGGCCATCGCAACATACAGGCCGCCGAGATGGGTCCGAACGGGCAACTTTGGGTGGCCGAGCATGGTCCCAAGGGCGGCGACGAGCTGAACCTGATCGAGCCGGGCGTGAACTATGGCTGGCCCGAGGTCAGCTATGGCACCGACTACGACGGGTCCCAGCAGGGGGTCGAGGAGATGGAGGGGATGCAGCAGCCCGTCTACTACTGGGACCCCTCGCCCGCGATCAGCGGCATGACCTTCTATGACGGCGAGATGTTCCCCGATTGGCAGGGGCAGGCCCTGATCGGCGCCCTGAAGTCCGAGGAGCTGATCCGGCTGGACATCCAGGACGGCCGCGTGACCGGCGAAGACCGTCACCTTCAGGGTGTCGGCCGCGTCCGCGACGTCGAGGTCGCCCAGGACGGGGCGCTGATGCTGATCACCGACCACGACAACGGCCAGATGATCCGCATCACGCCGGAAGGTGCAGGCGACGCCTGAGGAGACCTTGGCGAGGTCAACCCCGCCCCCGAGGTTGCGGCTGCTGCGAAACGCAGCCGCAGCTCAACAGAAGCTTGGGTTCGGCGGTGGCGCACCACAAGGCCAATCCTGCCATGGAAGCTTGCGACCACGTCAAGGCTGCAAACGCTTCGTGAAAGGCGTGTCCGAAGGCGGGTCTGCCCAAGCTCGACCAGGGGCTGCGGCGGATCAGTCGCGCCGCCCGAACAGCCGCTCGATATCGGCCAAGGGCAGCTTGACCCAGGTCGGGCGCCCATGGTTGCACTGGCCGGACTTCGGCGTCCGCTCCATCTCCCGCAGAAGGGCGTTCATCTCCTCTGCGGTCATGCGCCGCCCCGACCGGACCGAGCCGTGGCAGGCCATGGACGACAGCACCGCATCGATCCGCGCCCGCAGCCGGTCGGACGCGCCCTGGTCCTCAAGGTCATCAAGGATGTCACGGATCAGCGCCCTCGCATCCAGACGTGCCAGCATCGCCGGCACCTCTCGCACCGCGATGGCGCCGCCGCCGAAGGGCTCGATCACAAGGCCGAGCGATGCCAGATCCTCGGCCACCGACAGGACGCGCGCGGCATCGGAATCGGACAGTTCGACGATCTCGGGGATCAGCAGCGCCTGCGCGGCGATGCCGTTCGCCTCGGCCTGTGCCTTCAGCCGTTCATAGACCAGCCGTTCATGCGCCGCATGCTGGTCGACGATGACCAGCCCGTCCGCAGTCTGCGCGATGATGTAGTTCTCGTGGATCTGCGCCCGCGCCGCGCCCAGGGGGGTATCCTCGGTGGCGGCCGGGGACAGGTCCTCCACCGACTCGAAGCGGGCCGAGGGGCCTTCTCCGAAGCCCGGGTGGGGGGCAGGTGCCAGCGTCGTGGGGGCCTGCAGGTCCAGCCCCGCCCGAACCGCCGTTGCCGTGGGCCGAACCGGATGATGCACCGGCTGCGGGCGCATCGCCTGCAGCGTCGCCGCCCCCACGGTCGAGGACGCGCGGTGCCCCGCCCCCGCCATCGCATGACGCAGGGCGCTGACGACCAGCCCCCGCGCCGCCTGAGGATCACGGAATCGGACCTCGGCCTTGGCGGGGTGGACGTTCACGTCCACCAGCTGCGGATCGCAGTTCAGGAACAGCACCGCCGCCGGATGCCGCCCCGAGGCTAGCACGTCCATATAGCCCGCCCGCAGCGCCCCGGTCAGCAGCCTGTCACGCACCGGCCGGCCATTGACGAACAGGTGCTGCGCCACGGCTGCCCCGCGCGAATAGGTCGGCAGCGCCGCGAAGCCGGTCAGCGAAATCCCGTCGCGCTCGGCGTCGATGGGCAGGGCGTTGTCGGTGAACTCGGTGCCCATGATCCGCGACAGGCGCGTGGTCAGGGCACCGAACAGCTCTCCCTGCTCGGCATCGGCGCGGAAGATCTCGCGGCCGTCGGCGGTCAGGCAGAAGCCGACATAGGGCTCGGCCATGGCCAGACGGCGCACCACCTCGGCCACGGCCTGGGTTTCGGCGCGTTCGGTCCGCAGGAACTTCAGCCGGGCCGGCGTCGCGAAGAACAGCTCGCGCAGCTCCACGACGGTGCCGCAGTTCCCGGCCGCGGGGCGCGGGGCGGACAGCCGCCCGCCCGCCACAGCGATGGAGGCGCCATCCGCCCCCTGCCGCCGCGAGGTGATCACCAGCCGCCCCACCGCGCCAAGCGACGGCAGCGCCTCACCACGGAATCCGAAGCTGGTGATGGCCAGCAGATCGCTGCCGTCGATCTTGCTGGTCGCGTGACGCGACAGCGCCAGCGGCAGGTCGTCGGGCAGCATCCCGCAGCCGTCGTCGCTGACCCGGATCAGGCGCTTGCCGCCTTCCTCGATGGCAACGTCGACGCGGGTGGCGCCGGCGTCCAGCGCGTTCTCGACCAGCTCCTTGACGGCCGAGGCCGGACGCTCGACCACCTCGCCCGCCGCGATGCGGTTGGCGGTCGCCTCATCCAGCTGGCGGATGACCGGGCTTATGTTGCGCGAATGATCGTTCATCGCCCTAAATCTAGCAGCCCCGCCCCCGCGCCGCCAGAGGTTCGCGGGCGCTACCGGCCGGAAACGACCGCGCCGCGCACCAACGGGGCGCGGCGCTTTCAGGGGTTTCCCCTCTTGCTCTCAGTTCGTGGTGGCGTCGGCGGTCGTGGGCTCGATCCCCTCCGGCTGCCCGACCAGAACGAAGCGCAGCTGTTCCGGGTCCAGCAGCCGCTCGGCCACGCGGGTCACGTCCTCGACCGTGACCGCCTCGACCTGCGCATTTCGGGTGTCGATATAGTCGATGGGCAGGCCGATCAGCTGCATCCCGGCCAGAATCGACGCGATCCGCCCGTTGCCGTCGAAGCGCAGCGGGTATTCGCCCGTCAGGTAGGTCTTGGCATCCGCCAGTTCCTGCTGGGTGACGCCCTCGGACATCTTGGCCCATTCCTGCCGGATCAGCTCGACCGCCTCGGCCGTGGTCTGGTTCGATCCCGCCATGCCGCCCTGCCAGGTCTGACCATAGAGACCCGTCGCCAGCCCCGTGCCGATACCATAGGTCAGCCCGCGCTTTTCGCGGATCTCCTCCATCAGGCGCGAACTGAAGCCGCCGCCGCCCAGGATGTGATTCGCGACATAGGCCGCGAAATAGTCCGGATCGTCGATGGGCAGGCCGGGTCCCGCAAAGGCCACGACCGTCTGCGGGCTGTTCCAGTCGATCACGGTCGTACCGCCGGAGAGCTGCAGGTCGGCATCTTCTGGCAGGGGGGCAGTGCCAGTTTCCGGCAGCCCGCCCAGGATGCGGTCCAGCAGCAGCCCCAGCTCCTCGGCCGAAATGTCGCCCGCGGCGCCCACGACGACCCGGTCACGCGCCAGCACGCGGTTCTTGGCAGCGACAAGGTCCTGCCGCCCCAGCTTGGCGACGCTTTCACGTGTGCCGTTGACCGAGGTCGCATAGGGGTGGTCGCCCCAGGCCTGGGCCGCCATCTCCTTGGCGGCGATGCTGTTCGGGTCGGTCGCCTCGGAGCGGATGATCGCCTGCACCTGCGCGCGCACGCGTTCGATGGCGTCATCGTCGAAGCGGGGTTGCGTCAGCGCCTCGGCCAGAAGGTCGGCGGCCTCGTCGCGGTTCTCGCTCAGCGACTGGAAACCGACGGACACGGTATCGTCGCCGGCATCGAAGGACAGGCGCGCGCCCAGATCCGCGACCGCCTGCGCGAATTCGGTGGCGTTGCGCTTGGCCGCCCCCTCCTCCAGCAGCCCGGTCATCAGGTTGACGGCCCCGCGCTTGCCTTCGGCATCAAGGCTGGCGCCACCCCGGAACTGGATGTCCAGCGCGACGAAGGGGATACTCTCGTCCTCGACCAGCCAGGCCTCGATTCCGCCGGGCGAGATCACTTCCTGAATTTCGATCGCCTGCGCCGGCAGGGCCAGAAGTGCGAAGACGGCGGCGAATGCGACGCGGATCATGGCTGCACCTCCTGGGCGTTCGCGGGGGTTTCCGGCGCGCCGGCGGCAGGGGCGCCGGCGGCCGTCTCGACTGCCTCGGGCAGCAGCCACCCAGTGACGCTGCCCTGATCGGTCAGCACCATGCGGGCGACCTCCATGATGTCCTCGGCCGTGACGGCCGAAAGGATATCCGGCCAGTCGTTGACGTCCTCGACCGTCAGGCCGGTGGACAGGCCCTGACCATAGTCATAGGCGCGCCCATGCGCCGAATCGCGGGCATAGATCTGCGCGGCGCGGATACGGGTCTTGACCCGCTCGAGGTCGGCAGGGTCGGGCCCTTCCTCCAGAAAGGTCGCCAGCGCCTCGTCCAGCGCCGCCTCGGCCTCCTCGGGCGTGACACCTGCGGAGGGCACCAGCGACAGCGTGAACTCGGTCCGGTCCAGCGACAGCCCGCTATAGGACGCACCGGCCCACAAGGCCGTGCCCGGCAGCACCAGCGCCTGCCCCAGCACCGACGTCTGGGTCGAGCCGCCCAGAAGGTCCGCCAGCACCGTCAGCGCCGCGGCCTGCCGCTGCTGGCCGGGATCGCGTTCCGGGGCCAGCGTGCTGCGGGTCATCCGGGGCTGGGCCACGCGGGGGTCCGTCATCTCGATCCGGCGGGCGGTCTGCTTGACCGGCTCTTGCGGGCGGATGCGGGGCGCGTCCTCGGCCTTGGCCGGGATGTCGCCGTAATACTCCTCGGCCAGGCGCCGCGCCTTCTCGGGGGTGACGTCGCCGGCCAGGATCAGCACCGCGTCGTCCGGCCCGTAATGCGTGTCGTACCAGTCGATGGCATCCTCGCGCGTCAGCGCCGCAATCTCGTCGCGCCAGCCGATGATCGGGCGGCCATAGGGGTGATTATCAAAGACGACCGCGTTCATCTCCTCGGCAAACAGTGCGGCGGGATCGCTGTCGACCCGCTGCGCGCGCTCCTCCAGCACGACTTGGCGCTCGGCCTTCCAGTCGTCGTCCGAGATCGACAGGTTCTCCATCCTGTCGGCCTCCATCTCCATGATCAGCGGCAGCCGGTCGCTGGCGATGCGCTGGAAATAGGCGGTATAGTCCCAGGACGTGAAGGCATTGTCGCTGCCGCCATTGGACGTGACGGTCTTCGACAGCTCACCGGCCTCCAGTTTGTCGGTGCCCTTGAACATCAGGTGTTCCAGGTAATGGGCAATGCCGGACTTGCCCGGCACCTCGTCGGCGGCGCCGATCTGGTACCAGACCATCTGCACGACGACGGGCGCGCGGTGATCCTCGATCACGACGGTCTCCAGGCCGTTCGGGAGGGTGAAGTGGCTGATGCCCTCGGGCATCTCGGCCCGCGCGGACAGGGCCGCCAGGGATGTAGTCAGCGCCAGGGCCGTGGCCAGGGCGGGACGGAATGCGGGGCGACGCATGGGTGCTGCAACCTCCTCTTGCTGCGGCGGAATCTGGACCGCCCAAAGGGCTTGCGCAAGCGCACTAACGACAATGTGCGGCGGGCGTGATGCCGCGCCCGGTCCGTCCCCGGACGCTCAGTCCTCGGCCGGCGCGGGCGAGGTCGAGGTGATCGCGCCGGCGCGCTGCCAGCGCAGCTGTTCATCCCGCGAATCCAGCGCCATGGGGTCATAGGCACGCTGATAGACCGAGGTGCCGAAGATCCGCTCCAGCGGGCGGCGACCGTTGCGGGCGCGCCATTCGGCGTCCGAGGCGGCCAGCGTCTCGCGGATCTGCGCATCGGTGCCGGTGCGGGCCGCGTGGGCGACCAGGGCCTGGTCGCTGGCCGCGATGCCGCGGTCTTCCAGACGCTCGGCGCTGCCGCCAAGAGCGGCCACGGCCTCTCCCTTCGGGTTCGGATCGGTGATGTTCGCGCCGCCGGGCGTGGGCGCCGGCAGGACCGACAGGTCCGGCGGCATGGTCAGCGACCGCGTCGGCAGGATGGCGAATTCGTCCGGCCCGGACCGGCCGACGTTGAAGTTGTTCAGCTGCCGGCCGCCGCTGCAGCCCGCAACGACCAACGCGGCCGCAAATCCCATCACCAGCGCGCTTGTTCGCATGTCCTGCCCCATTTGGTCCTTTGCGCCCTTCCTTAGCCGGATTTTCCCCGTCCGTCACGCGTCTCTTCGGTCTGCTCGAAAAGGTCGGGCTGGGCCGGGCGCGGAGCCTTTGGCGCGGCGGGCTTGGGCGTTGCAGGCGTTTTCGCCGCAGGCCGGGCCGGGGCGGTCTGCGCGGCTGCCGGCTTTTGCGGCATCAGGACCAGCCCGATCGCGCCCGCGAAGATCGAGATATCGGCCACGTTGAAGCTGTAGGGGTTCTGCCAGCCCGGCAGCGACATGTTCAGGAAATCGGCCACCGCGCCGTAAAGCAGCCGGTCCACGACATTCCCCAGCGCGCCGCCGATCAGCAGGCCCGCCGCGATCCGGCCGAACCGGCCCATCACAGACCGCCACACCCAGATCCAGACCCAGATGCAGATCGCCACCGCGATGCCGACCAGCACCCAGCGCATGACGTCCTGGTCCGACGCCATCAACCCGAAGTTCACGCCCTGGTTCCAGGCCATGCGCAGGTTCAGCCAGGGCGGCAGGACATCGATCTCGCGGACCCGGTCCAGCTGCATGACATGGACGACCAGGTATTTCAGCGCCTGGTCCAGCAGGAAGATGCCTGCCGCGACCCAGGCCACCAGCCGCATGTCGCTGCGTGCGGGCGGCGGGGGCGTGCGCGGCTTGCGCACCCGCGGGGCCTTGGCGGCGGGCTTGGCGGGCGCGGCCATCAGTGGCGGAAGTGGCGTTGGCCCGTCAGGACCATCGCCAGCCCAAGGCGGTTCGCGGCCGCGATGACCTCGTCGTCGCGCATCGATCCGCCGGGCTGGATCACCGCGCGGGCGCCGGCCTCGGCCAGGGCCTCGATGCCGTCGGCGAAGGGGAAGAATGCGTCCGAGGCCACCGCCGCGCCGTTGGTCAGCGGTTCGGACAGGCCCAAGGCCTCGGCCATGTCCTCGGACTTGCGCCGGCCGATGCGGGTGCTGTCAACGCGGCTCATCTGACCCGCGCCGATGCCCACCGTCGCCAGGTCCTTGGCATAGACGATGGCGTTCGATTTCACATGCTTGGCGACGGTCCAGGCGAACATCAGGTCGGCCAGTTCCTGGTCCGAGGGCTGACGGTCCGTCACGATCTTCAAGTCGGCGCGGGTCACGTGGCCGTTGTCGCGGCCCTGCACCAGCAGCCCGCCCGCAACCTGCCGAAAGGCCAGCCCACCGGCGCGCGGATCGGGCAGCCCGCCCGTGGTCAGCAGGCGCAGGTTCTTTTTCGCGGCAAAGATGCGGCGCGCGTCCTCGTCCGCGTCGGGCGCGATCACGACCTCGGTGAAGATCTTGACGATCTCCTCGGCCGTCGCCCCGTCCAGCGGCCGGTTCAGCGCGATGATCCCGCCGAAGGCCGAGGTGCGGTCGCAGTCGAAGGCGCGCTTGTAGGCCTCCAACGCGGTCGCGCCCTGGGCCACGCCGCAGGGGTTGGCGTGCTTGATGATCGCGCATGCGGGGCCTTGGGCGGGGTCGAACTCGGCCACCAGCTCGAAGGCGGCGTCCGTGTCGTTGATGTTGTTGTAGGACAGCTCCTTGCCCTGGTGCTGCTGGGCGGTCGCCACGCCGGGGCGGGCATCGCCTGTCACATAGAAGGCTGCCTGCTGGTGCGGGTTTTCGCCATAGCGCAGGCCCTGGGCCAGCGTGCCGGCAAAGGCGCGGCGGCGGGGCACGGCCTCTCCGATGGCGTCGGCCATCCAGGTGCTGACGGCGGCGTCATAGGCGGCGGTGCGGGCATAGGCGGTCTGCGCCAGGCGCTGGCGGAAGGGCAGGGTGGTCCCGCCGTTCGCGTCCAGTTCGGCCAGCACCGCGTCGTAATCCTGCACATCCACGACCACTGTGACGAAACCGTGGTTCTTGGCCGCTGCCCGGATCATCGCGGGGCCGCCGATGTCGATGTTCTCGATGCAGTCGTCGTAATCCGCGCCGCGGGCGACGGTTTCCTCGAACGGATAAAGGTTCACGACCAGCAGGTCGATCGCGCCGATGCCGTGGTTCTCCATCGCGGCAACGTGGTCGGGGTTGTCGCGCAGCGCCAGCAACCCGCCATGCACCGCCGGGTGCAGCGTCTTGACGCGGCCGTCCATCATTTCCGGAAAGCCGGTGACATCGGCCACGTCGGTGACCGCCATGCCCGTGTCGCGCAGGGCCTTTGCGCTGCCGCCGGTGGACAGGATCTCGACGCCGCGCGCGTGCAGGGCGCGGGCGAACTCGATCAGGCCGGTCTTGTCGGAAACGGAAATCAGCGCACGCTTGATGGCGACGGGGGCGGAGGCTGCGTTTGCAGGCATGGGAGGGGCCTCGTGTCTGGTTCCCCGCCCGATTAGCGAAGCCGGTCCCGACAGTCCAGCGCCGGATGCCGATCGGCACCTGCACCGTGGCCTTGTGGGGCAGGCGGGTTGCCTGCTTGCCCCACATACCGGATCTGGTCCCCGGTCGGGCTGCCCTTGCTTGGCCCCTGTGGTGTCGGTAACGGTCGCCGCCTATTGGGTGCCGGGCTTCCGCAGCCGCGCCATGTAAAAGCCGTCCATGCCGCCCTTGTCCGGCCAGAAGTCCGGGCGCAGGCGCAGGCCGCCTTCCTCGGTGATCCAGGCGGGGTCGATGCCGGCCAAGTCGATCCGGGTCAGGTCGGGGCGTTCGACCGTCAGGCCGGGATGGCGGGCCAGCGCCTCGTCGATCTGGACCTCGCCCTCGTCGGGGATCAGCGAACAGGTGGCGAAGACCAGCCGCCCACCGGGGCGCAGCAGCGACAGCGCGTGGTCCAGAAGCGCCGCTTGCAGCTCGATCAACTCGGCGATGCCGTGGCCGTCGCGGATGAAGGGCAGGTCCGGGTGGCGGCGGATCGTGCCGGTGGCCGAACAGGGCGCGTCCAGCAGGATAGCGTCGAACTGCACGTCCGGGCGCCATTGCAGCGCATCGGCGGCGACCAGGCGCGCGGTCAGCCCGCAGCGGGCCAGGTTTTCGGCCACGCGTTTCAGGCGCTGGTCGTTGATGTCGACGGCGATGACCTCGGCCTTGGCGGTGGCCAGCTGCAGCGTCTTGCCACCCGGCGCGGCGCAGAGGTCCGCGATGCGTTCCCCCGCCTTCGGGTCCAGAAGGCGCACGGGCAGGGCGGCGGCCGCATCCTGCACCCACCAGTCGCCAACGTCGTAGCCGGACAGCGCCGTGACCTGCGCCGGGCCGTGGATGCGCCATGATCCGGTGGGCAGCGGGTCGGCACCCGGCACCGCGGCCGCGCCGGGGCGGGGCGTCAGGTCCAACGGCGCGCCCCGCTGGTGGGCGGCCTCGATGGCGGCCATGACGTCGCCGCCATAAGCCTCGACCAGCGGATCGCGCAGCCATTCGGGCAGCGGCTGCGGCGGCAGGTCGGCCCAACCCGCGAAGGCGCTGGCCTTGCGCAGCACCGCGTTCACCATGCCCGCCGCCGCTTGGCCGCGCTTGCCCAAGGTCCGCGTCAGGTCCACCGCCGCGCCGACGACGCCATGGGCGGGGGCGCCCAGTTCCAGCATCTCGACCACCGCGAGGCGCAGGACGTCGGCGATTTGGGGGGCAGGCTTGCGCGCGACCAGCGGCTCGATCACCCGGTCGGCGCGGCCCTGGTGGCGCAGGGTTTCGGCCGCCAGCCGCGCCGCCCGCGCCTGTTCGGCCACCGGCAGCGACCGCAGCGCGCCGGACTGGTCCGACAGGGACCGCCCGTCGCGCACGCCCTGGATCAATCGCAAGGCGCCCCTGCGCGCCACATCGCCGCCCGGCTTTGCCAAATCGCTTTCCTTTGCCTACATGTTCGTCAAGACTGACCGTCACCCATACGCCCATCCGGAGGATCTTTCCATGAGCGATGACACCCCCGACCTGCCTCCCGCAGCGCAACGTGCCCTGGCCGAGGCCGAAGAGCGCCGCCGCGCGCAGGCGGCCCGGATCCTGCCCAAGGAATACGGCGGCCGCGACGGTCCGGAACCGGTGCGCTATGGCGACTACGAAAAGAACGGCCTCGCGGTGGATTTCTGAATGGCCGGGGTAACTGAATGGATTGGCTGAAAGCCTCGGCCACGCAGCAGGGCCGCGCGATCATGGCGGGCCTTCTGGACCCGATCAACCAGACCGAAGCCTATCTGGACGCGGCGAAGACCCATCCCGACTGCGCCCGCATCTATGCCCGCCTGACGCCCGCCCGCGCCCGGTCCGAGGCCGTGGCCGCCCATGACCGCGCCAAGCAGGAACGCCGCCACAGCCTGCTGGACGGCGTCGCGATCAGCTGGAAGGACAATATCGACAGCGGCGGCACCGTGACCGAGGCCGGATCGAAGCTGCTGGAAGGCCGGGTGCCGCGCAAGGACGCCAACATCCTGGCCCGCGCAGCTAGGCGCGGCACGATCTGCCTGGGCAAGACCCACATGACGGAACTGGCATTTTCGGGCCTGGGGCTGAACCCGGTGACGGCCACGCCGCCGAATGCGCTGGACCCGGACCTTGCTCCCGGGGGTTCGTCCTCGGGGGCGGCGGTTTCGGTGGCGCTGGGGCTGGCGGCGGCGGCGATCGGGACGGATACGGGCGGGTCGATCCGTGTGCCTGCGGCCTGGAACGGGCTGGTCGGCTTCAAGCCGACGCATGACGCGCTGCCCGAAAAGGGCGTGGTGCCGCTGGCACGCCGCTTCGACATCGCCGGCCCCATCGCCCGCACGGTCGAGGACTGCGCCGAGCTGTTCGCCATCATGGCCGACCAGCGCGCCCCCGACCTGGCCGAGGCGACGGTGCGCGGCATGCGCTTGATGGTGCTGGACGGCCTGCCCTTCGACGGGGCAGAAGCCGGGCCGGTCGCCGCCTTCGAGGATGCCGTGGCGCGGCTTGCCGCTGCGGGTGCGACCGTCACCCATGTCACCACCGATTGGTTGGACCGGGCGATGGCGCTGTCGCCGCAGCTGTTCGCGCCCGAGGCCTATGGCATCTGGCGTGCGCAGATCGAGGATGCGCCCGAACTGATGTGGAAACCCATCCTGGACCGCTTCCGCGGCGGCGCCGAGGTGAGCGGCCCCGGCTATGTCGCCGCATGGGAGCAGCTGTCCCGCATCCGCCGCAAATGGATCAAGGACGTGGTTGGCGGCTATGACGCGGTGCTGGTCCCGACCGTGCCGATCATGCCGCCCACGACCCAGCGGCTGATGAGCGACGAGGCAGAGTTCGTTCGGGCCAACCTGCTGACGCTTCGGAACACGCGAATCGCGAACCTTCTGGGCCTGCCATCGGTCACGCTGCCGACGGGGCATCCATGCTGCGGGATCTCGCTCATGGGACATGCGGGTCTGGACCGCCACCTGCTGCGCGTCGCCGCCGGGGCCGAGGCCGCGCTGCACGCCTGAAGCCCCGTCTTGGCTGGACGCACGGGCGCGATGCCGCTAATGTTTCGGCCAATGAACGGGGCGAAGACCCCGAAGAAGCGAGGCACAGATGGCATTCCCCGAGCGGTTCTCGAACCTGCCGGAATACGCGTTTCCGCGTTTGCGGGCGCTGCTGGCGGACATCACCCCAGGGTTGTCCGCGGGCGAATCCCCAATGGTCCTGACCATTGGGGAACCTCGCCACCCGATGCCGGACTTCGTCGCGGGCGTCATGGCCGACAGCATCGGCGAGCTGGCGAAGTATCCCGTGAACGAAGGCACGCCAGAGCTGCTGGCCGCGATCGGCGGCTGGCTTGGTCGGCGCCACGACCTGGATGTCGCGCCAGATCGGCTGATGATCCTGAACGGCACGCGCGAGGGGCTGTTCAACGCCGCGCTGGCGCTATGTCCGGAAACCAAGAACGGCCAGCGGCCCGCCGTGCTGATCCCGAACCCGTTCTACCAGGTCTATGCCGTGGCCGCCGCCGCCGTGCATGCAGACCCCGTCTTCGTGCCCGCCACGCCTGATACCGGCAATCTGCCCGATTATGCGGCACTTGACCCGGCGCTGCTGGACCGGGTGGCGCTGGCCTATCTGTGTTCGCCCGCCAACCCGCAGGGCGCGGTGGCCGGTCGCGACTATCTGGAACGGCTGCTGGCCCTGGCCGAGCGTCATGATTTCCTGATCCTGGCCGACGAATGCTATTCCGAGATCTGGCGCGATGCGCCGCCGCCCGGCGCGCTGAAAGTCGCAACGGACATGGGGCTGCCCGACCGGGTGGTGATGTTCAACTCGCTATCGAAGCGGTCGAACCTGCCGGGGCTGCGGTCGGGCTTTGCTGCCGGAGGGCTGGCGCAGATCCGTCAGATGCGGCGCCTGCGCAGCTATGCGGGGGCGCCGCTGCCGCTGCCCGTCCAGCGCGTCAGCGAACGGGCCTGGGCCGAGGAGGCGCATGTGGATGCCAGCCGCGAGATGTATCAGCAGAAATACCGCATTGCCGACCGGGTGCTGGGTAACGTTCCCGGCTATCGCCCCGTCGAGGGCGGGTTCTTCCTGTGGCTGCCCGTCCCTGACGGAGAGGCCGCCGCCCGCAAGCTGTGGGCCGAGGCCGGCATCCAGGTGCTGCCGGGCGCATATCTGTCGCGGGATGTGGGCGGGACGAACCCCGGGCGCGGCTTCATCCGCGTGGCGCTGGTCGCCGATGCGGCCCAGACCGATACGGCGCTGACACGACTGCGCGCGGTTCTTTACGACGACATTGCGGAGGGGTGAGATCATGGCAAGCTGGCAGGCGAAACAACGCGATCCGCTGTTCGATCAGTCCACCCGCGCCGCGCTGGAACGCCGGGGCAAGGAACTGGCGGGCGCGGGTCTGATCATCCTGGGCATCGTCATCGCGATGATGCTGGGCAGCTGGACCGCCGACGATCCCAGCTTCCGCTCGGCAACCGACGCGCCGGCGCAGAACATGCTGGGCAGTTTCGGCGCATATGTCGCTTCGGCGCTGATCATGATCGCGGGGTACGGGTCTTGGATGCTGGTCGCCGCGGCCTGGGTGTGGGGTCTGCGGCTGATGCTGCACAAGGGCGAGGACCGGCTGATGCGCGGCATCTTCACGCCCTTGGCCGTGGCGCTGGTGTCGGTCTATGCCAGCACGCTGGTTCCAGGGCCGGAATGGCAGCAGACCTATGGCCTGGGCGGGCATTTCGGCGACATGGTCATGGGCGCGCTGCTGAACATCCTGCCGATGAAGGCGCAGCTGGGCATTCGGGTGGCGGCGCTGCTGATGGCGCTGGCCGTCGTCGCGGCGGGCGCCTTCGTCTTCGGATTCGACCGGGCGGAGCTGACGGGCCTGTGGCGGCGCTTCATCGCCGGACTTGGCGCGGCGCGCCACATGGCGGTCGGCGCGGCGGCGACAGGCGTGGCGGTCTCGCAGCGCCTGCGTCAGCCGCGCGGGTCCGACGAGGACGCGCCGCGTGCCGCCCCCGTCGTGACAGCACCGCGCCGCCGGACCGCCCCGCCCCCCGCCTTCGAGCTGGAGGAGGAACTGCCCGAGCCGGAGCTGATCGAGCGCGATGCCGACTGGGACGGCGAAGGCCCGTCCGACGCCGAGGTTCGCGGCCGGATCAGCGATGCGATCCGCACCAGCACCGCCAAGACCTCGGTCCTGAAGGCAGTGACCTCGCGCCTGGCGCGCGATGGCGTGCCGCCTGCGTCCGAGGTCGAGGACGATGAGGCCGTGACCCAGCCCTCCGCCACCCGCATCATCCCGGCGGCCCCCAAGCCCGAGCCTGCCCGCACCGCCGCCCCGACGCTTCGCGCCGAAGATCCGGACGGTGCCTACGAACGTCCGCCGCTGGACCTGTTGTCGGCGCCGACGGATGGCGACCAGCAGCCGGTCTCGCAAGAGGTGCTGATGGAGAACGCCCGCACGCTGGAGGCGGTGCTGGACGACTATGGCGTCAAGGGGCAGATCACCGAGGTGCGCCCTGGACCCGTCGTCACGCTTTACGAGCTGGAGCCCGCGCCGGGGCTGAAGGCCAGCCGCGTCATCGGCCTGGCAGACGACATCGCGCGGTCCATGTCGGCGCTGTCGGCGCGCGTGAGCACCGTGCCGGGCCGGTCGGTCATCGGGATCGAACTGCCCAATGCGCGGCGCGAGAAGGTCCTGCTGCGCGAGATCTTTGCCAGCCGCGCCTTTGGCGACGGCACGCAGCCGCTGCCCCTGGCGCTTGGCAAGGACATCGGCGGCGATCCGGTCGTGGCGAACCTGGCCAAGATGCCCCACCTGCTGATCGCCGGGACCACCGGTTCGGGCAAGTCGGTGGCGATCAACACGATGATCCTGTCGCTGCTGTACAAGCTGACTCCTGACGAATGCCGGCTGATCATGATCGACCCCAAGATGCTGGAACTGTCGGTCTATGACGGTATTCCGCACCTGCTGTCCCCGGTCGTCACCGACCCCAAGAAGGCTGTCGTCGCGCTGAAATGGGTTGTCGGAGAAATGGAGGACCGCTATCGCAAGATGTCCAAGATGGGCGTCCGGAACATCGAGGGCTATAACGGCCGCGTCATCGAAGCCCTCAAGAAGGGCGAGATGTTCAAGCGCACCGTGCAGACCGGCTTTGACGAGGATACCGGCGACGCGATCTGGGAGACCGAGGAGTTCCAGCCCGAAACGTTCCCCTATATCGTCGTCGTCGTCGACGAGATGGCCGACCTGATGATGGTCGCGGGCAAGGAAATCGAAGCCTGCATCCAGCGCCTGGCGCAGATGGCGCGGGCCAGCGGCATCCACCTGATCATGGCGACGCAGCGCCCCTCGGTCGACGTCATCACCGGCACGATCAAGGCGAACTTTCCCACGCGGGTCAGCTTCCAGGTGACGTCCAAGATCGACAGCCGCACGATCCTGGGCGAACAGGGGGCCGAGCAGCTGCTGGGGCAAGGCGACATGCTCTACATGGGCAACGGCGCGCGCATCACCCGCATCCACGGCCCCTTCGTCAGCGACGAGGAGGTCGAGGAGATCGTGAACCACCTGAAGTCCTTCGGGCCGCCCAGCTACAAGTCCGGCGTGGTCGAGGGACCCGAGGACGAGGTGGCATCGGATATCGATGCGGTGCTGGGTCTTGGCGGTGGCGAGGGCGGGGACGACGCGCTCTATGACCAGGCGGTGATGATCGTGGCCAAGGATCGCAAATGTTCGACCAGCTACATCCAGCGCAAGCTCGCCATCGGCTATAACAAGGCCGCGCGCCTGGTCGAGCAGATGGAGGATCAAGGGGTCGTCAGCGCCGCCAACCATGTCGGCAAGCGGGAAGTGCTGGTGCCCGAGGTCTGAGGAACTCTGGCGCGGCGGGACGGCGGCAGGTATATCCGTGACATGACCATCTGGCACCTGCATCTGCTGAACGCGCGCAACGCCCTGACCGGCAACATGTCCGCCATTCGCGCCACCCTGCGCGAGAGCGTGGCGATGGTCGACGATCATGTCGACCTGCCGCGCTTCGATCTTGTGCTGCGCGCGGGCGATGCGGTCATTCCCGACTGGGGCATCGGCGGCCAGTCCCCTGCGCCCGGCGTGATCGAGATCACCCTGATGCCCGAGCGTTTCTCGGTCGAGCATCTGCAGCGGACGCTGGTCCACGAGTTGCACCACCTGCTGCGGTGGGAAGGGCCCGGATACGGGCTGTCGCTGGGCGAGGCGCTGGTCAGCGAGGGGCTGGCGGGCCATTTCGTGCTGCAGATCCTGGGCGGTGCGCCGGACCCTTGGGATGCGGTCCGGCCAGGGCCCGGGACGTTGAAGCAGGCAGGACATCTGTGGGCGCGGCGGGACTTCGACTTTCCCGAGTGGTTCCTGGGGCGCGGCAAGGTCCGCAAGTGGACGGGCTATGGGATCGGGCACCGGCTGGTCGCCGAGCACCTGGCGCAGGCGCCCGAAGCGGATGCGGCCTCGCTGGCGTGGACACCTGCGGATATCTTCCGCCCTGCGTTGCGGCGACTGACTGCCGTTGAGGGTGAGGCCGAGGACGACGTGGCGGACGCGGACGAAGGTCCGGTTGCGTCCCGCGACGCCGGGGGGCCGGCCCCCCGGACCCCCCTGGACAGCTGACGACAGAAGCGTTCTCAGCGAGGGGTCGACAGCGCGAAGGCCACGCCCAGCAGCAGACCGCTCAGGGCGCCGCCCAGATGCGCCTCCCATGCGATCGAGGGCATCAGCAGGGTCAGGCCGATGTTGAGCGCGAGGAGCAGGCCGACGGCGCGGACCAGCGGCGCGGTCGGGCGCTGACGGCGGCGCAATGTGACGGCGGCATGTCCCACAAGCGCGCCGGCCACGCCGAAGACCGCACCCGAGGCACCGATCATGGGGCCCGCATCGGGCTGCATCAGCGCGAATGTCAGCGCGCCGCCGATCTGGCTGGCCAGGTAGATCAGCGCCATCCGCCCCGAGCCGACCATGCCGCTAAGTTCCCGCCCGACGGCGGCAAGGGAGATCATGTTCATGCCCAGGTGCAGCGGCCCCGCGTGCAGCAGGCCGTAGGTCAGGAACATGACCAGCCACTGCCCCGGGTAGATGCCCGCCCCGTCCCAGAAGAGGAGCGACCAGAAGGCGACCAGCATGAAGGTCGCCTGCCGCACGGCCGGATAGCCGAAAAGACCTGCAACGAACAGCAGGACCTCGATCAGGCAGCAGGCCCCGATCAAGACCCGCAGCCAGACCGGCAGGCGGGCGGGGGCGAGGGCGCGCGCCGATACGCGCGGGACCGCGGCGGGGCGCGGGGCGTCAGTCATCGGCCCTGATCTGGCGGGCTTCGTCGATCAGCATGATGGGGATACCGGAGCGGATCGGGAAGGCAAGACCGGCGGCGCGAGAGACAAGCTCTTGCCGGTCGGCGTCGTAACGCAGCGGCGCGTGGGTGACGGGGCAGACCAGCGCCGCGAGCATGTGGCGGTCGAAGGCGGGGACGGTGTCGGTCATTGCAGTCGTTCCTCGTTCTCGCCGCCGTGGAGGGCGAATTCGATCAGGCCGATCAGCAGTTCGCGGCGATCGGCCAGCGTGGGCGATTCCAGCAGCGCCTGCTTGTCGCCGGGGCCGAAGGGCAGCATCATCGACAGCGAGTTGATCAGAAGCTCGTCCTCGGCCTGCGAGGCGGCGTCCCAATCCGTCGACAGCTCCTGCGTTTCCATGTAGCGCGCCAGAAGGTCGAACAGCGCCTTGCGGTCGAGGTTCGGGTCCTGTTCGGTCCCGGCGGTGTCGCGCGGAAAGGACGACCAGTCGACGCGGCCCTGGAGGTAGGGGGCAAAGCCTTCCTGCGGCTCCAGCAGCCGGAACCGCGACACCGCGCCGAGCGAGATCATCATCCGCCCGTCATCGGTTTCCGAAAACGCGACGACGCGGCCCGCGCAGCCGATGGATGACAGGCCCTCGCCCTCGGGCTGAATCATGCCGATCAGGCGGTGGTCGGTCTTCAGCGTGTCTTCCAGCATCTGCAGATAGCGCGGCTCGAAGATGTGCAGCGGCAGGCGGGCGCGGGGCATCAGCACCGCCCCCGGCAGCGGGAACAGGGCGATGCGGTCCGGCAGGTCGAATCTGCGGGGCATGGATCAGGCGAAAATCAACGACGACAGGCGGCGGCGGCCCTTCTGGGCGATGGGGTCGTTCGGCTTGAGGCTGTCGAAGATGGTGATCAGCTGGGCCTTGGCCGCACCCTCGTTCCAGTCGCGGTCGCGGCGGAAGCTGTCCAGAAGGACGTCGATGGCTTCCTCGACCCGGCCGGCGGCATGAAGGGCCTGGGCGTATTCGAGCCGCGCCTGCTGGTCGGACGGGTCGGCATCGACCCGTGCCTGCAGGTCGTCCAGCGGTCCGGCGCTGCTGGCCTGCTGCGCCAGCTGCAACTGGGCGCGCGCGGCCTCGACCGGGGCCGAGGTCGCGACGGGACCCGGCACCTGCTGCAGGGTTGACGCAGCCGCGGCGTGATCGCCGGCCGCCAGGTGGGCGCGGATCAGGCCGCCCCAGGCGTCGGGGCTGTCAGGCATCTCGCCGATGATGGCGGTGAAGGTCTCGATCGCGTCGGCGGCCTCGCCGTCCTCGATCATCTGCTCGGCCGCGGCCAGGGCGTCGGCCAGGCCGCCGTCATCGCCGGACATCGCGGCCAGCTTGTCCACGAACTGCTTGATCTGGCTGGCCGGCAGTGCGCCCTGGAAGGCATCGACCGGCTGGCCCTTGAAGAAGGCATAGACGGTGGGGATCGACTGCACGCGCAGCTGCGAGGCGATGGTCTGGTTCTGGTCCACGTCCACCTTGGCCATGCGGACACGCCCCTTGTGGCGCGCGACCTCGGCTTCCAGCGCAGGGCCGAGGGTCTTGCAGGGGCCGCACCAGGGGGCCCAGAAGTCGACGATGACGGGCACTTCCATCGAGGCCTCGACGACCTCGACCATGAAGGTGGCCTCGGTCACGTCCTTGATGAAGTCATCGGTCTTGGGCGCGGCGGCCCCATCGAAAAGCATGGTCATGTCGTCCCCGGATCGTTCGGTTCTTGGCGCTTGGGGTCAATATGGGGCGTCGGGCGGGCGAACAAAAGGGCGGATTGCATCGCCGGCACCCGCCTGCCACCCCGCGGCCGGCATCACCGGCGCCCCGTGTCACAGATCGAAGCTGGCCAGCACCGGGACATGGTCACTGGGGCCCTCCCACCCGCGGCAGGGACGCAGGATGCGGCTGTTGTGCGCGGCATTGGCGATGTCCGGGCTGGCCCAGATGTGATCCAGCCGACGGCCCTTGTCGGCGGCGTCCCAGTCCTTGGCGCGATAGCTCCACCAGCTGTAGAGCAGCCCCGATGGGATGTCCTGGCGCGTCACGTCGACCCAGCCGCCGGCATCCTGCGCGGCCAGCAGGTGCTCGACTTCGATGGGCGTGTGGCTGACGATCTTCAGAAGCTGCTTGTGCGACCACACGTCGTCCTCGCGCGGGGCGATGTTCAGGTCGCCGACCAGGATCGACTTCTGCGGCTTGTCGGCGTGGAAGACGTCGCGCATCTCGGACACGAAATCCAGCTTCTGGCCGAACTTCTCGTTCACCGTGCGATCGGGAACGTCGCCGCCCGCAGGCACGTACATGTTGTGGATCACGACGCCGTTTTCCAGCCGCGCGGATACGTGCCGGGCATGACCCAGCCGCGCATAGTCGCGGTCGCCCGCATCCTCCAGCGGCAGGCGCGACAGGATGGCGACGCCGTTATAGCCCTTCTGGCCCCGCGCAACGATGTGGTGATAGCCCAGGTCGCGGAACTTCGTCAGCGGGATCTTGTCCACCGGCGACTTGCATTCCTGCAGGCACAGCACGTCCGGGCCCTCGTCCTGCAGCAGGCGGGCGACCAGCCCCTCGCGCAGGCGGACCGAGTTGATGTTCCAGGTGGCGATGGTGAACATGCGGCTCTCCTTTGGGGGCGGACCCTAACGGCGGGGGCCGTGCCTGTCGAGCCACGGGGTTGCCATACGGCCCGCGCGCGTTATGCAAGGGAAAAGACGGCAGGGGGACCCGATGAGGCTGACCATCGACGAGGCGCTGACGCGTGGGGGGACCGGACGGTTCCAGTGGCGCCTGCTGGGCATCTTCGGGCTGGTCTGGGCGGCCGACGCGATGCAGGTGATCGCGGTCGGCTTTGCCGCGCCTTCGGTCGCGGCCACATTCGGGGTCGAGCGTGTGACGGCGCTGCAGATCGGCACGGCGTTCTTCCTTGGCATGTTCGTGGGTGCGTTCCTGTTCGGCCGGCTGGCCGACCGGATCGGGCGCAAGTGGGTGCTGGTGGGGACCGTCGCGATGGACGCGGTCTTCGGGCTGGCCTCGGTCGTGGCGGGGGACTTCACCTGGCTTCTGGCGCTGCGCTTCCTGACAGGGCTGGCGGTCGGCGGCACGCTGCCAGTGGACTACGCGATGATGGCCGAGTTCCTGCCGCCGAAGAACCGCGGACGCTGGCTGGTCTGGCTGGAGGGGTTCTGGGCCGTCGGCACGGTCATCGTGGCGCTGACGGCCTGGGCCGCGGCATCCCTGGGAGCCGAGGCGCCGTGGCGCTGGATCTTCCTGGTGGCGGCGCTGCCGGCGCTGATCGGTTTCGGCCTGCGGCTGTGGATCCCCGAATCGCCCATGTACCTTGTCCGCACCGGCCGTCAGGCCGAGGCGCGCGTCGTCATCGACCGCATCCTGCGTATCAATGGCGCCGAGCCGCTGCCCCCGCAGGCGCATCTGAAGCCTGCGCCGGTACCGGCAGGGGCCGCCCGCACCATCCTCGCGCCGACGCTGCGGCGCGCGACGATGGGCGTGCTGGCCGTCTGGTTCCTGGTGTCGCTGTCCTATTACGGCGTCTTTGTCTGGGTGCCGGGCCAGCTGGCGACCGAGGGCTTCGGCTTCGTGCGCGGATACGGTTTTCTGGTGATTCTGGCGCTGGCGCAGGTGCCCGGATACGCGCTGGCGGCCTGGGGGGTCGAGGCGATCGGCCGGCGCGCAACCCTGGCGGGGTTCCTGGTCCTGTCGGCTGCGGGCTGCGGGCTGTTTGCCTGGGCCAGCGGCGCGGTCGCCGTCGCGACAGCCCTGATCGTCATGAGCTTTGCGCTGCTGGGCACCTGGGGTGCGCTCTATGCCTTCACGCCCGAGATCTATCCGACCCACCTGCGCGGGACCGGAATGGGCACGGCCAGCGCCGTGGCTCGCCTTGGCGGCATCCTGGCGCCAAGCCTGTTGGCGGTGGTCTTTGCTCGGGGCTTCGGGCTGGCCATCGGCAGCTTCGCGGTCCTGCTGCTGCTGGCCGCTGCTGCGCTGCTGCTGGTCGGCACCGAAACCCGTGACAGGGCCATCGGCTAGATTCGGAACAAGCGAGGGCCCCGTCCGTTCCATGCCTCAGCATCATCGAAAGGACATGACATGGGTCAGTTGGTCGAGGGCGTCTGGAAGGACGAATGGTACGACACCGACAGCACGGGCGGAGAGTTCAAGCGCGACACGTCGAAGTTCCGCAACTGGGTGACCGCCGATGGCAGCGCAGGCCCGACGGGCGAGGGCGGCTTCACCGCCGAAAGCGGGCGCTATCACCTCTATGTCAGCCATGCCTGCCCCTGGGCGCATCGCACGATGATCTTCCGGGCGCTGAAGGACCTTCGGGACCATATCGACGTGTCGGTCGTCCACCCCGAGATGCTGAAGGACGGGTGGGAGTTCAGGACCGACTTCCCCGGCGCGACCGGCGACCGCCAGTTCGGGCTGGACTACCTGCGTCAGGTCTATCTGAAAGCCAAGCCGGATGCGTCCGGCCGGGTGACGGTGCCGGTGCTTTGGGACCGGCAGACGGGGCAGATCGTATCGAACGAAAGCGCCGACATCATCCGCATGTTCAACGGCGCGTTCGACGGGATCACCGGGAACACCGACGACTATTGGCCCGCCGATCTGCGCGACCGGATCGAGGAGGTGAACGCCCGCATCTATGACACCGTCAACAATGGCGTCTACAAGGCAGGCTTCGCCACGTCGCAGGAAGCTTATGACAAGGCGGTCGTGCCCTTGTTCGACAGCCTCGACTGGATCGAGGGGGCGCTGGCGCAGCACCGGTATCTGACCGGCGACCGCATCACCGAGGCGGACTGGCGGCTCTTTACCACGGTGGTGCGCTTTGATCCGGTTTACCACACGCACTTCAAGTGCAACCGCCGGCGCATCGTCGACTATCCGAACCTTTGGGGTTGGGCGCGCGAACTGTACCAGTGGCCCGGCGTGGCGGACACAGTGCATCCTGACCACTTCATGCGGCACTATTACTTCAGCCACGACATGATCAACCCGCACCGGATCATTCCCATCGGCCCGGACGAGGACTGGTCCGCAGCGCACGGGCGCGGGTGATTCCGGCTCGATCCGGCGCCGGACACGTCGTGCGTCGTGCCGGTTCGACGTGTCCGCCGGTCATTCGCGCTCCGTCGTCCGGGGCAGGATAGACATCAGGGACCGTGTTGAATGGGCACAGTTTCAGCGGGACTTGCGCTGCCCCGGATGCCGGCTGTGGCGTTCGCGACATCGCCGGTAACAGCGGGAGTTCGGCCACGGCACAGAATGCAATCGCTTGGGGAGCGGTCGAACTGCCCAAATCCGACCCGAAACCACTTGAACGCGCGTCGTGGCATCGATGAGATTGGTTTCGCAAGCAAGGATACATGACATTCCGCGACCGCCTCGCGCCTGGCGACCTTTTCAGAACCGTTCCTCCATGCTGCCCAGAGCGCCTTCGCCGGCCGACATCGTGAAGCGTCGCGCCGCCTCTTTATCCCAGTCCGCAACCCGGCCATCCACGACCTGAAAAAAGCCCCGGCGCGGAAACGCCGGGGCATCAGAGAGGGAGGGGGAGTGTGGCCGCATCCACCGACCACTGGGCTTCGGGTGTTCCAACTCTGGGAACACGCGGTGGTTCCCGCGCCGTGTCGGATGCGCCGAAACCTGCCGATCAGGCGACCAGCCGATATCCGCCGGACTCGGTCACCAGCAGCCGTGCGTTAGACGGATCGGGTTCGATCTTCTGGCGCAGGCGATAGATGTGGGTCTCGAGCGTGTGCGTCGTGACGCCGGCATTGTATCCCCAGACCTCGTGCAAGAGCACGTCGCGCGGCACGACCCCGTCCTGGGCGCGGTAGAGGAACTTGAGGATGTTGGTTTCCTTCTCGGTCAGGCGGACCTTGCGGTCCTTCTGGTCGATCAGCATCTTCATGGCCGGCTTGAAGGTGTACGGCCCAAGCTGGAAGATCGCGTCCTCACTTTGTTCATGGGTGCGCAACTGGGCGCGCAGACGGGCCAGCAGGACGGGAAACTTGAAGGGCTTCGTCACATAATCGTTCGCGCCGGCGTCGAGGCCCAGGATCGTGTCGGCATCGGTGTCGTGGCCGGTCAGCATCACGATGGGGCACTTGACGTTCAGCTTGCGCAGCTTCTTGCACAGTTCTCGGCCGTCGGTGTCGGGCAGGCCGACGTCCAGCACCACCAGGTCGAAGATCGCGTTCTTCGTGGCCTCGACCGCCTCGGCGCCGCTGCCGGCCTCGGTCACGTCGAAGTCGTCCGTTGCGACCAGCTGCTCGGCCAGGGCTTCGCGCAGGTCTTCCTCGTCGTCGACCAGCAGGATCTTTTTCAGTCCGGGCATGTTGCCTCCTTCGGTTCGCTTGGGCAATCAGTGGGGACGGTTGCGCGAACCGTCCAGCGACATGTCGGATTTCTCACATGGAGTTGTCGGTTCGGCGCACTATGTTTCAGAATGTTTCAGATCCGCGTGGCACCATGAGCCTGATCCCGACCCTTGCCGAAACCATCGCCCGCGCGCGGGTGGACCTGCGCATGGGCCTGCCCGTGGCCTTGGGAGACCACCTGGCTGTCGCGGTCGAGACCCTGTCGCCGGACCGGCTGGCCGATCTGCGCGCGCTTGGTCCCGCCGCGCTGGCGCTGACCGGTCGGCGCGCCGAGACGCTGAAGGCGCGCACCTATGATGGCGATCTGGCGCGTGTCGTGCTGCCTGCGGATGCCGACCTTGCGTGGCTGCGGGCGCTGGCCGATCCGTCAGCGGACCTGATGACGCCGATGAAGGGGCCGCTGGTGACCCTTCGTGGCGGCGACGCGACCGCCCATCGCGCGGCCATCGCCCTGGCCAAGTCGGCCGAGCTGCTGCCCGCCATGCTGCTGGTTTCCGCGCCTGCACCCGACGGCCTGACGCGGCTGGCGCCCGGCCCCGCCCTGGCGCAGCTGGCGAGCGAGGCCGCGATGGCGCCGGTCGCCGCCGCCCGCCTGCCGCTGATGGCAGCCGAGCGGTCGCGCCTGCACATCTTTCGCCCCGACAACGGCGGCGAGGAACATTACGCCATCGAGATCGGCGATCCGCCGCGCGATCAGCCGGTGCTGGCGCGGCTGCACTCGGCCTGCTTCACCGGTGACGTCTTGGGCAGTCTGAAATGCGACTGCGGACCGCAGCTGAACGCGGCGCTGGAGGCGATGGGGAAGGAGGGTGCCGGCGTCCTGCTCTACCTGAACCAGGAAGGGCGGGGCATCGGCCTGGCCAACAAGATGCGCGCCTATGACCTGCAGAATCAAGGCTTCGACACCGTCGAGGCGAACCACCGGCTTGGATTCGAGGATGACGAGCGCGACTTCCGCATCGGCGCCGCGCTGCTGCGCAGGCTGGGCTTCGCGTCCGTCCGCCTGATGACCAACAACCCGCGCAAAGTCGCCATGATGGAGGGCCACGGCATCGTCGTGGCTGAACGCGTGCCGCTGATCGTCGCGCGCAACCCGCACAACACCGGCTACCTCGACATCAAGGCGCGCAAGTCGGGGCACCTGCTGTGACCGCGGACGACATGGTCCTGACGCCGCATGGGCTGCGGTTCCTTGGGCGGGTGTTCCCCTGCAGCATCGGCAAGACGGGCGTGACGGCGGCCAAGCGCGAAGGCGACGGCGCCACCCCTGCGGGCGTGCACCGCATCACCGGCCTTTGGTATCGGGCCGACCGGCTTCCGCGTCCGGCGTCCTGGGCGCGGTCGATCGGTCCCGGCGATCTCTGGTGCGACGATTCCGCCCATCCGGCCTACAACCACCACGCCCGCGCGCCGCTGCCCGCCAGCCACGAGCGGATGCGGCGACCCGATCCGCTCTATGACCTGGTCCTGACGACGGATTGGAACTGGCCGGATGCCGCGCCCGGTGCCGGATCGGCGATCTTCCTGCACCAGTGGCGCCGTCCCCGGTTTGGCACCGAGGGCTGCATCGCCTTCGCCCGTCGAGATCTGATCTGGATCGCGCGGCGCGCCCGGCCGGGAACGCGGCTGATCGTGCCGGGGCCTTCTTTGCCGGGTTACTCCGTCCCGGCGTAGTCCCGCGCCCCGAAGATGGCCGAGCCGACGCGCACGTGGGTCGCCCCCTCGGCGATGGCGGCTTCGAAGTCGGCGCTCATCCCCATCGACAGGTTCTGCAACCCGTTGTCGTTCGCCAGCTGTCGCAGCAGGCGGAAATGCGGCACCGGGTCCAGACCTTCGGGGGGGATGCACATCAGCCCCTGCGGCGCCAGCGCAAGTTCATGGCAGGATGCCAGGAAACCCGGAAGCTCATCCGCCAGGATGCCTGCCTTCTGCGGCTCATCGCCGGTGTTCACCTGGACGAACAGCTGCGGCGTGCGCCCCTGTTCGTCGACCTGCTGCGCCAGCTTGCGCGCCAGCGTCATGCGGTCCAGCGTGTGGATCGTGTCGAACAGCTGCACCGCCGGTTTCGCCTTGTTCGACTGCAGCGGCCCGATCATGTGAACCGAGACGCCGGGGAAGTGGCGGCGCCAGGCGGGCCACTTGTCCTGCGCCTCCTGGACGTAGTTTTCGCCGAAGACGGTGTGGCCTGCAGTCAGCACCGCCTCGACCCGTGCGGCGGGTTGAACCTTGCTGACGGCGATCAGCGTGACGCTGCCGGGTGCACGCCCCGCCGCCTGCTCTGCCGCGCTGATGCGGCGCTTGATGTCTTCCAGTCCCATGCGGCCACCTGACAAAAAGAAAAGAGCGGGCGCAAGGCCCGCTCTCCAGTCTGCTTCCGATCGGATGGATCAGAAGTTGAAGCGAACGCCCATGTCGGCGGTCACGTTTTCGTCGTAGTCGCGCTGCAGCGACGCACCCAGACGGGCACCGCCCAGGTCGTAGTTCACGCCGACGCCGAACGCGTTGTCGGTTTCGTTCGAATCGCGATTGTTGTTGGCGACATAGGCTTCGATGTTGGTCAGACCATCAGCCAGGGTGTAGTCACCGTACAGGGCGAAGGTCTGGCCGTCGGCGCCGTACTCGCTGTCGTCCTCGTCGTTGGTGTCGACGTAGTTCAGACCGATGCGGGCGTTCTCCATGACGGCATAGCGGGCGCCGACGAAGAAGATGTCGTTGTCGTCGAAGCCAGCACCGTTCTGGGTGTAGCCAGCCGACAGTTCCAGACGCTCGTTCCAGGTGTAGTCGGCCGCGAGGCTGTATTCTTTCTCGTTGCCACCTTCGAGGAACTCGACGTCGTCCGTCTGGTCGGGGTCGATGATCGAGCCCATGACCGACACACCGGCGATTTCGTACTTGGCGAAGACGCCCAGGCGGCTCACGCCGTCGTTGCCGATGTTGCCATCTTCACCAACGATGCGATTGCCGTATTCGTCAGCGTCATAAGCGAAGAAGTTGCCGGTGACGGCGCTGAAGCCGACCGAACGGTCGTACGAACCCAATTCGGTCGCGTAGATCAGGCCCGAGCTGTCCAGAGCGGTTTCGGTGTTACCGATTTCAACGGTCAGGCCGCTGGCGGTGACATAGAGCTTGCCGGCGTTCAGTTCGCCTGCGTCGTCCTGGTTCTGGTCCCACTGGATGCGGAAGCGGGCACCGAAGTCGACGCCGGCGTCGGTCGAGGTCGCCGCGTCGATGTTCATGCGCAGGCGCGAAATCACCTGCGTCTCGTTCACGTCCGCGTCGTTTTCGTAATAGATCACGCCGGTACGGCCATAACCCGAGATCGTCACGTCGGCAGCAGCCCAGCCGGCGGTCAGGACCAGCGCGGTGGAGGCGATAAGAGCCTTTTTCATGGTGGTTTTCCCTCTTGTCTCTCTGATGCCCAAGCCGGCGATCCCGCCCTGGGTATGCCGATTTGTTTCACCCTTTCGAACTCGTGATGCAACGGAATCACGTGTGGACTGATTTCTTTGCCCGTTTCCGTGATGCACTTGGGCCACACTTGCGCTGCCGCCGCTGCGACGGCGGCCCGGCGGGCGTCGGGCAAAGTCGCCGCAGGGCCGCCGCCGGCGCCCAATGCGCTTGTTTCGGCACCGCTGTTCGCGCTAATGCTGGCGCTGACGAAAACCACGGGGGATGGCATGATCTTTGCACGCGCTGCGCGCCTGACGATCGTCGCGACGCTTTGCGCCGGGCTGGCGGCCTGCGGTCGGGGCGATACCGGGGCGAACTATTCCCAGACGCGGCCGGACGAGAGCACCACGCGCATCCAGGACGTCCTCATGCGGTCGGAAAACCCGAACCGGACCGTGGGCGTGAACAAGTACCTGTGGAACGCCAGCCTGGACGTGCTGAACTTCCTGCCGGTGCAGACGGTCGATCCCTTCACCGGCGTCATCCAGACCGGCTATGGCACGCCCCCCGGCGGCGGCCGGTCCTATCGTGCCACCATCCAGATCAGCGATCCGGCGCTGGATGCGCGCAGCCTGCGGCTGTCGCTGCAGGGTCCCGGCGGCGCGGCGGTCGAGCCCGGAACGGTGCGCGCGGTCGAGGATGCGATCCTGACGCGCGCCCGGCAGATGCGCATCCGGGACGGGCGGTTCTGATCACGCCATCGAGGGCCCGTTGCGGTCGAGCGGGCCGGGCACTGGACCCTACCCTGCGGGACGTATAAACCCTGCGGGCAACTGACATGCCCGAGGTTCCCCATGCCCTATGATCCCGCGACAAGCGAAGCCGGCTGGCAGAAGGCCTGGGCCGATGCCGGCAGCTTCGCCGCCGTGCGCGACAGCCGTCCAAAGTACTATGTGCTGGAGATGTTCCCGTATCCCTCGGGGCGCATCCACATGGGCCATGTGCGCAACTATACGATGGGCGACGTGGTGGCGCGGTTCAAGCGTGCGCAGGGGTTCAGCGTGCTGCACCCGATGGGCTGGGACGCATTCGGCATGCCTGCCGAAAATGCCGCGATGGAGCAGGGGGGCCATCCCCGCGAATGGACCTATGCCAACATCACCACCATGCGCGACCAGCTGAAGCCCTTGGGCCTGTCCATTGACTGGTCGCGCGAGTTCGCGACCTGCGACGACGCCTATGTCGCCCAGCAGCAGGCGTTGTTCCTGGACATGCTGGAGGCGGGCCTCATCACCCGCAAGTCGGCGCAGGTGAACTGGGACCCGGTCGACATGACCGTTCTGGCAAACGAACAGGTGATCGACGGCAAGGGCTGGCGGTCGGGTGCCACGGTCGAGCGGCGCGAGCTGACGCAGTGGTTCTTCAAGATCAGCGACTACAGCGACGAGCTGCTGTCGGCGCTGGACGGGCTGGAGGGCTGGCCGGAAAAGGTGCGCCTGATGCAGGCCAACTGGATCGGCAAGTCGCGCGGGCTGCAGTTCCGCTTTGCCACCGTCGATGCCCCCGCAGGCCATGAGGCGATCGAGGTCTATACCACCCGCCCCGACACGCTGATGGGCGCGTCCTTCGTGGCGCTGTCGCCGGACCATCCGCTGGTCAAGGAACTGGCCGCCTCGCACCCCGAGATCGAGGCCTTCCGCGAGGAGTGCCGCAGGATCGGCACCACCGAGGAGGCCATCGAGACCGCGCCCAAGCTGGGCTTCGACACCGGCCTGACCGTGCGCCACCCGCTGGACGCGGACTGGCAGCTGCCGATCTGGATCGCGAACTTCGTGCTGATGGACTATGGCACGGGCGCGATCTTCGGCAGCCCGGCGCATGATGAACGTGACCATGAATTCGCCACGAAATACAGCCTGCCGATCCGTGCGACCTTCGGGCAGCAGGGCATGGACCTGGTCGAGGCCGACGCACTGGTCTCCAAGGCGCCTTTCGTGCCCGCCAAGTCCGAAACCGTCACCTATGTCCGCGGCTTCAGCGGCGCGGCCGACCAGACCGGAGAGGCCGCCGTCGACGCGGCCATCGCCCATGCCGAGGCGCAGGGCTATGGCAAGGGCGTGACCAAGTTCCGCCTGCGCGACTGGGGCATCTCGCGCCAGCGCTATTGGGGATGTCCGATCCCCGTCGTTCACTGCGACAGCTGCGGCACGGTCCCCGAGGCCAAGCAGAACCTGCCGGTGCTGCTGCCGCAGGACGTGACCTTTGACGTGCCGGGCAACCCGCTGGACCGTCATCCCACTTGGCGGCAGGCTGTCTGTCCGAAATGCGGCGGCGCGGCGCGGCGGGAAACGGACACGATGGACACCTTCGTGGACAGCTCGTGGTATTATGCCCGCTTCACCTCTCCGGGGGCGGACGCGCCGACGGTGCGGGCGGATGCGGACTACTGGATGAACGTCGACCAGTATATCGGCGGCATCGAACACGCGATCCTGCACCTGCTGTATTCGCGCTTTTTTGCGCGGGCGATGGTGAAGACAGGGCATCTGCCGGAAAAGGCGAAGGAGCCGTTCGACGCGCTGTTCACGCAAGGCATGGTCACGCACGAGATCTACATGACCCGCGACGACCGGGGGCGCCCGGTCTATCACCTGCCCGAGGATGTGACCGACGGCAGGCTGGCCGATGGGACGGCGGTCGAGATCATCCCCTCGGCCAAGATGTCGAAGTCGAAGAAGAACGTCGTCGACCCGGTCAACATCGTCGAGAGCTTCGGCGCCGACACCGCGCGCTGGTTCATGCTGTCGGACAGCCCGCCCGAGCGCGACGTGGAATGGACCGCCGCCGGGGCCGAGGCCGCGTACAAGTTCCTGGCGCGCGTCTTCCGCCTGGCCGAGGATGCGTCCGAGGGCGGCGACGATCCCGACCTGACCCGCGCCGCGCATCGCGCCATCGCCGATGTCACGCGTTCGATCGAGGGCTTTGCCTTCAACAAGGCGGTCGCCAAGCTCTATGAGCTGGCGAACGCGGTCGGCAGGTCGCAGGCCGGGGGCGAGGCGCGCCGCGTCGTCCTGCGCATCATGGCGCAGCTGATGGCACCGATGGTGCCGCACCTGGCCGAGGAGATCTGGGCAGCCGCTGGCGGTCGGGGAATGGTCGTCGACGCGGGCTGGCCCGAGGCGGACGCGGCCTTGCTGCAAGACGACAGCGTCATCCTGCCGATCCAGATCAACGGCAAGCGCCGGGCCGAGATCCAGGTTCCGAAGGACATGCCCAAGGACCAGATCGAGGCGATCGTCATGGCCGACGAAACCGTTCAGCGGTTCCTGGACGGCGCCGCACCCAGAAAGCTGATCGTCGTGCCCGGGCGGATCGTCAATGTGGTCGCCTGATCGCCGCACGGCCCTGCTGGGGCTGCTGGCCCTGGGGGGCTGCGGCCTGACCCCTGTCTATGGGCCGGGGGGCGGGGGCACGCGCCTCTGGGGCAAGGTGCGTCCGCGCGACCCGGACACGCCCATCGACTTCATCTTCAACCGCCGATTGGCCGAACGGCTGGGAGGAGAGGACGCGGCGATCTATGACCTGGACTACCAGATCAGCATCGGGGTGGTGTCGCAGGCGATCACCACGGACGAGGTCACGACCCGCTACTCGCTGAACGGCACCGCCGATTTCGCCCTAACTGGTCCCGGCGACGTGGTGGTGACGCGGGGGCGGGTCAGCAGCTTCACCTCGTATTCGACGACGGGCACGACCGTGTCGACCCTGGCGGCCGAAGGGGATGCGCGGGAACGGCTGGCGACGATGCTGGCCGACCAGGTGGTCACGCGGCTGCTGGCGGTCGCATCCTCGCGGCCGGAATGAGGCGCGGATGCTGCTGAAAGGCGGCGAGATCGCGCGCTATCTGGCCAAGCCGGACCCGTCGCGGCCGGCGCTGCTGATCCATGGGCAGGATGCCATGCGCGTCGCCCTGAAGCGGGCCGAGGCGGTGCGCGCGCTGGTCGGCGAGAAGGCCGACGAGGAGATGCGCCTGACCCGCATGCCCGGCGCGGGCCTGAAGAAGGACCCCGCCCAGCTGATCGACGCGGTGCGCGAGATCGGCTTCTTTCCCGGCCCCCGCGTGGTGCTGGTCGAGGAGACCCCCGACACCGCCGCCGACGCGATCCGCGAGGCGCTGACCGGCTGGCGGCAGGGCGACGCGGTGATCGTGGTGACGGCCGGGTCGCTGTCCAAGTCCTCGGCGTTGCGCAAGCTTTTCGAGACGCATGGGCAGGCGGTCACCGCCCCGATCTATGACGATCCTCCAGGCGAGGACGAGATCGCTCGCTGGCTGTCCGATGCCGGCCTGCACCAGGTCCCGCCCGAGGCGATGCGGGAACTGGTGCTGCTGGCGCGGGCGCTGGACCCTGGCGATCTGCGCCAGACGGTCGAGAAGATCGGTCTCTACAAATACGACGATCCGACGCCGCTGACGGTGGCCGATATCGCGCTTTTGGCCCCCGCCACCATCGAGGCCGACCTGGACGAGCTGATCCATGTCGTGGCCGAACGACGCGAGGGTGATTTCGGCGCGTTGATGCGGCGCATCGAACAGCAGGGGCTGGCGCCGGTGACACTGTGCATCGCGGCGCTGCGGCATTTCCGGACGCTGCACCTGGCGGCGGCAGACCCGGCCGGTCCGGGCGTGGCGCTGGCGCGGGCGCGGCCGCCGGTCTTCGGACCCCGGCGTGACCGGATGACCCGGCAGGCGCAGGCCTGGGGCATGGGACCGCTGGAAGAGGCGGTATCCCTTCTGCTGGAAACCGACATGACGCTGCGCTCCACCAGCCGGGCACCGCAGATGCCGCTGGTCGAACGTGCGTTGCTGCGTCTGGCCATGAAGCCGAGGGGGCGGCGGTGACCGAGGCGGCCGATGCGCTGGTCATCGGCGCCGGGCCGGCAGGGCTGATGGCGGCCGAGGCGCTGATGGCTTCGGGTCGGCGCGTCGTGATTGCCGAAGCGATGCCGACGCCGGCGCGCAAGTTCCTGATGGCGGGCAAATCCGGGCTGAACCTGACGCGCGACGAGCCGCTTGCGGATTTCGCGGCCCGGATTGGCGACGGGACCGGCGATGGCGCGACGTCGGACCCGCGGAACTACCTGCAAACCGATGCGGGCGCCTTTGGGCCGGCCGAGGTTCGGGCCTGGGCCGAGGGCCTGGGAATCGCGCTGTTCGCGGGATCGACAGGGCGGGTGTTCCCGGTGGGGATGAAGGCGTCGCCTCTGTTGCGGGCTTGGCTGGCGCGGTTGCGCGCGGGCAGCGTAGATCTGCGGACCCGCTGGCGGTGGAACGGGCTTGGGGACGGGTTCCAGTTCCAGGCGCCCGAGGGACCGCGGACCGTCGACCCGAAGGTGACGGTGCTGGCGCTTGGTGGGGCCAGTTGGCCAAGGCTGGGTTCGGATGCTGCCTGGGTGCCGATGCTGACGGGTGCCGGCGTGGAGATCACGCCATTCCGGCCCGCGAACATGGGGTTCCGCGTGACCTGGTCCGACCCGATGGCGCGGTTCTTCGGGGAGGCCGTCAAGGGTGTGGCGATCAAGGCCGGCACCGAGGTCAGCCGAGGTGAATGGGTGATCTCTCGGGCCGGGATCGAGGGGGGCGGCATCTATGCCGTCGCCGCGGCGATTCGCGACGGGGCCGAGGCGGTGGTCGACCTTGCGCCCGATCTGAAGGAGGCCGCGCTGGCGGCTCGCTTTGCGCAGCCCCGGGGCAAGCTGTCGCTTGGCAACTGGCTGCGCCGGGTCCTGGGCGATCCGGTCAAGGTCGCGCTGCTGCTGGAATGGGGCGGACGGTCCGGCGACGCCGCCGAATGGGCGGCGCGCGCCAAGGCCCTGCCGTTGCGACACGAAGGTCCGATGGGCCTCGACCGGGCGATCTCGTCGGCGGGCGGGATTACGGCGGCGGCGCTGACCGATGTGCTGGAGCTGCGGGCGTTGCCGGGCGTCTTCGCCGCCGGAGAGATGCTGGACTGGGAGGCGCCGACGGGCGGCTATCTGCTGACCACCTGTCTTGCAACAGGCCTGCGGGCAGGGCAGGCGGCCGCGCGCAGGCTGCCCTAGCCGGCCGCCGCGCGGCGATAGGCCGGGCGCTGGCGCATCCGGTCCAGGTATTCCGACAGGCGCGCCTCGACGATCGGGAAGCGCGCAATCAGCGCCCAGTCCAGGCAATGCGCCAGGATGATGTCGGGGACGGTCATCTTCTCGCCCATCAGGAAAGGTCCCTCGGCCATGCGGTGGACGAGCGTTTTCTGGCTCGCCTCGAATTCCCACCTGAGCGTGTTCTTGATGGCGCTGAGGCGCAGCTTCTCGGGAAGGATGAAGCTGTGGCGGGCGGCCAGCCACAGAGCGGCGTCGAATTCGTCCAGCAGAAACTGCGTCAGGCTGTCCTGCCGCGCGCGGTCCATGGTGCCCGCCGGATGCGTCAGCCCGCCATGGCGGTCGGCCAGATAGGTCAGGATCGCCGTCGAATCCGTGATGGGCGTGCCGTCGTCGATCAGCACCGGGACCTTTCCGGCCGGATTGAACTGCGCCACGCCTTCGCTGCGCGGATTGGCGGGAATGTGCTCGAACTTCTGTCCCAGCTCCTCCAGCATCCACAGGACGCGGAAGGCGCGGGACTTGGCGGTGCCTATGACGCGGTACATGATGTCCTCCTGACGGTGTTCAGAAGGCCCGAGGGGTGGGGCGCCGTCAAGCGCCTCAGCCGCGGCGGCAGGAGATCAACTGCTGGCGATACATCTCGGACCGCTGGCCGACCTGGGCCGCGACGCGCATCAGCCAGGCCTTCTGTCGGTGGCTGCCGCGGGCAAAGCCGCCGCGCCCCTCGTGATAGGCCAGGTATTGCGACGTCGCGTCATGTTTGGACAGGCCCAGGCTTTCCTGGCTGCCATGCATGTACCAGCCCATGAAGTCCGAGGCGTCGCGAATGTTGTCGCGCCGTGCGCCGCGGTTGCGGGTGGCGCGCTGGTATTCCTCCCACGTGCCGTCGAGGGCCTGGGAATAGCCGAAGGCGCTGCTTTGCCGGCCGATGGGGATGACGCCAAGCGCGAACTGGTGGGGCGTCCGCGCGTCGCCGATGAACTTCGATTCCTGGTACATCGTCGCCATCTGGACATGCACCGGCACGCCCCATTTGCGTTCGGTCCGCTTCATGGCGCGCACGTAGGCGGGTCGTTCGGCCGCGATGGCGCATGCGTTGTTCAGCTGGCGCGGCGCGCTGTAGTTGCCGCCGCCGCACGAGGCGACCAGCCCGACAATCGCCAGCTTGAGAAGCCTGTTCATCTTGCCCTCGTTCTGCTCGGTCTTCTGTTTTGGGCCATCTTACGGAAAATCACGCGGCGGTGAAATCACAAACCCGGAAGACTGGCAGCGATCCGCCCCTCAGGCGCTTCCTTCGGGGCGCAGAAGGGCGTTCAGGGCCTGCAGATCCTCGGCCCCGGCCTCGCGCAGCAGCGCCTCGAGTGCGCGGTAATGGCGCAGCACCGCCTGCCCGGTCTGCGTCACCCGCGCGCCGCCGCCGCCTGCACCGCCACGGGCGCTGTCGATGACGGGTTCCGCAAAGGCCACGTTCATCTCCTCGACCAGGGTCCAGGCGCGCTTGTAGCTCATCCCCATTTCACGCGCGGCGGCCGAGATCGAGCCGAGCCGGTCGATCCGCGCCAGCAGTTCCGCCTTGCCCGGGCCCAGGATCAGCGGCGAGTCGTATTCCAGCCGCAGCTTGATGCGCAGCCGGGGGCTTGTTGCGGTCTGGGTCATGGCGGCGCCTCGTCGTTATTCCCGCGAAACATAGCGCCTTTGGCCGGCGTCCGCAATTTGCCGCGACGGCATCGCCCCAGGCGGGTTGCGGGACCGGACCCTTGGCCTATTCTTCGCCCGAGGCAAGAGGAGGCCACCCATGTCCGCATCAGATATCGTCATCCTGTCAGGCGCCCGCACCGCCATCGGCACATTCGGGGGCAGCCTGGCCGCGATCCCGCCGATCGACCTGGCCAGCACCGTCACCCGCGCGGCGCTGGAGCGCGCGGGCCTTGCCCCGGACCGGGTGGGTCAGGTCGTTTTCGGCCACGTGATCAACACCGAGCCGCGCGACATGTACCTCAGCCGCGTGGCCATGCTGCAGGCTGGCATCCCGCACACCACGCCCGCGATGAACGTGAACCGCCTCTGCGGGTCGGGCGCGCAGGCCATCGTGTCGGCCGCGCAGGCGCTGATGCTGGGCGATGCCGACTTCGCCGTGGCGGGCGGCGCCGAGAGCATGAGCCGGTCGCCCTATGCCGTGCCCTCGGCCCGGTTCGGCGCCAAGATGGGCGACCAGGTGATGCTGGACATGATGACGGGCGCGCTGACCTGCCCGATGGGCACCGGCCACATGGGCGTCACCGCGGAAAACGTCGCCGCCGAACACGACATCAGCCGCGAGGATCAGGACGCCTTCGTGATGGAATCGCAGCGTCGGGCGGCGGCGGCCATCGCGGCGGGACATTTCCGGGACCAGATCGTCCCCGTCGAGGTGAAAGCCCGCAAGGGCACCGTCGCCTTCGACACCGACGAGCATCCCAAGGAGACCAGCCTGGAGAAGCTGGCGGGGCTGAAGGCAGTCTTCCAGAAGGGCGGCAGCGTGACGGCGGGCAATGCCAGCGGCATCAACGACGGCGCGGCGGCGCTGGTGCTGGCGCGGTCCGACGCGGCCGAGAAGGCGGGGCTGACGCCCCGGGCCAGGATCATCGGCTACGCCGTGGCGGGCGTGCGCCCCGAGGTCATGGGCATTGGCCCCATCCCGGCGGTGCAGTTGCTGATGGAGCGGACGGGGTTGAACGCGGGTGACTTCGACGTGATCGAATCGAACGAGGCCTTTGCGGCGCAGGCGCTGGCGGTCAACAGGGGACTGGGGTTGGACCCGGCGCGCGTGAACCCGAACGGCGGGGCGATCGCGCTTGGCCATCCAGTCGGCGCGACCGGTGCCATCCTGATGGTCAAGGCGATCCATGAACTGGAGCGGTCTGGCGGGCGCACCGCGCTGATCACCATGTGCATCGGCGGCGGACAGGGCATCGCCATCGCCATCCGCCGGGACTGAGCATCTTCCCACGTCCTTGTTGCCGAGCTGACGCGGCGCCGCGAGGCGGTGCCGCGTTTGAACGGCGCGGACGACGGCGACCGCAAAAGGAACGGGCCGCCCAGATGGGGCGGCCCGCGAGATCCAAGGAGATGGTCCGGTTAGGGGCGGATCAGATCCGGTCCCAACCAGGGTTTACGACCTTCGGGATTGCCCTCAGGCCACGGCCCCCCTGACTGTTCCGACACCTCTCTCCACTATCACTCTCGACACTGGACCACCTCCTTTCAAAAGATTGCCGTTATGAGGTCAGGCTGACACAGATCGGGGATGTGTCAATCAGCATTCGGCACGACCTCTCAACAAATTGCGGACAATCATCCGAAATGGCACAAGCGCCAGTAGGGCCAAACTCAGTTTGACCAGCCAATCGGCAAGTGCCAGCGAAACCCACAGGGCGCCGACCGGTCCTTGACCAAGCAGCGGAACGGCCTCGTTCGCCCAACCCGTGTTGGCGTCGGCGGGCAGAACGGCAGAAAAGGCGATGCCGAAGAACAGCGCCGTGTCCAAAGCCGACCCGACCAAGGTCGAGGCCAGGGGCGCGCGCCACCAGCGGCCGTCCCGCAACGCATCGAAGACCACGACATCCGCCATCTGGGCAACCAGGAAGGCGGTCCCTGATGCCACGGCGATTCGCAGGGTCGTGGCCTGAAGCCCCGCCGCAACCAGCGAACAGGCGACCCCCGCGACGAAGCCTGCCAGCACCACGCGCCGCGCTGCCTGCGCGCCATAGACGCGGTTCATCACGTCCGTGACGAGGAAGGCGATCGGATAGGTGAACGCGCCCCAGGTCAGCCAGTCGCCGACAGTGAACTGAACAAGGACGTTGGATGCCGCCACGATGGCGGCCATGGCAATGATGCCAGGCAGGAAGCGGGTCATGGATGTTTCCGTTTTGCAAGGTGGCGGAAGAACTCGGCCCCTTCGGTGGGGCAGCGCGGGCCTTACGCCCGGCGGGCCGGCCTTGTCAATTCCGCAGGGCCTGCGCATGGGTGTCGCGCAGGCGGTACTCCACGATCTCGGTCCGCTGCAGGAAAAGGAAGTTGTCGTCCGAGATCAGCGTGACCCGGATGCCCGTCCCGTCGTCCCAGACCGAGATGCCTTCTAGGTTGTCGTATTGCAGAAGCCGCGTTTCCAGCAGGACCTGGTCGTCCTGGACGCCGTCGGCGGTCAGCCGCATCCGCCGCACCCGCGAGGCGAATCCGAGAACGCCGCGGAAGTCGCGCTCCAGCAGATAGAACCAGCCATCCGGCCCGAAGTCGGCGCCGACCGCCAGCCAGCGCGGGTCGCGGCGGATCGTGGCCAGCTTGCTCCAGCTGCCGTCGAAGGCCAGCGCCGTGAACGGGGTGGTTTCATTGGCCGATCGCTCGGGCACCGCGACCAGCGTGCCGTCGTCGCGGATGGCCAGCGCCTCGAGCCCGGCGTTCTGGCCCATTCCGGGCACCTGCGGCGGGCGGGGCAGGCGGGGCGCCGGGGCGTCGGGATCCTCATAAGTGGCGACCCGGTCCAGCCCCTCGAAGCTGACATGGATGCGGCCGTCGGGGCCGATGGCCAGCCCTTCGCTGTCGCCGGTATAGCCGGGGGGCAGCGGATTGCCGGCGCTGTCCTTCAGATGCGCGCGCCCGGCCACTGTCATGCCGCGGACGATCCCAAGCTCGTCGCGCTGGATGCTGCCCCAGTAGAGGTGCGACCGGTCGGTCAGCGCATGGAACGAGGTGCCGTCGGAGCTGATCTCGATTCCCGAGAAGCCGCCGAACGACGCCTCGTCGCGTTCCCAGACATAGGTGCCCACGTGGTCGAGCACCGCGTCGGCATGGGCCGGTGCGGTGCCAAGGGCGACCGAAAGGGCCGCCCCGATCAGCGCGCCGAGGCGACGGTGGAACATTGTGCGGGAAGCTCGCTCATCCGATAGGTGCGCGGGTGGCGATAGTCCGGGTTCGGGGTCGAGGGCTTTGCCCGGCTGGGATCGATGCGGATCGCCACCCATTCGGCGGCATCGGCGCAGCCGTCGCCTGCCGGGATCGGCGTCTGGCGCGGGCACATCGATCCGGACGGGCAGTTCAGCCGGACGTGAAAGTGGTAGTCGTGGTTGTTCAGCGGCCGAATCTTGCGCAGCCAGCTGCGGTCGCCGGTCTCCATCTGGCACATGGCGACCTTGACGACGGGGTCGGTGAAGATCCGTTCCACCCGCTGGTCGCGGGCGGCGGCGCGCAGGATCGACATGTGCTGGGGTGTCCAGCTGCCCGTCAGCGCGGTGCCACGGCCCGTCACGACCGAGACCGAGGAGATGCTCTCGCGCTGTTGGGGCGACAGGCGCAGCGACGAGGGCGGCAGCATCCAGATGTCGGCGTCCAGCCCGATCTGGTGGCTGGCATGGCCCGAAGTCACGGGCCCGCCGCGCGGTTGGCCGATGTCGCCGATATAGAGCCCCCGCCACCCCGCCTGCTGCGCGGCGCGCGACAGGCCGACCAGGAAGTCGATCATGACCGGGTGGCCCCAGTTGCGGTTCCTGGACAGGCGCATCGCCTGCCAGCTGGGCCCCGTTTCGGGCATTTCCACAAGGCCCTGCGCGCAGCCCTGCGAGTAGTTGCCGATGGACACGGCCGGACCTTGCGAGGGCGAGCGGAAGCTGCCGAACACGTCCTTGGCCAGCGGATCGGCGGCGGCGGGCAGCGCCAGGCCCAGCATCAGGGCGGCGGCGGTCAGGGTCTTCTTGATCACGTCGGGGTCTCTCCTTCCGGGTCGACCCACCCTAGCAGAACCAGCGCCACAAGAAAGATCACGATCAGCGGAAGCAGCCCGATGCGCTGGCTGCCGCTGACATCGGTGGCCAGCGCGATCAGGAACGGCGTCAGGAAGGCGGTGGCCTTGCCCGACAGGGCATAAAGGCCAAACCCCTCGGTCGCGCGTTCCTCGGTCGTGTGGCGGACCATCATGGTGCGGCTGGCGGCCTGCAGCGCGCCGCCCGCGCCGCCGATGACCGTGCCACAGCCGAAGAAGATCAGGTCGGGCAGGCGGAGGCCGGCCAGCAGCGGCTCGGCCGGTGCGGCGATGCCGAAGACGGCGTCGCGGTCCATGCCGATCAGCAGCACGCAGACCGCCGTCAGCGCCAGAACGCAGGCGGTGATGACGGCGCGCGGCCCCAAGGCGCGATCGGCGCGTCCGCCCAGCCAGCTGATGATCGCGGCGGATATCGCGGTGACGACGCCGAAGACGCCCGCCAGAAAGACCGGCCAGCCCAATACTGTCCCGGCATAGACGCCCCCGAACCCGTAGAGCGCGTTAAGCGCGTCGCGCGAAAACATCGACGAGACCAGCCAGAACGCGAGGCTGCGCCGGTGGCGCAGGCTGCGGACCAGGGCCCACAGCTCTTGCAGGGACCGGCGCACCCGGATCGGGCGCCGGGGGCCGCGGGGCTCCTTCACCCAGAGAAAGAACGGAACCATGAAGACGACATACCAGATGGCCGAGAAGGGGCCGACAAATCGCGTCCCTTCTCGGAGCGTCGGGTCCAGGCCCAGCACGGGCGGGATGCCGAACAGCGTGCGCCCCCCCGGCGTTTCCGCGAACAGCGCCAGCATCACCGCCAGAGAGGCCACGCCGCCGAGGTAACCGAACGCATAGCCCGACCCCGAGATGCGCCCGATCTCGGCCCGTGGCGCCAGTCCCGGCAGCATGGCGTTGGTGAAGATCGTCGCGAACTCGATCCCGATCAGGGCGATGCCGAAGAGAACCACCGCCTGGACCAGCGCAGGCTGCGTCGGCATCAGCCACCACAGTCCCGCCGCGCTGGCGACATAGAGGACCGAGAAGAACCACACCCAGGAAAGCCGCCGCCCCGAACTGTCGGCGATCGCGCCCAGGATCGGCGCGAAGACCGCGATCACCGCGCCGCTGGCCGCCAGTCCGTATCCCCACAGCGCCTGCGCGTTCGCCCCCGCCAGCGTGCTGCTGTCGCCCAGGGCGATGAAGTGGCGCTTGGCGACCTCGGCGAAGTAGATCGAGAAGATGAAGGTCAGCAGCAGCGTGTGGAACGGCTGGCTGGCCCAGTCAAAGAACCACCAGCCCCAGATCCGCTTGCGGTTGGTTGCGTGCTTCATGCTGTCCCCGGCGCAATTTGTCGTTTTGCGACATAAGCGCAGCGGCGGATCAGGCTGGCAAGTGAAGTTTCGCGTCGTCCGGCAGGGCCGGGGGCCAGGGGCGCGTCGCCTCGGCCTCGACCCACGCCGCGACCCAGTCGGGCAGGGGCGGGCTGTCGGGGCCGTGGCCCAGTGCCGCCATCACCTGCGACGGCGGAACGATGCCCGTGGCCGAGGTCACGGCCGACCGGATCAGCACCTGGTTGCAGCAATCTCCGCCGCGCCACATCGACTGGTCCATGTAGACGAAGCGGTGATCCCACCCCACCGTACGCGACACCATCGTGAAGCGCTGGAACGCCCGGATGCGCCGCCGGTAGCGGGTGGAGCTGCCCGCCACCGTGATCCCCCAGCCGTTCGTGCGCAGCACCGGGATCAGCCCGGTGCGCTGCGCCAGCGGGATGCGCCCCAGGTCGAACAGCGTCAGCGTGCGGCCGTTGTTCAGCTCGACCCAGGGGTCGAGGTCCCAAGGCCAGCAGACATGCGTGGACACATGCGCCCCCGTCGGCGCCAGGGGTGGAGCGTTGCGGAACTTGACCATCTCTTTGGCGAAGCGGATCAGCGGATACATGGCGGCCCTTTCCTTGCGCCGCTTGCGTGGCCCGCGATCACGGGGCCGTCAAGGCGGACGCGGCGGCATGGGGTCGCAGAACCGGACCGCGTACCTTGCATGCGGGCGTCCGCATCGCCATACAGTGCAGGCGCGAACAAACTGCCCCAAGGAGTGACGATGGGAACGCTGTACGAAGCCCTGCAACTGATCCTGCAGGTCCTGTGGTTCATCATGATCGTCCACATCATCATGTCCTGGCTGATCAACTTCCAGGTGCTGAACCTGCGCCAGCCGCTGGTCGCGCAGATCTGGGACGGGCTGAACCGGCTGCTGGAACCGATCTATGCCCCGATCCGCGGCATCCTTCCGAACACGGGCGGGCTGGACCTGGCCCCGCTGGTCGTCTTCATCGCGATCATCATCGCACAGCGCGCGCTGGCCAACAACGCGGGCTTCTTCTACGGATTCTGATGCCCAGGGACCTGCTGAGCGAGGTCTGGGGTTTCGACGGTTTCCGCCCCGGCCAGCAAGAGATCGTCGAGACGGTGGCCCAAGGCCGCGACGTGCTGGCGATCATGCCGACGGGCGGGGGCAAGTCGCTGTGCTACCAGTTGCCGGCGCTGATGCGGGACGGGGTGACGGTGGTCATCTCTCCGCTGATCGCGCTGATGCGCGACCAGGTGCGGGCGCTGCGCGAGGCGGGGGTCGAAGCCGGCGCCCTGACCAGCGGCAATACCGAGGCCGAGACCGAGGCGGTGTTCCAGGCGCTGTCGGCCGGGTCGCTCAAGATCCTCTACATGGCGCCGGAACGGCTGGCGTCGGGCGGGACGGTGAACCTGCTGCGCCGGGCGAACGTCACCGCCATCGCGGTCGATGAGGCGCATTGCGTCAGCCAGTGGGGCCACGACTTCCGCCCCGATTACCTGCGCATCGGTGACCTGAAGCGCACGCTGGACGTGCCGCTGGCGGCCTTCACGGCCACGGCCGATGTCGAGACGCGGGCCGAGATCGTCACGCGCCTGTTCGACGGGGTCGAGCCGGTGACGTTCCTGCGCGGGTTCGACCGCCCGAACATCCGTCTGGCCTTCCAGCCGAAGAACAGCCCGCGTACGCAGGTGCTGACCTATGTTGCCGCGCGGCGCGGGCAGTCCGGCATCGTCTATTGCGGCGCACGGGCGCGGACCGAGAGCCTGGCGCAGGCCCTGCGCGAGGCGGGGCATCCGGCCATCGCCTATCACGCCGGGCTGGAGCCCGACCAGCGACGCGAGGCCGAGGCCCGCTTCCAGCGCGAGGACGGGCTGATCGTCGTGGCGACGGTGGCCTTCGGCATGGGTATCGACAAGCCGGACATCCGCTGGGTGCTGCACGCGGACCTGCCGAAGTCGATCGAGGGCTATTACCAGGAGATCGGGCGCGCGGGGCGCGACGGCGATCCGGCTGACACGCTGACGCTCTATGGTCCCGACGACATCCGCCTGCGCCGCACCCAGATCGACGAAGGGCTGGCCGAGCCTGCCCGCAAGGCAGGGGATCACGCGCGGCTGAACGCGCTGCTGGGTCTGGCCGAGGCGACCGGCTGCCGCCGCCGCCGCCTGCTGGCCTATTTCGGCGAGGAACTGGCGGAAGATTGCGGCAACTGCGACCTGTGCCAGGTGCCGCCCAGGCTGTTCGACGGCACGCTGGCCGTTAGGAAGGCGCTGTCGGCGATGGTGCGGACCGGCGAATGGTTCGGCAGCGGCCACCTGATCGACATCCTGACCGGCACCACGACCGACAAGGTGCGCGAACGTGGCCACGACCAGTTGCCGACCTTCGGCGTCGGCCGCGATTTCGGCCGCGGCCAGTGGCAGGCGATCTTCCGGCAGATGATGGGGCTGGACCTCTGCCGTCCCGACCCGGAACGCCACGGCGCGCTGCACCTGACCGAGGCGGCCCATCCGGTCCTGCGCGGCGAGGAAAACGTCACACTGCGCCAGGATACGACCCAGAACGCAAAGGCCGCGAACGTCCTGCGCACGCAGGTGTCCGAGGAGGACGAGCCGCTGCTTTCGGCGCTGAAGGCCAAGCGGCGTGCCCTGGCCGAGGCCGCGCGCGTGCCGGCCTATGTCATCTTCCCCGACCGCACCCTGATCGAGATGGCCGAGAAGCGGCCGCAGGATCTGGACCAGATGGCGCGGATCGGCGGGGTGGGCGCCAAGAAGCTGGAAAGCTTCGGGCGCGAATTCCTGACCGTCATCGCGGGCGACCAGCCGCAGATGCACCCCGCGCGCCGTGCGCTGGCGGGCCGACCCGAGGGCGAGCTGTTCGACCGGCTGGTCGAGGTGCAGGCCACGCTGCAGCGAGGCGAGGACGGCACCGGCAAGCCCTTGTCCTGTTCGACCGCGCAGATCCGGCGCATTGCCGAAAGCCGTCCGCACAGCCGCGACACGCTGGCCCGCTTCCTGGATGCGCCACGGCTCGACCGCTTCGCGGATGCCTTTTTGGCCGAGATCGAGGGCGCCGGCTGACCGGACCAAGCGACGTCAACCGAACGTGATGCACCAATCCGCCCATCCCATGCGTGGATCGTGGCATGATGTTTTGGCGCCTGCACGAGCCCGCCCGATAGGAGGACAAGATGAAGTTGAACTGGTCTGATGTCACGCCGCACCGGATGTATCTGGATCGCCGCAAGTTCATCGGCGTCTCGGCCGCCGCGCTGGCCTTGCCGGCTCTGGCTTCGCGCGCGCAGGCGCTGACCGGCAGGCCATCTCCGCTGTCCACGGACCAGCCGCCGAACACGTTCGAGGAAATCACGAACTACAACAATTTCTATGAATTCGGCACCGGCAAGGAGGATCCCGCCCGCTATGCGGACCAGCTGACCGTGGACCCGTGGTCGGTCGAGATCGGCGGCCTTGTCGATCGTCCCGGCAGCTATGGCGTCGAGGACCTGGCGCCCGACAATGCGCTGGAGGAACGGATCTATCGCCTGCGCTGCGTCGAGGCCTGGTCGATGGTGATCCCCTGGATCGGCGTTCCGCTGGCATCGGTGCTGCAGAAGGTCGGCGTGCAGCCGTCGGCGAAATATGTCGAGTTCGAGACCCTGCTGCGCCCCGAGGAGATGCCGGGCCAGCAGCGCGCCATCCTGGACTGGCCCTATCGCGAGGGGTTGCGGTTGGACGAGGCAATGCACCCGCTGACGATCCTGGCGACGGGACTCTACGACCAGCCGATGCCCAAGCAGAACGGCGCGCCGATCCGGCTGGTGGTGCCGTGGAAGTATGGCTTCAAGTCGATCAAGTCGATCGTGCGGATCAACCTGGTGGCCGACCAGCCGCTGAACACCTGGAAGCAACTGCAATCCAGCGAATACGGCTTTTACGCCAACGTGAACCCGCAGGTGGATCACCCGCGCTGGAGCCAGGCGACGCATCGCGTCATCGGGGCCGGCCTGTTCGGCGGCCGCGAGGAGACGCAGATGTTCAACGGCTATGGCGACCAGGTGGCCAGCCTTTATGCCGGCATGGACCTGGCGGTGAACTACTGATGATCCGCAAGATCAACGAGACGCTGCGCCGGGTTCCCGTCCCGCTGGTCTGGCTGGCCGGCGCCATCCCCTTTGCGCTGCTGGTCTTCGACGTCGTGACCGGAGCCATCGGCGTCGACCCCGTCGCCAAGATCGAGCATCGGCTGGGGCAGACCGCGCTCTATTTCCTGGTGGCCTCGCTGGCGGTGACGCCGTTGCTGCGCCTGACGGGAATCTCTCTGATGCGGTTCCGGAGGGCGCTGGGGGTGATCTGCTTTGCCTATGCCGTGCCCCATGTGCTGACCTGGGTGGCGCTCGATATGGGGTTCCTGTGGGCGCAGATGGGCAAGGATATCGTCAAGCGGCCCTATCTTGTCGTCGGCATGATGGCCTTCGTGCTGCTGCTTCCGCTGGCGATCAGTTCGAACAACCTGTCGATCCGGCGCATGGGTGGGCAGGCGTGGCGGCGGCTGCACAAGCTGGTTTACCTGGCGGCCCCGCTGGTGGCGCTGCATTGGATCTGGGCAGCCAAGGTGGCCGAGCGCGCACCTGCATTCTGGATGGCCGTGATTCTTGTTCTGCTGGCGTCCAGGGTAGTAATTCCGCGGCCCATGCCTTGGACCAAGCCGCGGCGCGCTTAAGAAAGACATTTAATGTCAGGTAGTTATGAATAATCTTCCCGCCTGACATAATTTTTTCGCAAAACCAGCTTGCGTCTCTCGTTCGCGGCTCGTAAACACCGCTTCACCGAAGGCGGGGACGCCTGAGGGGCCGGGACTTTGGGGCTGACGCTCTGGACGCCTGGGACACAATTAGGGGATGGGTGACCTG
>NZ_JAOTBD010000022.1 GCF_026162625.1 Paracoccus beibuensis | reverse complement strand
CCTGAAGGGCGCGAACCAGTTGCCAATGGTCATCGAGGGCGTCAAATTCACCGACGGCGTCATCGACGCCAAAAACCGCGCCGCCTGATCACAGCGCGTCACCCATTTCCGGGCATAGCTCATCGGGAAATCTCCCCGGCGACACCGGAAACAGCTTTGGATTCGATAAGTTGCATGCACCGCTCGTCAGAGAGGGGTAGTTCCACTCAATCGGCTTCCTCGAAGAAAAAGCAGAAAGGTTCGCCAACTCGGCTTCCGCTGCGTTAGCTATATCAGCATTGCGGCGCAGAGACGGCCATGCCGATTCGATTTTTTTGCGGAAGCTGTTGATACGTCGGAGCACGGTGGTCTGCGGCCACCCAAGCGTCGGATCATTGCGGCGATGCGATATTCCGAGATCCTGCTGCGGGCGTGAAAACGGAACTGATGCATGGTCGCAAAAACTTCGAACTGGCGGTAATACCGGAAGCGCCGCAAATCGACGGCTTCGGCTTGTGTGGTCAGCGCGTCGATCACGCCGCCCGCCTGGGGCAGAATTCACAATCCAAAAACAGGAGCTATACTCCCGATCTCGATCTCGTCGCGCTGGAGAGTCAGGCTGTTCCCTCTGCCAGCCCCATCTGGAACATCGAGCCGACGGATCCCTGATGCCACCGAGAGCCCCGCCGGCTTACGGAGTGCAATGGAACCAAGCTCGCGGCCGTTCTTCCGCCGCTGCTTCCCGCCGGGGAACTTCATTGGGAACAGTGCATGGATGCCAAGAATTCAGTTGCTGCGGGAACTGTGCACGGATTCGCCGGCGTCCGGGTCGGAGAGGCATGTAATGCCTAGGATCCGATGACCCAAATCCGGCTTTTCCACAGGTGAGATCTCGTGCGTCTTCGACAGCACCGGGATGTGGCTGATCATCACGCGAGTTGGTGATCGCCAAGTCATCGGGTTTTGCCGGGAGCGCAAACCGACAACTCATCACGACGTGTGAAAGTGTCGATGCCAAGGAGAGAAGGGGTATCCGCAGCAGGTTCGACTCGGCCACGGCGCAGCCATCCTGCGCCACGTCCGCCTATACAAGCCTCAGTGCCCGCCAATCGCAATGAGCGGGCGGACGCCCGTCGACGCGCTCAAGGAGTACGAAGAACAACGCCGAACTTCGTCAGGTGGCTCCCTGAGGATCTCGCCAAACATGGCCACTGGCAGCTGATCGCCCGCTCCTTTCGGCCAACGCGCGCTCCGCCGTCAGGCAGCCTAGCGGGCGACCGCGCCAGGATAGCCATTGGCGCGCAGGTCGTTCAACGCCCTGATCAGGGCCTGACGGTCGGCGAATGGTCCCGCCATGATGGTGCGCATCGTCGCTTTGTCATTGCGCTCTCTGGCCTGCCCCGTTGAATAGCCGCGTGCAGCCAGAGCGCGCAGGACGATCATGGCGTTCTCGCCGTCGGCATAGGCGCCGACTTGCACATAGCGCGCCGAGGCAGGGATCATCTCCGCCCCGCGTGCAGGCTTGGGCGCTGGCACCGCGGCGCGGCGCGGGCTTACGGAAGGCGCCTCGCGTCGAGGTTCGGGCTGTCGGGCAAAGGTGGCCGCATCCGCGCGACGTGGCGTCTCGGCAGCGGCAGGTGTAGCCTTCCGCGCGGGTTCTGCCGCCTTGGCGACAGCGGGAACGGCGGCGATTGTCGGCGCGGCGCCCATGCCGGGACAGAGCCCCAGCCCCCGGCCCGCATCTGCCGCCCCAGACTTGTAGCCAAGTCGCTCGCAAACCTCGGGCGAGGCCGAAAGCCCTGCGGCGGCACGCATCGACGGCGCGGCCGCAAGTGCATTTCGCAGGACATCATGCATAGGGTCTGGCCGATGCGCGGGCTCTGCCGCGGCACGGTGCTCGGGCTCGGCGGGATCTGCCGCCCATTCGCCCGACCGCAGTTCTTGGGACAGTTGCTCCATCAGCAGCGCCTGGGGGTCGGGGGGAGCTTCGGACTGCGTCAGGGGCAAGACACGCTCTGCCCCGGGGTCGGTCCGGCGCACGTCGAGGCTGGGGGGAAACCCGCAGAGCGGCTGCCCCTGACCGTCCGTCCGCGCGATCCAGTCCGATACCGCGCGGGTGAACACGCAGCCCTTCCCGTCGATATACTGACCGCCCTGGTAATCCCCCGGCGGCGGCGGAACGGGGGAAGCCGAAGCCGCCCCGCCCAGCATCAGGAACACCAAGAACCGCAACTTCGCCGTCATCTGCCACCCGTCCATTGTCCTGCGCCAGACCTAGCGCAGAACCCTGAAGCGGCGGTTAACGCAGGCTCATTTCGTTCCGAACATCCGATCGCCCGCGTCGCCCAGACCCGGCACGATATAGCCGTGATCGTCCAAACGCTCGTCCAGCGCGGCGGTGAAGATCGGCACGTCGGGATGAGCCTCGCGCATGCGTTCGACCCCCTCGGGGGCGGCCAGCAGGCACAGAAACCGCAGGTTTCGCGCACCCCGCGCCTTCAGCATGTCGATGGCCGCGACCGAAGAGTTGCCGGTCGCCAGCATCGGATCGACCACGATCGTCATCCGCGCATCCAGAGCCGAAGGCACCTTGCAGTAGTACTCGACCGGTTTCAGCGTCTCGGGGTCGCGGTAAAGCCCGATGAAGCCGACCCGCGCGCCGGGAATCAGTTCCAGGATGCCGTCCAGCAACCCGTTCCCCGCCCGCAGGATCGAGATCAGGGCGAGCTTCTTGCCCTCCAGCGTGGGGGCGTCCATTTCCTGCAGCGGCGTTACGATCCGCGTCGTCGTCAGTTCCAGTTCGCGCGTCACCTCGTAGGCCAACAGCAGGCTGATTTCGCGCAGCAGACGGCGGAAACCGGCGGTCGAGACATCTTTCTGCCGCATGATCGACAGCTTGTGGCTGACAAGCGGGTGATCGACGATGGTCAGATGTTGCATCACGCGTATTCCTTTTTCAGCCGCTCCCGGGTGGCGTCCTCGCAGAACGCGGCCTCGGCGGCCCAGAGGTTGATCTGTCGGAACTCGGTATCGCCCCAGCCAAAGGTGGTGGCAAGGCGGTCGTATTCGTGACGCATCGTCGTGTGGAAAAACGGCGGGTCGTCGGTGGAGACGGTGACGCGGACGCCGGCATCCGCCAGCCGAGCGACCGGATGCGCCTTCCAGTCGGGGTATAGGCCGAGCGCGATGTTCGAGCCTGGACAGATTTCCAGCGTGATGGCGCATTCCGCCAGATCGCGGACCAGCGCAGGGTCCTCGATGGCGCGGACGCCGTGGCCGATGCGCGTGCAACCAAGCTCCAGCGCGGCCCGGATGCTGTCGGGGCCCGCCCACTCGCCAGCGTGGCAGGTGAGGCCCAGCCCCGCCTCCTTTGCGCAGTCGAAGCTCCAGGCGAAGTCGGTGGCGTGGCCCACCTGCTCGGCGCCGCCGAGGCCAAAGCCGGTGATCCAGCCGCCCGCGGTTTCGGCGGCACAGACCGCCGACTTCCGCGCGCGGTCTGCACCGAAATGGCGGATCGGCGTGACGATGCCGCGACTGTCGATGCCATCGGTGCGAGCCTTTGCGGCGACCTCCTCCATTGCAGCCAGAAAATCGCGCCAGGCGGTCAGGTCGCCGCCGCCGCAGAACTCGGGTGACACGAACAGTTCGGCATAGACGACGCCTTCTTCGGCGCAGCGCTCCAGCACCTCGGCCAGCAGACGGGCATAGTCGCGCGGGCTGGTCAGGACGCTGGTGGCGGCCTCGTAGCAGCGCAGGAAGCCCGCGAAATCGTCATAGGCATAGTGCCCGCGCACATCGAACACGCCCGACAGGTCGGCGCGCTTTTCAGCGGCGATGGAGCGGATGAAGTCGGGCGGGGCCGCGCCTTCCAGGTGCAGGTGCAATTCAATCGTCTTCACAGGAAGCTTGCTCCGTGCTGCGGCGCGGGAAGGCCCAGATGGGCCAGGACCGACGCGCCGATGTCGCTGAAGCCGACCAGCCCGACGTTTCGCGCCCCTGCCCCATGCGCCAGAACAGGCACGCGTTCGCGCGTATGGTCAGTGCCGCGCCAGGTCGGATCGTTTCCGTGGTCGGCGGTGAAGATCGCCAGGTCGCCCGGGCGAAGCGTCGCAAGGAAGCGCCCCGCGACGGTGTCGAACCATTCCAATTGCCGGGCATAGCCCTCGACATCGCGGCGATGGCCGAAGTTTGTGTCGAACTCAACGAAATTGGCGAACGTCAGGCTGCCGGGCTCGGCCTCTTGTCCCAGCCGGACCAAGTGCTCGGCCAGGGCCGCATCTCCGTTGCCCTTGTGCAGGTGAGTGATGCCGCGGTGGCTGAAGATGTCGCCGATCTTCCCGATCGCGTGCGTCGCCCGGCCCGCCTTGTGCGCGATCTCCAGGATCGTGTCGCCCGGGGCGGCCATGGCGAAATCGCGGCGGTGAGCGGTGCGGCGAAACTCGCCGGGCTGGCCCACGAAGGGACGCGCGATGACGCGACCCACGCGCATCCGGTGCAGCATCGGCGCAAGGTCGCGGCACAGGTCGATCAGGCGCTGCAGCCCGAAGACCTCCTCGTGCGCGGCGATCTGCAGGACGCTGTCGACCGAGGTATAGCAGATCGGCCAGCCCGTCCGCAGATGCTTGGCCCCGAAATCGTCGATCACCTGCGTGCCAGAGGCATGGCAGTCGCCCAGGATGCCGTCGGTCCCGGCCAGCTGGCAGATCCGTTCCGTCACCTCGGGGGGGAAGGCCGGCTGGCGGTTGGGGAAATAGGTCCAGTCCCAATGGACCGGCACGCCCGCAATCTCCCAATGACCCGAGGGGGTGTCCTTGCCGGGCGAAGTCTCGGTCGCCGCACCCCAAAGCCCCTGCGGCGTCGCGTCCAAGCCCGGCGCGTCCGCGCCCGATGCCAGCTGCACGGCCGCGCCCAATCCAAGCCCGTCCAACACCGGCATGTGCAACCCGTGCACCTGCGCGATATGGCCCACGGTATTGGCGCCGGTGTCGGGCAGGCCTGCGTTGAAGAAGCGGCAGGCATCCGGCGCGCCGCCGATGCCGACGCTGTCCATGACGATCAGGAAGGCGCGGCTCATGCGGTGATCCTGTCGCGGACCAGCGGACCGGGCGCCGCGTCGCCCAAGGCATAGGCGGCCTGAACGGCGACGATGGCTATTTCGGCGGCGGTGTCGTCGGCGGCATGGACCATCGCCAACGGGCGATCAGGGCCGACGGGTTCGCCCAGCTTCGCCATCCCGTCCAGCCCCACGGAATGGTCGATGCGTTCGCCCGCGCGAACCCGGCCGCCGCCAAGCGCCAGTACCGCATGGCCAAGCGCCGTCACGTCGATGCGCCCGACACGGCCCTCCGAGGCGGGCACAGGGCGGACGACAGGCGCGGCACGCAGATGCGCCTCGGGCCGGTCCAGCAGGTCGCGCGGGCCGCCTTGCGCCGCAACCATGCGGCCAAAGACCTCGGCCGCGGCGCCGTTGTCCAGCGTCGCCTCCAGCCCTTCGACTGGCTGCCCCGCCAGTGCCAGGCATTCGGCGGCCAGCGCCAGCGTCAGGTCGCGTAGCGCTCCCGCCTCTCCTCGCAGGACGCGGATCGCCTCGGCCACCTCCAGCGCGTTGCCGGCGCTGCGGGCCAGCGGCTGGTCCATGTCGGTGATCAGCGCCGCCGTCGGGCACCCGGCCCCGTTGGCGGTTTCCACCAGCGCCTGCGCCAGACGCGCCGCGCTGTCGGGCTTTTTCAGGATCGCCCCGGACCCCGCCTTGACGTCCAGGACCAGCGCATCCAGCCCCGCCGCCAGCTTCTTCGACAGGATCGAGGCCGTGATGAGGTCAATCGATTCCACCGTCCCCGATTCGTCGCGGATGGCGTAAAGCCGCCGGTCCGCCGGTACGACGTCGACCGTTGGGGACACGATCGCACAACCGACCTGCCGGATGATGCGGCGCAGGTCCTCCTCGGGCTGTTCGCAGACAAAGCCCGGGATCGCCTCCAGCTTGTCCAATGTGCCACCGGTGTGACCAAGTCCGCGGCCCGAGATCATCGGCACGAAACAGCCGCGCGCTGCCAGCAGCGGCGCCAGCACCAGGCTGACCGTGTCGCCGATGCCGCCGGTCGAATGCTTGTCCAGCACCGGTCCCGGCAGGTCCCATTGCAGCACATGCCCCGAATCGCGCATCGCCCGGGTCAGCGCGACCCGTCCCTTGGTGCCGACGCCCTTGGTCAGCACCGCCATGGCAAAGGCCCCTGCCTGCGCATCGCTGACCGACCCGTCGGCCAGCCCCTGCGCGATCAGCGCGGCCCCCGGCCCGTCCAGCCCGCGACCGTCGCGGATCGACGCGATCACCGGCCGTGGATCGGTCATGACCGCGCCATGTGGCCCGCATCGAAGCGGCCCGGAAGCAGGTCGCCGACGGTGGTCCGCAGGCTGCCGCCGTCGGTCGTGGCCAGCGTCACGGGCACGTCGGCGGACCCGAACTCGGCCAGCTTCTGCCGGCATCCGCCGCAGGGGGGCACGGGGCTGGGGCTGTCGGCGATGACCGCGACCTCGACCAGCCGCGTCTCTCCGGCGGCGACCATGGCGGCGATGGCGCCGGCCTCGGCGCAGGTGCCCTCGGGATAGGCCACGTTCTCGACGTTGCAGCCGCGATAGACGGCGCCCGAGGCCCCGCGGACCGCCGCGCCGACCTTGAACTTCGAATAGGGCACATAGGCCCGTTCGCGCACCTCGCGGGCCGCATCCAGAAGTGACATCGCTTTCCCTTCATCCTGTCGTCGGCCCAATCTGCGCCTGCACCGGGCGCTGTGCAAGACGTCGCGAAATTCCTTCCGGCAGAACCCCGCTGTTCCCCGCCATGGAATTGGTTTAACGGTAAACCAATCCCGAAACCGGAGGGGCAGAGATGGAAGAACGCAGGCAGGACAGCGCCCGGCAGGCCGCACTTGATTATCACGAATTCCCGCGGCCGGGTAAGCTGGAGATCCGCGCTACAAAGCCGATGGCGAACGGCCGCGACCTTTCACGCGCCTATTCGCCGGGTGTCGCCGAGGCTTGCCTGGAGATCAAGGCCGACCCCACCACCGCCGCCCGCTATACCAGCCGCGGCAACCTGGTGGCCGTGGTCAGCAACGGCACCGCCGTGCTGGGCCTTGGCAATATCGGCGCTTTGGCCTCGAAGCCGGTGATGGAGGGGAAGGCGGTCCTCTTCAAGAAGTTCGCCAATATCGACTGCTTCGACATCGAGGTGAACCAGCCCGACCCCGAAAAGCTGGCCGAGATCGTCTGCGCGCTGGAGCCGACCTTCGGCGCGATCAACCTGGAAGACATCAAGGCCCCCGACTGCTTCATCGTCGAAAGGATCTGCCGCGAACGGATGAACATCCCCGTCTTCCACGATGACCAGCACGGCACCGCCATCGTCGTGGGCGCGGCGGCCACCAACGCGCTGCGCCTCGCCGAAAAGCAGTTCGGGGACATCAAGATCGTGTCCACCGGCGGCGGCGCGGCCGGCATCGCCTGCCTCGACATGCTGCTGAAGCTGGGGGTGCGGCGCGAGAACGTGTGGCTCTGCGACATCCACGGGCTGGTTCATGAGGAACGCGAGATCGACATGAACCCGCAAAAGGCCGCCTATGCGCAGGCGACCGACAAGCGCACGCTGTCGGACGTGATAGACGGCGCCGACCTGTTCCTGGGCCTCTCGGGCCCCGGCGTCCTCACGCCCGAGATGGTGGGACGGATGGCCGCGCGCCCGATCATCTTCGCCCTGGCGAACCCGAACCCCGAAATCGACCCCGAGGCCGCGCGCGCCGTCAGCCCTGACGCGATCATCGCGACGGGCCGCAGCGACTTTCCCAACCAGGTGAACAACGTCCTCTGCTTCCCGTTCATCTTCCGCGGTGCGCTGGACGTGGGCGCGACCACGATCAACGACGAGATGAAGATCGCCTGCATCGAGGGTATCGCGGCGCTGGCCCGCGCTACCACCGCCGCCGAAGCCGCCGCCGCCTATCGCGGCGAGACGCTGACCTTCGGGCCGGACTATCTGATCCCCAAGCCCTTCGACCCCCGCCTGGTGGGCGTCGTCAGCAGCGCCGTCGCCCGCGCCGCGATGGAAACCGGCGTGGCCACCCGCCCGCTGGAGGACCTTGCGGCCTACAAGCAGAAGCTCGACGGCTCGGTCTTCCGTTCTGCCCTGATCATGCGCCCGGTCTTCGAGGCCGCCGCGACCGCCACCCGTCGCATCGTCTTTGCTGAGGGCGAGGACGAGCGCGTCCTGCGCGCCGCCAACGCCATGCTGGAGGAGACGACCGACGTCCCGATCCTGATCGGCCGCCCCGACGTCATCGCCATGCGCGCCGAACGCGCGGGCCTTCCCATCCGTCCCGAACGCGACTTCGAGATCGTGAACCCCGAGAACGACCCTCGCTATCGCGATTACTGGGAAACTTATCACAAGCTGATGGAACGTCGCGGCGTCAGCCCGGACATCGCTCGGGCGATCATGCGCACCAACACCACGGCCATCGGCTCGGTGATGGTCCACCGGGGCGAGGCAGACAGCCTGATCTGCGGCACCTTCGGGCAATACAGCTGGCACCTGCAATATGTCCGCCAGATCCTGGCGCGCGACGGGCTGCACCCGATCGGTGCGCTGTCGATGATCATTTTGGAAGAAGGCCCGCTGTTCATCGCCGACACCCAGTGCCACAACGATCCGACGCCCCAGCAGGTGATGGAGGCCGTGTTGGGCGCCGCCCGCCACGTCCGCCGCTTTGGCCTGACGCCGCAGATCGCGCTGTGCAGCCATTCGCAGTTCGGTAACACCGACAGCCCCTCGGGTCGCAAGATGCGCGAGGCGCTGGCGCTTCTGGACGCGCGCGAGCCCGACTTCATGTATGACGGCGAAATGCACGTGGACGCCGCGCTGGACCCGGACCTGCGGGCGCGGATCTTCCCGAATTCGCGCCTGCAGGGGGTGGCGAACGTTCTGGTCTTCGCGGGCACAGACGCGGCATCCGGCGTCAGGAACGCGCTGAAGATGCGGGCCGGCGGGCTGGAGGTCGGGCCGATCCTGATGGGCATGGGCAACCGCGCCCATATCGTGACGCCCTCGATCACCACGCGCGGCCTTCTGAACATGAGCGTTCTCGCGGGCACGCCCGTGGCCCATTACGGCTGACCCGGCAGCGCTTTCTGCAAACCGACCCGTGCAGCCAAGGTGTTTTTGCTGCATGGGTCGGTTTGCAAACCAATTCCTGAGATTCGGTGCCAAAGTTGCAGACGCGGCTTCGCCGGTCACGCTAACACGGTTGCCTGCGCGGACGACGGTTCGTAACACATTCTCATCCAGAGGGAGGATGAGATGGGCTATCGGGAGATTCACGCGGATTGGCAGGCAAACCCCGAAGCGTTCTGGATGAACGCCGCCGGGGCGATCGACTGGTCCGCGCCACCAAGCCGCGCCTTCTTCGACCAGGGACCGGCGGGGGAATGGTTCTCGGACGGGATGGTGAACACCTGCTGGAACGCCATCGACCGCCATGTGCAGGCGGGGCATGGCGACCGCTTGGCCGTGATCCATGACAGCCCGATGACCGGCAGTGTCAGCCGCCTGACCTATGCCCAGCTGCAGGACCAGGTGGCGCGGCTGGCCGGCGTTCTGGCGGCGCACGGCGTCGGCAAGGGCGACCGCGTCATCATCTACATGCCGATGATCCCCGAGGCGCTGCAGGCGATGCTGGCCTGCGCCCGGATCGGCGCGATCCACTCGGTCGTCTTCGGCGGCTTCGCGGCGCATGAACTGGCGGTCAGGATCGACGACGCCAAGCCGCGCGCGATCATCGCCGCCTCGTGCGGGTTGGAGCCGGGCCGGGTCGTCGCGTACAAGCCGCTGATGGATTGCGCCATCTCTCAGGCGAAGCACAAGCCCGACTTCACCGTCGTCTTCCAGCGCCCCGAATGCCAGGCCGACATGGTCGAGGGCCGCGACCTCGACTGGTCCACGGCCGTCGCCGGGGCCGCGCCGGTGGACTGCCTGCCGGTCGAGGGGAACCACCCGGCCTATATCCTGTATACTTCGGGCACGACGGGCCAGCCGAAGGGCGTCGTGCGCCACACTGCCGGTCACCTTGTCGCCCTGGCCTGGAGCGTGCCGCACATCTATGGCATCGGACCCGGCGACGTCTTCTGGGTGGCGTCCGACGTGGGCTGGGTCGTGGGCCACAGCTATATCGTCTATGGTCCGTTGATTGCCGGCGCGACCACCGTCATGTTCGAGGGCAAGCCCGTCGGCACCCCGGACGCCGGCACCTTCTGGCGTGTCGTCGCCGACCACAAGGTCAAGTCGTTCTTCACCGCCCCGACTGCCATCCGCGCAGTCAAGCGCGAGGATCCCGAAGGCAAGCTGGTCGCGCAATACGACCTGTCGTCGTTGCAGGCGCTGTTCCTGGCCGGCGAACGCGCCGACCCCGACACGATCACCTGGTGCGAAGACCGCCTGAACGTCCCGGTCATCGATCACTGGTGGCAGACGGAAACCGGTTGGGCCATCGCCGCCAACCCGTTCGGGGTCGAGCTTCTGCCGATCAAGAAGGGCAGTCCGACCCTGCCGATGCCGGGTTATGACGTGCAGGTTTTGGACGAGGCCGGACATCCCGTCGCGCCGGGCACGCTCGGCGCCATCGCGATCCGCCTGCCCTTGCCGCCCGGCACGCTGCCGACGCTTTGGAACGCCGAGGACCGCCTTCGCAAGGCGTATCTGGACCACTTCCCCGGCTACTACGAAACGGGCGACGCCGGCTACGTCGACAACGACGGCTATGTCTACATCATGTCGCGCACGGATGACGTGATCAACGTGGCGGGGCATCGCCTGTCGACGGGCGGGATGGAGGAGGTTCTCGCCTCCCATCCCGCGGTTGCGGAATGCGCGGTGATCGGCGTGGCGGACCCGCTGAAGGGTCAGGCGCCGCTGGGGCTGCTGTGCCTGAAGAAGGGGGCGGCGACCGAACCCGCCAAGGTCGCGGCCGAGGTTGTGGCAATGGTGCGCGACCGGATCGGGCCGGTGGCGGCCTTCAAGACCGCCTGCGTGGTCGACCGCCTGCCGAAGACGCGATCGGGCAAGATCCTGCGCGCGACGATGGCCAAGATCGCCGATGGCACCGAGGTCAAGGCACCCGCGACGATCGACGACCCCGCGATCCTGGAGGAAATCCGCGTGGCTCTGGCGGGGGTGGGCTACCCCCGGCCGTCTTGAGGCCGGGGCGCGGCGTCAGGACAGGTCGCCGCCGAGGCGCGTCATCAGGGGCACGAAGTCCGGGAACGACGTCGTGATCGGGCCCGCGTCGTCGATGGTCACCGGGTTCTCAGTGGCCAGCCCCAGGATCAGGAAGCTCATCGCGATACGGTGGTCAAGATGGGTGACGGCCCGCCCGCCGCCCGGAACGTGCGCCATGCCGTGAACGGTCATGCTGTCAGGCGTTTCCTCGACCGTGACGCCGTTCGCCTCGAGGCCCCGGGCCATGGCGTCGATGCGGTCGCTTTCCTTGACGCGCAGCTCCGAGACGCCGTTCATGACCGTCGCGCCTTCTGCAAAGCTGGCGATGACCGAGAGGATGGGAAATTCGTCGATCATGCTGGCGGCGCGGTCCGCCGGGACGCTGACGCCCTTCAGCGGGCCGTAGCGCACGACCAGATCGGCGACAGGCTCTCCGCCCTCTTCGCGGGTATTCTCGAAGGTGATGTCGGCGCCCATCTCTTGCAGCGTGACATAGAGCCCGTCGCGGGTCGGGTTGCGGCTGACGCCCGGCACCCGGATTTCGGACCCAGGGACGATCAACGCGGCAGCGACCGGAAAGGCGGCACTGGAGGGATCGCGCGGCACGGCGACGGGCTGCGGGCGCAGCTCGGGGCGGCCTTTCAGGGTGATCCTGTGAGCCTCGGGCGTGGTTTCGGTGGTGACCTCGGCGCCAAAGCCCGCCAGCATGCGCTCGGAATGGTCGCGCGTGGCCTCGGATTCGATGACAACCGTATCGCCGGGAACGTTCAGACCCGCCAGCAGGATCGCCGACTTGATCTGCGCGCTGGCGACCGGGGTGCGATAAGTGACCGGCACCGGGTCCTGCGCCCCTTCGATGGTGATGGGCAGCCGCCCCCCCTCGCGGGTGGTGATGCGCGCGCCGAACTGCGCCAGCGGGTCGGTCACGCGGGCCATCGGGCGGCGCGACAGGCTTGCGTCGCCGGTGAAGGTCGCCGTGATCGGCGTGGTGGCCATGGCACCCATGATCAGCCGTACGCCGGTGCCGGAATTACCGCAATCGATCACGCCCTCGGGGGACCGAAAGCCGCCGACGCCGACGCCGTGGACCGACCAGTCGCCGGGGCCGTTCTGCGTCACCTGCGCGCCAAAGGCCGCCATGGCGCGGGCCGTGTCCAGCACGTCCTGGCCTTCCAGCAGGCCGGTGATGCGGGTTTCCCCAACCGCCATGGCGCCCAGGATCAGGGCGCGGTGGCTGATCGACTTGTCGCCCGGCACCAGCGCCTCTCCCGTCAGCGGGCCGCAGCGGCGCGAGGTCATCGGACGGGGTTCGGCGGAATGCGACATGGGCTACCTCGTGGTTTCGTTGGCCTTCTAGCTTGGCCGCAGCCGCGCTTCCACCACCTTCTTGAGACTGCCCGCCCGCGGCCTTAGAAGGGCCCGTCAATCAGGAGAAGCCCATGCAGGAACTTGACCGCCTTCGCGCCGAGGCCGACCCCGACCGCGCCGCCCGCACCGCCGCCCGCCACAAGAGCGGCCGCGAGACGCTTGGTGTGCCGCCCGCGCGGATCGAGGCGCTGGCGTCCCAGTGGCGCGCCGCACTGGACATCGACGGTCGGGTCACGCTTGCGCAGGCGCTTTGGGACAGCGACGTCCACGAAGCGCGGCTGCTGGCGGCGCGGCTGCTGGTGCAGGCGCGGATGCACCCCGACGACGCGGCCTGGCAGGTCATCCTGGACTGGGCGCCGCAGATCGACGGGGCCGAGATCGGCGACGCCGTCATGGCCGCGGCCTCGCGCCGGCTGGCGGCCCTGCCCGACCGGCTGGACCAGGTCGAGGCCTGGGTGCAGGACGCGAACCCTTGGCTGCGACGGTCGGTGCTGGTGGGGACGGGGCCCTGGGCTCGTATGAACAACCTCAAACCCGCCGATCATGCGGTCCGAGAGCGCGTGCTGGCCTGGGCGCTTGATCTGTCGCAGGACCGCAACGGCGCGGTTCGCCAGGCGGTCGATGCCTGGCTGCGGGACCTGGACAAGCACGACCCGGCCCGCGCCGCCGCCTGGCGGGCCGATCGGGACGCGCGGGCCGCTCAGGACCTGTAGACCTCGAGCGTGGGCAGGTCGGTCAGCGGCACGCCCAGCAGCTGCAGCGCCGGAAGCGAGACCTGGCTGCCGCTGCCGCCGCCGCCGAGTGGGATCAGCTCGACCTTGGCGGATTTGCCGGTGGCCGGGTTCACGACGCGGCCCATGGCGCGTTCCTGCACCAGCGGCGTCTTGATCCAGAACCCGCCCTCGGCCGGGTTGCCAAGCGAGCCCACGGTGGTGCCAAGCCGCGTTTCGGCCTGCGCGGGGGCTTCGGCCGCAGCGGCGCGCTGGTCGGCCGTGGTGGTATCCAATTGCGCGGGCGTCGCGCGGGCGACGGGCCGCGGCGCCGGGGCGCGGGTGACCGCCGTTGCCGCCGTGGCGGGCGGCGTTTCGGTGGTGGCGGTGCCGGGGCGGGACTGCGTGGACGCCATCTGGGTGCAGCCGGCAAGGATCAGGCCACAGGCCGCGGTCAGGGCAAGGGAAGCGGTGCGCATGGAAAGCCTCTGCTGGGGTCGTTCGGGGCAGCTTAGCCCTGCCCGCACCGGAACGTCCACCACCGGCGGACGGTACCGGCGCGCTTGTGAGCGGCCGTCCGCGCGCCTACATTGTCGCGATGGACATGCACGCCCCCCTGATCGACCCTTTCGCCCGGCCCATTACCTACCTGCGGGTCTCGGTCACGGATCGCTGCGACTTCCGCTGCGTCTATTGCATGGCCGAACACATGCAGTTCCTGCCCAAGGCCGACCTTTTGACGCTGGAGGAGCTGGACCGCCTCTGCACCGCCTTCATCGGGCTTGGCGTCCGCAAGCTGCGCATCACCGGCGGCGAACCGCTGGTCCGGCGGGGCATCATGGGGTTCTTCCGGCAGGTGTCGCGGCATCTGGGGGATGGCCTGGACGAACTGACGCTGACCACCAACGGCAGCCAGCTGACCCGGCACGCGGCAGAACTGGCCGAGATCGGCGTCAGGCGAGTCAACGTGTCGCTGGACACGCTGGACCCCGACAAGTTCGCGGCGATCACCCGCTGGGGCCGCCTGCCGCAGGTGCTGGACGGCATCCGCGCCGCAACCGCCGCCGGGCTGCGCGTCAAGATCAACGCGGTTGCGCTGAAGGGGGTCAACGATTCGGAACTGTTCGACTTGGTCCGCTGGTGCGGCGACGAGGACCACGACCTGACCTTCATCGAGGTCATGCCCATGGGCGACCTGGGCGAGGAAGACCGGCTGGACCAGTATTGGCCCCTTTCCGACCTGCGCGCGCAGCTGGCCGGCCGCTTCACCCTGACCGACCTGCCCGAACGCACCGGCGGCCCGGCACGCTATGTCCGGCTTGAGGAGACGGGCCAGAAGATCGGCTTCATCACGCCACTGACCCACAATTTCTGCGAAAGCTGCAACCGCGTCCGCGTCACCTGCACCGGAGAGCTGTTCATGTGCCTGGGCCAGGAAGATAATGCCGACCTGCGCGCCCCCCTTCGCGCCAGCGCCGACGACCGCGCGCTGCAAGAGACGATCCGCGCCGCCATTGCGCGCAAGCCCAAGGGGCACGACTTCGACTATTCGCGCCAGGGCATCGGCGGTCAGATGACGCGTCACATGAGCCATACTGGTGGCTAGTCTGGGTGCCGCTTGCCTGTCGCGGCACGGTCCTCGATCTTCGCGGGGGACCTCGGCATGACAATCACGCAACAGGACGAACTCGACGCGCTCCGGAAGATTGGTCGGATCGTTGCCAACACCATGCACGCCATGGCCGCAGCGATGGAGCCCGGAATGACGACGGCCGAATTGGACGGCATCGGCCAGACGCTGCTGGAACGCGAGGGCGCCGTTCCCGCGCCTCGGGCGACCTACGGCTTTCCCGGCGCGACCTGCATCAGCGTCAACGAAGAGATTGCCCATGGCATCCCCGGCAATCGCAGGCTGGCGGCGGGCGACCTTGTGAACATCGACGTCTCCGCCTCGTTGAACGGCTACTTCGCCGACACGGGCGCGACATTTGCGCTGGGGTCCGTGCGGCCGCCGCTGGACCGCCTCTGCCGGGACGGCAGGCGGGCCATGCAGATCGGCATCGCGCAGGTCGGCCATGACAAGCCCCTGGCGGGCATTGGCCAAGCCATCGGCACCTTCGCCAGGAAGCGCGGCTACACCCTGATCCGCAACCTGGCGAGCCACGGCGTCGGCAGGTCTCTCCACGAGTACCCCGAGGAGATCGCGACTTGGCCCAGCAGGGGCGACAGGCGGCGCATGCATGACGGCCTTGTCCTGACGGTCGAGCCCTTCCTGTCACGCGGCGGGATGTGGGCCGAGCCCGGCGACGACGAATGGACGCTCTATGCCACGCCGGATGCGCCGGTCGTGCAGTACGAACACACCGTTGTCGCGACGCGGCGGGGTGCGAACATCGTCACCCTGCCCGGCTGACGGCGTCGCGCTGCCTATTCGGCGGCATGGTTCTGCGCGGCCTCGGCTTCCAGCTTCTCGGCCCGCTCCTCGACCAGTTGCACGATGTGATCGACCATCTGGTCGTTCGACAGCTTGTGGCTCTGCTTGCCGGCCATGTAGACCATGCCGCTGCCTGCCCCGCCACCGGTGAAGCCCAGATCGGTCATCAGCGCCTCTCCGGGACCGTTCACCACGCAGCCGATGATCGACAGGCTCATCGGCGTCTTGATATGCTCCAGCCGCTTTTCCAGCGCCTCGACGGTCTTGATGACATCGAAACCCTGGCGGGCGCAGCTGGGGCAGCTGATGATCTGGACGCCGCGCGTCCGCAGGCCCAGCGACTTGAGGATCTCGAAACCGACCTTCACCTCCTCGACCGGATCGGCCGACAGGCTGACGCGGATCGTGTCGCCGATCCCGGCCCACAGAAGGTTGCCCAGGCCCACCGCCGACTTGACCGTGCCGCCGACGAAGCCGCCGGCCTCGGTGATCCCCAGGTGGATCGGGGCATCGGTCGCCTCGGCCAGCTGCTGATACGCGGCGGCAGCCAGGAAGACGTCGCTGGCCTTCACACTGATCTTGAACTCGTGAAAGTCGTTGTCCTGCAGGATCTTGATGTGATCCAACCCGCTTTCGACCATCGCGTCGGGACAGGGCTCTCCGTATTTCTCCAGCAGGTGACGCTCCAGGCTGCCCGCGTTGACGCCGATGCGGATCGAACAGCCGTGGTCGCGCGCGGCCTTGATGACCTCGCGCACGCGCGTCTCGTCGCCGATATTGCCGGGATTGATGCGCAGGCAGGCGGCGCCCGCCTCGGCGGCCTCGATCGCGCGCTTGTAGTGGAAGTGGATGTCCGCGACGATCGGCACCGGGCTTTCGCGGCAGATCTCCTTCAACGCCCGCGTCGTTTCCTGGTCGGGGGCGCTGATCCGCACGATGTCGGCGCCGGCATCGGCGGCGCGGATCACCTGGTCCAGCGTCGCGCGGACGTCGTGGCCGTTGGTATTGGTCATCGTCTGCACGCTGATCGGCGCGTCGCCGCCGACCGGCACGTTGCCGACCATGATCTGGCGGGACTTGCGACGCTCGATGTTGCGCCAGGGACGGATCGGGTTCAGCGACATGGGCGGCCTCCGGGGTTCGCCCCTCAGATAGGCCATCCTGGGCGCGCCGACAACCGGGCGCTCAGTGCGTCAGCGCGGTCAGCACCGTTCCAAGGCAGTCGCGCGGCAGCATCAGCAGCATCTGCCCCTCGATCCGCAGCGTCACCAGCCCGGTGGCGCGATTCGAGGTGCCGACCCGCCCCCCCGGCGTGAACTCGATCCCTTCGACCGGCCATTCGAGCCCGCTGCTGACGCCTCGTGCCGGCCCCATCGGGAACAGCGACACCCGCGTTCCCGGCATCAGCGGCAGGGTGAGGCGCGGCGGACAGGCGAAGACCACGTCGTCCGTGGCCAGCATGATGACCCGCGGCGCCGCGGGCGCGACGATGGCCGTCAGCGCGGCCAGCGTGTGATCCAGCCGCAGCCCCGCAAAGCCCACGGCCATGATCAAGGGCGCCGCAATTCGGGACAGGCATTTGACGAAGTCGGTGCTGTCCTGTTCGGCCACGTGCATGACGCGGTCGGCGGGCACCATCCGCCGCGCCTGGCCCGAGATGCTGTCCAGATCGCCGATGACCCAATCGGGCGGATGACCAAGCGCCAGCGCCCGGTCGGCGCCACCGTCCGCCGCGACCAGCACCGGTGCGACGGCCAGCGCGGCCGCAAGATCGGCGGGCCCGACCGCGCCGCCGCCGATGACCGTCACGCCCCGGCTGTCGCAGACGGGGCGCGCAGTCATTCGCCCCTGCCGACGCCGCTGAAGACGCGCCGGAACGGCAGCGCCCAGAGGATGCCCAGCAGGACGTAGAGCCCCACCTCGACCCAGATCGGCTGACGCCCGAAGCGGGCATCCAGCCAGTTCATCAGCGTCACCGCCACCACGACATAAAGCGGCATCCCGACCACCAGGATCAGGATCGACAGGCGCTTGCGGGTCTTCAGGTTCATCCGTCGCTCCTGGTTTGGTCCCGAGATGTCCGCCAAGGGGTTCGGGGGACGGGGGTCCCCCTGCCGTGGCGGGATGCGATCAATCGGCGAAGGGGTCGGTCACCAGGATCGTGTCGTCGCGTTCGGGGCTGGTCGACAGCAACGCGACGGGGCACTGGATCAGTTCCTCGACCCGGCGCACATACTTGATCGCGGCGGCGGGCAGATCCGCCCAGCTGCGGGCCCCGGCGGTGGATTCCTGCCATCCCTCCATCTCTTCATAAACAGGGGTCACCTTCGCCTGCAGCGCGGCGGCGGTCGGCAGATAGTCATAGGTCACGCCGTCGATCTGATAGCCGGTGCAGATCTTCAGCGTCTCGAACCCGTCGAGCACGTCCAGCTTGGTCAGCGCGATGCCGTTCACGCCGCTGATCGCGCAGGTCTGGCGCACCAGCACGGCATCGAACCAGCCGCAGCGGCGCTTGCGGCCGGTGACGGTGCCGAACTCGTGGCCCCGCTCACCCAGCCGCTGGCCGTCGGCGTCGTCCAGTTCGGTCGGGAACGGGCCTTCGCCGACGCGGGTGGTATAGGCCTTGACGATCCCCAGAACGAAGCCGATCGCGCCCGGCCCCATGCCGGTGCCGCTGGCGGCCGCGCCAGACATCGTCGTGGACGAAGTCACATAGGGATAGGTCCCGAAGTCGATGTCCAGAAGCGAGCCTTGCGCGCCTTCAAACAGGATGCGTTTGCCGGACTTGCGGGCATCGGCCATGATCTTCCAGACCGGCTGCGCATAGGGCAGCAGCTTCGGCGCCACCTCCATCAGCTTCGCCTTCAGCTCGGCCCGGTCGATAGGCGTCGCACCCAGGCCCTGGCGCAGCGCATCGTGATGGGCCAGCAGGCGGTCGAGGCGCGCATCCAGCGTCTCCTCGTCGCCCAGGTCGGCGACGCGGATCGTGCGGCGGCCGACCTTGTCCTCGTAGGCGGGTCCGATGCCGCGGCCGGTGGTGCCGATCTTGGCCTTGCCCGCGGCTTCCTCGCGCAGCTTGTCTAGGTCCTGGTGCAGCGGCAGGATCAGCGGCGTGTTTTCCGCGATCATCAGGTTCTCGGTCGAGATCCGGACGCCCTGCCCCGCCAGCTTGTCGATCTCGGCAAACAGTGCCCAGGGGTCCAGCACGACGCCGTTGCCGATCACGGCCAGCTTGTTTTCCCGCACGATCCCCGAGGGAAGCAGCGAGAGCTTGAAGACCTTGTCGCCGATGACCAGCGTGTGGCCCGCACTGTGACCGCCCTGAAAGCGCGCGATCACGTCGGCGCGTTCCGAAAGCCAGTCCACGATCTTGCCCTTGCCTTCGTCGCCCCACTGCGCGCCGACAACCACCACATTGGCCATGAGCGTTCCTTTCGTTGTCCGAAAACTTTTTCAGATCGGCTCTAGCGCATCGGGGGGTGGGGGGGAAGGCGCGATTTGGACGGGGCCGCTTCGCTCTCGGCGCCCGATGAACAAGCGTCAGTAATGCGGCGGGCGCTGGTCGGACAGAGGAACGGTGCCGGCCTGGTCGGCCTGGCGCTCCGCCTCGGCCTGCACCAGCATGTCCAGCCGGCGGGTCAGGCGGGCGATGTCGCGGTCCTGGCGGGCGATCACCTCGGAAAGATCCTCGGTCAGGCGGGCCAGGTGGGCCAGCGCTTCCTCCAGCTGGTGAAGCCTGTCGGGCTGCTTGTCCATGTCGTAACCTTCCGTTAGAGCGGCGCCTGAACATGGCCCCCAAAAGGCGACAGACACCATGGCAAAAGAAAAGAAGCAGCCCCGGCCCAAGGCCGAGACGCCCAAGGGGTTCCGCGACTATTTCGGCGCGGACGTGACCGAGCGCAAGGCGATGCTGGACCGCATCGCCGCAATCTATCACCGCCATGGCTTCGATCCGCTGGAAACCAGCGCCGTCGAGACGGTCGAGGCCCTGGGCAAGTTCCTGCCCGACGTTGACCGGCCCAATGCGGGCGTATTCGCCTGGCAGGAAGAGGCCGTGCCCGGCGGCGGTTCGGGCGACTGGCTGGCGCTGCGCTATGACCTGACGGCCCCGTTGGCGCGGGTGGCGGCGCAATTCAGGAACGACCTGCCATCGCCCTATCGCCGCTATGCGATGGGGCCGGTCTGGCGGAACGAAAAGCCGGGGCCGGGGCGGTTCCGGCAGTTCTATCAATGCGACGCCGACACGGTCGGCTCGGCCTCGGTCGCCGCGGATGCCGAGATCTGCGGGATGCTGGCCGATGCGCTGGAGGCCGTCGGCATCGCGCGCGGTGACTACCTTGTGCGGATCAACAACCGGAAGGTCCTTAACGGCGTTCTGGAAGCCGCCGAGGTGCGAGAGGACCAGGCCGCAGACGTGCTGCGCCAGATCGACAAGTTCGACAAGGTCGGCCGCGACGGGGTCCTGGCCCTGCTGACGGTGGGGCGCACCGACGACAGCGGCGCAAGGATCGAAGGCGTCGGACTGAGCGAGGCGCAGGCCGCGCCGGTTCTGGCCTTCCTGACCTCCAAGAGCGCCGACAATATGGCGACGCTGGCGAACCTGGCGGCTGCCGTCGGCGGATCGGCGGTCGGTGCCGAGGGCGTGGACGAGCTTTCGCAGATGGCCGACATGCTGGCCGCGATGGGCGTGGCCGAGGATCGGGCCGTGATCGACCCCTCGGTCGTGCGGGGGCTTGGCTACTACACCGGGCCCGTCTTCGAGGCCGAACTGACTTTCGAGATCCTGGACGAGAAGGGCCGCAAGCGGCAGTTCGGGTCGGTTGCCGGCGGCGGACGCTATGACGGGCTGGTGGAACGCTTCACCGGGCAGAAGGTGCCCGCGACCGGCGTCAGCATCGGTGTCGACCGCCTGCTGGCCGCCCTGCGCGCCAAGGGGCTGGCGGGCGCCGAGGCGCGGGGGCCGGTCGTCGTGACCGTCATGGACCGTGACCGCATGTCCGACTATCAGGCCATGGCGGCCGATCTGCGCGCCGCGGACATCAGGGCCGAGGTGTATCTGGGCAACCCCAAGAACTTCGGCAACCAGTTGAAATACGCCGACAAGCGCGGCGCGCCCGTGGCGATCATCCAGGGCGCTGACGAGGCGCAGCGCGGCGTGGTGCAGGTCAAGGACCTTGCCCTTGGCGCGAAGATCGCGGCCGAAGCCTCGGTCGAGGAATGGAAATCGCAGCCCGCCCAGACCGAGGTCCCGCGGACGGGCCTGGTGGCGGAAGTCAGGCGGATCCTCGGATGATCTCGAAGCGCGACAAGGAGGCCGTGGGCCAGCGCCTTCTGGAACGGTTCCGGCAGGCCGGCGCGCAGGAGATCTCGCCCGACATCCTGCTGCCCGCCGAAAGCCTCTTGGACCTTTACGGCGAAGATATCCGCGCCCGCGCCTATGTCACCCAGGACCCGATCCGGGGCGAGATGATGCTGCGCCCCGACTTCACGGTCCCGGTGGTCCAGGCCCATATGGCCAGTGGGGCCGAGCCCGCGCGGTACTGCTACCTGGGAGAGGTCTTTCGCAAGCAGGACAGTGGAGACGTGCGGCCCGAAAAGTCGCGCGACCACGAGTACCTGCAATGCGGGTTCGAGCTGTTCACCCGCGATCCGGACGCCGACGCCGAGGTCTTTGCGCTGTTCCACGACGCGCTGCAGTCCCTGGGACTGCGGGCCGAAATGGGTGACATGGGCCTGCTGCTGGATGCGGTGTCGGGCCTGCCGCTGACCCGCGCCCGGGCCGACGCGCTGATGCACCACATCTGGCGGCCCGGACGGTTCAGCAGGCTGCTGGACCGGTTCTCGAAGCCCGGTGTGTCGCGGTGCTTTCCCGACACCGGCCAGACCTGGGCGGGGCTGCGCAGCGAGGACGAGATGATCCGCCGCATAGCGCGCCTCCAGGGCGACGCCGCCGTGCCGCCGCTGGCCCCCGTCTGGACCGAGCGCCTGGACCGGCTGTTCGCCCTGCGCGCGCCGGCATCGAAGGCGCTGCCGGCGCTTGGCGAACTGGCCGCCGACATGCCCGCCATCGCGCCGGCGGTGGACCGGATCGTGGCGCGCATGGCCGCCATCGCCCACCGGGGCATCGACCTGGACGGGGTCATCTTCGACGCCAGCCACGGCCGGACGACGATGGAGTACTATGACGGCTTCACCTTCACCTTCCAGGCCGACCGTGCGGGCTGGCCGCCCGTCGCCTCGGGCGGGCGCTATGACGCGCTGACGCTGGTGCTGGGCAAGGGCCGCGAAATCCCCGCCGTGGGCGGCATCATCCGCCCCGGCCTCGTGGCCGAACTGGAGGCATCCGCATGATCCGCCTTGGCGTGCCGTCCAAGGGGCGGCTGATGGAACAGACCTTCGACTGGTTCGCCGAACGCGGCGTCAAGCTGTCGCGCAGCGGGTCCGATCGCGAATATTCCGGACGGGTCGAGGGCGCGCCGGGCGTGTCGCTGGTCCTCTTGTCGGCAGGCGAGATCCCGCGAGAACTCGCCGCCGGCCGGATCGAGCTGGGCGTGACCGGCACCGACCTCGTGCGCGAAAAGCTCGCCGGCTGGTCCTCGGACCTGGTCGAGCTGGCGCCGATGGGTTTCGGCCATGCCAACCTGATCCTGGCCGTGCCCGAATGCTGGCGCGACTGCATCGACCTCGACGACTTCGCCGCCATCGCGCGGGACTTCCGGTCCGAGCACGGCTTCCGCCTGCGGATCGCGACGAAGTACCACCGGCTCGTGCGGGCCTGGCTGTCCGCGCAAGAGGTCGCGGATTACCAGCTGGTCGACAGCCAGGGCGCGACCGAGGGCACGGTGGCGAACCAGACCGCAGAGGCCATTGCCGACATCACCTCCTCGGGCGAGACGCTGCGGGCCAACAACCTTCGCATCCTGGATGAGCCGCCGATCCTGCGGTCGCAGGCGACGCTCTTTGCCAACCGCAATGCGGTCAAGCCGTCCTTGCAGCGCTTCGCGGCGCACTTGGGGCTGGAGCTGCCCTGCATCAACGCCACGCAGGCAACCGCGCAGGCCTGATCCCTTGCGGTAGGTCCGCCTGTCGCCGCGCCCATAGAAGGCTGCGGTGGCGGCGCGGGATCTGCGCGTTCCCGATCTGGTGCCCGCGGCACCGGTGTCTGCGGCTGGTGGCGTGCGGCAGCCTTCCACAGGCTGCCGCACGGCCGATCAGCATGGGCATGACGGCGGCTGCTCCAGCCCCGGCAGCGCGGGCGCCGGATGTCACCGCTGGGGACGGGTCAATCCCGCTCAGGCCGGGGCTTGTCGTCCCACTGGTCCGAGAGAACGCGTTCGCCGCCGCCCTTCGGGTCTTCGAACTGCCGGTTGCGCAGCGCCCAGAGGAACGCCCCAAGGCCCGCCCCGCCAAGTCCGAGCGACACCGGGATCAGGATCGCGAGGATCTCCATCAGCGGGACCCTCCGCCGAGGCGCAGCGCGTTCAGCGTCACGGTGATCGAACTTGCCGACATGGCCAGCGCGGCAATGAGCGGCGTCGCAAGCCCCAGAAGGGCAATGGGCACCGCGATCACGTTATAGCCGATCGAGATCGCGAAGTTCTGGCGGATCCGCCGCGTCGCCAGGCGGGAAACGGCCAGCGCGTCGGCGACCGGGCTCAGGTCCTGTCCGGTCAGCACCATGTCGCTGGCGACCCGCGCCGCGTCCAGTGCGCTGGCCGGAGAGATCGAAGCATGCGCGCGTGCCAGGGCCGCCGTGTCGTTCAGCCCGTCGCCGACCATCAGCACCTTGTACCCCGCATCGGCCAGCGCCGCCACGGCCTCGGCCTTGGCGACCGGGGTGACGGCGGCGCGCCAGTCCTGGATGCCCAGTTGCCGCGCCAGCGCCGCCACGGGCGCTGCCCGGTCGCCGGACAGAAGGATCACCCACAGGCCGTTGGCCAGAAGCCGCGCCACGCACTCCTCGGCCCCCGGCCGCAGGCGGTCGATGAAGTCCAGCCGCAGCGCGACCCGCCCCTCGACCGAAAGCCAACTGGACAGCGTCGGCGTGTCGTCCTGGTGCAGCGCATCCGAGCGGCCCAGGCTGACCCGATGCGCCTGCCAGCGGGCCGTCACGCCCTGCCCCGGTTGTTCGCGAAGATCCTCCAGCACGGCCGGGGGCGTGTCGGCCAGCGCCTCGGCCAGGGCAAGCGACAGCGGGTGCGACGAGCCCTCGGCCAACGCGCGCGTCAGCGGGCGCAGGTCGGCTGGAATGACGGTCGCGTCCATAAGGCGCGGCTGCCCCAGGGTCAAGGTGCCGGTCTTGTCGAAGACGACCGTGTCGACCTCGGCCAGGCGCTCCAGTGCTGTGCCCTCCTTGATCAGCAGCCCGCGGCGGAAGAGCCGCCCCGAGGCTGCCGTCGCCACCGCCGGCACCGCCAGCCCCAGCGCGCAGGGACAGGTGATGATCAGCACGGCCGCCGCGAAGTTCAGCGCCAGCCGCAGGTCGCCCGAGGTCCAGAACCAGCCCGCGAAACTGGTCAGCGCCAGAAGGTGCACGGCGGGCGAATAGGCCCGCGCCGCGCGTTCGGCCAGCGAGGTATAGCGGCCGCGCGCGTTCTCGGCCGCCTCGACCAGCGACGCCAGCCGCGAGAGCGAGCTGTCGCGCCCCGCTGCCGTCACACGAAGGACCAGCGGGCCGGTCAGGTTCACCTCTCCGGCGGACAGGGCGAGGCCGGGGGCGGCCGCCACGGGCAGCGTCTCTCCGGTCAGCATTGCGCGGTCGATCTCGCTGGTGCCGTCGACGATGATGCCGTCGGCGGGGATACGGCCGCCGGGGCGCACGCGGATCGTGTCGCCGGGGCGAAGCTCGGCCACGGGAACGGTCTTTTCGACGATGCCCGACAGCAGCGTGGCACGCGGCACCTCCAGCGCGGTCAGCTCGGCCGCGGCGGATCGGGCGATGGCGCGGGTCCGGTGGTCAAGGTAGCGGCCGATCAGCAGGAAGAAGCACAGCATCACGGCCGCATCGAAATAGGCGTGATGTCCCGACTGCGTGGTCTCGAAGACGCTGATCGCGCTGGCCAGGATCAGCGCCAGCGAAATCGGCACGTCCATCCCCAGCCGCCACGCCTTCAGCGACGCCCACGCGCTGGCAAAGAAGGGCTGCCCCGCGAAGGCCACGGTCGGAAGCGCGATCGCGCCGCTGATCCAGTGAAACAGGTCGCGCGTGGCGGCCTCGGCCCCCGACCACACGGCGACCGACAGGATCATGATGTTCATCATGGCGAACCCGGCGACGCCGATCCGCATCAGCAGGTCCTGCCCCGCACGGTCGGCGGCAGTCGACGACAGCGCGTCGGGGTCAAGCTCGTGCGCGACATGGCCCGCGCGCGCCAGCACCGGGATCAGGTCGGCGGCCTGCAGGCCCGGCGCCTCGACGGTGACACGGCGCAGCGTCAGGTTCACGCGTGCCGATCGCACGCCCGGTTGCGCCAGCAGGGCGGATTCGACCTGGGTGATGCAAAGCGCGCAATGCGCGTTCGGCAGCGACAGGATAAGGATGTGCGCGGCTGCGGCCTTGGCCTGGTCGGCCAGGCGCTGCGCCAGGGGCGCCGCGTCGCAGGCGGGGCAGGCACCGATACGCGGCTGAAAGCCCTGCGCGGCGGTCAGGTCGGCCATCGTCTATTCCTTCACGTGCAGGGGCAGGCGCAGCCGGAAGGACGTCCCGTCGCGGCTTTCCGCGAATAGGTCTGCGTTCCAGTTGCCGGTGGCCAGGTCCACCTGCGACACCCAGACGCCGTCGCCCTCGGGGCGCAGCCTTGGGTGCTGGTCGGACATCTGGTGCGTCGGACGGCGCAGCATCAGGTCCAGCAGGCGCGGCTGGACCGCCTGCCCGTCGGCATCGCGCATCCGCAGCGTCAGCCGGTCGTCCGACAGGTCCAGGTCGATTGTCCAGCCAAGGGCCTGCTGCGCCGCCCGGTCGGCCTCGAAGTGCTGCGAGGCGACATAGGCGCTGCGCACCTCGATGCCCGGAAAGCTGCCGATGGCGTTGATGGCCATGACCACGTTGACGGCAATGATCGTGCCGAAGGCGGCCAGGGTAATCAGCAGGACGTGGAAACCCTTCAGTTCCTTGGTCATCGTCCAGCCTTTCCGTGGAAGACGGTTTCGACATCGGCCGTTGCTGGGCCGGCGGGATCGCGGACGGTCAGGGTGACGGGCGTGGTTTCGACCTGCGCCAGCAGGCTTTCGGGCGGCGCGGCCAGATACACGCGGCGCGTCAGGGTCTGGTCGGCGGGCACGGTCACTCGCTGCGCCGGCTCGCCCTCGACCCTCAGGACCAGGGGCCCGGGCGCATCGACATCCAGTTCATAGACGACATCGCCATGCTGCTTGTTGCGCAGCCGCAGTTCGTAGGCGTTGCGGATCCTGCCGTCCGACAGCGTCACGAACAGCGGGTTCCTGACCGGCGACACGTTCATCTCGACGTCCGAGCGCATCAGAAGCGCCGCGACCAGCAGCACGCCGATTCCCGACCACAAAACCGTGTAGAGGGTCGTCCGCGGCCGCAGCGCGCGGCGCCAGGCCGGGCGCGGGGCGGCGCCGGCGCGTTCGGCGGTCTCGTCCGACAGCGCCAGATAGCCGATCAGGCCGGTGGGGCGGCCCGTCCGCTCCATCATCTCGTCGCACGCGTCGATGCACAGCGCGCAGGTGATGCACTCCATCTGCTGGCCGTCGCGGATGTCGATGCCCATCGGGCAGACATTCACGCAGGCCATGCAATCGATGCAGTCGCCGGCGCCACTGCCCTTGCCGCGCGGTTCGCCGCGCCAGTCGCGATAGGCGACGGTCAACGTATCCTCGTCCATCATCGCGGCCTGGATGCGCGGCCAAGGACAGGCATAGATGCAGATCTGTTCGCGCGCGAAGCCGCCGAAGAAGAAGGTCGTGGCGGTCAGGGTGGCGATGGTCAGCCACGCGACAGGATGGGCGTCCAGCGTCAGCAGGTTCCGTGCCAACGTCGGCGCGTCGGTGAAATAGAACACCCAGGCCCCGCCAGTCATCAGCGCGATCAGCAGCCAGACGACCCATTTTGTGACGCGCAGCCGGACCTTTTGCAGCGACCAGGGCGCACGGTGCAGGCGGATGCGGTTGTTGCGGTCGCCCTCGATCCAGCGTTCGACAAGGATGAAAAGGTCGGTCCAGACCGTTTGGGGGCAGGCATAGCCGCACCAGACCCGGCCCAGGGCCGAAGTGAAGAGGAACAGTCCCAGCCCCGCCATGACCAGAAGGCCCGCGACGATATGGAATTCGTGCGGCCAGATCTCGATCCCGAAAAAGAAGAAACGGCGGTTCGCAAGATCGACCAGCACCGCCTGGTCGGGCATCGACGGGCCACGGTCCCATTGCAGCCAGGGCGTGACGTAATAGAGCGCCAGCGCCAGCCCCATCACGATCCACTTAAGGCTGCGGAAGCGGCCGCTGACCCGCTTGGGAAAAATCGGTTCTCGGGCAGCGTAAAGGCTGGTGGTTTCCAGCGGCGGGGTGGACATGGCAGGCTCCTGTTGCGCCCTGCCCGTCTAGGCCTGCCCGCGCCACGCTTCCTTGACCTGAGTCAAACTGCCTTCAGACCAGCACCATCAGCGACACCAGCGCGATCAGGGTGCCTGACCCCAGTTGCATGACGCCCGGCACCCACCGCGCCGCAGGCGTTTCGGGCAACAGCGCAAGGCTGCCGCGCCGCGCCCAGACCGCCATGCCCGCCACGGCCAGCGTCACTGAAGCGGTCCCCAAGCCCATGGCGAAGGCGCCGAGGATGCCCATGCCGAAGATCCCCATCCGCCAGGTCAGGATCAGCAGGAACAGCGCGCCGGTGCAGGGCCGGGCAGCGATGCCTGCGACGACCAGCAGCCCGTCGCGCAGCGAACGGGTCTGCGCCACCTGAACGGGCGTCGGACCATGGGCATGGCCGCAACCGCAGCCGTCGTGATGATGGTGGTGCTGCGCCTCGGCCCGTAGCATGCGAAGCCCCCGCAGCGCCAGCCACAGGCCGACGCCTGCGACCAGGACGGTGCTGACCTGCAGCATCTCCTGCTCGCTCAGGTCGGTCAGCGCCTCTCGTCCCAGGTCTAGGACGGCGATGCCGCCCCAGACCAGCGCCACGGCCGTCGCGGCCTGCGCCAGCGAGGCGGCAATCGACAGCGCCGCCAGCCGGACCATCGGCACGCTGGACCCGAAGCCATAGCTGCCGATGATCAGCTTGCCATGTCCCGGCCCGATCGCATGGAACACGCCATAGCCGAAGCACACCCACGCCAGCGACATCGACGCCCCCGGCTGTCCGGCCCGCAGTGCCCGCAGCGCGCCGGCCATCAGGTTGTGGGCGGTGCGCTGCTGGGTTGCGGCCCACCGCTCGACCCCGGCCAGCCCACCGAACAGCCACAGCGCCGCCACCAGCAGCGCCACGACAAGCCCGGTCAGTGCCAGGATGCGCGCCAGGCGCAGGCTCATGACGGCGACCCGCAGGTGACACGGATCTCGTCGGCGCCGACCGAGCCGATGTCGACCTCGAGGATCTCGGCGGCGGAGGCATCCTCTCCTTCGGCCAGCGAATCGGCCACGGCGCGGGCATAGGCGTCGGCGGCGGCAAAGGGATCGCCTTCGCGGGCCCGCAGGTCGCAACCCGCCGCGCCATGGATCCGCGGCAGCTGCGGCACGCTGAACTGGACATAATATTCGGGGTCATAGACCTGGATCAGCAGCGGCTGCGAGACAGGCAGCGGCGTCGCCAGGGGCCGGACATGCCGCGACACCAGCCGCCCGTCGCGATAGCTGGCGTCGAAGCTGTGCGGCGGTCCCAGGTCGACCGGGTCCCCGTCGACCTGCAGATATAGACTGCCGTCGAAGCCCGGCCCCCAGTCGGCATCGAAGCCCTGCAGGCGCGCCTCCTCGTGCGGCATCAGGATGCCGTCGCCGTCGGGGTCAAGGTCAAGATCCTCGATGATCAGCAGCGAATAGAGGTCGTCATAGGTCCATTCGACCGTCACCTGCGCCAGCCCCGCGGCGTTGTAGTCGAGGTTCAGGGCGGCGTCGATGAAGACATGCGGATGCGCCGCCGCGGCCGCCGGCAGCAGCGGGAACAGAAGGCATGGGACAAGGCGACGCAGGGGCATGGGACAGCACCGTGACGGGGTGGCTTGACGACGGAACAGGCCGGGCACAGTTAGGCGGAAACGGGCCCGCTTGCAAACCGCAGGGCCTCGGTTGCGCGCAGCGGGAAGGGAATGGCGATGGGGATGGGCAAGCTGGCGAGAGCCGTGCTGGGGTTGGCACTGGCCGGGATGCTGGCGGGATGCGCCCTGGTCGATGCCCGCGCCGCTGCGCGGGAGGCCGCGTTCGAGGCGCAGTTCCCGCCCACCGGCCAGCTGCTGGAGGTGAACGGCACGACCGTGCACGCCCATGTCGAAGGCAGCGGCCCCGACCTGGTCCTGCTGCACGGGGCCAGCGGGAACACCCGCGACTTCACCTTCGACCTGGTGGACCGGCTGAAGGACCGCTATCGGGTCATCGCCTTCGACCGGCCGGGCCTCGGCTGGACCGATCCCATCGCGAACAATGCCAACCCCATCGCGCAGGCCGAGCTGCTGCGCGCCGCCGCCCGGCAGCTGGACGTTCACGACCCGATCGTGCTGGGTCACAGCTATGGTGGCGCGGTCGCGCTGGCTTGGGCGATGCGCGCGCCCGCCGACACGGCGGCGCTGGTCATCGTCTCGGGCGCGACCGAGCCCTGGCCCGGAGAGCTGACGGGCTGGTATGCCTTCGTGGGCAGCCCCGTCGGGAACCGCATCGCACCGCCCCTGCTGACGGCGCTGACGCCGGTGGCGGTCGGCGAACGGATCATGGCCGGCATCTTCGCACCACAACCGGTGCCGCCGGGCTATGCCGACCATATCGGCGTCGGGCTGGCCGCGCGGCGCGAGACGTATCGCGCCAACGCCCGTCAGATCACCCAGCTGCGCCCTTATCTGCGCAGCATGGCGCCCGCCTATCCTCGGCTGACCCTGCCGGTCGAGATCGTCCACGGGGCCGAAGACGGCGTCGTTCCCGCCAGCATCCACGCAGTGCCTCTGGCCCGCGACCTGCCCAACGCGCGGCTGACCATCCTGCCGGGGGTCGGTCACATGGCCCATCACGCCGACCCGGCCGCCGTGGTGGCCGCCATCGACCGCGCGGCGGCACGGTCGGACCGTCGCTGAGGGGCTTGCAGACCAACCCGCGCGGCCCCAAGCTGCCGGTTCGGCAACCAAGGGACCCCTCATGCTGACCATCCACGGCGTCACCCGTTCCCGCGCCTCGCGCGTCATCTGGCTGTGCCACGAGTTGGACCTGCCCTTCCGGCAGGTGCCCGTCATCCAGGCCTATCGCATCGCCGACGCGGACGCGGCCGATGCGCCCCCGAACACGCGCAGCCCCGGTTTCCTGGCGCTGTCGCCGGCGGGCGCGATCCCGGTGATCGAGGACGAGGGCCTTGTCCTGTCGGAATCGCTGGCAATCACGCTGCACCTTGCGCGCAAGCACGGCACCGACATCGGCCCACAGGACTATGCCGAGGACGCGCTGATGGGCCAGTGGTCGTTTTTTGGCGCCACTGCGATCGAACCCGACGCCCTGACCATCCTGATGCTGCACAACCGGGGCACCTTGCAAGAGGCCGACGACGCCGGCCTTGTGGCCGAGGCCGCGGAACGCCTGGTCCGCCCGCTGAAGGTCGTCGACGACCATCTGGCCGAACATGGCCACCTTGTCGGCGGTCGCTTCACCGTAGCCGACCTGAACATGGCCGAGATCGTCCGCTATGCCCAAAGCCACGGCGCGCTGCTGGAGCCGTTCGTGGCGCTTCGCACCTGGCTGAAGACCTGCCAGGACCGGCCCGCGTTCCACAAGATGTGGCAGGACCGTTTGTCCGAGCCCGAATGACACGCAATCGCTGGGGGTGGTGCGGCGCGGGGCCACAACCCCTTGCCGCCCGCCCCCCGGGCGTGAGATAACCGCCCGAACCATGACAGACAGAGCAGACCCGATGGCCGACGACCTCCTCTCCGGCGACATGCAAGCCGACGCCTATTCCGCATCCTCGATCGAGGTGCTGGAGGGGCTGGAACCGGTGCGCAAGCGCCCCGGCATGTATATCGGCGGCACGGACGAACGGGCGCTGCACCACCTGGTGGCCGAGATCCTCGACAACTCGATGGACGAGGCGGTGGCGGGCCATGCCAGCCGGATCGAGGTCGAGCTGCAGGCCGATTACAGCGTCGTGGTGCGCGACAACGGCCGCGGCATCCCCATCGACCCCCACCCCAAGTTTCCGGGAAAGTCCGCGCTGGAGGTGATCCTGTGCACGCTCCACGCGGGTGGCAAGTTTTCGGGCGACGCCTACCAGACCTCGGGCGGTCTGCACGGGGTGGGTGCGTCGGTCGTGAACGCCCTGTCGGACAGCATGGTCGTCCAGGTGGCGCGGAACCGCGAACTGTTCGAGCAAAGCTTTTCGCGCGGCATTCCGCAGGGGCCGGTGGCCAGGATTGGCGCGGCGCCCAACCGGCGCGGCACCACCGTGACCTTCCACGCCGACGAAGAGATCTTCGGCCATCACCGCTTCAAGCCCGCGCGGCTGATCAAGATGGTCAAGTCCAAGGCCTACCTGTTCTCGGGCGTCGAGATCCGCTGGAAGTCCGAGATCGACGACGGCGAAACCCCGCGAGAGGCCACGTTCCATTTTCCGGGCGGTCTGGCCGATTACCTGGCGGAAACCCTGTCGGGGGCCACGACCTATTCCGAACGTCCCTTTGCAGGCAACGTCGACTTCCAGGCCAAGTTCGGCGTGCCGGGCAAGGTCGATTGGGCGATCAACTGGACACCCGTCCGCGACGGCTTCATCCAGTCCTATTGCAACACGGTCCCCACCCCCGAGGGCGGCACGCACGAGCTGGGATTCTGGACCGCGATCCTGAAGGGCGTGCGCGCCTATGGCGAACGCGTGTCGAACAAGAAGGCCGCCCAGATCACCCGCGAGGATCTGACCGCCGGCGGCTGCGCGCTGGTCAGCTGCTTCATCCGCGAACCCGAGTTCGTGGGCCAGACCAAAGACCGTCTGGCCACGACCGAAGCTGCGCGTCTGGTGGAAAACGCCGTGCGCGACCATTTCGACAACTGGCTGGCGGCCGACACGAAATCGGCGGGGGCGATCCTGGATTTCCTGGTCCTGCGGGCCGAGGAACGCCTGCGCCGCAAGCAGGAGAAGGAAACCGCGCGCAAGACGGCCACGAAGAAGCTGCGCCTGCCCGGCAAGCTGGTCGATTGCAGCGCCACGAACCGCGACGGGACCGAGCTGTTCATCGTCGAAGGTGACAGCGCCGGCGGCAGCGCCAAGATGGCGCGCGACCGCACCAACCAGGCGCTGCTGCCCTTGCGCGGCAAGATCCTGAACGTTCTGGGCGCGGCATCCGCCAAGATGGGCGCCAACCAGGAGATCAACGACCTCTGCCAGGCGATCGGGGTCAGCATGGGGTCCAAATTCAACGTAGACGACCTGCGTTACGACAAGATCATCATCATGACGGACGCCGACGTGGACGGCGCGCATATCGCGTCGCTGCTGATGACGTTCTTCTTCACGCAGATGCGGCCGATGATCGACAAGGGGCACCTCTACCTGGCCTGCCCGCCGCTTTATCGTCTGACGCAGGGTGCGCACCGGGTTTATGTGGCCGATGACGCCGAAAAGGAACGCATGCTGGCCAAAGGCCTTGGCGGGCGCGGCAAGATCGACGTGCAGCGATTCAAGGGCCTGGGAGAGATGGACGCGAAGGACCTCAAGGACACGACGATGAACCCCAAGACGCGCAAGCTGATCCGCGTCAGCATCGACGACGAGGAAGGCGGCGAGACCGGCGATCTGGTGGAACGCCTGATGGGCAAGAAGCCCGAACTGCGCTTCGAATACATCCAGGAGAACGCCCGCTTCGTCGAGGAACTGGACGTCTGAGATGCCTGCCGCCTTCGGCCTCTATGCCCTTGCGGCACTGGCCGAGATCGCGGGCTGCTTCGCATTTTGGGCGTGGCTGCGGCTGGACCGGTCCCCGCTGTGGCTGCTGCCCGGCATGGTGTCGCTGGCGCTGTTCGCCTGGCTGCTGACGCAGGTGGACGTGGCCTTCGCCGGGCGAGCCTATGCGGCCTATGGCGGGATCTACGTCATCGCCTCGGTCGGATGGCTGTGGCTGTCCGAGGGGCAGGTGCCGACGCGATGGGACCTCCTGGGGGCGGTCCTCTGCGTCTCGGGCGCGATGGTGATCCTGACGGGCGCGCGGGCCTAGACCCACTTGGCCAGGGGCGGCAGGCTCATCAGCACGGCATCGGCGTTGTGGCCGGTCTCCAGCCCGAACTTGGTGCCCCGGTCATAGACGAGGTTGTATTCCGCATAAAGGCCCCGGTGGACCAGCTGCACATCGCGGTCGGCATCGGTGAAGGGCTGCCCCATCCGCGCCTCTGCCAAAGGCAGGAAGGCGGGCAGGAACGCCTCGCCCACGGCGCGGGTGAAGGCGAAGTCGGCCTGCCAGTCGCCGGTGTTCAGGTCGTCATAGAAGATGCCGCCGACGCCGCGTGCCCGGCCGCGATGCGGGATGAAGAAATACTCGTCTGCCCAGGCCTTGAAACGGTCGAAATAATCTGCCCCGTGCGGGCCGCAGGCCGCGCGCAGCGTGTCGTGGAAGTGGGCCGTGTCCTCGGCATATTCCAAGCAGGGATTCAGGTCGGATCCGCCACCGAACCACCAGGCGCCGGGGGTCCAGAACATCCGCGTGTTCATGTGAACGGCCGGGGCGTGCGGGTTCTGCATATGCGCGACAAGACTGATGCCGCTGGCCCAGAAGCGCGGATCGCTGTCCATGCCCGGAACGCCCCTGGCCGCCATCGCGGCCTGAGCACGGGGGGCCAGGGTGCCATGGACCTCGGACCAGTTGACACCGACCTTCTCGAAGACCCGGCCGCCGCGCATCACCGACATCAACCCGCCGCCGCCATCATTGGCGCGTTCCGTCGGCATCACCTCGAACCGGCCGGCGGGGGCGTCGCCCGGGCCGCGATCCTCCAGCGCCTCGAAGGCCGACACGATGCGGTCGCGCAGTTCGTGGAACCAGTCGGCGGCGCGGCGGCGTTGTTCGTCCATGATGCCCCTCATTCGTGATTTGCAAAGCCGGCCGCGTCGCGGCTAGCATCCGGCACCGATGTAAAGAGACCCGCCATGCGCCGCAACACCGCCCTTGCCCTGATTGCCCTGCCCCTGCTGGCCGCCTGTGGCACACCTCAAGAACGCTGCATCAGCCGCAACACCAGCGAATACCGAACCGTCAGCGGCCTTCTGGCCGATGTCGAGGGCAACCTGGCGCGCGGCTATGCGTGGGAGGAACGGCAGGTCGTCCGCAGCCGCTTCGACCAATGCCGCAGGGTCTTCCGCGACAAGGACGGCAACGCCCATGTCAGCACCTATGGCTGCTGGCGCGACTACGTGGACACCGAACGCTACCGCGTGCCCATCGATCCTGTGTCCGAGGCCCGCAAGCGCGACGGCCTGGCCGAGCGCCAGGAGGCGCTGGAGCGCGGCGCCCGCGCCGCCGTGTCGGCCTGCCGCGCGGCCTATCCCGCAGACGCCTAGAGGATCTGCGCCGTCACCGAATCGGCCAGGCTGCGACCGCCGTCGACGGTCAGGATCTGGCCGGTCACGAAGCGCGCCCCGTCGCTGACAAGATAGTGCACAGTTTCGGCCAATTCGTCGGCGGGCGCGATGCGGCCAAGGGGCGTGCCGGCGATGATCTGGGCGCGCTTGTCCGGGTCCTCCTTCAGCGCGCATTGCAGTTCGTGCGACATGACGCTGCTGAAGCTGACCCCGTTCACGCGGATGCGGTGCGGTGCCAGCGCCAGCGCCAGTCCCCGCGTCGCCTGTTCCTGCGCGGCGCAGGCGATGGAATAGCCCAGCATCGACGGGATCGGCCGCCGCGCCGCCAAGGTCGAGATGTTCACGATCGCGCCAGTCTGGGACGCCGGACCTTCCCCCTCGGCCTGCTTGATCATGCGCTTGGCCACCATCTGCGACAGGCGCAGGCTGGAGGTCAGGTTCTGGCGCAGCATCTCCTCGAGCGTGTCCATGTCGGTGTCCAGCGGATCGCTGTCCTTGACGAAGCGATGCGCGTTCACGAGGATGTCGACCCGGTCGAAGGCGTCCAGCGTGGCCGACAGCAGGTTCGCCATCGCCAGCTTTTCGGACATGTTGCCGGCGAAGCGGCGCACCTGCGACTGGTCGTTCTCGTAATCCGAGACGACCGAACTCAGCGCCGCCTCGTCGTTGTCGGCGAACATCACCTGGGCGCCGCGTTCGGTCAGGTGGCGGGCGATGGCCAATCCCACGCCGCGCGCGGCCCCCGTCACGATGGCGGCCTTGCCCTGGATCGACATGCTCATCGGCGGTCCTTCCGCGCATTGCCCTTGCCGGCGGCGGTGGCCTCGATCACCTTGAAGCGCGTGTCGCCGCCGATCTCGTGCACCTGGCCGAAATGCTCGGCGAGGACGGTTTCATAAGGCAGATGGCGGTTCGCGACCATCCAGAGCCGACCCGCGCCCGTCAATAGCCGCGCCGCCGTGGCGATGAAGGCCGCCCCCAGTCGCGGATCGGCCTGGCGGCCTTCGTGGAACGGTGGGTTCATCACGACCCCGTTGACCGGGTCCCTCAGCCGGAAATCGCGCGCGTCCGCCCAGTGGAACTGCGCTCGCGGGTCGCTCACGTTGCGCCGCGCCGATTCGACCGCCGCGTGATCGGCCTCGACCAGATGCAGCTCGGTCACGCCGGGGCGCGCCAGGATCTGGGCCGACAGCCAGCCCCAGCCCGCGCCAAGATCGACCACCCGGGTCGGCAGCTTGGGCGGCAGGTGGTCGGCCAGCATCCGCGACCCCGGATCGACGCCATCGGCGGAAAAGACGCCCGGCAGCGTCGTGAAGCCCGGCGCGACGTCATGCGCGGTGGCGGCCCAGCCATCCGGCAGCCAATCCTGCACCGGAACATCCACGCGGAAGATCTTGCCATGCGCCTTGCTGATGACTTCGGCGACGGGTGCAAAGCCCCGCAGCTCCTTCAGAAGCGCATCGACGCCATCGGTCTTCTGGCCGTCGATCCACAACTGGCCGCCGGGGGTCAGGTGACGAACAGCCTCGGCGATGCGGGCGCGTGCGGCAGCCTTGGCGCGCGGCAGCCGGACGATGGCATGGTCGAACCGCCCGTCGGCCGCCGTCGCCACACGGAACCCGCGCGTGGAGAGGCCTTGGTGATCGGGGAAATGGCCCTGAACGACCTGCAGGTGCTGCGGGTCCAAGGGCGACAGGTCATCGGCGGCGGTGGCCCCGATGAACAGGACCTCCCCCCCGGGATGGCCATCCGGAAAGGCCAGGTCCAGTCGTGATTGGGTCACGTGACTACTCTTTTTCCATGGTGCATTGCAGGGGATGCTGCTGGCGGCGCGCCAGTTCCATCACCTGGGCGACCTTTGTTTCGGCCACCTCGTGCGAGAAGACGCCGACCACCGCCACGCCGCGCCGATGAACGGTCAGCATGATCTCGATGGCTTGGGCGTGGGTCATGTGGAACAGCCGTTCCAGCACATGGACCACGAACTCCATCGGCGTGAAATCGTCGTTCAGCATCAAGACCTTGTACATCGGCGGCCGCTGCGATTTCGCGCGCGGCTTGACCGCCAGATCGGACTGATCGTCGGGCTTGTCGGAGTCGGTCATCCAGTGCGTCATCGGGTTGGTGTCGTTCCTGAAGTCTGCAACGTGGACCCGTCGGACGTCGTCCGCACAGGCGTGTCGTGGAAATATAACGCAAACCCGCCGGGATGAAAGCCCCGGCCCCGGCCTTTCGGCGCTTATCGGGGATGCCTTACAAATTTAAGTTGAATGCCCGGTTTCACGGATGTTTCACCCATGCTACTGTCATCTTGTTAACGACGGACATGCGATAAACGACATGTCCGCTTGAGGCAGAGAGACAGCGACAGTGAACCGAATCCTTCCCGCACTCCGGCTGTGGAGCCGTGTCCTGATTGCCATGACGCTGCTTGCGGCACCCGCCGCCGCGGCGCCGTTCGCAGCCTATGTCATGGACGCGCGCACCGGCCAGCCGATTTATCGCCAGAACTCGGAAACCCGGCTGCACCCGGCATCCCTAACGAAGATGATGACGCTCTACATGACCTTCTCGGCGATCGAGCGGGGGCAGGTACGGCTTGATTCCAAGTTCACCATTTCCAGCAACGCCGCCAACGAACCGCCCTCGAAACTGGGCCTTCGCGCCGGCCAGAAGATCGAGCTGCGCTACCTGATCCGCGCCGCGGCGATCAAGTCGGCCAACGACGCCGCCACCGCTTTGGGCGAAGGGCTGGCGGGGTCCGAGCAAGCGTTCGCCCAGCAGATGACGCAGATGGCGCGCGCCCTTGGAATGAACAACACGCAGTTCCGCAATGCCCATGGCCTGACGACCGAAGGCCACTACTCGACCGCTCATGACATGAGCCTGCTGGGGCGGCACCTGTTCTACGATTTCCCGCAGTACTACAACCTCTTCTCGCGCCGTTCGGCCGACGCGGGCATTGCGCAGGTGGCGGCAACGAATCGGCGGTTCCTCGATGACTATCCGGGCGCTGATGGAATCAAGACCGGGTATACTCGGGCTGCGGGCTTCAACCTGACCGCCTCGGCGCAGCGCGGCAACAAGCGGCTGATTGCGACCGTCTTCGGCGGCACCTCGACTGCGCAGCGCAACCAGGTCGTGGCGGAATTGCTGGACAGCAGCTTCACCCGCATCCCTGACCGCGTACGCGAGGTTCGCCCGCAGCGCCCGCGCATGCTGGTGCAGCAGACGACCCGCCGTGCACAGGTCGCACCGACGCCGGCCGCCACCCAGCCCGAGCCTCAGCGGCTGGTGCTGCAGGCCTCGCCGCCGCCCTCCACCAGACCGGCCTCGGCATCGTCGCTGGTTGCCTCGACCCCGAAGGTCGACCTAACCGAGGCGCTTCGCATCGCGACAGCCGGCGCGCAGGTCAGCAGCCCTGGGGTGGCCTTGGCAAGCAGCCCGCGCCCGCGCGCACGCCCTGGAACCCAAGTCGCCGCAATCGAGCAGGCCATTGCGACCGCGGTTGCCGTCGACGCGCCGGCCAGCGCCAGCCTTGCCGCACCGGTCCTAGCCAGCTCGAATCGCCCGACTCCGGCGCCTGGCCGGGGCGCCAGCACCGCAGCCGTCGAGGCCGCCGTGGTGGCTGCCGCCGAGGCGCCTGCCACTGTCGCTTCGAATGCGGACGGCCTGACGCTCGACAGCTCTAGCGCGCCCAAGCCGCGGTCCGAAACGGTGATCCTGGCTGCGATGGGTGAAGGCGACATCTCGAGCCCCGAAGCTCTGGAAGTCGTGCGGCGTCATAGCAACGGAAGCCGCAGCTGGGCAATTTCGCTCGGCCATTACGGTTCGAAATCCGAAGCCGAGCGCCTGTTGCTAGGCTACGCTCTGCAGGACGGCAGCCTCTTCAGTTCGGCTGGTCGCCGGGTTGCCGACACCAGGAAGGGGTTCGAGCCTCGCTTCGTGAACCTCTCCGAGGGTGATGCGCAATTGGCCTGCGAACGGATGCGCAGCCGCTCTCAAAGCTGCACCGTCGTTGCAAATTGATATCCGCCAGACCACGATCAGCGGCCCATCTTTCAGGTGGGCCGCTTTTCTTATGTCTCAAGGCCTCTGGGCGCGTGCGATGGCACATGGTTCAGTCGCGAATGCCTGTCGATGAAGCTGCACCGTCTTCATCGACGCCTCGGGTCCCTGATCCGTCTTCCGGCACGGGATAGCCACGCCTTTGAGGATATGCCCCGCGGTGCGTCGCCAGGCGAGCTCGTTTGCAGTAAGCCCTCGCGACCCGGAGACATTGCTGTCCCCTAGATCACGTCACTGTCTTCATCCTCAAAGCGTGCTGCAATTTGGACGACTTGTCCGACAAATCCACGTCGGTTGTGGATGAGCGGCTTGGATCGTCACCGGACGGGGGTTTGGTAAGTTTACAACTGCCAGCTCAACCCATCGATAGGGAAGGTTCGGCCTGTCTAGCTGCAATTCGGCGGCGTGGCGCACGATGGGCCTCACTCTGCGTTGTGCGTGGGGACGGTGCGAAAGCCCGAGGCATGTTGCCCGCGCCCCGGTTGCACCGGAAATCTGCGATCAGCGGCGGCACCCATCGCAAACTTGCCCTGCGACGTGTGGCGGCTGGGGCGAGTGCTGAAGCCACAGCCTCGTCGAAACGCGCACGCGCGCGAAGGCGACACTAGTGGCCGAAGTTCCTACAAGCCGAACTGGGCTTTCAGGCCGATCTGCTCCGCGAGGCGCCTGAGAAAGCGACGCTGCCGGCCTGCTGGCGGGGACGGCGGTGGCGTCGAACCGGGTTTGCATCTGGCCGGCAATCGCCCTCGCATGCTGCCAGAAGGTTCGACCAGCGCACTCTGGCTTTGGGCTGTAACCTGTGCGTCCTGCACCTGGCCGACATGAGGGGCTTTAGAAGTCACAAGCGCACGCGGAATACCACGCCCCGGACATGGACCTGTGGATCAGACGGCGACGACAGTTGAAGCGCGGGAAGCTGGCCAAGCCGGATGCACCGCACACCTGCCCGGTGGACGCCACGGCAATCGCGCGGCTGACGGTCAACAATTCCGCAGCTGAACGTGCCGGATGACGTCAACCGCATGGGGCCGCGTTGAAGTGCATCTCTCGCCGCCCACCGAACGTCCGGTCGCTGAAACAGATCATCGCAGCCTTGGGTGCTTGAGGTTGAAAATGACCCGGAGCAGACCAACTCCATGCTGACGGACCATGCCGGGACGCAGGGCATCCCTAAGCCGCACCGACGGAGCCAAGCACCAGCAAATGCATCTGTCAACGCCGTCATCGACGCTTCGCCCGGAATGGCTCGACTTGCACGTTTTTCGGCCCACCGAGAGGTGCAGGAAGCCCTTACCGAGTGACTGAGGGTGTACGACCGGACGTCCCACTGCAGTCAGTGGAAGGTTTGCTTCTGACGAGAGATGAAGACGCTTGAAAATCGTTTCGTCTCTCCCTGTGGCGAATCGAGAGTCGTAGGGGGTCGAGTTGAAATGTGCTTCCGATGGGCACCTGCATCTTTGGTGCAACATCCTGGTGACCAGATGCTCGATCGCGAGTGACATGCGGGCAAGAGCGATGAGCCAGCTCAGCAGCTTGTCCTTGGTGTTCCGCCAAAGGACACGTTGGCAGCGCACGAACGGCCGAGCATCCAGATGGCGATGCTGGATACTGCTGCGAAAGCCTGGTGTCCCGATCAGTCACCTGCGGGGCTTGGCCGTTGGGCCAGTCCTTCCTGATGGGCGTTCGTCGACGACATCTCGGGACGATGCGCCGTCCCCGAGGCCCGGGAAAACTCATCTGCCAGCATGCCGGCAGGGGGTAAGCGACGCAGCCGCCATTTCCCACTTATCCAGGCGCGACTGGTGAACTTTCCCTCTGGCGCACTAAGAACCGGGCCATCGCGAAGCGAATGGCGGGTCAGCTGCTGAACAGGAAATGCAGGACGTCGCCATCCTTGACCTCGTAGGTCTTGCCCTCGATGCGCAGCTTGCCGGCCTCGCGGGCGCCGGCTTCGCCCTTGCCGGCGACATAGTCGTCATAGGCGATGGTCTCGCTGCGGATGAAGCCCTTTTCGAAGTCGCCGTGGATCACGCCGGCGGCCTGAGGGGCAAGGGTGCCGCGCGTGATGGTCCAGGCGCGCGCTTCCTTGGGGCCGACGGTGAAATAGGTCTGCAGGCCCAGAAGCTCGTATCCGGCGCGGATCAGGCGGTCGAGACCCGGCTCGTCCAGGCCCATTTCGCCCAGGAACATCGCCGCTTCCTCGGCGTCGAGCTGGCTGATCTCTTCCTCGATCCGGGCCGAGATCACGACATGGCCCGCGCCCTGCGCCCGCGCCATCTCCTCGACCTTGGCCGACAGCGCATTTCCGGTCGCGGCCTCGTCCTCGGCGACGTTGCAGACGAAGAGAACCGGCTTCGCCGTCAGCAGCTGCAGCATGTTCCAGGCCTTGAGGTCATCCTCGGCCACGGTGACGGTGCGCGCGGGCTGCCCGGCCTCCAGCACGGCCAGGGCCTGCTTCAGCAGGCGTTCCTGGGCCACGGCCTCCTTGTCGCCGCCCTTCAGCTTGCGGGCGATGTTGGCCAGGCGGCGCTCGATCGACTCCATGTCGGCGATCATCAGCTCGGTCTCGATCACCTCGGCATCGGCGATGGGATCGACGCGCCCCTCGACATGGGTCACGTCGCCGTCCTCGAAGCAGCGCAGCACATGGGCGATGGCGTCGACCTCGCGGATGTTGGCCAGGAACTGGTTGCCCAGGCCCTCACCCTTGCTGGCGCCTTTGACAAGGCCCGCGATGTCCACGAAGGTGATCCGCGTCGGGATGATCTGCTTGCTGCCCGCGATCTGCGCCAGCGTGTCCAGCCGACGGTCGGGAACGGCAACCTCGCCCACGTTGGGCTCGATCGTGCAGAAGGGAAAGTTCGCGGCCTGCGCGGCGGCCGTCTTCGTCAGCGCGTTGAACAGCGTGGACTTGCCGACGTTCGGCAGCCCGACGATCCCCATCCGAAAGCCCATGACAGCACCCTTTCCCGTCTGAAACACGCGCGTCTGTTACGCGTCCCGCAGCCCCAAGTCCAGCCCGCGCCCGATTGCACTGGTCCCCCATGCGGGCTAGTGCTGGGCGCACGAGATGCGGGGACGGACATGACCAGGATAGATGACAGGTTCCAGGCGCTGAAGGCCGAGGGGAAGAAGGCGTTCGTCGCCTATATGATGGCGTCGGATCCCGACGACGACACGGCGCTGCAGATCATGCGAGGCCTGCCCGGCGCGGGCGTCGACATCATCGAGCTGGGGATGCCCTTCACCGACCCCATGGCCGATGGACCGACCATTCAGGCCGCAGGCCAGCGCGCGCTTGCGAACGGCGGCAGCGTCAGCCGGACGCTGGACATGCTGCGCGCCTTCCGGGCCGAGGACACGACCACGCCCGTTGTGCTGATGGGCTACTACAACCCGATCTACGCTCGGAAGGGCGGCGTCACCCAGTTCCTGGCGGACGCGGCCGAGGCTGGCGTCGACGGGCTGATCATCGTGGACCTGCCGCCGGAGGAGGACGCCGAGCTGTGCGTGCCTGCCGCGAAGGCCGGGCTGAACTTCATCCGCCTGGCGACGCCGACCACCGATGACCGGCGCCTGCCCGCTGTGGTCAAGAACACGTCGGGCTTCGTCTACTACGTCAGCGTCACCGGCATCACCGGCGGTCCCGCCGCCAGCGCGGCGGATGTCGCACCCGAGGTTGCGCGCATCCGGGCGGCCGCAAATCTGCCGGTCGTCGTGGGCTTCGGTATCTCGACCCCGGACGCGGCGCAGGCCATCGCCTCGGTCGCTGACGGCTGCGTGGTGGGAAGCGCCATCGTCAAGCAGATCGGCGAAGGCCGCCCGGTCGCCGAGATCCTGGATTTCGTCCGAGATCTTGCCGCGGGCGCGCACCGGGGATGAACCTCGCCTTCGACCACCTGGCCGTCGGTGCCCGCTCTCTCGATGAGGGTGCGGACTGGGTGCGGGCCAGGCTGGGGGTCGATCTGGAACCGGGTGGCAGACATCCGGGCCGTGGCACGCACAACATGCTGCTGTCGCTTGGCCCGCACGAGTATCTGGAGCTGATTGCCCCCGACCCGTTGTCTGATGCACCGCCGCAGTGGTTCGGGCTGGCCGGTTTCGACGGCCCGCCCCGGCTGGCGGGATGGGTGGCGCGCGCGACGCCGCTTGCCGCCCCGCCCGGGACCCGCGTCATCGAGGCCGCGCGGGGCGATCTGCGCTGGCGGATCACCCTGCCGGACGCGGGACAGATGGCGGGGGGCGGCGCACAGCCGATGCTGATCGACTGGGGCACGGGTCCGTATCCCGCCGAACGGCTGCCCGACCGGGGGATCCGGCTGTCGCGGCTGGCGCTGCCGCTGGACGCGCTCGACATCGGCGACAGCCGTGTGGTGCTGCGTGCGTCTCGCATGACAGCCACGCTGAGCGTCGGCAAGCAAGAGGTGACGCTGTGATCCTGCGCGACGCCACGGCCGCCGATGTGCCGGGTATCGCGCGGATCTGGAACCCGATCGTCCGCGACACCGCCATCACCTTCTGGCCGACCGCACGCGGCGAGGCCGAGATCGCCGCCCTGGTCGCAGACCGCCAAGCGTCGGGCCATGCCTTTCTGGTCGCCGATGATGGCGGCATCGCGGGCTTTGGGACCTATACGCAGTTCCGCAGCGGCGGCGGCTACGCGCGCAGCCAGGAACACACGCTCTACATGGCACCGGACCGGCAGGGCCGCGGCACCGGCCGGCTGCTGTTGCGCGGGCTGGAGGATCACGCACGGGCGCGCGGGCACAGGCTGATGGTGGGCGGCATCACCGGGTCGAACACGGGCTCGATCGCGTTTCATGCCGCGATGGGGTATTCCCATTGGGGTCGCATCCCGGATGCGGGCTGGAAGTTCGGCCAATATCACGACCTTGTGCTGATGGGACGCGCCTTGGCGCCCTGAACTGGCGCGGGGGCGTCAATGCGCCCCTATCGTCCGGCAGCGTTCGACGGTAATCTGAGGGCATGGATTGCTGCGCCACGCCCGAACATTGCACCGGACCCTGCCCCGCCCTGCCCCGCCCCCGAAGCTTCTGGCAACGGATGGCCGACAGGGTGGCCGCGTTCCTGTGGACGAATCATCCCGCGACGCCTCCCGAACGCTCGGTCGCGTTCACCATCGCGGTTATCGCGCTGGGTGCTAAGCTGGCAAAGGTCGACGGTGCCGTGGCGCGGTCCGAGGTTTCGGCCTTCCGCCGCGTCTTCATCATCCCCCGCTCCGAGGAGAAGAACGCCGCTCGCGTCTTCGACTTGGCGCGGCAGGACGTCGCGGGTTTCGATGCTTGGGCGCGGCGCATCGCGGCGATGTTCAAGCCGGGCGATCCGGTGCTTCTGGACGTGGTCGAGGGGCTGTTCGTCATTGCCGTCGCCGACGGCCGCCTGCACGAGGCCGAGATCCTGTTCCTGGACGAGGTCGGGCGAATCTTCGGGCTGGAGCCCAGGCAGATCGCCGACCTGCGGCGTCGGCATGATCCCCGCTCGGACTGCCCGCCCTGCGAGCTTCTGGGCGTGACGCCCGACACCCCTCTGCCCGAGGCCCGCAAGCGCTGGCGCCAGCTTGTCCGAGAGAACCACCCGGACCACGCCATCGGCCGCGGCTTGCCCGCCGAGGCGGTTCGCCTGGCCGAGGTTCGCACCCGCCGCCTGAACGAGGCGTGGGAGCGCTTCCGCGCCATGCACGAGGGCGGCCGGCAAGGCCTCGCCTGAAAGCATCTTGCGCCTGGGACGCGCGCTGCCCATCTTCGGGACATGAAAAGACATCTCGGCCCCCTGATCCTGGCCCTTTCGCTTGGTGCCGCGCCTGCCGTCGCGCAGGACGAGCCCGGCTTTTTCGAACGCGGCATCACCGGCTTCATGCAGCAGTTCTTCGAGGACACCGGTCCCGAGGGCGGCCAGATCGCCCGAGACCTTGCGACGGCGCTCGACCAGATGGGCCCGGTGCTGCGGGACATGGCGGCGCTTGTCGACGACATCAGCAACTATCACGCACCCGAACGGCTTGAGAATGGGGACATCCTGATCCGCCGGCGCGAGGGCGCGCCACCGCCCCCGGACCTGGGCGAGGACGAACCGGCACCCGACAGCGGCGCCGGCGTGCCGGTCGATCCGGATTCGCCGCAGATCGCGCTCTAGGCGGACCGGTTTGCGTCGCCGATCAGGCGGCGGTGGGTGCGGGCCTTGGCCACGGCATCCTCGAAGGTCACGATACCCTTGGCGGAAAGCGCGGGAATCAGGCGCAGGAAAGCCTCGGCGGTGGCGATGGTGTCACCCATTGCGGTATGGCGGGCCTCTGGCGGGATGACGATCCCCAGCCGGTCCGTCAGCGCATCCAAGGTGTGAACCGCCGACTGGCCCCAGATCATCGCTGACAGCAGCACCGTGTCCAGCACACGGTTGTCGAACCGCACACCGGTTTCCGCCACGCCGCGGCGCAGGAAGCCCATGTCGAAGGGCGCGTTGTGGGCGACGAGGACGCTGTCGTCGCAAAAGTGCCGGAACGTGGCCAGCGCCTCTGGCAGGGTGGGCGCCCCGGCCACCGCCCTGTCGTCGATCCCGTGGATCGCTGTCGAGGCCGGCGGGATCGCGCGGCCGGGATTGACGAGCGTCTCGAACCGCTCGCCCGTCAGGCGGCCGCGCACCAGTCGCAGCCCGGCGATCTGGACGATCCGGTCCGCCTCGGTCAGCCCCGTCGTCTCGGTATCGAAGACCACGCAGGTCAGGTCCGCCAGCCGCGTCGACCCAAGGCTGCGCGCCGGCAGGTCGAAGTCATAGGTGACGCCGCTCTCCCCCTCCTGCGCCTCGGCGATGGAGAGGGGCATGACAAGCCGCGCGGTCGCGCCCTGCACCTCGGGCCAGATGCCGGTGTCGTGTGCGGCCAGGATCTGGGCCCCGCTCATGTCGGGCTGGCCGGGATCAGGCGCGTGCTGCAACCAGCCGTCCAGCATGTCGACCGGGACGGGCGGCCCCTGCCACTCCAGCGCCAGCTGCATCCCGTCGGGCCGATCGGGATGAAAGGCGATCCTTGTCTCGTGCCCCTGTGTCCGAAGCCGCGCGTCCAGCGCCTGAAGAAGCGCGTTCAGCGATGCCGCGTCGGCGCGCAAGCTGACATCCGGAAGGGGCGCGTCGGCCTGCAATCCGGCCGCGAGTTCGCGTGTCCCCGCCGCTGCCCGTTCGCCCCCCGAGATCGCGTCCGAGAGCCTGCGCGTCGCGGCGGCCAAGCCTTGCCCCTCGTCCCGGATCGCCCGCGCCAGCGCCGGAGGGATCGGCCCGTCCAGCGCCTCGAGCATGGGGACCAGCGTCGCCGCATGACGGCGCAGCGCCTCGACCGCTTCGCGCGGGACGGGCGGCGGACAGTGATCGCGCAGGATCAGCAGCTGCCCGCCGTCGATGCGGCGCAGGCGACCTGACAGGCGGATGCCCTTGGCCGCCATGCACGTCAGGTCGGTCGCGGGCGCGCCGGCCTGCAGCCGATCCTGCGCGGCCCGCAAGGCCCCCGCATTCAGGTGCCGGTCCAGCATCCGGTCCAGCCCCAGGCCCGGCAAAAGGCGCGTGGCGCTGGCATTGTAGAAGACGACGCGCCCCTGCGGGTCCGTCAGAACCGCGCCAGCCCCGATATCCGCCAGAATCGATTCGAGGCCCTGCTTCTCGCGCGACAGGTTGGCGGCATGGAGCGCCACGGCCTCGGCCAGCGCCTCGTCCGACCTTGCGCGTGCGCGGACGGCATCGACCGCAGCGGCGCCAAGATCGGCCAGATAGGCGGCCGCTGCCGGATCGGGCGCTTGGCCGGTCCGCAAGGCCCCCGCCAGCATCTCGACCGGTCGGGCCAGGTTGCGGTCGAACAGGTACCAGAGGCCGATGATCACCCCCGCCAGTCCGAACCCCGCCAGCATCGCAGCCTGCACGAGTGCATCCGTCCCCCCCAGCGCGACGCGCCAGAGGGCCAGCCCGGCCACGACCAGCGACAGCGCCAGAAGCGCCCCGAACATCGCGAGGATGCGCTGACGCAAGGACAGGCGGCTCATGCCGTGTCCAGAAGGCGCGCCATCTCGGCCCGTAGTTCGGCCAGTTCGAAGGGTTTGGCGATGAAGCCGTCGGCACCTAGCGCCAGTCCCTTGCGCCGTTCGACCACCGATCCCCGCGCCGTCATCATCAGCACCCTGACGGCGGCCAGGTCGGGATCTGCGCGCACGTCCTGCACGATCTGATAGCCCGAGACCTCGGGCAGCATCACGTCAAGCAGGACGAGGTCGGGGCGCGTTTGGCGGATGCGGGCGACGGCGCCCTTGCCGGTCGCCAGCCGGTCGTGGCGGTGGCCGTCCCGCGTCAGCAGGAAGTCCAGCGCCGTGGCGATGTTGTCCTCGTCCTCGATGACCAGGATGTCAGCCATCCGCCCCTCCCCCATCGCAGACGGCCGCGAAGGCGGGATCGCCCGTGGCTGCCGTCCAGTCGCCGCGTGCCGGGCGGATGCGCCCGCCCGCGCAGTCGAACTCCTGCGGAACGATCACGGTCTGGCCGCGACGTTCCACCAGCATGATCGGCGCGCGCCGCGTTCCGGCTTCGCCGTCGGTGATCTGGTCCGGGTCCAGCGCCGCGAAGCGCACGGCCACCGGCGCCAGATAGGTCCAGGGCGCCCAGGGCTGGCTGTCGCGGCCGACAACCAGTACCTGTGCGTTCTGCGGCAGCGCGTCCCGCGCCCGTCCGAACCACGCATAGTCGGCCCAGACCGAATAGCAGACCATCGCTAGCCCGATCCCCGCCGGAAGAAGCCAGGGCGCCGGCCGCAGCCCCGCCTTCCGCGTGGCGTGCAGCCCTGCATAGAGCACCGCCGCCGCGCCGATACCCACGGCGATCACGCCCAGCAGCTCAGATCCGATCCCCGTCATCCCAGCATTCCCTTTCCATGTCCCACCGCCGACTGCATGCCGCGCACGACGACAAAGGCGTCGCGCAGGTGGCTTCGTTCGAACGCCGAAAGATCGGCGGGCGAGAGGTAGTTATCCGGCTTGCGCCCCGCCCTGACCAGATGCGCCTGGTTTTCCAGCCGCGTCGTCTGGATCATGTCATAGGCCGCGATCAGGTCCCGCGCCCCGCTGGCCGAGATCACGCCCCGCGCCTCGGCCTCTTCCAGGCGGGCACGGGTGTTCACGGCGCCGATGCGCCCCTGCAGCGCATACACGCGCGCAAGGTCGGTGACCGGCACGACGCCATTGTGCTTCATGTCGACATGGTGGCGGTATTCGCCCGATCGGATCGTGGCGAAGCCGCCGATCAGGCCCAGTGGCGGGCGGTGCTTGAGGCTGTTGGCCACCATATGCGCCACGAAGATCGAGTTTCTGGAAGCAGCCTCCAGAGTATCCCGGCGCAGGTCGTCCAGCAAGGCGGCGTCACCACCGATGGCGCGCAGGTCGAACATGACCGATGCCAGCATCTGCGCCTCGGGGCTGGGATGGGCGATCCAGTCGCGGAAATAGCCGCGCCAGACATCGACCGGTTGGCACCAGCGCGGGTTCGTGGCCATCATGTCACCGGGGCAATGGACATAGCCGCAATCGTGCAGCCCGTCGCTGACCCGCCGCGCGAGGGCTTGAAACCACGGGTCCTGCGGATCGGTGCCGGGTCCCAGGATCAGGCAATTGTCCTGGTCGCTGGTGCCGGTCTGTTCCTGCCGCCCTTGGCTGCCGCAGGCGGCCCAGAGCCACGGCGCGGGCGCCGGTCCCAGATCGGCCGCCACAAGATCCAGCAGCCGACGCGTCGCAGCATCGGCGATGTCGGTGATCATCCGCGTGATGATCTCGTGCCGCTGGCCTGCCTGGACCAGCTGCACAAGCAGTTCAGGAATGCGGGCCGTGGCACGCGCCATCTGCGCCGGGCTGTCGGCCTGCGCCACGTCGCGGATCAGCCCGGCCGCCGAGACCGCCTGCACCCGCGTCAGGTCGGTCTGGCTGATCATGCCGACGAAGCGCCCATCCTCGACGACCGGAAGGTGGCCCACGCGCCGTTCCAGCATGATGTTCAGAACGTCATAGCCAAGCGCCGATGGGGCAAGCGTCACCGGATCTGCGGTCATGACCTCCGATACCGGCTGGCGCATGTCGCGTCCCTCGGCCACGACACGGGTGGTCATGTCGCGGATCGTGACAAGGCCGATCAGGCGGCCGCCCTCGGTGATCCCCAGGCTGCTGATCCGCTCGTCGCGCATCAGCTGCGCAGCCTCGATGACGGGGGTGTCGGGGGTGCAGCTGACGGGGCGATGCGACAAAAGCTCTCCGACCTTCAGCATGGCGATGTCGGCGCCCCGGTCCGCCGGACCGCAGCCCCGGTCGAAGAAGCGCGCGACACTGCGATGTTCGGCGATCAGGCGGTTCACCTCGGCCCGGGGCAGCATCAGCACGACGGCATCATCCAGCACCGTGGCGGTGGTGACCGCCACCCCGTCGCGCAGCAACCCGCGTTCGCCGAAGCTGTTGCGAGGTCCCAGCTGCGAGACGCTGTCGCCGTTGCGGTCGGTGACGGCAACACGGCCGCTCTCGATCAGGTAGAGGCCCGGCAGGCGATTGCCATAGTCATAGATGACGTCGCCGGCCGCGAACCGCCTGCGGCTGAAGGAGCCGGCGACCCGCGCCAGCTCGTCCCGCTTCAGGCTGTCATAGGGATGGACGGTGGCGATGAAGCCCAGGATGCTGTCTGACATCGCCCGTGAACCTTGCCGAAGGGATGCCGCGCCCCCATGGGGACGCGGCGGTTGCATCAATGGGCGACGGCGTCGCCGGCACCGCGCGGGACGCGGATCGATTCGACCAGCTCCTGCACATGGGCGGGCGGGCGCTGCGTCGCTTGCGACACGACATAGGCGACGACGAAGTTGATCAGCGCGCCGACCGTGCCGAACGAAGCCGGCGAGATGCCGAAGAGCCATGCGTCCGGCGTGTCGGGCAGCATGTTCGTCTCGGGAATGAAGAACCAGCCCTTGTAGGCGAAGATGTAGAGGATGGTCACCGCCATGCCCGACACCATGCCCGCGATGGCCCCTTCGCGGGTAACTCGCTTGGAGAAGATGCCCATCATCAGCACCGGGAAGATCGAGCTTGCCGCAAGGCCGAAGGCCAGCGCCACGGTCTGCGCGGCAAATCCCGGAGGGTTCAGGCCCAGGATCGTCGCCACCAGGATCGACACCGCCATCGAGATGCGCGCCGCCATCAGCTCGCCCTTTTCGCTGATGTCCGGGCGCAGGGTGCCCTTGATCAGGTCGTGCGACACCGCGCCCGAGATCGCCAGCAGCAGCCCGGCCGCCGTCGAAAGCGCCGCGGCGAGGCCGCCCGCCGCAACGACCGCGATGACCCATCCCGGCAGGTTCGCGATTTCAGGGTTCGCCAGCACCATGATGTCGTTGTTCACGGTGGTCAGCTCGTTCCCGGCCAGGTTTCGCTCGGTCGCAATGGCGGCGGCGGGGCTGTCGGGGTTGGCGTCGTTGTAGTACTGGATGCGGCCGTCGCCATTCTTGTCTTCCCACGCCAGCAGGCCGGTGGTCTGCCAGTTGCGCATCCAGGCCAGTTCGGGCGCGGTCTCGATCGCTTCCAGCGAGACCGCAGGCTCGCTGAAGGTGTCGCCTGCCTGCGCGCCCGGCCACATGGTGGCGGTCAGGTTGAAGCGCGCCATCGAACCGACCGCCGGGGCGACGGTATAGAGCAGCGCAATGAATACCAGCGCCCATCCCGCCGATTTGCGGGCGTCCGACACCTTGGGAACGGTGAAGAAGCGGATGATGACATGCGGAAGGCCCGCCGTGCCGATCATCAGCGCCAGGGTGAACAGCACCATGTCCAGGGTTGAATTGTGATGCGCCGTATATTCGCGGAAGCCCAGGTCGGTCACCACCTGGTTCAGCTTGGTCAGGAACGCGACGCCCGTCGCGTCATGCGTGCCGAACAGCCCCAGCTGCGGCAGGAAGTTCCCGGTCAGCTGCAGCGAAATGAAGATCGCCGGGATCGTGTAGGCGGTGATCAGCACGATGTACTGCGCCACCTGGGTGTAGGTGATGCCCTTCATGCCGCCCAGAACAGCGTAGCAGAATACCAGCGCCGCACCGATCCAGAGACCGGTGGAGTTCGACACCTCCAGATAGCGAGAGAAGGTCACGCCGACACCGGTCATCTGGCCGATCACATAGGTGATCGAGACGATCAGAAGGCAGATCACGCCGATGATGCGCGCGGTCCGCGAATAGAAGCGGTCGCCGATGAATTCCGGCACGGTGAACTTGCCGAACTTGCGCAGATACGGCGCCAGCAGCAGGGCAAGCAGCACATAGCCGCCCGTCCAGCCCATCAGGTAGGTAGAGTTGTCGTATCCCGTGAAGGCGATCAGGCCCGCCATCGAGATGAAGGACGCGGCCGACATCCAGTCGGCGGCCGTCGCCATGCCGTTCATCACCGGGCTGATACCGCGGTTGGCGGCATAGAATTCCGCCGTCGAGCCCGCGCGGGCCCAGATGGCGATGCCGATATACAGCGCGAAGGACGCGCCGATGACCAGCAGGTTCAGGGTAAACTGGCTCATCTGATGTTCCTCACTCGTCCACGCCGTATTCGGCGTCGAGCTTGTTCATGCGCGCCGCGTACCAGAAGATCAGCACGATGAAGACCAGGATCGACCCCTGCTGCGCGAACCAGAAGCCCAGGTCCGTGCCCCCCACCGGGATCATCGAGATCAGCGGCCGCAGGATGATGGCGAAGCCATAGGAAACCAGCGCCCAGATGGCCAGGCAGATATAGATGATGCGCAGGTTCGCCTGCCAATAGGCGTTGGAAGATTGTCTGTCACTCATGTCCTTCGGTCCCTCCCTGTTCAGACATGTCGATGGCTCCGCCCTTATCTTGTTCCTGCTCGGCGCCGGCGGATGGCGGGGCAGGCTTCGCGGGGGACCGGTACGGCCCCCCGACACGTGTCAGCCGCGGTTCATGCGGTTGGCGACCAGTTCGTCCACGACCTCGGGCTCGGCCAGGGTCGAGGTGTCGCCAAGGCTTCCGTGGTCGTTTTCCGCGATCTTGCGCAGGATGCGGCGCATGATCTTGCCGGATCGGGTCTTCGGCAGGCCCGGTGCCCACTGGATCAGGTCGGGCTTGGCGATCGGCCCGATCTCGGTACGGACCCATTTCTCCAGGTCCGCCCGCAGTTCCTCAGAGGGTTCGACGCCGTTCATCAGCGTGACATAGGCATAGATGCCCTGCCCCTTGAGGCTGTGCGGATAACCCACGACCGCCGCCTCCGCGACCTTCTCATGGGCGACCAGCGCGGATTCGACCTCGGCGGTGCCCATGCGGTGGCCGCTGACATTGATGACGTCGTCGACGCGGCCGGTGATCCAATAGTAGCCGTCCTCGTCCCGGCGGCAGCCGTCGCCGGTGAAGTAGTAGCCCGGGTACTGCTGGAAATACGCCTCCTCGAACCGCTCATGATCGCCCCACAGCGTGCGCATCTGGCCGGGCCAGCTGTCGCCGATGCAGAGCACGCCTTCGGCCGGATTGCCTTCCTGGATTTCAGCGGTGGCGGCGTCGAGGATCACCGGCTTGACGCCGAAGAACGGCACCGTGGCCGATCCGGGCTTGGCCTCGATTGCGCCCGGAAGTGGCGTGATCAGGTGGCCGCCCGTCTCGGTCTGCCACCAGGTGTCGACGATCGGGCAGCGGCCCTTGCCGACATGTTCGTTGTACCAGTTCCAGGCTTCGGGGTTGATCGGCTCTCCGACCGTGCCAAGGATGCGCAGGGACGACAGGTCATGCGCCGCGACCGGTTCGGGGCCTTTGGCCATCAGCGCGCGGATGGCGGTGGGTGCGGTATAGAACTGGGTGACCTTGTGCTTGGCGCAGACCTCCCAGAAGCGGCCGGCGTCGGGCCAGGTCGGCACGCCCTCGAACATCAGCGTCGTCGCGCCGTTGGCCAGCGGGCCATAGATGATGTAGCTGTGGCCCGTGACCCAGCCCACATCCGCGGTGCACCAGAAGACGTCGCCGTCCTTGTAGTCGAAGGTGTACTGGTGCGTCATCGCGGCAAAGGTCAGATAGCCGCCGGTCGTGTGCACGACCCCCTTGGGCTTGCCGGTCGATCCCGACGTGTACAGGATGAACAGCGGATCCTCGGCCCCCATCGGACGGGGCGGACAGTCGGGCGCGACCTGCTCCATCTGTGCCTTGACGTCGACGTCGCGACCGTCGATCCACGTCGTCTGGTCGCCGGTATGCTTGACCACCAGGCAGCGGACCTTGTCGGAACAGTGCAGCAGCGCCGCATCGGCGTTCGACTTCAGCGAGGTGCGGCGGCCGCCGCGGGGGGCGGTGTCGGCCGTGATCAGCACCTTGGCGCCGCTGTCGTTGATGCGGTTGGCCAGCGCGTCGGGCGAGAAGCCCGCGAAGACGATTGAATGGATCGCCCCGATCCGCGCGCAGGCAAGCATCGCATAGGCGGCGTCGGGGATCATCGGCAGATAGATCACCACCCGGTCGCCCCGCATCACGCCCTGGGACAGCAGCACGTTGGCGAAGCGGTTAACCTTCTCCGACAGCTGGGCATAGGTGATGTGCTGCGCCGGCGTCTTCGGGTCGTCGGGCTCGAAGATGATCGCGGTCTGGGTCGCTCGCGTCGGCAGATGGCGGTCGATGCAGTTGACCGAGGCGTTCAGGACGCCGTCCTCGAACCACTTGATGCTGACCTGTCCCAGAGTGAAGTCGGTGTTTTTAACCTTGGTGAACGGCGTGATCCAGTCCAGCCGCTTGCCTTCGTGGGCCCAGAACCCCTCGGGATCGCTGATCGATTCGTCATAGAGCCGACGATAATCCTCGGGCCTGACATGAGCGGCTTCCAGCCCCGCCGGAATCGCGTGTTTCTGCACCTGTTCGCCCGTCATGGCATCCCCCTCCTTGCAGCCAACTCGCAGCGCGGGCGGGACGGACCGGTGTCAGGCCGAAGGCGCGGCTGCGTTCGGGAAGATGTTAAGCACAAGTGAGAACTAAAGTTAAACCGTTTTTATAAAACGATTATTCTGTAAATTTATTCACGAGGATCCGCTCGATTAGTAAATAATTCACAGCACTTCGCACGGCCCAGGGTTGCCTAAGCCGTGCCTTCGACTGCGTTTCTATTGCGGCCGGTCCATCCTCGCATAGATGCAGATCCTGCCGCGCAGCGGTTGCGCCCAGGACAGGCGAATCTGCCTGCGTCCGGTGCCGACCTCGGTGGTGACCGTCGGGGCGGAGTCGACGCGCGTTCCGTTCGCCGTCACCAAGGCCGATTCGGTGACGACCGACTGGACCGACTTCGCCCAGCCCTGGAACGGCAGGCCCTGGATCACCGGCAGGGTCCACGTGCCAGAGGCGCTGGTCTGGTTGTGCTGGATCATCAGGGGGTTCGAGACATAGGTGTTGATGCCGTTGAATGTGTTCGCCTCGAACTGAACGTTGCGCATGCTGTTGTAGTTCAGGTCGGCGATGGACGTGTCGACACGGTCGATCCGTTCGACGTTCCCGTAGAGCGCCTTGAAGACGTTGCCGACCACGTTCAGGCCCTGGATGAAATGCCCGGTTCCGTGGGGCTTGATCGTGATCCAGGTGAACCAGGGGACCGTGTTCGAACAAAGGAAGGTATTCCCCGTCAGCGTCAGGCCGCCGAAGCTGTATTCGGACCCGGTGAAGTTGGGAATGGCGCTATGCTCGTTCGTCCATTCAATCGAGGCGTTGTCGACATAGTTCGCCGTCACGGTGGTCTGCACGTTCGGCTGCGTCAGCACCAGGCCCGCATAACGAAGCCCCTGCCCGGATCCGTCGCCCTGGAACCAGTGGTTCCCGGAGATGATGTGCCCGCCGCCGCAGGCCACCATGAAATGCGCGAACCGCACGAACCGGTTGTTGCGAATCTTGACGTCATTGGCGTTGACGTTGATGCCGATGGTCGTGCGGCTCTGCGCAGGCAGGTCCATGTCGTTGGACAGGAACTGGCAGTGATCGACCAGAAGGTCCTGGCAGCCACGGCCGATCGAAGTGATCCCGCGATCCCTGGGGCGGGTGATATAACAGTCGCGCAACTGCACCATTTCGCCCTTGGGGGCCAGCATCAGGGCGCTGGCGATGCCTTCGCAGCCAAAGTCGATGTCGACGAAGTTCAGCCGGTCCAGCTGACGCATCCCCGAGAAGTCGAACAGGTAGCGATAGCGCTCGAACGTGTACGTCCGCGTCGCAGCACCGCCATAGAGTGGCTGCGACAGCGACAGCGTGCCCTGCGAGATGTTCCTGCCGTTGACATAGACCTCGCGGCCGACGCCGCTGCCGATCACGCGGCTTCCGATCTCGATCTGCGCGACATTCGCGACGTTGGTCAGCACCAAGGGGTTGTTCGGGTGATAGGTGGCGACGCTGGACCAGGTGCCGGTCGTCCAGGCCGGACCCGCCTTTGCCTGGATGCCCCCGTTGCGGATCACGCGACGGTTCGAGAAAGCATCGGTCGTAGGCGCCAGTTGGTCGATCACCAGCGGCTCGTCCAGGTCGACCCGCCGCCCGCAGAGGTCCAGCGACAGGTGGTCGGTATATCCAAGCAACGCCTGAAGCGCCTTCTTCATGCCAAGCGTTTCGTCGCCGAAGGCGTCGGCATAGGTCGGAAAATCGAAGCTGCTGAGGAAGGACACGCGCGTCGCCGCAGGCGTGCTGATCCGGCCCCTGAAGCGGATCGGACTCTTGATCGACATGTCGCCCGAAATGAAGAAGCTGCCTTCTGGCACCACGACCGCCCCGCCGTTGCTTGCCGCGTCGGCCGTCAGGAACGCCTCGCGGTCGTTGGTGACCCCGTCACCCACGGCCCCGAAATCGCGCACATCGACCCAGTCCAGCAGCGACGGCACGAAGGCCGCAGTGATGTCGTCGATGCGGATCGACTCGATCCGGAAGGCGCCGCCATTCGCGCCCACGAGGTCCAGCCCGAAATGACCATAGACCGGGCGCGTCCCCCAGCCCATGTCGACGCCACGCCGCGACCCGACGCCTACGATGGCGCTGACTTCGACGATCTCGCCATAGTTGCGCATTGCCACCGTGGTTCCCGTCTCGACAAGGCCGCCCACGTGGTTCCGGGCGCCGTCGCCCGCCCAGCCTGCGATGCGAACGCTGGACAAGGCGCCAGCAACCGCCTTTACCCGCGCCGAGATGCGCAGATAGACGCCGGGGATCATCGGCGTCTCGCCCATGAAGCGCAGGCTGGTCGTGGTCTGCTGCTTGACGATCTCCAGGCAGGCGCCGAAGTCCTGATCGGCGGGAACAAGCGCGGCGTTGCCGGCCGCCGCCCATGTGGCGCTGCCCGACCGGCCGTCGGTCTGCGACCAGACGCCGAGCCCGGAACGGAACGTCGGCGGCATCAGCAAAAGCCCGTTCGTGATTGCAATGTTCATCGGCTATTCCTCCAAATCGGCAAGTCTCGCGGGCCAGGGGGCCGGACGTGATGCCGTCAGGAATAGTTGCTGAGAGGTTAACGTGCCCTGAACGGACCGTGCGCTGCAAGGGGCGCCCGCGCAACGGGCGCCGCGCCGCGTCAGGCGCCGGCAGTCAGCTTTCCAGCCAGCGCGTCCTCGATCAGGGCCCGCGTCTCGTCGATGCCATAGAGCGCGATGAAGCCCCCGAAGCGCGGTCCCTGGTCCGCCCCCAGCAGCACCTGATAAAGCGCGCTGAACCAGTCGCGCAGCGGCTCGAACCCATGCTCCTTGCCAATGGCGAAGACCATCGACTGCAGTGTCTCGGGGTCCGCAGGCTGGTCCCACGCAGCCAGGCGCGCGGCCAGATCCTCCATCGCGCGCCGCTCGACCTCGGTGGTATCGCGGAACGTCCGGGTCGGCGCGACGAAGTCCTGGAAGTACCGCAGCGCAAAGCCCGCCGCGGCATCCAGGCCCGGATGCGTTTCCGGGCTGGCGTCCGGGGCATAGCGGCGGATGAAGCCCCAGAGCCCGTCCTTGCCCGTGGCCCCCGCCACCGAGGCCAGGTTCAGCAGCATCTGGAACGGCACGACCAGGTCAGACGCCGGAACCTTGCCGCCGTGGATGTGCCACACCGGGTTGGCCAGCTGCTGTTCCGGCGTCTGGTCGGGGAAGGCGCGCAGCTGCTGGTGGTATTCGTCGACGGCCTTCGGGATGACGTCGAAATACATGCGCTTGGCCGTCTTGGGCTTCTGGTACATGAAGTACGACAGGCTTTCCGTCGACGCATAGGTCAGCCATTCGTCTATCGACAGGCCGTTGCCCTTGGACTTGCTGATCTTTTGACCGTGCTGGTCAAGGAACAGCTCGTAGGTGAAGTGCTCGGGCTTCCGGCCGCCCAGGATCTCGCAGATGCGGTCATAGATCGGCGTGTTGGTGCTGTGGTCCTTGCCGTACATCTCGAAGTCGACGTCCAGCGCAGCCCACCGGGCGCCGAAATCGGGCTTCCACTGCAGCTTCACGTTGCCGCCGGTGACCGGCAGCGTGATTTCCTCGCCGTCTTCGTCAAAGGTGATCGTGCCGTTTATGGCATCGACGTTCTTGATTGGAACGTAAAGGACCCGGCCCGTCTTGGCGCTGATCGGCAGGAAGCAGGAATAGGTCTGCTGACGTTCCTCGCGCAGCGATGCCAGCATCACCTCCATGATCTCGTCGTATTTCTCGGCCGCGCGCAGCAGGATCGCGTCGAATTGGCCGGACTTGTAATATTCGGTCGCGCTGACGAACTCGTACTCGAAGCCGAATGTGTCAAGAAAGCGCCGCAGCATCGCGTTGTTGTGGTCACCAAAGCTGTCATGCGTGCCGAACGGGTCCGGAACGGCAGTCAGGGGCAGCTGCAGATGCGCCTTGAGAAGGTCCTGCTGGGGCACGTTCTCGGGCACCTTGCGCATGCCGTCCATGTCGTCCGAAAAGCAGATCAGCCGCGTCGGAATGTCGCTGATCAGCTGGAAAGCCCGGCGGATCATGGTCGTTCGAGCAACCTCGCCGAAGGTCCCGATATGCGGCAGACCTGATGGGCCATAGCCCGTCTCGAACAGGACATACCCTTTCTCGGGGTCCTTCTTCTCATAGCGTTTCAGCACCCGGCGCGCTTCTTCGAACGGCCAGGCCTTCGATTGCATTGCGGCGTCGCGCAAGGTGGTCATGTCGCTCTCTCCTGCTCAGGGTCCGGAACGCTTATTGAATGCGCCGCGCATCGTCAATAATCTGAGCCCGAACCAGCCGGAGAGACCCATGACCATCGATCTGCCCTCCCTCAGCCCCTGCGATGCGCTGGTAGCCGTCATGGTCGCCGTGTCAGCTTCCGACAGCACGGTCCGCACGTCCGAGTTGGTGGCGATCCAGCGCATGGTCGATCACGCGCCGGTTTTCGCATCCTATGACGACGACCGCATCCGGGCCGTCAGCCAGACGGTCATGACCCTTTTCGACGACGAAGACGGTGTCGATGCCCTCATCGGCCTGATCCGCGATGCGCTGCCGGAAAAGCTGTATGAGACGGCCTACGCGCTGGCCTGCGACGTCGGCGCCGCCGACGGCCGTCTTTACGAGGGCGAGATCGTGATGCTGGCCGAGATCCGCGAACAGCTGAACATCAACCGCCTGCATGCCGCAGCGATCGAGCTGTCGGCGCGGGTCCGGCACATGACGTTCTAGAGCGGGTTGCGTCTAACCGGTCTCATATCCGGCGCCTTTAAGGAGATTTTAACGTTTCTCATCAGTGAAGAGATCACAGACCTGCCCGACAACTTGCCATAGAGCCTCATAGTTTCGGGCGGCGGTTCTCCTGATCAGTGCCTTGAGCTTTGCGAAGGCCATCTCGACGGGGTTCAGATCCCGGCTGTA
>NZ_JAOTBD010000021.1 GCF_026162625.1 Paracoccus beibuensis | reverse complement strand
TGAGACCCGCGGGAGGGAACCGGCCGCCGGTCCCAGGCCGGTGACCCACGGTATCCAGCGCCTCTTCCGGAAACCCCAAGAAACGCCGTTCCTGATCGGGGACTAATTCAGCGTCCTGCTAGGCCGATGCATCCGCCGCCGGCCAGAAGGTCGGCACTAGAGGCGTCGATTTTCGCTTCGCCCTCGAACCGGTCGGGGGCATAGCGCGCGCCGCAAGCCAGTACGATCATGTCGCCCGAATAGATCAGCGACGGGCGGCCGCTGGTCAACTGGACCCGGCGGTGCTGGCCTAGCCGCTCGACCTGCGCAAGGATCAGGTCGCCCGCCCGCGCCTTGTCGAAGGCGGTGTCCAGCCCGGCGACGACCGAGGTGTCGACGCGGCGGGTTGCGAAGGTCCATTTGGCGCCGGCAAGGGCGGTGGGGGCGTTCGTGGTCATGACATTCTCCTTCAGGATGGGGGATCAGCTGGCGCGGGCCAGCGGCAGAAGCGGTTCGACGCAGAGCGTGCGGGCAAGCCCGCCCGTGGTCAGGGCCTGCGCGACGTCGTGGGACACGCCCGGCAGCCGCGTCAGCGCGATGTCGGTGACGATGCCGCGCGCCAGTGCGGCGGTGCGGAAACTGGCCGCATAGCGGGTGGCGCGCTCGATCCGGGTGCGGCCCTGGACGGCGTCCAGCTCTGGCGTCTTGCGCAGGCTGGCGTCGCGGCGTGTCGTTGGTTCCGACGAACAGGCGCACGGGAATGCGCAGGAAGGCCGGCAGCGCGCTGTGGCGGCGGCGCACCCACAGGTCGGCGTAGCGCCCCCCGGCCGCGGCAAGGCCGTAGGGATAGGACATCGACGCGTCGGGCAGGCAATACCAGCCGGCCGCGGCCAAATTCAGCCGCGCGATGCGCTGCGGCTAGAGCATCGCGAAACGGTGCGCCAGTTGCGCCCCGCCCGAATGACCGAAGAGGTCGACCCGTCCCGGCTGCAGCCCCCGCAGGTGCTGGAGAAGCGCCAGCAGCGCCTGGTCGGGACGCACCGCGCCCGAGGGCCGCTGAAAATGTGGCCAGCGCTGTTCCGAGAAATGCGGGACGACGACGATGCGACCCGACGCACGCGCCTCGGCGCGCAGCAGCCGCACCAGCTCCGCCGCGTTCCGCGAGATGCCGTGCAGGACGACAAGCGGCGGCAGGCCGGACAGGGTACCGGGCCGGATGATGCGCGCGGGCAGCGTCCCCGCGGGCGAGGCGATGCGGACTTCGGTGATCGAGAGGTGGCTTTCTGGAATGTCCACGGTGTCGCTCCTGTTTTGGTTCGCCGTGATGGTTCACTGCGGGGTCAACGGGCGGTTGCGCGGCTTATTCCCAAAAAAGTTCACCGAGGAACCGAGGGACCCCCGAAGGGTTCGGTGCCAAAGGAGGCGCGCATGAAATCCCACGACGAAATCTGGAGCGAATGGCAGGACCTTGTGAACATGGCCCCGTCAGAGCTGCGCAAGTGGCTGGACACAGACAACAGCAAGGCCGTCGGCGACACGCACGGAGAGGGTGAGAGCACCGGCCACAAGTCAGGGCAGCACATCCTGGCGATCAAGGACAAGAAGAAGGCGGACCTTGACGACGACGACTGGTCGCACATGGCCAAGGTGGTCGGCTATATCAAGCGGCACAAGGCGCAGGGCGGCCCGCAGGACGACAAGGAACACAGCAAGTGGCGATATTCCCTGATGAACTGGGGCCACGACCCGCTCGAGTGATCAGGCCGGCGGGATGCCCGCGCGGCGTTGCCGGTTGCGTTCCAGGCCAAGCCTGTGTTCACGCCAGATGATCAGGATGCCCGCCGTGATGACCAGTAGCGCGCCCAGAAGGGCGGGCAGGGTCAGGCGTTCCCCGAATATCCACCAGCCGATGATCACCGCCAGCAGCATCGAGACATAGTCGAAGGGCGCGATGATGGACGCATCGGCATGCCGATAGGATGCCGTCAGCAGGATCTGCGCGAATCCGCCCAACAGACCGGCCATGATCAGCATCACGCCCGTGCGCGCGTCGAGCATCGTCCAGCCCCAGGGCAGGCTTGCCATCCCGATGACCGATGACGTGACCGAGAACCAGAACACGATCGCCGCCACCTGCTCGCCCTGCACCAGCTTGCGCACGAAGATCTGCGCCAGCGCCGCGCAGAACGCGCCCCCAAGCGCGATGGCCGCACCCCAGCCGCGCATCGGTCCCGCAGCCTGGGTTCCCAGAAGCTGGGGCGACAGCACGATCAGCACCCCCGTCAGCCCAAGGCCGACCATGCCAAGCCGGAAGGCGCGCACGTCCTCGCCCAGAAAGAGCCCTGCAAGAACCACGACCAGAAGCGGCGAGGCATAGCCGATGGCGGTCACCTCGGGGAAGGTCAGCAGCGAAAGTGCCCAGAAATTTAGGACCATGGCGGCGGTTCCCAGAATCCCGCGCCACAGGTGCCCCAGGGGCTGCCGGGTCCGCAGCCCGCCGCCCAGTTCTCGGCGCCAGGCCAGCCAGATCAGGATCACGGGCAGGGCAAAGAACGATCGGAAGAACACCTGCTGCCCCGGCGGCACCGTTTCCGAGGTGGCCTTGATCAGCGCGGCCATCACCGTGAAGACTGCCACGCTGGTGCATTTCATGAAGATGCCCTTCAGGGGCGATGCAGCAGGGGGCATGTCGGGTCCGGCAGAAACACTCGTCCCGCTTCCTTTGCACGCCATGCAACTGCTGCCAAGGGCTGCGATGGCGAAGTGGCCCAAGCCGGAAACTGCCGAGCCACTTCGGGGACAATTTGAAGTAGTCGAGGGTGGAACTCGTGCGTTGTCCCCCCGTGGCAGGCGCGGCGGCACCCCGCACGCGGGTGCTGCGAAGATTGCAGGCGAATCCGAAGGTGACGCGACCATCGTCCTGCCGTCATCAAGACCTCGTGGCCCGCGCCGCCGCCTCACGCTCAGCACCATCGAACTTGAAGAAAGCCGCGGGGGTGATCCCGTCAGCGGCCGCGAACGCGCCTCACGCGGGCACGTCCTGCAGCTCGACCATGCGCCGCTGCGTCATCGATTGCTGCGCCGCCAGTCCCATCCTGACCGCCCACTTGCCGTCTCCGACCGTCACTTCCGGCGCGTCACGCTGACCGCGCACCAGTTCCAGGAACCGCAGGTGCTGGTAGAAGGTCGAACCGTTGTGGTCGCCAGCATCCAGCAGCGTCGGGTCGACCGGAATCTCGTGGACCTGCGGGCCCTTCGGGTGCCGGGGCGACACGACGACCTGCGCCACCGGCGGCGCGCCCAATTCGCGTGGCCAAAAGCGGGTGGGGCCGGGGACCAGCGCCTCGATCTTGCCCTTCGGGCCGATGGCGGTGATCTCCTCCTGGAAGCGGGCGCCCTCGGCGAACATGCACAGCTCCAGCATGGCGCGGACGCCGCTTGCGAACTCGACGGCGACATAGCCGTGGTCGAAGATGTCCGGTACCTCGTCCCCATGCGCCTCGTCCAGGTGGTTCAGCGCCTGGCCGCCCATCGCCATGATCCGCACCGGGTCGGAGCCGATGGCCAGCCGCATCAGGTCGAAGAAATGGCAGCACTTTTCTACGAAGGTTCCGCCGGTGAAGCGGTTGAAGCGGTTCCAGTCGCCGACCTTCTTCAGGAACGGAAAGCGGTGCTCTCTGATCGTCAGCATGCGGATGCCGCCGGTCGCGGCCTCGGCCATCTGCAGCATCCGCGCGACCGGGGGCATGTAGCGATACTCCATCGCCACCCAGACCGGCGCCGGATAGCTGGCGGCAAAGGCATCCACCGCCGCGATGTCGGACGCGTGCGTGAACAGCGGCTTCTCCACCAGCACCGGCAGCGGGCGACGGGCGGCGATGGCCTGCAGTTGTTCCACATGCCGGAAGTTCGGGCTGGCGATCAGCAGGCAGTCCAGATCCTCGTCCGCCAGCAGCTCCTCGACGCTGTTCACGAAGCGCGCACCGGGCGCGAGGCAGGCGGCGCGGGCGCGCATGCCGGCATCGGGTTCGAAGATCGGGCCGATCGCCGTGCCGGGCAGCAGCGCGATGTTGCGCAGGTGTTCCTGGCCCATCATTCCGCAGCCGATCACGCCATAGGTGATCGTGCGGCTGCGCGCCTGGCAGAGCGTGTCGGTCGTCATGAATCTCTCCTCAGATGAGGCGCTGCACATAGAGCGCCCTTTCGGTATCGAACCAAGTGCGTGAAAACTCGACCGCGGCGACCGCCTGGCTCCAGGACAGGCGCTCTATATAGGCGGTGGTGGCGCCGGGCTTCAGCGGAAAGGCGTCAGGCGACCAGTCGGGAGCGGCGCCAAGGCCCACGCGATCCTCAGCTCGCGTGATCCAGAGCTTCAGGGCCCGCTTGTAGGTCAGGTAGAGCGAATCCTGAACCAGGTCGCGCGGAATGCGGCCCGCGCCTCCGTCCAGCCAGATCTCCTCGACCGCGATCGGCACGTCGTCCAGGAACCGCAGGCGGCGGAACCGTGTCCCTTGGTCCGACGTGCCATAGGCCGGCTGGCGGGCGTCCTTTGGCAGGTAATCCACCGACAGGATGCGCGCGTTGGGCAGCCCGCCGCCCCCCTGCGCATGTTCCAGCCGGAACATGGAATAGACCGACCCGGCCGTCCCGCCGGCGCGGATATAGTTGCCCGACCCTTGCCGGCGATCCAGCAGCCCCTGCTGTTCCAGTTCGGCCAGCGCCTTGCGCAGGGTGCGGACGGTGGTGCCATGCGCCTCGGCCATCTGGCGCTCGGGTGGCAGCTTCTGGCCGTCGACCAGGCGGCCCGCGGCGATGTCGCGAATCATCATCTCGCTGATCTGCAGATGGATCGGCAGCGCGTCGGACCGCTGCATCGCCGATGATTCCGCGCTTGGCACGCAGCCTCCGAAAAAAATTGATGCACCATTGATCTACATCAAGGACAGGTCTAACAAAAGGAAAATTCCGCTGCCGACGCAAAGGAGGAGACCATGACCGTCGTACCCGTAACCTCGGCCGATCTGGACCGTGTCGAGGTGGCCTGGTTCTCGGCCCTCTGCTCGGACGACTTCCACCACCTGGGCGTACCCGACGGCGATCTGCGGTCGTCGTGGAAGCATTGCAGCGACATTGTGAAGACGGCCGAGGACCAGGGCTTTGGGAACATCCTGTGCCCGTCATCCTACCAGGTGGGGCAGGATACGCTTTCCTTCGTCGCGGGCTGCGCGCCGATCACCGACCGGATCAACTTGCTCGCGGCCGTCCGCTGCGGAGAGATGCAGCCGATCATGCTGGCTCGCACCATCGCCACGCTGGACCACATGCTGGAGGGGCGGCTGACGGTCAACATCATCAGCAGCGACTTTCCCGGCCAGAAGGAACCCAGCCCCTTCCGCTATCAGCGCAGTCGCGAGGTGGTCGAGATCCTCAAGCAGGCCTGGACGCAGGACAGGATCGACTATCACGGGCAGGTCTACGACTTCAGCGACGTGACGACGGACCCGGCGCGGCCCTACCAGGCGAACGGCCCGATGCTCTATTTCGGGGGTTATTCGCCGGATGCGCTGGACCTCTGCGGGCAGCACTGCGATGTGTACCTGATGTGGCCCGAACAGTCCGAAGACATCGCCGATCGGATGAAAGCGGCCCATGCCGCGGCTGAAAGGCATGGCCGGACGCTGGACTACGGTTTCCGCGCCCATGTCATCGTTCGCGACACCGAGGCCGAGGCCAGGGAATATGCCCGCGAGCTTGTCAGCCAGCTGGACGACGAGCAGGGCCGCCTGATCCGCGAACGGGCGCTGGACGCAGGATCTCTCGGCGTCAGCCGGCAGGCCCGCAATCGAGAGTTGGCGGACCTTGAGGGTTACATCGAACCAAACCTCTGGACCGGGGTCGGGCGCGCACGCTCGGGCTGCGGGGCAGCCATTGTGGGTTCGACCGACCAGGTCCTGTCCAAGCTGGAGGAGTTGCAGAAGATGGGCATCCGCGCCTTCATCCTTTCCGGCTATCCCCATATCGACGAGGCCGAGCATTTCGGCAGCCGCGTCCTGCCGCAGATGAAGACCTGCCAGCTGAACCGAGTGTGGGGCAGGGTGCCCGACACGACCCCCGCAACGCCCTTGGGCACTGGCGAGAGGCGCTGACGATGGACCGTGTGAACCTGACCGACGATCTGTCGCTGTCGCGCCTCGTCTATGGGATGTGGCGGATCGGCGACGATGCCGACACCAGCCCCGCCCACGTGCAGGCCAAGATCGAGGCCTGCCTCGACCAGGGCATCACCACGATGGACCAGGCCGACATCTATGGCGACTATACGGCCGAGGCGATCCTCGGTGCCGCGCTGCGCCAGTCGCCCGGCCTGCGCGACCGGGTCGAGATCATCACGAAATGCGACATCGTCGCGCCGATCGGCAAATATTCTGACGCGCCCTGCAAGCACTATGACACGTCTGCGGGACATATCCGCGCGTCGGTTGACAACTCGCTGCGCGACATGGCGACCGACCGGATCGACCTCTTGCTGATCCACCGTCCCGACCCGCTGATGGACGCTGATGAAACCGGCGCCGCGCTGGACGCGCTGGTGGCCGAGGGGAAGGTGCGCGCGGTCGGCGTGTCGAACTTCCGCCCTTGGGACGTCGAGCTTCTGCAGTCGCGCATGACGACGCGGCTGGCGACGAACCAGATCGAGATCTCGCTGGCGGCGGTGGCGCCCTTTACCAATGGCGACCTGGCCTTCCACCAGCGCCGCCGCGAACCGGTGATGGCCTGGTCGCCCCTTGGCGGCGGGCGGCTGATGACCGACCATGGCGAACTGGGCAAGCGCATGGACCGAATGGCCAGCGAATGGGGCGTGGACCGATCCGCCGTCGCCGTGGCCTTCCTGCTGCGCCACCCGGCCACGATCCTGCCCGTGCTGGGCACGAATTCTCTTGCACGCATCGCAAAGATCGCGGACGCCCGGACCGTAGATCTGTCGCGCGTCCAGTGGTTCCAGCTTTACGAAGCCGCCACGGGCCAGGAGGTGCCATGACCCGAAGCGACAAGGTCCGCAGTTTCGTGCCCGACCCGCAGAACGGGCGGCTGCTGCGCGATGCCTTCGGACGCTTCGCGACGGGCGTGACCGTGGTGACGGCCGCCAGTCCGGACGGCTGCGTGTCGATTACGGCCAACAGCTTTTCCTCCGTGTCCATGGACCCGCCGCTGGTGCTGTGGTCGCCGGCCGTGCACAGCGCCCGCTATCCCGCCTTCGCGCAGGCCGAGCATTTTGCGATCCACGTCCTGGCCGCCGATCAGGCCGAGCTGGCCTGGGCCGTGGCCCGCGACCGCGGCGCGGTCATGGCACGCGACCACGACGTGAACGAGGAAGGCGTGCCGGTGCTGCGTCGCTGCCTGGCGCGCTTCGACTGCCGCCAGCACGCCATGCACGAGGCAGGCGATCATGTCATCGTCGTCGGCCGGGTGCTGCGGGCGACGATCAGCGACGGCGACCCGTTGGCCTTCTTTGGAGGCAGGGTGGCGACGCTGGCCATCAACTGACCGGCATGCCGTCTTCGGAGGAGCGGGCGGCGCCGCAGGAACCTTGGGAGGGGTTTGAATGAGGCACATGGGGGGCGTGGTCCGGCCGCTGTCGTGGATCAACGAACGGGCGCTGAAGGCGGGCCGTGCCGTGGGCATCTTCGCGATCGCGATCATGGTCGTGGTGACGATCGTGCAGGTCGTCTTCCGCTATGTCCTGAACGGCGCGCTGGCCTGGCCGGACGAGGCCGCACGCTTCTGCATGCTGTGGATGACCGGGCTGATGGCCCCCACCGCCTTCCGCCGGGGCGGGTTCGTCGCCATCGACTTCCTGCCCGCGATGCTTCCGGCGACGGTGGCGCGGCTTCTGAATCTGGCGCTGCTGTCGCTGTCGCTGCTGGTGCTGGTCGTGGCGTTGCAGATCGGCTGGCGCGAGGTCACGGGCCTCGGCGGCCGCTTCGCCAGTGCCTCGCTGTTCGTGCCGATCAGCTGGGACCTGACAGAGTGGCACCGCGTGCCGCGGTCGTGGATGATGGCCTCTCTCCCCGCGGGGCTGGTGCTGCTGATCATGGTCAATCTGGAACTGCTGCTGCGCATCGTGGCTCAACTGGCGGGCGTACGCGATCTGCCGCCCATCCCGATGGGTGACGGGATGGATACGGGCATCCGGGGGGTCGATTGATGCTGATCTGGTTCCTGCCGCTGTTCCTCGTCTTCCTGCTAGTCGGCCTGCCGGTCTTCTTCGGGATGCTGGCCGCCCCGGGCATCCTTCTGTGGCTGAACGGCCAGGAACGTGACCTGACGCTGCTTTATCGCAACCTCTACAACGGGATGGACAGCTTTCCTCTGATGGCCATTCCCTTCTTCATGCTGGCCGGGGAGGTGATGAACCGCGGCGGCATCACCACGCGACTGGTCGAGTTTGCGCAGGCGCTGATGGGCCACTTCCGCGGCGGACTGGCGCATGTGAACGTGCTGTCCTCGATGCTGTTCGCGGGTCTGTCGGGGTCGGCGGTGGCCGATACCAGCGCGCTCGGGTCGATGCTGATCCCGGCGATGGAGAAACAGGGCTATTCCCGCCGCTTCGCCGCCGCCATCACCGCCGCCAGTTCCGTCATCGGGCCGATCATCCCGCCGTCGGGCATCATGATCATCTATGCCTATGTCATGGGCGAAAGCGTCGCGGCACTGTTTTTGGCCGGTCTGGTGCCGGGGGTGCTGGTCGGGCTTGGCCTGATGCTGGTGATCAAGTTGATGGCCAACAAGTACGACTTCCCCGTCGCCTCGGCCCGCTACAGCTGGCCGGACCGCGGTCGGGCCAGCCTGAAGGCGTTCTTTCCGCTGATGACGCCGGTGATCATCCTGGGCGGCATCCTGGGCGGCGTCTTCACGCCGACCGAGGCTGCGGCGGTGTCCGTCGTCTATGCGCTGGTCATCTCGCTCTTCGTGCTGCGGACGATGACCTGGGGCGAGCTGCCGGACGTGCTGGGGCGGGCCGGGCTGACATCGGCGGTGGTCCTGCTGCTGGTCGGTGCGGCGATGTCGTTCAAGACCGTCGTGTCGCTGTCGCAGACGCCGCAGATGATGGCCGACTGGATCCTGACGCTGACGGCCGACCCGCTGCTCCTGCTGTTCCTGATCAACCTGCTGCTGTTCGTCGTCGGCATGTTCCTGGACGCCGGCCCTGCCATCATCATCCTGGCGCCGATCCTGGCGCCGGTCTTCACCGGCATGGGCGTCGACAGCGTGCATTTCGCCATCATCATGTGCGTCAACCTGACGGTGGGGCTGGCGACGCCGCCCATGGGGCTGGTCCTCTTCGTGGCGTCCGCCGTCTCGGGCGAGAAGGTGATGACCATCGCCCGCGCCATCCTGCCGTTCCTGGCCGTAGAGATCGCGGTGATCTTCCTGATCACCTATGTCCCGGCCATTTCCATGACCATCCCGCGCCTGACCGGCTTTGCGGACTGATATCCTGAGGGAGGAGAAACATGCTGAAGACAAGCCTGACACTGATGGCCGCGCTGGCGCTGACCGCAACGCCGGTTCTGGCGCAGGATGCGGAATACACGCTGCGCGCCGTCGCCAATTCGAACGAGAACGACGAGGACTACGACGGTCTGCAGGTCTTCAAGTCCTATGTCGAGGCCGCCTCGAACGGCCTCATCGCCGTGGATATCTACATGGGCACGCAGCTCTGCTCGAATGGGGCCGAGTGCCTGCAAGGCGTGGCCGACGGTTCGATCGACGTCTACATCTCGACCTCGGATGGGGCGGCGGGGCTGTTCCCTTATGTCCAGGTTCTGGACCTGCCCTACATCATGGCCGATGACCGCGTGGCGGAACGCGTCCTGACCGGCGACTTTCCCCGCACCTTGCGCGACATGGCGCTGGAGGATTCGGGCGGAATGCTGCGGCTGATGACCATCGGCAACACGGGTGGCTGGCGCAACTTCGCCAACACCGAACGCCGCATCCAGACCCCCGCCGACCTCGAGGGGCTGAAGATGCGCACCGTCGTGGCCGACCTGCCGCAGGAACTGGTGCGCGCGCTCGGCGCCTCGCCGACGCCGATCCCCTGGCCTGAACTTTTCACCTCGCTGCAGACCAGCGTGGTCGAGGGCACCGCGAACGGCATCACCGACATCATGTCGATGCGGTTTCCCGAAGCCGGGCTGCAGTACCTGACGCTGGACAACCACGCCTATATGGGCGCCATGTGGTGGATGTCGAACGAGAGCTTCATGTCCCTCCCCGAGGACATGCGCCGGGTTGTCGTCGATGGTTTCGCGCAACTGCAGCAGGCAACGTTCGCCTCGCCCAAGCGCAAGTCCATCGCTGCGTATGAGGAGTTCGTGGAAGGCGGTGGCGACCTATATGTGCCCACGCCCGAGGAAAAGGCCGCGTTCGCCGAGGCGGCAGCCCCGGTATATGACTGGTTCGCCGCCAATGTGGACGGTGGAGAAGAGATTCTTGCGACCTTCCGCGAGACGGTCGAACAGGCCGAGGCAGAGCTGGCCGAGGAACGCGCTCGCGACACCCAGTGACAGATCCCAGACTGAGCCACCGCGACCGCAGAGGGGCCTTCCGGCCCCTCTCGCATCTGCATCTGCCCGGAAAATCTTGATGCGTCTGCCCTCTGCCCAGCTGATCAACCGCGCCCGCCTGCTTGCACCCGGCGTCACGCTGAGCGTGACGGTGGCGATGGCCGCGCAGTTCCTGTCGAGCCACTACGGCGTGCCGGTCATGCTGATGGCGATCCTGCTGGGCATGCCGCTGCATTTCCTGGCCGAGGACGGCCGCGCCGGTCCGGGCATCGACTTCGCCGCCCGCGGTCTTCTGCGCATCGGCGTGGCGCTGCTGGGTCTGCGCGTGTCGATGGATATGGTGGCGCGGATCGGCTGGCCCTTCGTGGCGCTGATCGCGCTGTCCATCGCGGCTGTCATCCTGGTGTCGGTGGCGCTGGCGCGGCGGCTGGGGCGGGACAGGGCATTCGGACTGCTGACCGGGGGATCGGTGGCGATCTGCGGGGCGTCGGCGGCAATGGCAATCGCCTCCGTCCTGCCGCCGCGCGACACGACTGAACGCGACCTGTCGTTCACCGTGATCACGGTGACGGCGCTGTCGACGGTGGCAATGATCCTTTACCCTGCGCTGACAGCGATGCTGGGGCTGGACGCCCACCACAGCGGGCTGTTCCTGGGCGGTACCATCCACGACGTCGCGCAGGTCGTGGGCGCAGGCTATTCCGTGTCCGAGGAAAGTGGCGACATCGCAACCGTCGTCAAGCTGATCCGCGTGACCATGCTGGCGCCCGTGGTACTGATCGCCGCGCTGGCCCTGCGGCGCCGCAACCCTGCAAGCGGGCAGCGTCCGCCGTTGCTGCCGGGCTTCGTGCTGGCCTTCCTGCTGCTGGCGGTGGCCAATTCGCTGCATCTGGTGCCCGCGCCGGTGACCGATGCGGCCTCGGCCCTGTCACGCGCCGTGCTGGTTGCGGCGGTCGCCGCGGTCGGCATGAAGACGTCGCTGGCGCGGCTGGCGGATGTCGGACCGGCGGCGATCCTGATGCTGGTCGGTCAAACGGTTCTGCTGGCAAGCCTGGTGCTGCTGCCGATCCTGTTGAGAATCGTCTGAGGCTGCGTGCCGCGACCCTCTTGCCCCTGCCCGTGACGACGTGGTCGCGGGCAGGGGCCGTTCAGGCGTTCAAGCCTACTGGCCCATCGCCTCGACCGAAATGGCGACTTCGACTTCGTCCGACACGGCCGGGGCGAACATGCCCAGGTTATAGTCGCTGCGCAGCAGCGTCGCAGTGGCGTCGAAGCCCAACCACGGCTTTTTTTCCATCGGGTGTTCGCCCTGCTGGTTCAGGACCGTGTCCAGCACGACCTCTTTCGTGACGCCGTTCAGGGTCAGATCGCCCGTGATCAGCGCGGTATCGTCGCCAGTCACCTCGATCGAGGTCGATGTGAAGGTCACCTCGGGGGCGGCGGCTTCGCTGCCGAAGAAATCGGCCGACAGAAAGTGTTCGTCACGGCCCTTGTCGCCGGTCATCAGCGACGCGACCGGGAAGGTCGCCTCGACCGAGGAATTGGCCGGGTCTTCGGGGTCGAAGCTGATCGTGCCTTCGATGCCGCTGAACATGCCCGTCGTGGTCGAGAAGCCCAGATGGCTGTAATCGAACACGATCTGGCTGTGCGACGTGTCGAAGGTATAGACCTGCGGTTCGGCCAGCGCCGCACCGGCGGTCAGGGCAAAGGCGGCGGTCAGGACAGTGGTCTTGAACATGTAAGGTTCTCCATCGGTTGCAGGCGCACCATCACGGCAAGATGGCGTGCGGGCAATTGGCGATGCGCGAACATCGGGTGTCAGTCTGCGCACAATCACGTTTGCGGGCGGGTGGCGGTCAGGGCAATGTTCAGGTCGACCCCAAAGCCGACCGTCGATTCGTCGTCGTAGCCCTGGCCCACCTGCCAGTCGCGGCGGTCCAGCACGGCAGTGCCCTGCATCTGCGCGACGCCGTCCTGGATCCGCAGGTCGAAAGTCAGCGTCACGGGGGTCTGCTGGCCCTTCAGCGACAGCGGGCCTTGGGCAACATAGCCGTCACCTTCCGGCCGAATTGTGGCGTCGAAGACGGCGACCGGATGCGCCGCGACGCCGAAGAAGTCCGCGCCCTTGGCCTGGTCCGTGACGGTCCCGACGGTGACGCTGTCCATGTTGATCCGCACCTGCACCTGGCCCTGCCCCGTGTCGGGGTCGAAGCTGATCGCGGCCGTCCAGTCCGAAAAGCCGCCCTGCACCTCGCTGCCCATCTGCCGCGCGGTGAAGCCCAGGCTGCCCTCGGTGACCTGCCATTCAGAGGCAGCCGCCTCGAGCGGTGCGGCGACTTCAGCCTCTGGCGTCCGGGTGGTCAGCGCATAGGCGGCGCCGGCGACCAGCACGCCCGCGGCCGCCATGGCCGCCATCCGGTGCGAACCCGCCTTGCTGCCGCCCACCCGGCTGCCGTGCAGCATCCGCGACAGCACGCCGTCGCGGTCGATGACCGCATGCTTCAGCGCGCCCGCGACATGCAGCGCGATCGACGCGATCAGCAGCCAGGCGGAGACGTGGTGGACGCCCGCCATGGTCAGCGCCAGCGCGGGCGACTTCGGCACCAACGGCAGGCCCTGCCCAAGCGGCCAGAGGATCGGCGCATAGCCCTCGGTCGCGGCATGTTCGATCCAGCCGGTCAGCGGGACCAGCACCAGCGAGGCATAGAGCAGCCAGTGGACCGTCTCGGCCGCCAGCGTTTCGACCCTCCGGTCGGGATGCACGGGAACAGGCCGGGGCTGGGTCAGCGCCCACAGGATACGGAGGCTTGCCACCGACAGCGCCGCGATCCCCAGCGTCTTGTGCCAGGAAAACAATTGCACCTTCAGCTCCACCTGCTCCATCGGCATGCGGCTGGCCAGAAGGCCGAGGCCTATGTTGGCCAGAATGATCAGGCCTGTCAGCCAGTGGAACATCCGCGCGACGCGGCCATAGCTGTGGGTTGTGTTCTGGTACATGATGCCTCGGCCCCGGTTGCGTTTCGGCCGATCTAGCGTAAAGCGCCGCCCATGTGGATTGCGCGGGGCGCACAGGTGCTGTGCATCCCCGCGAAGGCTGCGCGGCCTGCAACCGCAGGCGCCCCTCTGCGTTGGTGACGACGCCACAGCCATTCCGCCACCCTGAAAGCCCGAGGCCCCCATGGACCGTCCCGTCAGATACTCGCCCGATCTCGAACACCTGGCCGAAGACGAGGCCGAGACCATAGACGACCTCAACCGCACGCTGGACCAGATCCTGTCCACCGTGGCCGAGGACGAAGGGCACGCCTATCGCTCGGTCCACGCCAAAAGCCACGGGTTGCTCGAAGCCACCGTGACCGTGCCCCCGGACCTTCCACCGGAATTCGCGCAGGGCATCTTTGCGCGGCCCGGTCGGCACGACGCGATCATGCGCCTGTCGACCAACCCGGGCGACCTGCTGGATGACAGCGTGTCCGTCCCGCGGGGGCTGGCGCTCAAGGTGCTGAACGTCGAGGGGCCGCGGCTGGAGGGGTCCGAGGGCGACAGTTCGCAGGATTTCGTGATGGTGAACGGGCCGGCATTCTCGGCGCCCGATGCCAAGACGTTTCTGGGCAGCCTGAAGCTTTTGGCGAAAACCACGGATCGGGCGGAATGGGCGAAGAAGGCCCTGTCTGCGGTTCTGCGCGGCGCCGAAAAGGGGCTGAAGGCCACGGTCGGTCCCAGCCCGACGCTGGAGACGCTTGGCGGCGCCCCGAACGTGCACCCGTTGGGAGAGACCTATTACACCCAGACGCCCTACAGGTTCGGGGATCACGTCGCCAAGCTGCAACTGGTCCCTGTCTCGCCCCGGCTGACGGCACTGACGGGGGCCGAGATCGACACGAGCGGTCGTCCCGACGCCATCCGGGAAGAGATCACCAAAGCGATGCGGGCGGGCGAGGCGCTCTGGGAACTGCGGGTCCAGCTGTGCCTGGACCTCGACCGGCAGCCAATCGAGGATCCGTCCGTCGTCTGGGACGAGGTCGAGGCCCCGTTCGTGACCGTCGCCACCGTCGGGGCCGCCGCGCAGCCGACATGGTCAAGGGATCGCGCCAGCGCCGTTGATGACGGCATGCGGTTCGGTCCCTGGATCGGCATCGAGGCGCACAGGCCGCTGGGGTCGGTCAACCGTGCCCGTCGCCAGACCTATCGCCATTCGGCCCAGTTTCGCGAACGCTTCAACGGCTGCCCGATCCACGACCCGAAGATGGCGAAGCTGCCGTAGCCTCGCCCGCGTTGCCCCACTTCGCCGAGGCTGCGGCGAAATCAGCGTTCTCTGCGGCGGTTTCTGCCGCGCTCAGGCCCTCGCTGGCGGCCCGCCAGGCTGCGCGGATGGACCGCACGCCTGCGGCCGCGCCGCCCGGATGGCCGTGGATTCCGCCGCCGCCCAGGTACATCAGGTCAAGCGTTTGCCCCGTCCGGCGCCAGGTCTCGAACGCCTGGCCGCCCCATTGTCCCGAACAGACCACCGGCAGCGCCCGGTCCCGGTCCGAGAAGATGGGCGTCGTCACATCGGCGAAGGATTGCACGAAGCTGTCGTCGCCTTCCCAGTATTTCGCGCCGATGCCGTTGATCTGGAACTGGTCGACCCCCAGCAGCCGCCAGATTTTCTGATACGGGCGAAAGTCCCAACCGAGACCCGGATGTCGGGTCAGGATGTCCCAGCCGTTGCGATGCGCGTGCAGGCAGAGGCCCGACCGCTTGCGCAGGAAGGCCATCCCGCCGATCCCGATCGAGTTGATGTTGATGACCGCCGCGTTGCCGCCGGCCCCCAGAACGTGGTCATGGTTTCGCATCATCACGTCCGGGTCCGCGGCCGAGATGCCGAAGGCATACATCACCCGCTTGCCCGTCCGGTCGGCATGGCGTTCGATGACCGGCATGATCGCGTCCACCCGCGCCTGCAGCGGCGCATAGGCGGGGCCCATCATCTTCTCGTCATCCTTGATGAAGTCGACGCCGGCGTCGCAGAGCGTCTGCACGACGGCGGCCGTCTCTGCCGGGGTCAGGCCAAGAGAGGGCTTGATGATCGACGCGATGATCGGCCCCTGCGCCACGCCAGTCAGTGTGCGGGACCCCTCGATGCCGAACTGCGGGCCGGGATAGCTGGCGAACTCGGGCGGCAGGGCAATATCCAGGATGCGGATGCCGCTGATGCCGCGCGCCGCGAAGACGCCGCCCAGGGTGACGGTCATGACCGCCGCCAGGTCGACGCCGATCGATTCCAGCGGATAGGCGACCACCACCCGCGCCCGTCGGAACGGCCCTGTCTGGTCGGGTTGGGGCAGTGCTGGCTGCCGTGCGGGTTCAAGCGCCTCGACGCTTTCGACGCGGGCGGCGTGGCGGGCGCGCACGGCCTCGGTTTCGCCGGGCAGTTCAGTGAACGTGCCCGTGGACTGGTCGGCGGCGATCTTGGCGGCCATGGCCTCGGGGTCGCCGGGGGTTTCAATCAGGTAGGTGACGCGGATCATCGAGACGCTCATGCCGCGGCCCTTTCGCGGCGCGGGCCGCCGCCGTCGCGGATCCAACCGAAATAATCCTCGGATCCCATCTGCCCGCCCTTCAGCGCGATCTCCAGCCCGTCGTGGGTGCCGTCGCCATGGCCCTCGCAGAGCGCCGCCCCCGGAATGGTGGGCGCCTTTGCGACCAGCGCCGACAGGCCCAGTTGCCGCATCGCATGGCCCGACGTATCGCCGCCCGAGATGACCGCACGGCGGATGCCCGACCCGCGCAGCACCGCGTCCAGGACGCGGCCCAGCCCCTCGCCGATGCGCTGGTTGGCCGAGGTCGGGGTCATGCCGCTTGCGGCAAGAGCATCGCGAAAGGCCGCGACCTGCGGCCCGGCCGTTCCCGCGGCCGAATGAACCAGCGGGCTGGCGCCCCGCGCGGCAGTCGCCAAAGCCCCACGTGCAACGCGACCAACCTCGGTCGCAAGGTCGGCGTCGCTTCCGCAGGCGGCACGGGCATCAAAGGGCAGCAGGTCGAAGCCGTTCCGCCCCGCCCAGTCCAGCTGCGAAGCGGTCACCGGTGAGACCGATCCCGAGACCGCCGCGATCTGCGCCACGGCTCCCGCCGAACCAGCGGGCTGCGGCGCAGGGATCAGACCGATGTCCTGCCAGTGTCGAATCAGAGCGTATTCGATCCCCTGGCTGCCGGCGACCAGACCCATCCGCTGGCGGTTCAGCCAGAGGAGCCGACCGGCAGCGGCCTCGCTGGCCGCGTCCATGCAGTCGATCGACAGGATGCGCGCGCCGCCCGCCACGACCTGCCGCAGCCGCGCCTGCGGATCGGCGGCCAAGGCCTCGAGGTCGATCAGGGCTCCGGGCAGCGATGTCTGCGCCGACAGGTGGGCCAGCAGGTCGGCCTCGGCCATGGGGGTGACGGGGTGATGGGCCATCACCGGATGGCGGTCCAGCCGGAAGACGCCGCCCGGCGCGCCCGCGAAAAGGTGCCCGAAGGCCTGGTACCGCCGCATCGCCGGCGCGGCAGTCAGCAGCGGCACCGCATCGGCGGGGCGCACCGTCAGCCCGACCTCGATCGCCTTGCCGATCGAGCCCATCCCGGGCGCGGAATCGAAGGTCGAACAGATTTTGTAATGGAGCAGCGCCGGGTTCAATCCCTGCAGGAACCGAAACAGATCCGGCAGCGTCGCCGCCATCCCGACAGGGTCCAGCGTGCGTGCCGTCGTGGCAATGCCAATCCCGCGCACGCCCGCGAACCGCTGCAGCAGAACAGGCGATGGCAGGTCGGTGAACAGCACCGCGGGCAGGCCCGCGAACTGCAGCACCTCCATCACGGCGGCCGATCCGGTAAAATCATCCCCCAGCCAGGCGACCCAAGGCTCTGACATCCGGCTCCTCCGTTCCGCTTGACATGTGACTTTATTTATCATCTCATCATACCAGTATCAAGTCCGGATTAGGAAACGAAAAGATGACCAAGGTGGCTCTGCTTGGGGCAGGCGGCAAGATGGGTGTGCGTCTGGCGACCAACCTGGCGAAGACCGATTTCGACGTGGCGCATGTCGAGGTCGGGGAGGCCGGCCGCGCCCGCCTGCGTGACGAGCTAGGCGTCGAATGCATCGACCAGAACGCGGCGCTCGAGGGTGCCGAAGTTGTCATTCTCGCCGTCCCCGACACCGTGATCGGGAAAGTCGCCGCAGCGGTGGTGCCGACGCTTGCGCCCGGCACCATGGTCGTGGTGCTGGACGCGGCGGCGCCCTTCGCGGGCCATCTGCCGGAACGCGACGATGTCACCTACTTCGTGACCCACCCCTGCCACCCGCCGATCTTCAATGATGAAGACACGCCCGAAGGCCGCGCCGACCATTTCGGCGGCGTTGCGGCGAAGCAGGGCGTGGTCAATGCGCTGATGCAGGGTCCGCGCGAACATTATCAGCTTGGCGACCGGGTCGCCCGCGCAATCTATGCCCCCGTCACCCGCAGCTATGAAGTCACGGTGAAGCAGATGGCGATGCTGGAGCCGGGACTGTCGGAGACCGTCTGCGCCTCGCTTCTGTCGGTGATGCGCGAGGCGCTGGACGAAACCGTGCGCCGCAGCGGCGTCAGCCATGAATGCGCTCGTGACTTCCTGCTGGGCCACATGAACATCCTGGGCGCAGTGCTGTTCGAAGAGCGGGAGGGGGCGTTTTCCGATGCCTGCAACAAGGCCATCGAGTTTGGCAAGCCGATGCTGATGCGCGACGACTGGAAGCGTGTCTTCGAATGGGACGAGATCGCCGCCAGCATCGAGCGGATCACCTGACGGCTGGAACGTCACCTCATCATACCTGTTGACATGAAGGTCATTCACAGCCACCGTCGAGGAACGTCAAGGGGCTCAGCAGCCCGCTGACCAAGGGAGGGAAAACATGAAACTGAACCGCCGGCTGATGATCTCGGCCTTCGGACTGTCCCTGGCTATTGCCATGCCAGGGTTCGCATCCGCCGAGGGGCTGATCGCCATCATCACCCCCAGCCACGACAACCCGTTCTTCAAGGCCGAGGCCGTGGGCGCCGAAGCGCGCGCCAAGGAGTTGGGCTACGAGACGGTCGTGATGGTGCATGACGACGACCCCAACAAGCAGTCGGAGCTGTTCGGCACCGCCATCGCGCGCGGCGCAGCGGCCATCATCCTGGACAATGCCGGCGCCGACGCCACCGTCGCCGCCGTCCAGCGTGCCAAGGATGCGGGCATCCCGTCATTCCTGATCGACCGCGAGATCAAGGAGTCCGGCATCGCCGTCAGCCAGATCGTGTCGAACAACTATCAGGGCGCGCAGCTGGGCGCCGAGGAGTTCGTCAAGCTGATGGGCGAAGAGGGCCAGTATGCCGAGCTTCTGGGCCGCGAGGCGGACACCAACGCGGGCATCCGGTCCTCGGGCTATCACGACATCATCGACCAGTATCCCGACATGGAGATGGTCGCCCAGCAGACCGCCAACTGGTCCCAGACCGAGGCCTATACGGTGATGGAGACGATGCTGCAGGCCCATCCCGACATCAAGGGCGTGATCTCGGGCAACGACACCATGGCGATGGGTGCCTGGGCCGCGCTGGAGGCCGCGGGCCGGACCGACGTGATGGTGGTGGGCTTCGACGGCTCGAACGACGTGCGCGACTCCATCAAGGCGGGCGGCATCAAGGCCACCGTGCTGCAGCCCGCATATCGGCAGGCGCAGCTGGCGGTCGAACAGGCCGACCAGTACCTCAAGACCGGCTCGACCGGGGTCGAGGAAAAGCAGCTGATGGACTGCGTGCTGATCAACGGCGACAACGCCGAGCAGCTGGAAACCTTCGCGCTGAGCGAATGACGCCCAAGGACCCGGTGCGCCGGGTCCCTTTTTCCAGGAGCGATGGATGACCCCTGCAAGAACCGCCCTTGTGGCCGGTGCGCTGGCCTGTGCCCTGCTGCCCGGCTGCAAGATCGTGCCGAACCCCGATCCCGAAAGCGACGCGGCCGCAGCGCCCATGGATGACGACCAGCGCATGGCGCTGCAGGCGGCCCAGATCTTCGACGAGCGTCTGCCGGCCTATGTGCAGGACCATGTCGTCGATGCCGCCACCCTGCGGGCCGCGCTGGCCGATGGGCTGGACACCGCCGGGACAGCCCACGGCATCCGCCCTGGGTCCGAAGGCAGCCCCTGGAACTTTGTCCTGCGGGCCGAGGGGCAGGTGGTCGAGGCCGACCGCGAATCCCGCGCGGCCAGCATGGTGCTGGACAGCAACGGCGACGGGCAGGGCGACCTGACCGTGCAGCTTGGGCCGGTGATCCGCGGCACGGCGCTGCGCGACGCGCTGGACTTCCTGATCTTCACCGACTTCCGCGACCAGATCGAATTCGCCAAGTTGGCCCGTGCCCTGAACGATCAGGCCCACCAGCGGCTGGCCCTGCCCGAAGGCAATCTTGTCGGCCGCAGCTTCACCGTCGAAGGCGCGATGACGCTGCCCTCGGTGGACGAGCCCTGGGTCGTGGTGCCGATTGCCCTGTCAGAGGTCGCGCCATGACGGTGGGCCTGCAGATCCGCGGCGGCACCAAGGTCTATCCCGGCACCAAGGCGCTGAAGTCGGTCGATTTCGACCTGCACATGGGCGCGGTCAACGTGCTGATCGGCGAGAACGGTGCTGGAAAATCCACGATGATGAAGGTCATCGCGGGCGTCGAGCAGCTGACCCAGGGCCGCATCCTGATGGACGGCGCCGAGGTCCATTTCAACGGCCCCGACGACGCCCGCCGCCACGGCATCGGCATCGTGTTTCAGGAGCTGAACCTGTTCCCGAACCTGACGGTGGCGGAAAACATTTTCATGGGCCGCGAACGCACCCGGGCCGGCGTCGACATCGACATGGCCGCGCAGCGCCGCGAGACCCGGGCGCTGATGGCGCGGCTGGAACAGGACATCGACCCGGACACGCTGCTGGGCGACCTGCGCGTCGGCCAGCAGCAGATCGTCGAGATCGCGAAAAGCCTGGCGCAGCATGCCCGCATCCTGATTCTGGACGAACCGACCAGCGCCCTGTCCGCCGCCGAGGTCGAGATCCTGTTCCGCGTCATCGACGACCTGCGCCGTCAGGGCGTGGGCATCGTCTATATCTCTCACCGGCTTGAAGAACTGCTGCGGATCGGCGACCACATCACGGTCCTGCGCGACGGGCGCATCACCGGTGCCCGCACCATGGACGGCGTTGATCTGCCCTGGATCGTGGAAAGCATGATCGGAGAAGCCAGCAAGGATTACGCCAAGGCCACCGACCACCCCTTCGGCCCCGAGGTCTTCCGCGCCGAGGAGGTCTGCCTGCCCCGCGCGGGCGGCATGGTCGTCGACCATGTCAGCCTGTCACTGCGCGCCGGAGAGATCCTGGGCATCTATGGCCTGATGGGCGCCGGCCGGACCGAGTTCCTGGAATGCGTCATCGGCCGCCATCCCCATGCCACCGGCCGCATGTTCGTCGAGGACCGCCCGCTGAAATCGCGCAGCGTCGCGGGGCGCATCGCCCAGGGCATCGCCCTGATCCCCGAGGATCGCAAGAATGACGGTCTTGTCCAGATCCTCTCGATTCGCGAGAACATGACCCTCTCCTCGCTGGACCGCGTCACCACCGGCATTCACATGAATCTGGGCGCCGAGCGTCGCACCGTGGCCGATTTCGTGCGCCGCCTGACGGTCAAGATCGCCTCGATGGAAAACCCGGTCTCCAGCCTGTCGGGCGGCAACCAGCAGAAGGTCGTCATCGGCAAGGCCCTGATGACCAAGCCCCGCGTGCTGCTGATGGACGAGCCGTCGCGCGGCATCGACATCGGCGCCAAGGCCGAGGTGTTCCGCGTCATGCGCGACCTGGCCGCCGAGGGGCTGGGGATCATCTTCGTCACCTCCGACCTGGAGGAGCTGATGGCCCTGTCGGACCGCATCGTCGTCATGTCGAACGGCCGCGTCACCGGCCGGTTCGACCGCAAGGACGCCACCGAGACCCTTGTGGTCGCCGCATCGGCCAAGGGCCATGCCCTTCACCAAAAGGAGCCCGCCGCATGAGCGACGTCGCAACCCCGGCCCGCAGCGGCCCGTCATCCACGCAGGCGCTGCTGGTGCTGCTGAAGGCGCGGACTTTCATCGCGCTGATCCTGGTCTTTGCCTTCTTCGCCTTTGCCGCGCCGAACTTCCTGTCCACGGCGAACATGGTGATCATGTCCAAGCACGTGGCGCTGAACGCCTTTCTGGCCATCGGGATGACCTTCGTGATCATCTCGGGCGGGATCGACCTGTCGGTGGGCTCGATCGTCGGGCTGTGCGGGATGGTCGCGGGCTGGCTGATCCTGAACGGCATCGACGTCGGGCTCGGCTGGTCGATCCAGTTCAACACGGTCGAGATATGCCTGATCGTCATGGTCGTCGGCATCGCCATCGGTGCCGTCAACGGCGTTCTGATCACGCGGCTGAATGTCGCGCCTTTCATCGCGACGCTTGGCACGCTTTACGTCTGCCGGGGCGCGGCGATGCTGTTTTCGGACGGGCGCACATTCCCGAACCTGACCGGCAATGCCGAATACGGCTCCGACAGCTTTCGCCTGATCGGGGCCGGGACGTTCCTGGGGCTGCCGGTCTCCATCTGGATGCTGATCGCCGTGGCGGTGGTCGCCGCCTATGTCGCGCGCCGCACGCCGCTTGGTCGCTATATCTACGCGGTCGGCGGGAACGAACGCGGTGCGGCGCTGTCGGGTGTCCGGGTCAACTGGATCAAGATGTTCGTGTACATGTTCAGCGGGCTGTGCGCGGCGCTGGTCGGTCTGATCATCTCGTCGCAGCTGGTCGCGGCGCACCCCGCCACGGGCCAGTCGTTCGAGCTGAACGCCATTGCCGCAGCGGTGCTTGGCGGCACCTCGATGTCGGGCGGGCGGGGACGGATCGGCGGCACCATCGTCGGCGCCTTCGTGATCGGCGTGCTGTCGGACGGCCTGGTGATGATGGGCGTGTCGTCCTTCTGGCAGACGGTCATCAAGGGCCTTGTCATCATCGCCGCGGTCGTGGTCGATCAGGCGCAGCAGAAACTTCAGGCCCGCGTCGCGCTGCAGGCCGAGGCAGGAGCGTAAGGATGAAGGTTGCCCTGATCGGTTGCGGCTTTTTCGCCCAGAACCAGATGCATGCCTGGCAGTCCATCGAGGGCGTTACCGTCACCGCCGTCTGCGACCCGGACGAGGGGCGCCGGCAGGCAACGGCCGAACGTTTTGGCATCGCCCGCAGCTATGCCGATGCCGACGACATGCTGGCGGCCGAGGATCTGGACATCGTGGACATCGCCACGACCGTCGCCTCGCACCGCCCGCTGGTCGAGGCGGCGGCGCGGGCGGGCGTCCATGCCATTTGCCAGAAACCCTTTGCCGAGACGATGGACGATGCCCGCGCCATGGTCACCGCGATGCAGGATGCGGGCCGCGTCCTGATGGTGCACGAGAACTTCCGCTGGCAATCTGCCGTCCGCGCCGCCATCGACGCCTTGCGCAGCGGCGCCATCGGCCGGCCGTTCTTCGGGCGCGTCAGCTTCCGGTCAGGCTATGACGTGTTCTCGGGTCAGCCCTATCTGGCCACGGATGAACGCTTCATCATCCAGGACTTGGGCATCCACATCCTGGACATCGCCCGCGCGCTCTTCGGCGACGTGACGCGCCTGTCGGCCAGCACCGCGCGGATCAACCCGGCGATCCGCGGAGAGGACGTGGCGACGATGCTGCTGGACCACGCATCCGGCGTGACCTCGATCGTGGACTGTTCCTATGCCACCCGCCGGACGCCCGAGACCTTCCCCGAGACGCTGCTGGAGATCGACGGCGACAAGGGAACGCTGCGGCTGGACGCGGGCTACCGCCTGATCATTCAGCGTGACGGAGAGGATGCGCGCGACGTCGCCCCGCCGCTGCTGCCCTGGGCCGAGCGGCCCTGGCACAACATCCAGGAAAGCGTCCAGATCATCCAGCAGCACTTCGTCGACTGCCTGCGCGAGGGGCGCGAGCCCGAAACATCGGGGCGCGACAACCTTCGGACGCTGGCACTTGTAGAGGCCGCGTATGCCTCGGCCCGCGACGGAAGCCGGATCGAAATGGCATGACGGACCTGCGCGCGCTTTACGGCACGGACGAGCCCCCGCGCGCGGGCCGCCGCCTGACCTGCGGCCCGGCCGAGGTCACGCTGGAGGACGGCCAGCTGCGCCACCTGCGCATCGACGGGCACGAGGCGATCCGCAGCATCGCCTTTCTGGTCCGCGACAGCGACTGGGGCACCGTCCCTGCCCGCATCAGCGATCTGCGTATCGAGGAAACCGGTCCGAGGACTCGCGTCACCTATCGCGCCACGTTCGACATGGGTGAACGGCTGGTGGCCGACGTCACGCTGCTGCTGACCGCAAGCGGCTGCGACGCGACAGCATCCGCCGTGTCCAAGGGCGAGGTCCTGACGAACCGCGCGGGGTTCACCGTCCTCCATCCGATCAACGGCGTGGCGGGCGCCCCGGTGCAGGTCGATCACCCGGACGGCGGCCGGACCAATGGCCATTTCCCCGACCTGATCGCCCCATGGCAGCCGTTCATGGACATCGCGGCGCTGACGCATCAGGCCGGCCCGTGGCGCGTCTCCTGCCGCTTCGCGGGCGACGTCTTCGAGATGGAGGACCAGCGCCAATGGGGCGACGCGTCCTTCAAGACCTACAACCGCCCGCTGGCCCTGCCGTGGCCCTATGCGCTGCCCGATGGTGCGCGGCTGGAGCAGGCGGTCAGCATCCGCTGGCAACATCAGGACGCAACGCGCCCCGCCGCACCACCTGTAGAACCGCGCCCCGCCCGGTTTCCGCAAACTGCCCTGCTGATCACCGCCGCCGACGCTGTCCGAGCCGCAGGCGACCCCAGCCACCTGCACCGCATCGCGCCGCAGCGGTTGCTCTGCCACCTCGACGCCAGCGCGGGCAACATCGCCGCCGACCTGCGCAGCTTTGCCGCCCTGCAGGCGCAGGCGATGCAGATCGTCTTCGACCTGGAGCTTGTGGCTGCCTGCCCGCCGGACGGCGACCTGGAGGCCGAGTTCAAGGCTTATGCCGACGCGCTGACAGCATCCGGATTGCGGGCAGCGTCCGTCATGGTCACGCCGGCGGTGGATCGGCAATCGACCCCGCCGGGGTCCGACTGGCCGCCCTGTCCGCCGCTGAGGCAGATCCATGCCGCCGCACGCATGGCCTTCCCGGACCTGCCCCTGGGCGGTGGCGTTGCCAGCTTCTTTCCCGAACTGAACCGCAAACGACCCCCGGTCGAGATGCTGGACTTCGTGACCCACGGCTTCTGCCCCATCGTCCATGCCGCAGACGACGTGTCGGTCATCGAGACGCTGGAGACGGTGCCGCACATCCTGACTTCGGGCCGGGTGATCGCGGGGGCGGCGGAATACCGGCTTGGCCCCTCGACCATTGCCATGCGCCAGAACCCCTATGGCAGCCGCACGATCCCGAACCCGGACCGCCTGCGCACACCCATGGCGGCTGAAGACCCGCGCCAGGACGGCACCTTTGCCGCGGCCTGGACCTGCGGACTGGCCACCGCCCTGGCGCCGTCGGAGCTGGCTGTCTGGACGCCTGCATCGCTCTACGGTCCGCGGGGCCTGGTCAGGGATGACGGCAGCTTGCGTCCCGTTGCGGCCGTGGTCGCCGCGCTTTCGGGCCTGGCGGGTGCGACCGTCGGGCAGGCAACCATCCGGGACGGCTTGGCAACGCTGGAGCTGGCGGACTACGCGATGGTGACGAACCTGCTTCCCCGCTCGGCGCCGTTACCCGATGGCGGCACGCTGGATGCCTTCGAATGGCGCGAACGAATTGCCTCCGGCCCCGACTGCGCCTAGGGCTTGATCGACCAAACGGTGGAGCCGCGATGAAGAAGGATGACCCGGCCGTCGGCGCCGACAGGATCGTGCGGCGCAAGCTGTCCGACCAGGTGTTCGAGCGTCTGCGCGAGATGATGGCCAGCGGAGAGCTGCCCCCCGGCTCGCCCATGCCGTCCGAACGCGACCTGATGGAGCGGTTCGGCGTTGGCCGTCCCGCCGTGCGCGAGGCGTTGCAGCACATGCACACGATGGGGTTGATCACGATCAGCCACGGCGAACGCAGCCGCGTGAACGAACTGAGCGCGGGCAGCGTCCTCAGCCGTGTCGACGACGTGGCGCGGATGCTGCTGTCGTCGGAACCCGGCCAGCTGGAGCATCTGAAAGAGGCGCGCCGCATGTTCGAAAGCGGCCTTGTCCGCGTCGCGGCCGAGAATGCCTCGACCCGCGATCTGGCCGACCTGCGCCAGCTGATCGCGCGCCAGCGCGCCTGCGTCGGCGATGCCGAGGAGTTCGTGACGCTGGACATCGCCTTTCACGGCCGCATCGCCGCGGTGTCGGCAAACCCGATCCTGATGGCGACAAGTCAGGCCATGCTGCGCTGGCTGTTCCGTTATCACGGTGTCCTGCTGCACTGGTCCGGCAACGAGGACATCACGCTGAGCGAGCATGACCACATCGTAGACCTGATCGAGGCCCGCGACGCCGATGGCGCCGTGGCCGCGATGCAGGCGCACCTGGACCGTTCAAACGCGCTCTATGCCCACCGCAACGGCCGCTAGGGTTTGGTTGCTGACCTGACAGTCCTCGTGTCAGGTCGGCAGGTCCATCTTAAGGTGCCAGCCCGACCGGGACTGGGGGTGCAGGAACCGGTATGCTTGAGCGATGCCGTCAAGACCGATCTTCTCCGACGCGCAACCGCCGGCAATCGCCTCGTCCACCTTGTCGCCAGCGATCCCGCCGTCGATGACGACATGGCCGACATGGATGCCGTCGGAGCCGTCCTTGGCCAGAGCCGTCGCAAGGTTCCTCAGCCCATCAATCGGATTCGAACGCACCATAGTTGGCCGGGCCATGCAGCGATGCGCTGCCATCTGTGAAGATCACGCTGCGCGACCGGTCGAGGTCGCCGCCGCACCCATGCGTTGCACGGCCTCTTGGGCACAGGGGAAGCCGCCGAAACAGGCCAGCCTCCAGCAGGAGTCGAGATAGGCCGCACCGAGGTCGATGATGCGGCCGCTGACAACCTCGGCCATTTCGAAAAGCACTATCACCTGCGCCTCGTCGGTGGCATCCGCCACCGCGACCGCGACCCTTCTGCGCTCAAGGGTGGCGGCCGCCACGACGTCACCCAGCTTGTCTGCGGTCGGCAACCCGGACGTGGTGCCCCTCGGCGGCAAAGCGGCGGCAGAGGCTGCCGCCTTACCTCCCCTCGGACCCGACCCGGAGGTTGATCGTGTTCCTTGACCCGCATTCCCTTCTTGTGGTGAAAGATGACGGGGTGCACCGGGCAACGGTCGAGGCGGCGTCAGGCGTGGCGCAGCTCGATCATCTCGCAGCGCGGCGTCTCGTAGCGGAGCGGTGTCCGCTCGACCTCGACCCAGTCCGCGGGGTTCAGCCGGGGGAACCATGCATCCGCACCGTCGACCGTCACGTCGACTTGAGTCAGCAGGATGCGGTCGGCATGGGGCAGCATCTGGTCATAGATCTCGGCCCCGCCGATGCAGAAGACCTGCCGGTCGGGATCGGCCCAGATCAGCCGCAGCGCCGCGTTCATGTCCAGCCACGGTACGCCGGCCCCCGGGTCGGGCTGACGGGACAGAACGACGTTGTCGCGCCCCGGCAGGGGCTTTCGCGGCAGGCTGTCCCAGGTCTTGCGGCCCATGATGACGGTGTTGCCCGTCGTCATGCGCTTGAAGAAGGCCATGTCCTCGGGCAGGTGCCAGGGGATCGTGTTGTTCCGGCCGATGGCGCGGTTGCGGTCCATGGCGGCGATCAGGGTCAGCATCGGCAGCTCCTTCAGACGGCGACGGGGGCCTTGATGGCAGGATGGGGGTCGTACCCCTCAAGCACGAAGTCGTCGTAGCGAAAGTCCAGAATGTCGCTCACCTGCCGCGCAAAGCGCATCCGGGGCAGCGGCCTGGGCGTCCGGGTCAGCTGTTCGCGCACCTGGTCCACGTGGTTGGCATAGATATGCGCGTCGCCGATGTGGTGGATGAACTCTCCGGGCTGGTACCCCGACACATGCGCCAGCATCAGCATCAGCAGCGCATAGCTGGCGATGTTGAAGGGCACGCCCAGGAACATGTCGCCCGACCGCTGATAGAGGATCAGGTTCAGCTTCCCGTCCAGGATCAGGACGTGCCATAGCGTGTGGCAGGGCGGCAGGGCCATCCGCGACAAGTCGCGCGGGTTCCAGCCGCTGACGATCAGCCGGCGGCTGTCAGGCTGTTCTCGGATCATCCGCACCAGGTTCAGGATCTGGTCGCTTTCCGGGCGCATCGCCTCGTCCGCGGCCAGGCCGAAGCGGCGCCACTGGTGGCCGTAGACGGGGCCCAGGTCGCCGTTCTTGTCGGCCCACTCGTCCCATATAGTGACGCCGTTCTGCTGCAGGTAGGCGACGTTGGTGTCGCCGGACAGGAACCACAGCAGCTCGTGGATGATCGACTTGAGGTGCACGCGCTTGGTCGTGACCAGCGGAAAGCCCCGCGACAGATCGAAGCGCATCGACCGCCCGATGCTGCGCAAAGTCCCCGTCCCCGTCCGGTCGGTCGAGGCAACGCCATGCGCCATCACGTGCCGCAGCTCGTCGAGATATTCCTGCATGCCACTTTCCCTCTGCGCCGACTGGTCGCGACAGCACCTAGCGGCTGCGCAGCCCGATGTGAAGTCTGGCGGGCCGATATCGTGTGGCTCGTCGCGGGCGGCCGCTTATCGCGCGATCTTCTGAAATACCGAATTCTTCAGGCGCTGCGCGAGGGGCGACAGAGGGCGGCGGCGCAGGTTCAGCATATAGTATGGCGGAACCCGGATGCCGCGTCCGATGCTCAGCCGGGTGAACCGTGCGCCGACCAGCGGACCAGTCAGCAACTGCGCCACCTCTGCTGACAAGGGCGCGATGGCATCGCTTTGCGCCAGATAGGAAATGGTAAAGAGCAGCGACGGGCTGTTCACCACGTTCCGCGGCTCTGGGAGGCCCTCGGTGGCAAAGGCATCCAGCGTCGCCTGGCGGATCGGCGCACCCCGCTGCTGCATGATCCATTCCTGCCCGGCCAGTGCCGCGAACTCCACCGGGGCCGCCCCGACAAGGGGATGCCCGGACCTGACAAGGAACGTCACCTCCTCGTCCCGCATGGGGTGGATGACGAAATCGCGGCTGTCGAATTCGGGCAGGATGCGGGCCAGCACGAAGTCCATGTCTCCGGCCGTCAGGTGGCTGAGCAACTCGCGCGAAGGCATGACGTCGACGGTGACGTCCGCCTCGGGCGCGTGCTGCTTGACCTCGCGGATCGCGGCGACCAGGTAGTCGACCGCAGGGCCGGTGACCGCGCCTACGCGGACCGATCCGGCAAGACCGCTGGTCAGCGCGCCCACGTCCGCGGCCATGCCCTGCATCTCGTGTAGAATGACGCCGCCGCGGCGCAGGACGTTCAGCCCGATCTCGGTCGGGGCCATGCCCTTGGGCTGGCGCAGGAACAGCGCGGCGCCCAGTTGGCGCTCGGTCTCGGCCAGCATGCGGGACGCGGCGGGCTGGGTCAGGCCGCAGGTCAGTGCCGCCTGCTGCAGCTGGCCACTTTCCGCTATCTCGAGGATCAGCCGCAGCTGCGCAGGCTTCAGCATCAGCCGTGAGTGGCCTAAGGACATATCGGTTTCGCTATGCAGGTTGCGGTTTAAGTCAATTTACCATCATGTCACCGCCTTGCTAGGGTAAAACATGCCCTCGGGAGAGGCGCCCGACGGATCGGCGGCAGAGGACCGCCCTGGGAGGAGTGACATGACACTGAAATCGACGGCCGTCGCGCTTGCGATCGGCGTTTCCTGGCTTGCGACCGGCGCAATGTCCGAGACCATCGGCATCTCGATGCCGACCAAGTCCTCGGCCCGCTGGATCGACGACGGCAACAACATGGTCAAACAGTTCCAGGAAGCGGGCTACGACACCGACCTGCAATATGCCGAGGATGACATCCCCAACCAGCTGGCCCAGGTCGAGAACATGATCACCAAGGGCGTCGACGTCCTGGTGATCGCCGCCATCGACGGCACGACCCTGTCGAACGCGCTGGCCAACGCGGCCGCGTCCGACATCAAGGTGATCGCCTATGACCGGCTGATCCGCGATACGGGGGACGTCGACTACTACGCGACCTTCGACAATTTCAAGGTCGGCGTCGAGCAGGCGAATTCGCTGGTGAAGGGCCTGGAGGAACGCTTTCCCGACCAGCAGCCGTGGAATGTCGAGTTGTTCGGCGGCAGCCCCGACGACAACAACGCCTATTTCTTCTATGACGGCGCGATGTCCGTCCTCCAGCCGCTGATCGATGAGGGCAAGATCGCCGTCCCGTCGGGCCAGACGGGCATGGACACGGTCGGCACCTTGCGGTGGGACGGCGCGGTGGCGCAGTCGCGGATGGATAACCTTCTGTCGGCCAACTACACCGACCAGCAGGTGCATGGCGTGCTGTCGCCCTATGACGGGCTGTCCATCGGCATCCTGTCGTCGCTGAAGGGGGTCGGCTATGGCTCGGGCGACATGGAGATGCCCATCGTGACCGGCCAGGACGCCGAGGTGCAGTCGGTCAAGTCGATCCTGGCCGACGAACAGTACTCGACCGTCTTCAAGGACACGCGCGAACTGGCCCGCGTCACCGTCGGCATGGTCGACGCGATGCTCAAGGGCGGAGAGCCCGAGATCAACGACACCGAGACCTATGACAACGGCGTCAAGGTGGTGCCGTCCTATCTGCTGGAGCCGGTGCCGGTCGACAAGTCGAACTGGCAGGAAGTGCTGGTCGACAGCGGCTACTACAGCGCCGACCAGATCCAGTAAGGTCACGGGCCGTCCGCGAAGGGCGGCCCCCGAAAGGAATCGGCCATGACCGCGCTTCTTGAAATGCGCCGCATCAGCAAGACCTTTCCGGGCGTCAAGGCACTGGACGATGTCAGCCTGGAGGTGCGCGAGGGCGAGATCCACGCCATCTGCGGCGAAAACGGCGCGGGCAAGTCCACGCTGATGAAGGTGCTGTCGGGCGTCTATCCGACGGGCAGCTATGACGGGCAGATCGTCTTCGACGGCCAGGTCGTCGATTTCCGCACCATCCGCGACAGCGAGGATCGCGGCATCATCATCATCCATCAGGAACTGGCGCTGGTGCCGCAGCTGACGATTGCGGAAAACATCTTCCTGGGCAACGAACGCGCCACCCGCGGCGTCATCGACTGGCCCCAGACCTTCAGCCAGACCGAGGCGCTGCTGGCCAAGGTCGGCCTGCGCGCCACGCCCGGCCAACTGGTCGACAGCCTGGGCGTCGGCCAGCAACAGCTGGTGGAGATCGCCAAGGCGCTGTCCAAGAACGTGCGCCTGCTGATCCTGGACGAACCCACCGCCGCGCTGTCGGAAAGCGACAGTCAGGCGCTTCTGGACCTGCTGCTGGAGCTGAAGGGCCAAGGCGTGACCAGCATCATCATCAGCCACAAGCTGAACGAGGTCCGCCGCGTGGCCGACAACGTGACGGTGATCCGAGACGGTGCCTCGATCAGCACCATCGATGCGCGGGCGGGCGAGCTGACCGAGGACCGGATCGTCCGCGACATGGTCGGCCGCGACATGGCGAACCGCTATCCCGAACGCGAACGTCGCGCAGGCAGTGTGGTGTTCGAGCTGAAGAACTGGAACGTCTGGCACCGCGACCACCGCGACCGCCAGATGATCCGCGACCTGTCGATGACCGTCAGGGCAGGAGAGGTCGTGGGCATCGCCGGCTTGATGGGTTCGGGTCGGACGGAACTGGCGATGAGCGTCTTCGGCGAAAGCTGGGGGCGCGGCATATCGGGCCAAGCCCTTATGCATGGGCAGCCGGTCGACCTTTCGACCGTGGACCGCGCCATCAAGGCAGGCCTCGCCTACGTGACCGAGGACCGAAAGACACTGGGCCTGATCCTGGACGAGACCATCCGCCGCAACACCGTGCTGGCGAACCTCGATGCCGTGGCAACCCGCGGCGTCGTGGACGAGGCGCGTGAAACCGACGTGGCCGAGGGATACCGCCGCACGCTGCGCATCCGCACGCCCTCGGTCTTTCAGAAGGTGATGAACCTTTCGGGCGGGAACCAGCAGAAGGTCGTGCTGTCCAAGTGGCTGTTCACTAACCCCGAGGTGCTGATCCTGGACGAACCGACGCGCGGCATCGACGTGGGCGCGAAATACGAAATCTACAGCATCATCAACGACCTCAGCCGTGAAGGTAAGGCCGTCATCATGATCTCCTCGGAAATGCCAGAACTGCTGGGCATGTGCGACCGGATCTACGTGATGAATGAAGGCCGCTTCGTCGGAGAGCTGGAGGGCCAACAAGCCAGCCAGGAAGCGATCATGTCGCTGATCGTCAGGGAATAGGAAGGGGCACCGGTGGAACAGACCGAACGCGCGCCGGGCATCGGCATCGGCGACTATATCACCAAGCATATCCGCGAATATGGCCTGCTGTTCGCGCTGATCGCGATCATGGCCTTCTTTCAGGTCGTGACCGGGGGCGTGCTGCTGCGGCCGGTGAACATCACCAACCTGTTCCTGCAGAACAGCTATATCATCATCATGGCGCTTGGCATGCTGCTGGTGATCGTCAGCGGCCATATCGACCTGTCGGTGGGGTCGGTCATGGGCTTCATCGGCGCATTGGCGGCGGTGATGATCGTCAGCTGGGGCCTGCCGGTCTGGTTGGCCGGTGCCGCCTGCCTTGTGGCGGGCATCGCCATCGGCGCGGTGCAGGGCTATTTTGTCGCCTACTGGAAGATCCCCTCGTTCATCGTCACGCTGGCCGGGATGCTGGTCTTTCGCGGGCTGTCGCTGTGGCTGCTGGCCGGCCAGTCGATCGGGCCCTTCCCGAACAGCTTCCAGCTGCTGTCCACGGGCTTCATCCCCGACCTCTTCGGCATCGGCCGGCCCAATGGCGTGGCACTGGCGTTGGGCGTGGCCGCCGTCCTGCTGATCGTCTGGCAGGGGATGCGCACCCGCGCCCGCAACGCCCGCTACGGGATCGAGGACGAGCCCTTCGGCCTGTTCATCCTGCGCAACGCCATCGTCGCCGCCGCGCTGCTGTTCGTGACGTGGAAGCTGGCGTGGTTCCGCGGACTGCCGAACGTCCTGCTGTCGATGGTGATCCTGACGGTCGTCTATGTTTTCCTGACCGAGCGAACGACCATCGGCCGCCGCGTCTATGCGGTCGGCGGAAACGCCAAGGCCGCCAAGCTGTCCGGCATCCGGACCGAGCGTCTGACGTTTCTGGTCTTCGTGAACATGGGCCTGCTGGCGGCCCTGGCCGGGCTGATCTTCGCGGCCCGCCTGAACACCGCCACCCCCAAGGCCGGCTTCGCTGTCGAGCTGGACGTCATCGCCGCCGTCTTCATCGGCGGGGCGTCCATGTCCGGGGGCGTGGGCAAGATCGTGGGTGCCGTCGTCGGTGCCTTCATCATGGGCGTGATGAACAACGGAATGTCGATCATGGGGATCGGCATCGACTATCAGCAGGTCATCAAGGGCCTGGTGCTGCTGGCCGCCGTCGTCTTCGACGTCTACAACAAGAACCGAGAGGCCTGAGCATGTGGCTGTCCCAACTGACCCTCCCCGACGGCACCCGCGCCGTCGCCGCCCGCACCGGTGAAACCGCTCACCTGGTGCCCGGTGCCACCTCGACCCGCGATCTGGCGCTGGACGCGCTGGAGAGTGGCCGCAGCCTTGCCGCCGAGGTCGAGACCCGCGGCCAGCGCGAGGCCGTCGATCTTGTGGCCGCATTGCAAGACGGGCGCCTGCTGCTGCCGCTGGACCATCCAGATCCCGCGCATCTGCACCTGACCGGCACCGGACTGACGCATCTGGGATCGGCCGCGACCCGTGACGCGATGCACCAGGGCGCGACCGAGAACATGACCGACAGCATGAAGATGTTCCGCATGGGCCTGGACGGCGGCAAGCCGGCGGCAGGGCAGGTCGGTGCGCAGCCCGAGTGGTTTTACAAAGGCAACGGTTATGCTGCCGTGGCGCCCGGTGCCGCCCTCGCTTCGCCCGGCTTCGCCGAGGATGCGGGAGAAGAGCCTGAGATTGCCGGCCTCTATTTGATCGCGCCTGACGGGCGCCCCGTGCGGCTTGGCTTCGCGCTGGCCAACGAATTTTCCGACCACGTGACGGAACGCGGCAACTACCTGTGGCTTGCGCATTCCAAGCTGCGCCCCGCCAGCTTCGGCCCCGAGATGCGGGTGGGCGACCTGCCTGCGCATGTCGAGGGCACCAGCCGCCTGATCCGCGACGGCAAGACGGTCTGGGAAAAGCCCTTCCTGTCCGGAGAAGCGAACATGTCCCACAGCCTCGCGAACCTGGAACACCATCACTTCAAGTACGACCTGTTCCGGCAGCCGGGCGACGTGCATGTGCATTTCTTCGGCACCGCGACCCTGTCCTTCGCCGACGGGATCACCGCGCAGAACGGCGACACCTTCCAGATCGAATGCGCCGATTTCGGCCTGCCGCTGCGGAACCCCCTGATGCAACACGATGCCGACCCGGCCCCGGTCGCGGTCGCAGCCCTTTAAGGTCCGACGATGAGCTTTACCCCCGCCCCCTGGCCCCGGAAACTGCGTTCTCAGGAATGGTACGGCGGCACCTCCCGCGACACGATCTATCATCGAGGGTGGATGAAGAACCAGGGCTATCCACATGATCTCTTTGACGGAAGGCCGATCATCGGCATCCTGAACACTTGGTCAGAACTGACGCCCTGCAACGGTCACCTGAGGGAGCTGGCCGAGAAGGTGAAGGCGGGTATCTGGGAGGCCGGCGGCTTTCCCGTGGAGGTGCCGGTCTTTTCGGCATCGGAGAACACGTTCCGCCCGTCCGCGATGATGTTCCGCAACCTCGCTGCCCTGGCGATCGAGGAAACCATCCGTGGGCAGCCGATGGACGGGGCCGTCCTGCTGGTCGGCTGCGACAAGACCACGCCCAGCCTGATGATGGCTGCGGCATCCTGCGACATCCCCTCGATCGTCGTGACCGGCGGGCCGATGCTGAACGGATATTTCCGTGGTGAACGGGTAGGTTCCGGCACACATCTCTGGAAATTCTCGGAAGCCGTGAAGGCCGGAGAGATGACCCAGGACGAGTTCCTCGAGGCCGAGGCGTCGATGTCCAGGTCCTCGGGGACCTGCAACACGATGGGCACGGCCAGCACCATGGCCTCGATGGCCGAAGCGCTTGGCATGGCGCTGTCGGGCAATGCCGCGATCCCCGCCGTGGACAGCCGCCGCCGGGTGATGGCGCAACTGTCCGGGCGACGCATCGTGCAGATGGTCAAGGACGACTTGAAGCCTTCCGACATCATGACGCGCCAAGCATTCGAAAACGCGATTCGCGTCAACGGTGCCGTGGGCGGGTCTACGAACGGGGTCATCCACCTGCTGGCCATGGCGGGGCGCGTGGGCGTCGACATCACGCTGGACGACTGGGACCGGCTTGGCCGCGACGTCGCGACCATCGTGAACCTGATGCCTTCGGGGAAATACCTGATGGAGGAATTCTTCTATGCCGGCGGCCTGCCGGTCGTCATCAAGCGGCTGGCCGAGGCCGGGCAGCTGCACAAGGACGCCCTGACCGTCAGCGGCACCACTATCTGGGACGAGGTCAAGGACGTCGTCAACTGGAACGAGGACGTGATCCGCCCCGCCGACAACCCCTTGACCGCGCAGGGCGGTATCGCGGTGCTGCGCGGCAATCTGGCGCCGTCGGGCGCGGTGCTGAAGCCGTCCGCCGCCAGCCCGCACCTGCTGGTCCATCGCGGCCGCGCCGTCGTCTTCGAGGATATCGACGACTACAAGGCGAAGATCGAGGATGAGATGCTGGACATCGACGAAACCTGCGTCATGGTCCTGAAGAACTGCGGTCCCAGGGGCTATCCCGGCATGGCCGAGGTGGGCAACATGGGCCTGCCGCCCAAGGTGCTGCGCAAGGGCATCACCGACATGGTCCGGATCAGCGACGCCCGCATGTCCGGCACGGCCTATGGCACCGTGGTCCTGCACACCTCGCCCGAAGCCGCGGCAGGCGGCCCGCTGGCGGTGGTGCAGGACGGCGACATCATCGAGCTGGACGTCCCGAACCGCCGCCTGCACCTGGCGATCAGCGATGCCGAACTGGCCAGCCGGCTGGCGCAGTGGCAGCCTCTGCCCGACCAGCCGACCAGCGGCTATGCTTGGCTGCACCAGCAGCACGTCATGGGCGCGGATACCGGGGCGGACATGGACTTCCTGAAGGGATGCCGGGGCAACCCGGTCGGAAAGGACAGCCACTGATGCAGATCGCGCTTGTCGGCATCGGAAAGATCGCGCTGGACCAGCACGTTCCTGCGCTGAAGGCCAGCTCCGACTGGACGCTGGCGGCCACGGTCTCGCGCCATGGGACGGTGGAGGGGGTTCCCTCCTTCACCGGCATCGAGGACATGCTGGCCGCCCATCCCGATGTGCGGGCCGTCAGCCTTTGCCTGCCGCCGGTGCCGCGCTTTGCCGCTGCTCAGGCCGTGCTGCGGGCGGGGCGGCACCTGATGCTGGAAAAGCCGCCGGGTGCCACCCTGTCCGAGGTTCACGCCCTTCAGGACATGGCGCGGGCGTCCGGCGTCACGATCTTCGCGACCTGGCATTCGCGGATGGCGCTCGGCGTCGCGGCGGCGAAGGCGTGGCTGGCGGAACGCCCTGTCCGCAGCGGCCGGATCACCTGGCGCGAGGACGTGCGCAAGTGGCATCCCGGCCAGGACTGGATCTTCGAGGCGGGCGGCATGGGCGTCTTCGATCCCGGCATCAACGCCCTGTCGATCCTGACCGAGATCCTGCCCGCCCCTGTCCACCTGACCGGGGCCGAGCTTGACGTGCCCGCCAATCGCCAAGCCCCCATCGCCGCCCGCATGTCGCTGAGCAGGGGGATCGAGGTCGACTTGGATTTCCGTCAGGAAGGTCCGCAGACCTGGGACATCGAGCTGCAGACCGACGCTGGCACCCTGTCCCTGCGCATGGGCGGCAACGTGCTGGAAATCGCCGGTCAGCCGGTCGAGGGGCAGGACGACATCATGCAGGAATACCCCGCGCTCTACACCCGCATGGCGCAGCTGGTGCGTGACGGGGCGTCGGATGCCGACCTGTCGCCGATGGTGCTGGTCGCCGATGCGTTCACGCTGGGGCGGCGGAACGTCGTCGAGCCGTTCGAATTCTGAGAGGGACCCCATGAACCAGCATATCCATGGACAGCACCTGATCGGCGGCGACTGGACCGGGGGTGAGACCAGCTTCCGGTCCCTGCCCGCCAGCGGGGCGGCGCGGGATTATGCCTCGGGGACGGCGGCGCTGGTGGACCGCGCGGCGCAGGCGGCAGAGGCGGCCTTCGCGAATTATACGGCAACGACACGGCAGGCGCGGGCTGACTTCTTGGACACCATTGCAGATCAGATCGATGCCCGCGCCGACGCGATCACCCGCACGGGCGCCGAAGAAACCGGGCTGCCGGAGGCCCGGCTGCAAGGCGAGCGCGGCCGCACGACTGGTCAGCTGCGCCTGTTCGCGAACCACATCCGAACGGGCGGCTACCTTGATCGCCGTCACGACCCGGCGCTGCCCGACCGCCAGCCGCTGCCGCGCCCCGACCTGCGGATGATGCAGCGCCCCCTCGGACCAGTGGCCGTCTTCGGCGCCTCGAACTTCCCCTTGGCCTTTTCGACCGCCGGGGGCGACACGGCCGCCGCGTTGGCCGCCGGATGCCCTGTCGTGGTCAAGGGACACCCCGCCCATCCCGGCACCGGCCAGATCGTAGCCGAGGCGGTAGACGCCGCCATCCGCAGCTGCGCCATGCCAGCGGGCGTCTTTTCCTTCATCCATGGCGATACGCACGAGGTCGGGCAGGCGCTGGTCCAGCACCCGCTGATCAAGGCCGTGGGCTTTACCGGCAGCCTGCGCGGGGGGCGCGCGCTTTTCGATCTGTGTGCGCAGCGGCCCGAGCCGATCCCCTTCTTCGGAGAGCTGGGCAGCATCAACCCGTGCTTCGTGCTGCCACAGGCACTGGCCGCGCGGGGTCCGGAAGTCGCGCAGGGCTGGACCGCTAGCCTGACCATGGGCGCGGGACAGTTCTGCACCAACCCAGGCCTGCTGATCCTGCACCAGGACCGGACCGATGCCTTTGTGGCCGCTGCCAAGGCGGCGCTTCAGGATGCGCCTGCGCAGGTGATGCTGTCGGATGGTATCGCAGAGGCCTATCGCACAGGTGTCGCACGCGTCGGCGAGCGGGCCGAAGCCGTCGTTCATGACCGGGCGGACGGGCGCGAGGCGCGGCCCAGCCTCTTTCTCTGCACCGCCGAGGATTATCTGGCCGACCATGCGCTTGGCGAAGAAGTCTTCGGCCCGCTTGGCCTGATCGTCACCGTCGCGTCCGACGACGCGATGCTGGCGCTGGCAAACGGTCTGGAAGGGCAGCTGACCGCCACCCTGCAGATGGACGACGCGGATGCCGGCCTTGCCCGGCGGCTGCTGCCCGTTCTGGAACGCAAGGCCGGGCGCGTCCTCGCCAATGGCTGGCCCACCGGGGTCGAGGTCGCCGATGCGATGGTGCATGGCGGCCCCTATCCGGCTTCGACCAATTTCGGCGCCACAAGCGTCGGAACGCTGGCAATCCGGCGCTTTATGCGACCGGTCTGCTATCAGAACATCCCCGACGCGTTGCTGCCAGGGGATCTGCGCGACTGACGGAGGAAGGTCGTGAAACCGAACCAAGGGAGGAAGAAAATGACACGGAAGACATTGATGATGACGGCGGCGGCGCTGGCGGTCTCGGCAACCTCGGCCATGGCCGAGGGCGAGGTGGTCGGCTTTTCGCAGATCGGCTCGGAATCAGGGTGGCGCGCGGCGGAAACCACGCTGACCCGCCAGCAGGCCGAGGAGCGCGGGATCGAGCTTCAGTTCTCGGACGCGCAGCAGCGGCAGGAAAATCAGATCGCCGCCATCCGGTCCTTCATCGCGCAGGGCGTGGACGCGATCCTGCTGGCGCCGGTCGTGGCGACCGGCTGGGATTCGGTCCTGCAAGAGGCGCAGGAGGCCGAGATCCCCGTCGTGCTGCTGGACCGGCAGGTGGACAGTGCCGATGACCTCTACCTGACAGCCGTGGGGTCCGACCTGGTACACGAGGGCGAAGTGGCCGGCCAGTGGCTGGTCGACGAGGTTGCCGGAGAGGAATGCCGCGTGGTCGAGCTGCAGGGCACGACCGGATCGAGCCCCGCCATCGACCGCAAGACCGGGTTCGAGAACGCCATCGAGGGCCACGACAACATCGAGATCGTGCGCAGCCAGACCGGCGACTTCACCCGTGCGCAGGGGAAGGAGGTCATGGAGAGCTTCCTGCAGGCCGAAAGTGGCGGCCAGGAAATCTGCGCACTTTACGCCCATAACGACGACATGGCCGTGGGCGCCATCCAGGCCGTCAAGGAAGCCGGCCTGAAGCCGGGCGAGGACATCCTGATCGTTTCGATCGACGCGGTGCCCGACATCTTCCAGGCCATGGCCGCCGGAGAGGCCAATGCCACGGTCGAGCTGACCCCCAACATGGCCGGACCCGCCTTCGACGCTCTGGCGGCCTATTGGGCCGACGGCACAACTCCCGAGAAGTTCATTCAGACGGAATCGAAGTTGTTCACCCAAGCCGATGATCCGCAGGGCGAATACGATCGTCGCAAGGGCCTGGGCTACTGACGGACGGCGGCTGGGGCGGTTGCGCCCCGGCCATACCGAAGGAGGGGACATGCTGCTTTCAATCCGGTCGCTGACCAAGGCATTTCCAGGTACGCGCGCGCTTGATGATGTCGATTTCGACGTCGCCGCTGGCGAGGTCCACGCCCTTTTGGGCGAGAACGGCGCTGGCAAATCCACGCTGATCAAGTGCCTGACCGGCGCCTATCAGCGGGACGCGGGCACCATCGCGCTGGACGGTGCCCGGATCGACCCGCGCTCGACCAGCCAAGCACAGGAACTGGGCATCGGCACCGTCTATCAAGAGGTGAACCTGCTGCCCAACCTGACCGTGGCGCAGAACCTGATGTTCGGACGCGAGCCGCGCCGCTTCGGCCTTGTCGACAGCCGCCGCACCCGGGTCGTGGCTCAGGCGATGCTGCAACAGTATGGGCTGGACATCAACGTGGATCGCGACCTTGGCACCTATTCGGTGGCGATCCAGCAGATCGTGGCCATCGCCCGCGCGGTGTCGCTGTCGGGCAAGGTCCTGATCCTGGACGAACCGACCGCCAGCCTCGACCGTCGAGAGGTCGAGATGGTCTTCGACGTCGTGCGCGACCTGCGCGACCGTGGGCTGGGCATCGTCTTCGTGTCGCATTTCCTGGACCAGGTGTTCGAGCTGACCGACCGCGTGACGATCCTGCGCAACGGCCGCAAGATCGTGACCGAGACGACCTCGAACCTGAACCGGATGTCGCTGATCGAACACATGTTGGGCCGGGCGCTGGAGGACGCGGTGTCCGAAACGCACGATCACGGCAAGGCCGCGGCGCCACGGATGCTGCAATTCGACGGCATCGGCCGGGCTGGCGTGATCGATCCGTTCGACATGACCGTAGGGCAGGGCGAGGTCGTGGGACTTGCGGGTCTTCTGGGGTCGGGCCGAACCGAAACGGCCGAGATGCTGTTCGGCCTGCGCCAGTCGCAGGGCGGGCAGGCGCGGGACGTCGACGGCCCCTTGGACCTGCGCAACCCCCGCGCGGCCATCGGCGCGGGTTTTGGCTTTGCGCCCGAGGATCGCAAGACCGACGGGATCGTGGCGGACCTGTCGGTCCGCCAGAACATCATCCTGGGCCTGCAGGCGCGGCGTGGCTGGGCGCGCCCGGTCCCGCGGGCGGAACAGAACCGCTTGGCCGACGACTATATCCGCAAACTGGACATCCGCACATCCGACCGCGAAAAGCCGATCGGAGAGCTGTCCGGCGGAAACCAGCAGAAGGCCGTGCTGGCCCGCTGGCTGGCGATGAACCCCCGCTTCCTGATCCTGGACGAGCCGACGCGCGGCATCGACGTCGGCGCCCATGCCGAGATCCTGCGCCTGATCGAGGACCTGACCGCCCAGGGCATGTCCGTCCTGGTCATCAGCAGCGAGATCGATGAACTGGTCGCCGTGGCCGACCGCGTGATCGTCCTGCGCGACCGCCGCCACGTGGCCGAGTTGACGGGCGCCGAGGTCACCGGCGACCGCATCATGCGCGCCATCGCAGACGAGGCCGCAGCATGACCCTGTTGACACGCATCGCACCCCAGCTGATCGCGCTTGCCGCGCTGATCGCGCTGGTCTCGGTCTTCTTTCCGGGCTTCCTTGCGGTCGAATTCAGCGGCGGGCGCCTGGTCGGACCGGTCATCGACGTACTGAAGCGCAGCGCACCGGTCGCGCTGCTGTCCGTCGGCATGACGCTGGTGATCGCCACGCGCGGCATCGACCTGTCCGTCGGCGCGATCATGGCGATCTGCGGGGCGTCGGCCGCGCTGGCGATTTCGTCCGGCCTGGGGCTGGCGCCCGCGCTGCTGATCGCGCTGGCGGCCGGGGCCCTGGCGGGGCTGTGGAACGGCGTGCTGGTGGCCGTGGTCGGCATCCAGCCCTTTGTTGCCACGCTGATCCTGATGACCATGGGACGCGGCGTCGCGCAACTGATCACCGAGGGCCGCATCCTGACCTTCACGGATGCGGGCTTTGGCTGGCTGGGGTCGGGCGTGTTGCTGGGCATGCCGGTGCCGACCTGGATCTGGGTTGTCACCGCCGCCGCCGTGGCGCTGGTCGTGCGCCGCACCGCGCTTGGCCTGCTGATCGAGGCCGTGGGCGTGAACCGCCGCGCCTCGGCTTTGGCAGGCGTCAACGCCACCGTGCTGCTGATCGCGGTCTATGTCGCCTCGGGCCTCTGCGCCGCGCTGGCCGGCATCGTGGAAACCGCCGACATCCGCGGCGCGGACGCCAACAACGCCGGGCTGTGGCTGGAGCTTGATGCGATCCTGGCAGTCGTCATCGGCGGCAACTCGCTGCTGGGCGGACGGTTTTCGATCATCGCATCCATCCTGGGGGCGCTGATCATCCAGACCATCGGCACCGGCATCCTGCTGGCCGGCTTTCCGTCGGAATACAACCTGGTCATCAAAGCCGGGCTGGTGCTGATCATCCTGATCCTGCAATCGCCCCGCATCGCGGCCGAGTGGTCGCTGTGGCGCGACAGCCACCGGGTCGAACCGCGCCAGAGGAGCCGGATATGAACACCCGCGCCCTGCCGCTTTATGCGACCATCGCGATCTTCCTGCTGGCCTATCTGCTGGCCTGGACGCAGTTCCCGAACATCCTGTCCACGCGCGTTCTGGGCAACCTGCTGACCGACAACGCCTACCTGGGTATCGTCGCGGTCGGCATGACGCTGGTGATCCTGTCGGGCGGGATCGACCTGTCCGTGGGCTCGGTCATCGCATTTTCCGGGGTCTTCATTGCCGTGGTGCTGCGCGACACGGGGCTGCATCCGCTGGTCGTATTCGCGCTGCTGCTGCTGCTGACGACGGCCTTCGGGGCGGGCATGGGGTTCCTGATCGACCGGCTGGCGATGCCCGCCTTCATCGTCACGCTGGCGGGCATGTTCCTGGCGCGCGGCGCGGCCTACATGCTGTCGATCCAGTCGGTGCCGATCCAGCACCCGTTCTTCCAGACGCTGCAGGGGGCTTACTACCTGATGCCGGGCAAGGGGCGGCTGACGCTGATCGGCGTGCTGATGCTGCTGGTCGTGGCGCTTGGCATGGTCATCGCGCATCGCACGCGCTTCGGCGCCAGCGTCTATGCGCTTGGCGGTGGCGAACAGACCGCGCGGCTGATGGGCGTTCGGCAGGGGCGGACGACGGTGCTGGTCTATGCCTTCTCGGGGGCGATGGCGGGTCTCTCGGGGATCGTCTTTTCGGTCTATACCGGGTCCGGCTATTCGCTGGCGACGGTGGGCACGGAACTGACGGCCATCGCCGCCGTGGTCATTGGCGGCACGCTGCTGAGCGGCGGGGCGGGCTATGTCCTCGGGACGCTGGTCGGCGTGCTGACGATGGGGCTGATCCAGACCTACATCGTCTTCGACGGGTCGCTGTCCAGCTGGTGGACCAAGATCGTCATCGGCCTTCTGCTGCTGGTCTTCATCCTGCTGCAGAAGGGCCTGCTGAAACTGTCCGGAAGCCGGCTGGCACGGGGTGCCGCATGAACGCCTATGACGACCGCCCGTGCGAGCTGGGCGAGGGACCCCTGTGGCACCCCGAGCGGCGGCAGTTCTTCTGGTTCGACATCCTGAACCGCCGGTTGCTGTCGCGCGACGGCGGGCGGGCGCGCGAATGGCGGTTCGACCGCATGGCCTCGGCCGCAGGCTGGGTGGACCGCGACCGGCTGATGATCGCGACCGAAACGGGGCTGGCGCTGCTGGACCTGCGCGACGGCAGCCTGGGCGACGTTGCGGCGGTCGAGGCCGACGATCCCGAGACCCGGTCGAACGACGGTCGGGCGGACCGGCAGGGCGGGTTCTGGTTCAGCACGATGGGCAAGTCCGCCCAAGCCGGCCGCGGGTCGATCTATCGGTATTACCGGGGACAGGTGCGCCGCGTGGTCGAAGGGCTGACGATTTCCAACGCGATCTGCTTTGCGCCTGATGGTCGCAGCGCCTATTACTCCTGCACCAAGGCGGCCACGGTCTGGTGGCTGCCGCTGGACGCCGACGGCTGGCCGGACGGACCCGCGCAGCTGTTTCTTGACCTGTCGCCCGAGGGCGCCAATCCCGACGGCGCCGTCGTCGATTCCGAGGGCGGGTTCTGCTGCGCACTGTGGGGCCTGGGGGCGGTGCGCCGCTATGACGCCGACGGCAAGCAGACGCATCAGATCGCGGTGCCCGGGCGCCACAGCAGCTGCCCGGCCTTCGGAGGAGAGGACTTCCGCGACATGCTGGTCACCACCGCGTTGGAAGGGATCGAGAAGCCCGATGCCCTGCAGGGTCTGCCCTACCTAGTGCGCGCCCCGTTCCCCGGCCTGCCGGAACCGCGGGTGATCCTGTGATCGCGCCGTTCGGCACCCTGCCTGACGGGCGGGCGGTTGACTGCGTGACGCTGCGCGACGGGGCGTTGACTGCGCGGGTGCTGACGCTTGGGGCCATCGTGCAGGACCTGCGGATGGAGGGGGTCGATCACCCGCTGGTGCTGGGCTGTCCCGATGTGGCCGATTACGTGGGCCGCGGACGCTATCTTGGCGCCATTGTGGGGCGGTGCGCCAACCGGATCGGCGACGCGTGCTTCCGGCTGGACGGAACGCTTTACCGGACGGACCGGAATTTCCGTGGCCGCCATACGCTGCACGGCGGCGCCGATGGCAGCGACGTTCAGTTGTGGCAGGTCGCGGCCCTGGCGCCGGACTGGGTGACGCTGTGCCTGGTCCTGCCGGACGGGCACATGGGCTTTCCGGGCACCTTGCGGATCACCGCCACGATCGCCTTGGCGAAGAACGCGCTTGCGATCGAGCTGTCGGCGGTGACGGACAGGCCGACCCTGTGCAACCTGACGCATCACGGGTATTTCGACCTCGACGGGCGGGGCGACATCCGCGACCAGCAGCTGAGGATCGACGCCCGGCAGTACCTGCCGGTGGACGACGACCTGATCCCGACGGGCCGGGTCGCCCCGGTCGAGGCGACGGCCTTCGACTTTCGCCAGTCGCGGGTGATCGGGGATGCGGGCTATGACCACAACTTCTGCCTGTCGGCGGCACCGCAGTCGCTGAGGCCCGTCGGCGCCGTTACCGGCCGCCGCCTTGGGATGGAGGTCCTGACGACCTGCACCGGCCTGCAATTCTATGACGGCGTTCAGCTGGACGGGGTTCCGGGCCTGGACGGGCGGATCTATGGCCCACATGCCGGCCTCGCCCTCGAGGCGCAGCACTGGCCCGACGCGCCGAACCACCCCGACTTTCCGGACATCGTCCTGAGACCGGGGGACGAGTTCCATAGCACCACGCATTACAGGTTCGCGGCAACGTCCTGAGGTCGGTCGGGGACGCGCAGACATGCAACGGGCGCCGGATCGACCGGCGCCCGTCGTGCGTTCCAGAAGATTTGGCTCAGTCCGCGCTGCGTTCGCCCAGCTGCAGCCCCGCCGGGGTCAGGGCCAGGTCGCCACGATGGGCTGCCGGGGCCAGCGGACGGCCGGCCAGCGCGGCATCGAACTGCGTGCGGTCCAGCGCCCCCTGCCAGCGGCTGACCACCACGGTCGCCACGGCGTTGCCGATGAAGTTGGTGATCGAGCGGCATTCGGACATGAAGCGGTCCACGCCCAGGATCAGCGCCATCCCGGCCACGGGAACCGTCGGCACCACCGACAGCGTCGCCGCCAGCGCGATGAAGCCCGCGCCGGTCACGCCCGCCGCGCCCTTGGACGACAGCATCGCGACCAGCAGCAGCACCTGCTGTTGCACCGACAGGTCGGTGTTCGTCGCCTGCGCGATGAACAGGGCCGCCAGCGTCATGTATATGTTGGTGCCATCGAGGTCGAACGAATAGCCGGTCGGCACGACGAGGCCGACGACGGGACGGGCGCAGCCGGCCTTCTCCATCTTTTCCATCAGCGAGGGCAGGGCCGATTCCGACGACGAGGTGCCCAGCACCAGCAGGATCTCGGCCTTGAGGTACGAGATCAGGCGAAAGATCGAAAACCCGTTGACCATGCAGACCGTGCCCAGGATCACGATGATGAAGACGGCAGAGGTCAGGTAGAAGGTGCCCACGAGCGCGGCCAGGTTCACGATCGACCCGATGCCGTACTTGCCGATGGTGAAGGCGAGGGCCCCGAAGGCGCCGATGGGGGCGGCCTTCATCAGGATGTCCACGACGCGGAAGATCGCGAAGCTGGCGGATTCCAGCACGTTCAGCACCGGCTTGGCCTTTTCACCGACCAGGATCATGCCGATCCCGAACAGGATCGCTACGAACAGCACCTGCAGGATGTTGCCTTCCACGAAGGTCGACATCAGGGTGGTCGGGATGATGTCCATCACGAAGCCCGTCAGCGACGTCTCGTGCGCCTTTTCGGCGTAGCCCGTGACGGTGCTGGCATCGAGGGTCGAGGGGTCGATGTTCATCCCGCGGCCCGGCTGGACCACGTTCGCGACGATCAGGCCCACGATCAGCGCCAGCGTCGAAAAGGTCAGGAAATAGGCGAAGGCCTTGCCGACGACCGAGCCGACGCCCCGCAGCGTGCTCATGCCGGCCAAGCCGGTCACGATGGTCAGGAAGATCACGGGCGCGATGATCATCTTCACCAGCTTGATGAACCCGTCGCCGAGCGGCTTCAGCGCCTCGCCCGTCTGGGGGTGGAAGTGGCCGATCAACGCGCCCAGCACGATGGCTGCGATGACCTGGACGTAGAGGTGTGCATAGAAGGGCTTGGGGGCGGGCGCATCGGTTTGCGCGGAAGCGTTCAGGTGCATCTGGTCTCCTCCGACCTGCATGTGTCGACTTTGCGCCCCCAAAGGTTAATGCTGAAACATCGGCCGCATGGCAGCAGTGCGTCGTTTTCATGGCTGAACTTGCCGTGCATGGCGGGAATCGTGTGTGGTTTTCCGCACAGGGAGCGCGTGCTAGTGTGGAAGCCGAAACACCCGAAGCTGCGAAGGGCAGGCAGGACGGCAAGCGTCACGGACGATTTGCCGCGACGTGATTCGCGATGGTGGCTGGCGCTCTGCTGCCTGGTGCTGGCGACGCTGGTGCCGCTGGCGACCCATCGCCTGACGCATCAGGCGGCGCTGGCGCGGCTGGAGGATACCGCCACGGTGGCCGCACAAACGCGGGCGCTGGCGCTGGACAGTCTTCTGGACCGTCAGCGCGCCGTCGCGGCCGTTTTGGCCGTCGACCAGCAGGTGGTCGAGGCGCTGGAAGGCGGCGTCGATGCCGATGTCGCGGTGTCGGCCAAGCTGGACCTGCTGCGGGCAGAAACGCAAAGCAACGTGATCTATCTGCTGGACCGCAGCGGCCGCGCTATCGCGGCTTCGAACTGGGGCAAGCCGGTCAGTTTCGTGGGTCATGACTATGGGTTCCGAGACTATTTCCGCGAGGCACTGGCCGAAGGAACCGGGCAGGAATACGCGCTTGGTACCGTCAGCGGGCGGCCGGGCCTTTACCTGGCGCATGACGTGCGCGCCGGCGGGCAGACCCTGGGCGTCGTCGTCGTGAAGGTCGAGTTCGACGCGCTGGAGGCGGCTTGGGCGCGGGATCCGGCAGCGACGCATGTGTTGGACGAAACCGGCCGCGTGATCATCACCAGCCGGCCGTCGAAGCGGTTTCAGCCGGCGCCGGCCCTGCCCGGCGTCGCCGACATCGGCGCGCCGGTGCGACGGACGAACTGGCGGCTGGTGGTGCAGGCGCCGACCGCCGCGGCGGGCCGGGTGGCGGCGCTGGCGGCGGGGACGGCGCTGATGGCGACGCTGCTGGCCGGGGTTGCGGCGGCGCTGATCAGCGCGCGGCTGCGCCGGGCCGCCCGCAGGACCCGGGCCGCGGCCGCATATCGCGCCGACCTGGAACGCGCGGTGGCGGCAAGAACCAGCGCACTGTCGGACGAGATGCGCGAACGCCAGGCGGCCGAACAGCGGCTGGCGCAGCTGCAGGCCGACCTGGTGCAGGCCAACAAGCTGGCGACGCTGGGTCAGGTCACGGCGGGCTTCGCACACGAGGTCAACCAGCCGCTGGCCACGATCCGTTTGCTGGCCGAGAATGGCCTGGGCGTGCTCAAGGACGTGGCGCCGATGGTGCGCCAGAACCTGGACCGCATCGTCGGGATGACCGAACGCATCGGCCAGATCACCAGCGAATTGCGCAGCTTTTCCCGCAAGGCCACCGGTTCGTTCGGCGCCGTGTCCCTGCGCGACGCCATCGAGGCGTCGATGATGCTGACCGCCAGCCGCCGCCGGGCCAGCGCTATGGCGTTCGATCTGCCGAACATTCCCCGCGACCTTTTCGTGCGGGCCGAGGCCGTGCGGCTGGAGCAGATTCTGGTCAACCTTCTGACCAACAGCCACGACGCGCAGGAAGGCATGGCGGGTGCCCGCATCAGCATCACGCTGGCCGAAGGGCCTGACAGCATCGGCCTGACGATCAGCGACGATGGCCCCGGCCTGACGCCCGACATGGCCGCGCAGCTGTTCACGCCCTTTGCCACGGACAAGCCGCAGGGGCTGGGGCTGGGGCTGGTGATCTCTCGCGACATCGCCCGCGATTTCGGAGGAGAGTTGGACGTCGTTCCGCCAATCGCGGGTCGCGGTGCCGCCTTTCGCCTCACCCTGCCGAGGGCCGCATGACCCCGTTGCTGCGTGTCCGCCTTATTGATGACGACGACGACCTGCGTGCGGCGCAGCGCCAGACGCTGACGCTTGCGGGGCTGGAGGTCGAGGAATTTTCGGCGGCCGAGCCCGCCCTGGCGGGGTTGAGTCCCGACTATCCGGGGGTCGTCCTGACGGACGTCCGGATGCCCGGCATGGACGGCATCCAGCTGTTCCAGCGGCTGCATGCGCTCGATCCGGACCTGCCGGTGATCCTGCTGACCGGGCACGGCGACGTGCAGATGGCAGTGTCGGCGCTGCAGGACGGAGCCTATGACTTCCGGACAAAGCCCGTGGCGGCCGACCGGTTGATCGCGGCGCTGCGGCGGGCGCTGGCCACGCGGGCGCTGGTGCTGGAAAACCGGCGGCTGCGGCTTCCGTCGCTGGATGCCGCGGCGGCGCATCCGCCTCTGATGGGCGACAGCGCCGCAATGGTCCGGCTGCGAGAGATGCTGCACCGGGTTGCCGAGGCCGAAAGCGACGCCCTGATCCGCGGCCCTGCCGGCGCAGGAAAATCCTTGGTCGCCCGCGCGATCCACCAGCAGGGACGACGCCGGTCCCGTGCGCTGGTGACGGTGGATTGCGCCTCGGTCGACGCGGCGGGGTTCGAGGTGCTGCTGACCGGGCAAGAGGCTGCGCCCGGCTCGCGCCTGCCGCGCAGGCCCGGGCTTCTGGAGGGGGCGCATCGGGGGATTCTCTGCCTCGAACGGCTGGACGACCTGCCGCGGCATCTGCAAACGCGGCTTCTGGCGCTGGTCGAGGCCGGCGAGTTCTGGCTGCCCGGCGCCGCTGCCCCGCGCCCGCTGGACCTGCAGATCCTGGCGACGACCGGGCCATCCGGCGACCTGCACGAGGGCCTGTTCTATCGCCTGTCGCGCGCCATCCTGGAGGTGCCACCCCTTTCGGCCCGGCGCGAGGATGTGCCGGCCCTGTTCCGGCACTTCCTTCAGGCGGCCGCCGACCGGCTGTCGCGCAGCGTCCCGCCGCTGACCGACCTGCTGATGGCACGGCTGTCCACCCACGGCTGGCCCGGCAATCTGCGCGAATTGCAGGGGCAGGCCGAAAGCCACGTCCTGGGCGTCGGCCCCTGGACGCCCGACACTGCAGGCGGCGACAGGCCGGCGCTGCCCGACCTCGTTGCCGCCTGCGAGGCCGGACTGATCCGCGACGCCCTGCGCGAAGCCCGTGGCAACGCAACCGAGGCCATGACGCTTCTGGGCCTGCCGCGCAAGACCTTCTACGACAAGCTCTCCCGCCACGGGATCAGGCCCGCCGACTTCCGCAGCCAATGAATTGCTGGCCGGCTCCTGCAAGCATGGCCACGCGTGGAACGGGCTGGGCCGCGGGTGGACGCCTCCCAGATGACGCGTCCTGCACGTGACGCCGAAGCCCGGATCGGCATCCGATCAGGTACGGCTATGGGTCGTTGCACCGAGCGGCGGCGCCGAGCGCAGGCACACCCTGCAGGCGTGCCTGCGCTCGCCTCAGGCAAGTACGTGTTCGGCCGGAAAGACGTCAGCTTGCAGCCGATTCAAAGCCGTTCCTGCGCAGGATCAGGCTCTCGGGTCCGTCCACCGACCGCGCGATCCGGCGGAGGCTTTCCCCGGCCTCCGTCCCGAGCGGGTCCCCATCCACAAGACTGCGGAAGTTCAATCCCCGTTTCGGCGGCGATCAGCGAAATCGCGGCCATAGACGAAGGCGCTCTCGACCAAGCTGCGGATCATGCGGCCTTGCGATAGAACGTAGCCGGTGGCCGCATCGATCATCACGCCGACCTCCCAGAATTCTTCGGGGATGGGGGATGTCGGTGGCGCCACCCTGGCCCTCAGACGCCCGTCGCTGTCGTGGAAAACCGGCTCTGTCAGGACCGACAGCCGGAAGCCCTGCGTCGCGGCCGCGCCGATGATATAGTCCTTTAGCCCCAGCCAGTCCTTCTGGTTCAGGTCCTGGTGCTGCGGCGTGCAGTGGGCGTAGTGGAGGTGTTTTCCTCGGCCTAGTGTGCGTCGGGTCCCCAACCCGCGCCGCGCCGGCGCATCATGTGGCTTCGGTCCAGCGGATTGCGGCGACAGAGATTGTTGCCGGCCTGGTGGTCCGGGTCCAGCCGCCATTCGCCCCGCCGCTTGAACATCCGCGCCTGCGCGCCGTCGATGTTGACCGCCGTGACCAGCGGAAGACGCCGGACGGCCGACTGGATGACCGTAAAGTTGCGATAGCGCAGAACGGCATCGTCGTCGCCGGCCACGGGCGCGGCTTCCCACCGACCCAGACCCGGCAGCGGCACCAGCAGAGGCCCCGCCCAGGAAGCCAGGGTCGGAACCGTTCCTGTCGGCGAACGGCCCTGCTGCCGATACCGGCGCCTCGGCGGGCAGGGCGGTGCCGGGCAGGGTGCGGAAGACATCGCGGCGGGCGGCCTCCAGCACGTCCGCGGCCACGGCATAATTGTTCCCCATGAACCGACCGGCAAAGTGCAATCCGACGGCGTGATCGTCCTCGAGCGAGACGAGCGCAGAGCCGGAGTTTCCGCCGAGAGACGAATAATCCGCCAGCAGCGTCATGCCCTGGCAGGCGGTGCCCGTGACGAAGCCCGGCGCCAACCGCTTGACGCCGTATGTGCCGCGAAAGACCCGGTGCATGAGGTTGGCCGGCGACGGGGGCGCGGTCGCCGGCCAGCCGCTTGCCCAGGATCTGCAGCGGCACCGTTCCGGGCTGGGGGACGACGCGCAGGAACGCGGGGTCGGGTTCATCGTCACGCGCGATATGGAGAGCCTCGGTCACCTCGGCCCTGCTGTGAGCGGTTTCCGACGAACCCGTGATAGTCCGGCCGGGCCCTCATGTCGCTGCCGAACCGGCCGGTCCGCATGCCGAAGCGGAGGCGTTCGGCGAGGACCAAGGCCACGTGCCGGTTCGTGACCGCCAGCGTGTGGTCGATCAGGAACCCCGTTCCGGCATAGGGAAGCGTCGCGTGATGCAGCAGATCGATTCGGCCGATGCCGGTCGCGGCGCGCGTCAACATGCTGCCGTTCCAGGTCACGAGGTCCAGAAGGTCAGGGTCGGTTGCGATCGCATTGGTCGCGTCAATGCCGCTTTCGGTCACGAAGAAGGCGGGACGAAGCGCCGCAAGGACGATGTCCTCGGCCAAGCCGTGCTGGCCCACCGGCGCGGTTCGAAGCAGGTCCGGTGCAAGACGTTGGCTGCTGGGCAGGTGTGCTGGCGTCAGAGATCCCGCATCGACAAAATGCGCGCGGCCCGCGCCTGGAAATCTGGGGTGTTCCGGCGAACCTGATCGATCTGGCCTTTGAACATTCTTCACGTCCCGCACACGATTCTGACGTGATCGTCGTTTGACTGTTGCAGCAAAGGAAGACTGCACGCGGCAATGCGGTGACGAAACGCAGGGGCTGCCTGTCAAAGCTGCAGTATGCGCAAAATGACAAAAGCCGATGACCAGTGACGCGTAGACGACACACCGCATCTGCCTGGGTGGCAGTTTACGTTTTGTTAACACCTTCATTATGACCTTCGGCACCGCCGCAATTTCGTTGGCGATCAGCCTGACCGGACCTACTTGAAAGGCGACAGATGTTTCTGTTCGACGACCGAACCGACAAGATGCTGGACATCTCTGCCGACTGGAGCGCCGCCACCGGCGAGAGCGACTGCAGCGTGACTGCGCATCTGCGCGCAGGACAGATCGCAGCCGTGACTGTCGAGGATGACAGCAATATCTCGATGTGCCGAAGCGCCGCCGCAGCTATTCTCGGCGACGATATCCTGCGGTCGATCGAGGCGTCGCAGAGCCTTGCGCGAAGCGACTGACGCGGTTTTCGCCCCGGCGGTCAGTCGGGAATGACGGCCGTCGCCTCGATCTCGATCCTGGCGGCGTCCTCGATCAGGGCCGACACCTCTACGACGGCCATGGCCGGGAAGTGGCGGCCGATCACCTCGCGGTAGGCGGCACCGAAGTCCCGCAGGTTGTCCAGGTATTCGCGCTTGTCGGTGATGTACCAGGTCAGGCGGACGAGGTGTTCGGGTCGTGCGCCAGCGGCGTCCAGAACGGCGACGACGTTCAGCAGCGTCTGGCGGAACTGGCCGACCATGTCGGGATGTTCCCATTCCTGGCGGGCGTTCCAGCCGACAAGGCCCCCGGTGAAGACCATCCGCCCCTGCGCCATCACCCCGTTGGCATAGCCCTTGGCGGGTAGCCATCCGTCGGGTTGCAGGAACATGTGGGGGCTGATGGCGGTCATCGGAACTCTCCTGCAATTGTCAAGCGGCTCATGTCTCGCCGCCCGAGATCGAGATGGCCTGGCCCGTGATCATGTCCGATCCGTCACCGCAGAGCCACAGCACCGTTCGCGCGACATCGCCGGGCGGCACAAGCCGCTTCATCGGGTTCAGCGCCTCTAGCCGGACGCGGGCATCCGACGTGGTGCAGCCAGTCTTGGCGGCGATGTTGGCGATCGAGCGGTCAGTCATCTCGGTGTCGAGAAAGCCGGGGCAGACGGCGTTGACGGTGATGCCCTTGGCCGCAAACTCTTGCGCGGCCGAGCGAACAAGGCCCACGACGCCGTGCTTGGCGGCCGCGTAGGGCGCGACATAGGCATAACCCTTCAGCCCGGCGGTAGATGCAATGGCGATCAGCCGTCCCCAGGGCTTGCCCGACATGGCACGCGCGCCTTCGCGCAGGGTCAGGAACGTGCCCGTCAGGTTGACGTCGATCATCCGGCGGAACGCCTCGAGATCCGTTCGCACCAGAGGCGCGCTTTCCGACGCGCCGGCATTCGCGACGACGATATCGGGCAGGGCGTCGCCAATGGCGCGGGCCACGGCGGCCTCGTCGGTGATGTCGCAGACGGTCCAGGTGATCCGCCCATGCCGCCGCGCGGCGCGTTGCAGCGGGTCCGGGCGACGGCCGCAGATGGTCACCTCTGCCCCGTTCTGCGCCAGAAGCACCGCGATCTCGGCACCCACGCCGGAACCGCCGCCAGACACGAAGGCACGCTTTCCCTGCAGCATCATGACATGGCCTTCGCGCGTTCGGCCAAGGTGATCGCTTGGCGCCGACCGCCCTCGTAGGGCTTGGGCCAAGGCTGTGCGTCGTCACCCAGATCGACCGCCTGGTGAAGCGTCCAGTAGGGGTCGGCCAGGTGCGGCCGCGCCAGCAGCACCAGGTCCGCCCGGCCCGCCATCAGGATCGAGTTCATGTGATCGGCCTCGTAGATGTTCCCCGCGACCAGGACCGGCAGGCCGATGTCGTTGCGGATGCGGTCGGCGAAGGGCACCTGGAACATGCGGCCATAGACCGGCTGTTCGCCCTTGTCCGTCTGCCCCGATGACACATTGATCGCATCGGCGCCGGCTTCCTTGAACATCGCGGCGATGGCCACGGCCTCGTCCGGCGTCACGCCGCCGTCCATCCAGTCATGGGCCGAGATGCGCACCGTCATCGGTCGCTCTTGGGGCCAAGCCGCGCGCATGGCCTCGAAGACCTCCAGCGGGAAGCGCATCCGGTCCTGCAGGCTGCCGCCATAGTCGTCGTCGCGCCGGTTCGTGACCGGAGAGATGAAGGACGCCAGCAGATAGCCGTGTGCGGCATGCATCTCGACCATGTCGAAGTCGGCCTCGGCGGCCGTGCGGACCGCCTGCACGAATTGGTCGCGGACCATGTCCATGTCGGCGCGGTCCATCGCCTTGGGCACAACGTTCCCCGGCATCAGCGGCATGGCCGAGGCCGAGATCAACGGCCAGTTCAGGCCCTCGGGCAGCGGCTGGTCGATGCCGTCCCAGGCGACCCGGGTCGAGCCCTTGCGCCCGGCATGGCCGATCTGAGCACAGATCCGCGCCTGCGTCTCCTCGTGGGCGAAATCGACCAGGCGCTTCCAGGCGTCCAGCTGGTCCGGGCCGATGCAGGGGCAGCCGGGGGTGATCCGTCCTTCCGGACTGACGCACAGCATCTCGGTGAAGACCAGCCCGGCGCCGCCCTTGGCGCGTTCGCCGTAATGGATCAGGTGCCAGTCGGTCGGCATCCCGTCACGGGCCTTGTACTGCGCCATGGGCGAGACGACGACACGGTTCACCAGTTCCATCCCCCGTAGGCGGAATGGCGCGAACATCGGCCGGCGGGTCGAGTTGCTGCCCGCCTTCCGCTGGAACCATGCCTCGGCCGAGGCCAGCCATTCTGGGTCGCGCAGGCGCAGGTTCTCGTGGCTGATGCGCTGCGAGCGCGTCAGCAGCGCATAGGTGAACTGCATCATGTCCAGCGCCAGGTGACGGTCGATTTCCTCGAACCACTCGGTCGAGTTGCGCGCGGCCGACGTCACGCGCAGCACCTGCAGCTCGCGTTCCTCCTGGTAATCCTCCAGCGCGCGGGGCAGGGGCTTGCCGCTGTTCAATTCGTGCGCAAGGGCGATGGCGCTTTCCATGCCGAGCTTCGACCCCGACCCGATCGAGAAATGCGCCGTGGCCGACGCATCGCCCAGCAGGACGACGTTGTCGAAGAACCACCGTTCGCAGGTGACGCGCGGGAACCTGATCCAGGCCGACCCGCGGATGTGGTTGGCGTTCGTCATCAGGGGGTGGCCGCCCAGGTGCCGCGCGAAGATCTTTTCGCAGAGCGCGATGCTCTCCTGCTGGCTCAGGCTTGCGAAGCCGAAGGCGTCGAAGACTTCTGGCCCACATTCGACGATGAAGGTCGCCGTGTCGTCGTCGAACTGATAGGCATGGGCCCAGATCCAGCCGTGTTCGGTTTGCTCGAAGATGAAGGTGAAGGCGTCGTCGAACTTCTGGTGCGTTCCCAGCCAGACGAAGTGGTTCAGCCGCATGTCCGTCTCGACGCCGAAGCGGTCGGCATAGAGGCTGCGCGTGCGGCTGTTCAGCCCGTCGGCTGCGACCAGAAGGTCGTTGTCGCGGCGCAGCTCCTCGACCCTTTCGGGCGGGATGTCGGCCTCGAAGGCCAGCCGCACGCCCAGGTCGCTGGCCCGCTGCTGCAGCAGTTGCAGCAGGACCTTGCGGCCGATCCCCGAAAATCCGTGCCCGCCCGAGGTCATGCTCTCGTCTCGGCGCACCACCTTCACGTCGTCCCAATAGGCGAAGTTGTCGCGGATCATCTGTTCCGATACCGGGTCGTTGCCGGCGAAGTTCGACATCGTCTCGTCCGACAGAACCACGCCCCAGCCGAAAGTGTCGTCCGGTCGGTTCCTTTCGAAGACGGTGATGTCATGTGCCGCATCGCGCAGCTTCATCGAAATGGCGAAATAGAGACCGGCGGGGCCGCCGCCAAGGACTGCGATTTTCATGCCCAGGGCCTTCCTGCTGCTTCCGTGGCAGGATACCGCGGCGCCCGGTTATTTCAAGCTTGAAATAACCGGGCTGTCCCGCGCGTCAGTCGGGCAGAGCATAGGCGATCACCGCATCGCTGACGCCGGTTTCCATGAAGTGATGCCCGCCCGGCGCGATCAGCACGTATTGGCGGCCGTCGACCTCATAGGTGATCGGGTTGGCCTGGCCGCCGGCCGGCAGCTCGTCGGTCCACAGGACCTCGCCGGTCTCGATGTCGATGGCGCGGAACAGGTTGTCGGTCGCGGCGCCGATGAAGATCAGCCCGCTGGCGGTCACCACCGACCCGCCGTTGTTCGGCGTCCCGATGGCCAGCGGCAAACCGGACGGGATGCCCCAGGGCCCGTTCCGTCGCGCCGTCCCGAGCGGGCGGTCCCACAATGTCTTGCCGGTTTCGAGGTCAATGGCCCGGATGCCGCCATAGGGGGGGGCGGTGCAAGGCATGCCGGTCAGCGGCGAGCGCCACCCGGCGTTGACGTCGATGGCATAGGGTGCGCCGATCTGGGGGTCGCCCGCGCCCTCGGCATTGCTGCCGGCGTCGCCGCCGCTCTCCTGCGCGTAAATCGGCTGGAGGTTCCGCTCCTCGGCCTCTTCGCGCGGGATCAGGCGGTTGTGGTTCGGGATGTCGTTATAGTTCGCGACGATGATGCCGCGATCCGTGTCCACGGCGACAGAACCCCAGTCGGACCCGCCGTTGTAACCCGGATACTGGATGAAGTAACGGTCGGCAGATGGCGGTGTGAAATAACCATCGTAGCTCGCGCGGCGGAACTGGATGCGGCACCACAGCTGGTCCAGCGGCGTCGCGCCCCACATGTCGCGTTCGGTCAGGGGCTTCTGGCGCAACGTGTGATATGTGCTGGCCGGCTGGGTCGTCGCGATGTAGTCGGGCTCGATCTCTCCCTGGGAAAGAACCTCGAACTCTCCGACCGGGTGGAGGCTTTCGCCGGTTTCGCGGTTCAGGATATAGATGTCGCCCTGTTTCGACGGCAGGATGATCGCGGGGACGGTGGTGCCGTCCTGCGGAAAGTCGACCAGCGTCGCCTGGCTGCCGAGGTCATAGTCCCACACGTCGCGATAAACTGTCTGGAAGGACCAGACCGGCTCTCCGGTGGTCGCATCGAGGGCGACAAGGGCGGTCGACCACTCGTTCTCCGCCTCGGACCGGTTCGAGCCGTAGTAGTCCACCGAACTGTTGCCCATCGGCAGGTAGACCAGGCCCAGCTCCTCGTCGGCCGTGGCGGTGGTCCACATGTTGGGCGTGCCGCGGGTATATACCTCGCCCTCGGGCGGGCCGTCGGCATTCTGTTCGGGCGCGCCCACGTCCCAAGCCCAGGCAAGTTCGCCGGTGCGGGCGTCAAAGCCGCGGATCACGCCTGACGGCGCATCCTCGGCCTGACCGTCCTTGACCTGCGCGCCGGTCACGATGATCCCCCGGACGATGGCGGGTGGCGCGGTTACGGCGTACCAGCCGGGCACGCGCTCTCCGATGTCTTCCCAGAGATCGACCGTGCCGTTCTCGCCGAAACCCTCGCAGGGGTCGCCCGTGCGTGCGTCGACGGCGATCAGCTTGGCGTCGAGCGTGCCCTCGATCACGCGGGTCGAACAGAGATCGCCCTCGGCCGCTTGCGGATCGGTCCAGATGCTGACCCCCCGGCAGCTGGCGGAATATGGGATGGCGTCGTCCGGGACACCCGGGTTGAAGCGCCAGTTCTCCTCTCCGGTCGCCGCGTCGATCGAGATCAGCACGTTCTTGGCAGAACACATCAGAAGGTCGTCACCGACCTTCAGCGGTGTCGTCTCGGGCGCGTACTTTCCCTCGGCCTCCGCGCTAGGCATGTCACCGGTGTGGAAGACGAAGGCGCGTTCCAGCCCGGCGACATTTTCGGGCGTGATCTGGTTCAGCGGCGAATAGCGCGTGGCGTCGCTGTCGCCGCCCCAGAAGGGCCAGTCTGCCCCAAGCTGCGGCTGCTCCTGCGGAGCCGTCGCCATTTCGCTGCTGTTGTCGAAGGGCGCGACAGACGGCTCTGCCGCCGGACCGGTCTCTGCCTGGTCTGCCGGAGTGATCGGCGCCTGCTGCGCCTGCGCCGGCACAGCGAAAGTGATGGCGGTGGTGGCGAAGAGAAGGAAGAGGCGGCGCGAATTCATCCGGATGTCCTTGTTCGATACGAGGCTGCGCCGGACCGCGACGAACCCTGTCGGCGGTCCGGCAGGCGGCTATCTGTCGTGCTTGTTGTCGCTGAGCGCGTCCTTGACCTTGCCGACGCCCTTCTGGATCTTCCCTTCGGCCTGGTCCGCCTGGCCGCTGCGCTCGGTTTCCTTGTCGCCGGTCGCTTTGCCTATCGTCTCCTTTGCGGAGCCGATGACGTCCTTCGCCTGACCCTTGGTGCGATCTTCGTTCATTGCGTCCTCCTGTGCTCTGGGCTTCCGGTCAACCGAACCGGGCGGGATATGTTCCTGACGTCCTGGCCCCCGCCGTTGGAACATCGGCCGGAAACTGCGGTTCAGGGCGCGAATGCCCTATCGGCATCCTTGAAAGAAGGACTGGCATGGCAGACCGAAACCGCTGGCGCCGCGACACCGCAAGCGGCTGGTCCCGTGACGAGGCGGAGGAAGATGCCGACCGCCGCCGGTTCGACGACGAGCAGCGCTTCGGAGCAGGTGCCGAACGCAGCGACATGGAACACCGACCCGATTCCGCCGTCTATGGCCGCGATGCGGACCCGCGCTACGGCGGCAACCGTTACGGCGTCGGGAACCTGGGCTTCGGCATGGCGGATTATCCCTACCGCCGGGATCCCAGCCCGCGCAGGCACGGCTATGGCCATGACCGAGACTTCCTCGACCGCGCCGGGGACGAAGTCGCGTCCTGGTTCGGTGACAAGGATGCACGACGTCGGCGTGACAGCGACGAAGATCACAGTGGGCGGGGCCCGAAGAACTATCGCCGCTCGGACGAACGGATTCTCGAGGACGTGAACGACCGGCTGACGGTCGATCGCCACATCGATGCGTCCGACATCGAAGTTTCGGTTGCAGGTGGCGAGGTCACGCTGGACGGAACCGTGCGCGAGCGCATTGCCAAGCGCCATGCCGAGGACTTGGCCGAAATGGTGTCGGGCGTCACGCACGTTCAGAACAACCTGCGCATCGCCGGCGCTTCGACCTCCGAAAGGATGGGCTGAGGGCAGCAAAGTTTCAGCGCCGGAACGAGCGCGACTGACAGACGTTTCGCAACCAGCATTTCGATGCGAGGCCACGATGTTCCGACCGGCGTCTTTCCTAGGCGTTCCGGTGCTGCTGCTGGCGCTTGCTGCCCGCGGCCTGACGCAGGAAAGCGCCATCAGCGCCACCGATGATTACCCCGATCCTGCGACAACGGCCGAACCCGCTGACCGCCCGCAGCCGTCGGAGGGCGCAACCGCACCCGAGAGTACCGCTACCACCGGCTGGAGCGGCGACACCGGAGGTTCGCAACTGGGCACCAGGACACACGGCGCCGCTTCGGCCTCGCCCAGGTGGCAGCCGCCGACGGTGCGCAGCCTCGATCTGGGTGGCCGGCCCGAGCCGCTGAACGAGTGCTGAGAGGCCTGGCGGAAGGGAATGAGTGTCGAACTCACCCTGGACAGGCTTGCTGCCCAATCGGATTTGAAATCCGGCCAAACCGACGGGTCTGGTGCCTTCCAGCGGCTTTCGTTTCGACAGGTTAGTTGGTTGCAATCGCGGGCTTCGCAACATTCATTGTTCGCCCCCCGTTCGTTCCCGCAGCTTTCGAGCCGCCGTTGCGCGAGATTTCTACCGAGCAGCGCCGGCGTAGTGTGCCACCATCGACCGCGACGAATGCCCCGCGACGGCCATGGTCGGCTCATGGGAGCAGCCCAGTGCGGCCGGTTCGTGACCTGCCGTGTGGTACAGGCCGTGCATGTCGTTGGCACCGGAACCTATGCGCCGGCCGCTGCCCATCATCATCGCCCAAGCACCGTCGTAGGTGGATGGCTTGCCGTTGGCTGGGCGCAGATCGTCAAACCCGCTTTCGGTATGGAAGACAGCGCTGCCCGCAGATCAGCAATCAACGGGATTCACAGGGCGGCTTCGGTCTTGCCTTGGCTGACGCTTTTCCCTCCGTCGGTGATGTCGTTCCGCGTGCAATGACTTCGACGGATGCCCGGGACGACTCAGCGTGCAAAAGCGGTAGCGGCGCGGCGCAGGATCGCTGTTCCGTAGGCTGATCCTTGATTCTTCTGGCTGGGTCGTCGCGCCCGCGTCGTGAGGCTGACGACGACCCGAACGTCATCCACCCGCTGCGGCGGGCTTCTTCATGTCCGAAGACAGTGTCCCAAGGACACGCTGCTGATGCGGGATGGTGCCAAGGTAGTCGGGCGGCAAGATCCGGTGCCGGCATGACCGAGTGTGCCCGCAGGCTCTGTGCGCAATTCATCGTCTCTAATACCGTCGACACGAAGAAGAACCATGTTGGACCGACATTTGTGCGTGACAGCAACAGACTGCACGAAAGCTTTACGGAACATACACTGCGGTTGGGGGGCTGGTTGAGTTCTAACGCTCGCCGGATCGGACGTGTTGGCCGGACACGGGCCTGAACGTGCCGGACGATTTGCGCCTCGCTCAGCTGTGGTGGCAGATCATCGGCGACGCGTCCTCGGGTGCGAAGATGGCGCAAGAGCCGCTTGACGCGCTTTGCCAGCAGCAGGAAGACGTGCTGGATCGACTGGCACGGTCAGGCGGGCAGGGCGATCTGGGTCCGGTTCCGAAAGAGCCCGAGGATCCGCAGGTCTGGCTGGACCGGGAAGGAGCGCCGAAGCTCGAAAAAGAAAAGCCCGAGCCGGTGACGATCTCCTAGGAGGAACTGATCAAGCGCTGGCAGGAACAAGCCTGCGACGTTAGCCTCGGGGGGCGCGGCCAGCCGCGCCCCTTCTTTATCCGACGGAGGAAATGCCAATGTCCCACGTTCTTGCCATCGACCAGGGCACGACTTCGTCCCGCGCGATCATCTTTGATGCCGATCTGCGGCCCTGCGGCAGCGCCCAGACCGAGTTTCCTCAGCACTTCCCGCGCGCCGGCTGGGTCGAGCACGATGCGCGCGACCTCTGGTCCAGCACGGCGGCGACCTGCCGCGCGGCGATCGAGAAATGCGGCAATCCCCGCATCGAGGCCATCGGCATCACCAACCAGCGCGAAACCGTGGTGGTCTGGGACCGCACTACGGGCAAGCCTGTCCACAACGCGATCGTCTGGCAGGACCGCCGCACCGCCGCCTTCTGCCGGAAGCTGGAAGAGGCTGGCCACGGCGAGATGATCAGCGCCCGCACAGGCCTGCTGATCGACCCGTACTTTTCGGCCACGAAGCTGAAGTGGATCCTGGACAATGTCGATGGTGTGCGGGCACGGGCCGAGGCGGGCAACCTGGCCTTCGGCACCGTGGACAGCTGGCTGATCTGGAACCTGACCGGCGGCAAGGCACATGTCACCGACGCGACCAATGCTGCGCGCACGATGCTCTATGACATCCACAAGGGGCGGTGGAGCACGACGATCTGCGATCTGTTCGACATCCCTTCTGCAATGCTGCCAGAGGTTCGTGACTGCGCGGCGGATTTCGGCACCACGCGGGCGGACCTCTTCGGGCGTCCGATCCCGATCACCGGGGTCGCGGGCGACCAGCAGGCGGCGACCGTCGGACAGGCCTGCTTCCAGCCGGGCATGATCAAGTCGACCTATGGCACGGGCTGTTTTGCGCTGCTGAACACAGGGGACAGGCCCGTCGCCTCAACGCAGCGGCTGCTGACGACGATAGCGTATCAGCTGGACGGCAAGCCGACCTATGCCCTGGAAGGGTCGATCTTCATCGCGGGCGCCGTCGTGCAATGGCTGCGCGACGGGCTGAAGATCATCCGCAACGCTGCCGAAACGCAGCCCCTTGCGGAAACCGCCGACCCGTCGCAGCAGGTGATCCTGGTGCCGGCCTTCACCGGTCTTGGCGCACCATACTGGAGCCCGGACAGCCGAGGCGCGATCTATGGCCTGACCCGCAACTCGGGTCCGGCAGAGTTGGCGCGAGCGGCACTGGAGAGCGTCGGCTTCCAGACCCGCGACTTGCTCGAGGCAATGAACGCCGATTGGACGCCGCGCGGCGAAACCGCACTGCGCGTCGATGGCGGGATGAGCGCGTCGGATTTTGCCATGCAGTTCCTGGCAGACATCCTGGGCGCACAGGTCGACCGGCCCAAGGTGCTGGAAACGACTGCGCTTGGCGCCGCTTGGCTTGCGGGGCAGGGGTCCGGCATCTATCCGGACGCGGAGGGGTTTGCCAAGAATTGGGCGCTGGACCGCTCCTTTAGCCCCGCCATGGATGATCGGGACCGCCAGTCGCGCTATGACGCCTGGCGGCGTGCGGTCAAGGCGACGATGTCGCTCTGACGATCAGCCAAGGCGTCGATGATGGGTCGGGTGACCGCCTCAGGTCGCACCTGCGCCCGCGTCAGGCTGCATCGTGTGAGGTGAATCCGACTATAGCGCAACTGTCGACCCTTGACGCGGATTTGGCCATGAAGGTCGTCCCACTCCGACGCGCGGCGGCCGCGGCGCTGCGTCGCAGGATTCGAGCGTTGGATGGACGTGTATGTTCGAAGCCAGACGGGTCGAGGAAAATCGGACGTGACCATGCCGGCAGGGGCACCGATCTTTCGCAACATCATTCCTCCCGCAATCGTCGTCTTGCGCGACGACGTGCGCTGCGGCAGTCTCCAGAAGATCACGATTGACAGTAGACTGATTGTGTCTCGGAACTGGTGGATATTGGCTGGCGGCGTGATCTGCAGGTGGACACTCACCCACCCGACCGGCGGCGGCAACGCCAGGGAGATCACGCCATGAAGCAGAATACCGACAGCTCGTCCTTTTCGCTACTGCGTGACG
>NZ_JAOTBD010000020.1 GCF_026162625.1 Paracoccus beibuensis | reverse complement strand
CGTTCACCACCTGCCGGATCTTGCGCGAGCCGGATGCCGTGCCGGATGCGCTCCTCGGGATCGACACAGCTGAACAGCGACCCGCTCGTCTCGTCCGTGCCCCGCATCATCACCCCCGCCCTGCTCCCCACGACGGGGAACCATGTTCCTCGAACCGGGTCGAGCACCGACTTCTTCAGCAGGCTGCTAGCGCGCTGTCGGTGATCGGCCTGCCGATCCAGCGCAGATGGTACCTGCTGCACCGGTCCGACCGCGCGCCCGGTCCGGCCACCGAAAGCGTCCGCGCCGGCATCACGGCGCTTGGGGGCAGCTTCCTGCCACAGCTGCAGGCGGTCAGGCCGGATCGCGCAGCGCGCTAATCTCCGAGGCGAGCGCGGACCCGCCGCCCTCGAAGACCAACCTGCCGCCGTCTGCGCCGAACTGCGCTTCGACGATCCGGGCATAGGCGCCGGCCTTCGTTTCCTGGATCTTCTCTCCGCCACGCCAGCTTTCGACCGCAAAGCTGTAGAGCCCGTCGGGCAGCTTCGCGTCATTCGCGGCCCGTCCCAGCCAGTCGACCTGGCCCTCTCCTGGGCCGATCTCCTCTCGGGCGACCTCTTGGCCCTTGGCGTCATAGGTCACCAGCTGGACGCTGTCTGCAAGGCTGTGCGGCGCGACATCCAGGGTCAGCGCCTCGTCTCCGAACCAGACCGGAGCGGTGGTGCGCGCCTCCTTGCCGATCCAGTTCGCGATGCCGCCACTGCCAGACTGGCCTGCCATCTGCTCCAGATACTTGTTGCCCAATGCCTGCTGCTCGACCCCCGCGAATGTCGCCAGCTGGATCGCGAAGTCGGTGCTCTGCATCGGGCTGAGCGGGTCCTGGTTCTTCAGCTGCGCGGTCAGCATCGTCAGGAAGGTCTGGAAGTCCGCGCCTGCACCCGGAAATCCGGTGCCGGATGAAGCGGTCGGGGTGGTCTGCGTGGCGGCCGGAGTTGTGATCGCGTCAACCATGAGGGTCTCCTACAGTCTGATGTCGAGACGCCGATCGCTCAGCGTGGTGGGGGTCAGCCGGACCAGTGCAGCCGGCGCAAGATAGGGTTCGTCGTCATCCGCGCCCCGCCTGCCCGGGCCGTCGTCCTGCCAGCCGCGGCCGGAGTCCTGCCGGAAGTCCAAGCTGCCCGCGTCCACGCCCGCCTCGGCCAGGTGCTGGGCCAGCAGGTCGGCGTTGCGGCGGACGAGGTCCAGCGTCTCGGGGCGCTCGGCCCAGACCGTGATGTGGGCGCGGTCGGGACCCGACATGACCAGACGGATACGGCCCAGCTCCTCGGGCGACAGCGCAATCTCGGTGCTGTCACCGCGGGTGCGGACCAGGGCCTCGGTGACCTGCTGCAGCACGGGCCGTGGATCATGCGCGGGGCCCGACGTGGAAGCCACGCCGACAGCACTGCCGCGGTGGGGCGCAAGGGATTGGAGGTCCGACAGGATCGGGTCGGCCGGGGCGGCATCCGACGGCGACAGGCCAACATCTAGGGGCTGCACGGACGGCACCGCAGCCTCGCGGGGGGCAGGCGCCTGTCGCGTGTCCGGAGTTCGCGGATCAGCCGCGCTTCGTATCTGCTCGGGTGCGACAAGGGCCGCATCCTGTGGCTGCGACGCCCGTTGCGGAGCCGGGTCCGATGCGGCAAGGGTGTCGCCGCCGATCAAGGTCGCTGCGGAAAGCCCGCCGATCTTCCGTGTCGGGGCAGCAGGGCGATTGTCCGCCACGACGCTGTGGCCGATTGACCCCGCGATATCCTTGCCCTTGATCTGCCGCTCGTCCAGCATCCCCGCGGTACCGGGTGCAATGGTGGGAAGATCTGCGGGTGACCCGGCGCCCTCGGCCTTTCCGCGCGAAGCCGGCTCGGCAGCGCCGACCGCCGCCTGATCCGCGCGCGGAACGGTTTCGCCCGTGCCTGGCAAGAACCGGATCCCGGCAACGGTCATTTCTGCAGTTGACGGCTTGGCAGCGGCAGCCTCTGCCTGGTCGACGCGGGCGGCCACCTCCATGCTTGGCAGGTGCTGAAGCCCGGCATCTGTCGTCGCAGGTTCGGCCTGCAAGGAAGTGGCTACCGGCGCGCCGGTCGGCAGCCCGGGCAGCGTCGGGTCCTGCGCTGCGGCTCCGGGCCGGAAGCCTGCGCTGAGACCCATGGTTCCCTCCAGCCAGGCAGCCAGCGGGTCTGCCCTGCCATCGTCCGGGCCGATTTCGCCGAAGGTCCTGCCAAATATGCCCTCGTCTGGGGTCGCGACCCGCAACGGCTCTGCCTCAAGAGGCGTCTCCTCGACCTGAAAGTCCGAATCGCCCTGCGGAGCGGGTGTCGCCTGCGCCGATTGCGCATCGGCGACAAGGATCGGGGAAAGGCTGACCTGAACGTCGGACATGCGGCACCTCTGGGTTTTTCACCGAATAGCCGGAACTCCTTACCGATTATTTACCGCCAGCCGCTAATTCGTCGGGAATGACATGATCGGAGGATTTACGATGCAAATCGATGCCATCGCACCCATTCCCGCGACGCCGCCGCGCGCCGTTGCCGTGGCGGACCAGCTTGAACGGGCGTTTCTCGAAGAGATGCTGAAATACTGCGGCCCAGGCGCTTTGAGCGGCGACTTCTCGGGCGGCGCGGGCGAGGATCAGTTCGCCAGCTTTCTGACGCAAGAGCATGCAGCGCAGATGTCGCGCCGGCTGGATCTCGGCTTCGGCCGCATGCTCGGAGAGGACGCCGCATGAGCCGCGCGCTTCTTCGCCAGACTGACCAGATCAAGGCGTCGCTGCTCTGTGGCAACGCGGCCGGTGCGCTTACCCAGATCGACGAATGGCTGCGAATCGCCGGACGGAAGGGTCTCGACCCCGCCGCGAAAGAGCGGCTGGAGCCCGTGGTGACCGAACTTCGCGCGTTGGCGCAGGCCTCGCTCGACGGTGCGCTTCAGGCCGCAGACCAGGTTCGCGCCATCATCGAGGCGGCGCGCAGCCTGCAGACCTACGACTCGCTCGGGCGCCGCCTCGTGACCGCGACTCGGGCGAATGCGCCGCAGAGGTTTTGAATAAAAAGCGTCGAAAGGTTCGTTTGAGGGAAAGGGGGCAATTCACTAGTTGTAAATCACCGGCGATTAGAACGGTGACATGCCGAAAACGGCGGCGGGCAGAGCCCCGTGAAGGTCAGAAGGCCAGTCTGCAACCCGGTGCAAAGCACCATCAAGGAGAAGAACATGACCAGCATTCTGACCAACAACAGCGCCATGGTCGCGCTGCAGACCCTGAAGAACATCAACTCGCAGCTGGGTAAAACCCAAGCCGACATCGCGACCGGCAAGACCGTCTCAAACGCCAAGGACAACGCCGCGGTCTGGGCGATCTCGAAAGTCATGGAAACCGACCAGTCGGGCTTCAAGACGATCCAATCGAACCTGAACGTGGCGGATTCAGTGGTCGGCACGGCGCGCAAGGGTGCGGAAGAAGTCGTCAAGCTTCTGACCGAAATGAAGAACCTGGCCATCGGCGCCGGTAACGATGCCGCCGATTTCGGCAAGATCCAGACGGATATCGACGGCAAGATGGCGCAGATCAACTCGGTCATCGGCGCATCGCAGATGAACGGGATCAACTTGCTCAAGACCGACGTCAACGGCGCGGGTGCGGCCGAATTCACCGTACTGGGATCGCTGGACCGGACCAACGGCACCGTTGCCACCGCCTCCAGCGACATCGTCGTCACCGGGGTGGACTTCGAGGCCCAGATCGGCGGCGCGGCTCCTGCGGCCATCACCGACCAGGCCTCGGCCCTGACCGCGATCGGAGAGATCGAGGCGCTTCTGGACATCGCCGTCCAGGGTGCGGCCGACCTGGGTTCCTCGGGCAAGCGGATCTCGGACCAGTCCAGCTTCGTGGGCGCGCTGGCCGACTCGCTGAAGTCGGGCGTCGGCTCGCTGGTCGACGCCGACATGGAGGAAGCCTCGGCCCGCCTCCAGGCCCTGCAGACCCAGCAGCAGCTGGGCATTCAGGCGCTGTCGATCGCCAACCAGGCGCCGGGCGCCGTGATGTCGCTGTTCCGCTGATGACAGCGGCGGGCGCCTTGGGGCGCCCGCCACCCTCACGATCACTCCAGAACGGGAAAGACGATCTTGAACGCGGTTACGCCACTGAATGACCATGGCTACAGGTCCGGCTCGATGCGCTCGCCTCGCGACGCCGAATACGACATCTTCTCGCGCGTGACGCGCATGCTGCGCCAGGCGCCTCGCACCGCCGACAGCGTGGAAACCATCCAGGCCGTCTACAAGAATTCCGAGCTTTGGACGCTGCTGGCTGCCGACTTGGCCGAGCCGGGCAACGGCTTGCCGGATGAAACCAAGGCCGGCCTCATTTCCCTCGCGGGGTTCGCGATCCGACACGGCCGTGCCGTGATGGCAGGCGATGCGCAGACCGACCCGCTGATCGATATCAACATGACCGTGATGCGCGGCCTCCGGGGGGATGTAGGCGCATGAGCGGACTGGTTCTGAAGCTTGCCCCGAACGAGCGCGTGCTGATCAATGGCGCGGTGATCGAGAACGGCGACCGCCGCACGAAGATCGCGATCAAGACGCCCAACGTGAACGTCCTTCGCCTGCGCGATGCAATCCATCCTGACAGTGCCCGCACCCCAGTATCTCGGGCCTGCTACATCGCGCAGCTGATCCTTTCGGGCGACGCCGATCCCCTAGAGGGTCGCCGCCAGCTTCTGCTAGCCATCGAGCAGCTGAGCCAGGTCTTCGACGACCGCGACAGTCGCATCCTGATCGCAGAGGCCACCCAGGCGGCCATCGACGCGAACCCGTATCAGGCAATGCGCAAGCTGCGCGACCTTCTGCCGAGAGAGGCGCGCCTCTTTGCCGCGGCAAGGCAGTGACGGCATGAGCGTCCCCTTCGTCACAGGCGTGGGCGGGATCGCCGGCTGGAAGATCATCCAGCGCAGCGAGGCGCTGCAGGTCCAGGCGGTTGCGAAGGATCCGGTCGTCCAGCGGTCGACGACCTACTTCAAGGAAAACATCTCTCGTGCCGTCGATGCGGACGAGCTGGTCCAGGACTACCGCCTGCTCAGCACCGCCCTGTCGGCCTTCGGCCTCGAAGCCGACATTCCGAACAAGGCGTTCATCCGGAAGGTGTTGGAGTCCGACATCTCGGACGACAAGTCGCTGGTCAATCGCCTGGCCGACAAGCGCTATCGCCGCCTGGCGGAGGCTTTCGGCTACGGATCCGGGAAGCAGACGGCGGATCTGGCCGCGACCGTTTCCACCGCCTTCGTGCAACGGGAGTTCGAGCGTCGCGTGGGCGAGGGCGACGAGACAATGCGCCTTGCCCTGAACGCGCGCCGCGAGCTTCAGGAGCTGTCCACCCGCACGTCGACCCAGAAGACGTTGTGGTACGAGATCATGGGCAACCCGCCAATGCGCAAGGTCTTCGAGGGCGCCTTCGGTTTCCCTGCTTCTTATGGGCAGCTGCCGGTCGAACGCCAGTTGCAAGAATTCATGAAGGCGTCCGAGAATACGCTGGGGACCAGCAGCTTCAAGGACATCAGCGAACCTGCGGTCCTCGACAAGCTGATCAACACTTACATGGCGCGATCGCAGATAGCGGCGGCCCCGGTCCAGAACCGTTATACGAACGCGCTCACGCTGCTGTCGGGGCTCTAGCGCGACACAGGCTGCGCCAGCACACCGCAGGCCATTCGGCGGACCTGGCACCGAAGATCGGCAGGCGCGGGGTTCCCATCGGCGATCCCACTTCCCGTCGAACCTTTTATTCGCCGGTTTCCCGCTGACGCGTAACTTTGGGTCGGCACGAGTCTCGGCCACGGCACGCGCGCGGCGTACCCGCGCCTTTTCGCGCCTGCGGGATACCGGCGCACCTTGCGCCCAAGGCTTGCTTGGCTATAACCCCGGACGATTTGCGCCCAACCCCGCCAGCCCCGGAGGCCACGATGCCCAAAAGAACCGATATCAAATCGATCCTGATCATCGGGGCGGGACCCATCGTCATCGGTCAGGCCTGCGAGTTCGACTACTCTGGCGCGCAGGCCTGCAAGGCGCTCCGCGAAGAGGGGTACCGGGTGATCCTGGTCAACTCGAACCCCGCCACGATCATGACCGATCCCCAGATGGCCGATGCGACCTACATCGAGCCGATCACGCCCGAGGTCGTTGAAAAGATCATCGCCAAGGAACGTCCCGACGCGCTCTTGCCGACGATGGGCGGGCAGACCGGGCTGAACACTGCGCTGGCGCTGGCCGACAGCGGCGCGCTGAACCGCTACGGTGTCGAACTGATCGGCGCGCAGCGCAGCGCCATCGAGATGGCCGAGGACCGCAAGCTGTTCCGCGAGGCGATGGAACGGATCGGGCTGGAGAACCCCAAGGCCACGATCATCGCCGCGCCGAAGCTGGCCAGCGGCAGGTACGACGTCAACGCCGGCGTCGTGCAGGCCATGGAGGCGCTGGAGGAGATCGGCCTGCCCGCCATCATCCGCCCTGCCTTCACGCTTGGCGGCACCGGCGGCGGCGTTGCCTACAATCGCGACGACTATGAACGCATCGTGCGATCGGGGCTGGACGCCTCGCCCATGGCGCAGGTGCTGATCGACGAATCCCTTCTGGGCTGGAAGGAGTTCGAGATGGAGGTCGTGCGGGACCGCAGCGACAACGCGATCATCGTCTGCGCCATCGAGAACGTCGATCCGATGGGCGTCCATACCGGCGACAGCATCACCGTTGCCCCCGCGCTGACGCTGACCGACCGTGAATACCAGATCATGCGCACCGCCAGCATCGCGGTCCTGCGCGAGATCGGCGTCGAGACCGGCGGATCGAACGTGCAGTGGGCCGTGAACCCCGAAGACGGCCGCATGGTCGTGATCGAGATGAACCCCCGCGTCAGCCGCTCGTCGGCGCTGGCATCGAAGGCCACCGGCTTTCCCATCGCCAAGATCGCGGCGAAGCTGGCCGTCGGCTACACGCTGGACGAGCTGGACAACGACATCACCAAGGTCACCCCGGCGTCGTTCGAACCCTCGATCGACTATGTCGTCACCAAGATCCCGCGCTTCGCCTTCGAGAAGTTCCCGGGAAGCAAGCCCGAACTGACCACGGCGATGAAGTCGGTGGGCGAGGTGATGGCCATCGGTCGCAGCTTCCACGAATCGCTGCAAAAGGCGCTGTCCTCGATGGAGAACGGCCTGACGGGCCTCGACGAGATCGCCATCCCGGGCGCGGTGGACCAAGGCAAGCCCGCCGTCATCGCCGCGCTGTCCAAGGCCACGCCCGACCGCATCCGCGTCATCGCGGAAGCCATGCGCTTCGGCCTCTCGAACGACGAGATCCAGCGCGTCACCTGCTTCGACCCCTGGTTCCTGGCCCGCATCCGCGAGATCGTCGATGCCGAGCATGTGGTGCGCGAAAGCGGGCTGCCCACGGACGAGGGTGGCCTGCGCCGCCTGAAGATGATGGGTTTCACCGACGCCCGGCTGGCGCATCTGACGGGCCGCGACGAGGCCGATATTCGCCGCGCCCGCCGTGCCCTGGACATCCGCCCCGTCTTCAAGCGCATCGATACCTGCGCGGCCGAATTCGAGGCGCAGACCCCCTACATGTATTCCACCTATGAGGCCCCGGCGATGGGCGACGTGGAATGCGAATCGCGCCCCACGGATGCCAAGAAGGTCGTCATCCTGGGTGGCGGTCCGAACCGGATCGGCCAAGGGATCGAGTTCGATTATTGCTGCTGCCATGCCTGTTACGCACTGACGGACGCGGGCTATGAAACCATCATGATCAACTGCAACCCCGAGACCGTGTCGACCGACTACGATACCTCGGACCGGCTGTATTTCGAACCGCTGACCCTCGAGCACGTGCTGGAAATCCTGCACACCGAACAGCAGAACGGCACGCTGCACGGCGTCATCGTCCAGTTCGGCGGCCAGACGCCGCTGAAGCTTGCCAACGCGCTGGAGGCAGAGGGCATCCCGATTCTTGGGACGACCCCCGACGCCATCGACCTGGCCGAGGACCGCGAGCGGTTCCAGAAACTGCTGAACGACCTGGGCCTCAAGCAGCCGATCAACGGCATCGCCAGCAGCGACGACCAGGCCATCGCCATTGCCGAACGTATCGGCTTTCCGCTGGTCATCCGCCCATCCTATGTTCTGGGCGGCCGCGCGATGGAGATCGTGCGCGACATGGACCACCTGAAGCGCTACATCACCGAGGCCGTCACCGTGTCGGGCAAGAACCCGGTGCTGCTGGACAGCTACCTCTCGGGCGCGATCGAGGTCGACGTTGACGCGCTTTGCGACGGCGAGACCGTGCATGTCGCCGGAATCATGGAACATATCGAGGAGGCGGGCGTCCATTCGGGCGACAGCGCCTGTTCGCTGCCTCCGCACACGCTGGACGCCGCCACCATTGCCGAACTGAAGGCCCAGACCACCGCCATGGCCCGCGCGCTGAAGGTCAAGGGCCTGATGAACGTGCAGTTCGCGCTGAAGGACGGCCAGATCTTCGTGCTCGAGGTCAACCCCCGCGCCAGCCGCACCGTCCCCTTCGTCGCCAAGGCCACCGACAGCGCCATTGCGTCCATTGCCGCGCGCCTCATGGCCGGAGAGCCGATGTCGAACTTCCCCGCCCGTGCGCCCTATCCCGAAGGCGTGGGTCCGGAAACCGACCTGCCTTTCGCCGATCCGATGACGCTGGCCGACCCGATCACGCCCTGGTTTTCGGTCAAGGAGGCCGTGCTGCCCTTCGCCCGCTTCCCCGGCGTCGACACGCTGCTGGGCCCGGAAATGCGCTCGACCGGAGAGGTCATGGGCTGGGACCGCAACTTCGCGCGCGCCTTCCTCAAGGCGCAGATGGGGGCGGGTACGCACCTGCCGCACGAGGGTCGCGTCTTCGTATCGGTGAAGGACGCCGACAAGACCGACGTGCTGGCCGGTGCCGCCCGGGACCTGGTCCAGATGGGGTTCTCGCTGCTCGCGACCTCTGGCACGGCGGATTTCCTGGCCGGGCAGGGGGTCGAGTCGCAGCGGGTGAACAAGTTCTATGAAGGCCGCCCCAACATCGTCGACCGCCTGAAGAATGGCGACATTGCGATGGTGCTGAACACGACCGAAGGCGTGCAGGCCATTGCCGACAGCCGAGAGATCCGGGCTGTCGCGCTCTACGACAAGATCCCCTACTTCACGACCGCCGCGGGCAGCATCGCCGCCGTGGCGGCCATCAAGTCGCGCGAGGAAGGCGAGGTCGGGGTCAGGTCGCTTCAGGCTTGATCCCGCCGGCGAAGGCAAGGTCCTGCTGATCATGGGCGGGACCTTAACCGTTTCTCGGCTTGCCGCTTGAACCGACGGATCGCCCTGCCATATTCTCAACCATAGCGTGTAGCCAAGAGGGTCCGATGTCACATGCCACCCCGGCCGAGCGGTACTTCCTGCAGCTGGTCAACCAGGAACGTGCGCGGCACGACCTTGCCCCACTGGTGCTGGAAACGCGGCTGAACGACGCCGCAGCAGACCATAGCGAGTGGATGCTCGACGCAGATGTCTTCTCGCATACGGGCGAGGAAGGATCGAAGCCCTCCGCACGCGTGCAGGAGGCGAACTTTTCGCTGCAGGGCGGCTGGCGCGTGGCTGAAAACCTGGCCTACATCTCGGACGACCGCGACGGTTCGCTGCTGGACGAGGTCCGGCAGATGCACCGCAACCTGATGGACAGCCCCGGTCACCGCGCCAACATTCTCGACCCAGATGTCGACTATCTTGGCGTCGGGATCGATGTCGGAAATTTCGGCGCTCACCGGGTTGTCATGGTCACGCAGGATTTCGCGGCGACCGGCGGCCAGGTGCAGCTAGATGTCGCGCCGGATGTCACGATCACGACCGTCGGGACGCCGATGACAAACGCCGCGGCCCCGCGGGTGGCGGACTGGCTGGCGCAGGTTGGCGATCATCACAAAGGGCCCTTCGCGACCGGCGGCAGCGACCGGATCGTTCGCGGGGCCGGGAACGACTCGGTCTGGGGCGGGACGGGGTCCGACTGGATCTTCGGCGGTGCCGGGGACGACGCGCTGCACGGCGGACGCGGCAACGACGTGATCCTGGGCCATTTGGGCAATGATCGTATCTGGGGAGAGATCGGCAACGACCGCCTTCTGGGCGGCGCCGGAAACGACACGCTCGCGGGCGGAATCGGAGCCGACCTCATCAACGGCGACATGGGCGCCGACCGGATATTCGGTGACGATCACAACGACCGTCTGTTCGGGAACTGGGGCGCCGACACGCTGGACGGCGGTGCCGGGAACGACCTGCTTGCGGGCGGCGTCGGCAACGACCTGCTGCGGGGCGGCGCGGGGGCCGATCAGTTCGTCTTCGCAGGATCGGTCGGCACGGACCGGATCGCGGATTTCCAGTCCGGTCGCGACCGCATCCTGATCGACAAGGACCTCGTCGGCCCCGACGTGACCAAGTTCGTCCGCGACGATATCCGGGAAACGGCCGAAGGCGTCGTCATCGACCTGGGGTCGGGGCAGCGCATCGTCCTGACGGACCCGGACCTGACCTGGCAGGACGTGGCCGACGACGTCTTCATGTTCTGACGCCCACTAGTCGCGCTGCAGCAGATAGCAGTCCATGATCCAACCGTGCGCGGCCCGGGCAGCCGCGCGGGCCCGGACGATTCGCGGACCGGCCTCGGCCAGCGGGCCGTGGTCGAGGATCTGCTGCGGCATGCCAAGGAAGGCGCCCCACCAGATCCCGATGCCGTCTGTCGGCAGGGACTGGAAGGCGCAGGCGCCGTCCAGCATCACCACCAGCCGGTCGACCGCCGCGGGCCAGCCGCGGTCGCGCAGCATCCGGCCCGTGGTGATCTGCACCGGCGCGCCCAGGTTGTTCAGCGGGATCGCATGCGCCGCACACAGTGCCTGGATGGCCGTAACGCCGGGTATCACCGTCACCTGCGCATCCAACCGCGCGGCGATGCGCAAGCTGCTGTCGTAAAGCGATGGGTCCCCCCAGACCAGCAGCGCGACATTGCCGCCCTCCGGCAGGTGGCGCGCGATCTGAGTGGACCACGCTTCCGCGATGGCATCGTGCCAACGCTCGACCCCGTTCAGATAGTCTGGATCGGCACTGTCGCGGCGCGGCAGATCGAACTCTGCCAGTCGGACCTGCGCGTCCGTCAGGTGCCGGTCCAGCAGGGCGCGGCGCAGCCCTGCCAGATCGGCCTTTTCATCGCCCTTCAGCGGGATCAGCACCAGGTCCGACGCATGCAGGGCCTGGATGGCCTGCAGGGTCAGGTGGTCCGGGTTTCCGGTCCCGATCCCGATCAGGGTAAGACGGATCATGCGAACAGGCGCGGCGTCACCAGGCCGCTGTCGCGCAGGCCGCGCAGGGACTTGGCGCCGGCCAGCAGCGCAAGGTCGACCAGCGGCTCCAGCGCGACAACCAGCAGGTAGGCCGCGCCGAAGGTGGCGACGCCCTCCCATGCGGCAGCGCCTTGGCCATAGAACGCCCAGAATGCCACCCAGGCGACGACGCCGCCCTGGAAGGCCGTCGACAGCGCCAGCGCCTGGCCATAGCTCAGGTCGACATAGGCGGTGCCGGGGGCGATGACGCGGCGCGCCGCCGCGGCGACCGCGAACAGCGGCACCAGCAGCGTCGTGACGTTCATGCCGTATTGCGGCAGGTCGGCGGGCGCAAACAGCAGCCCTTGCGCCAGCAGCCCAAGCGCCAGCCCGATGGCGGCGGGGGCCGCGCCGAAGACCAGGAACAGCGTGGAGCCGAGGATCAGGTGCACCTCGGACACGCCGACGGGGAAATGCGGCAGCACTTGGAAGAAGACGAAGGTGGCAACGGTCGCCAGCGCGGCCCGTGCGCCAAGCGAGGAGAGGCCCCGTTCGCGCAGCGATTCGAAGGCCAGCTTCAGGGTATAGGCGCCGGCGGTCGCGGCGGTGGCATAGCTGAGCACGATCTTGGCGCCCGCGACGATGCCCGGTTCGATATGCATGGTCGATTCTCCTTTGGCCGTCACACCCGACGGCGGATCTGGTGTCTGCCATGGCCGGTTTCCTGGCTTGCGGGTCGGGGCGCGGCGTCGGCCTTCCCGGGGCGTGGCCCCAGTGGCACGGGTGACGCGCGCTCTCCGCATACAGTCGCGGGGGCGGCTGGGGCTTCGGGCGCCGCGATTGGGTCCGCCCTTCCCCATTCCCGATGAAGCCCGACGCTGAAACGTCATGCAGGCACCATGCAGGCCTTCACCTGAACGTCATCGCGCCGCCTGCGTCAAGTCGTGGCAGGCGCAATCAGATGAAAGAATGTCCCCGTGACCTGCCCACCGCCGGGCATCGCGCGATGGCTGCCAGTCTCGGGCACCTGGGCGCCGTTGGCATCCGTCACCTGCGCCAGCGGCGCGTCGGGCTGCGACAGGATCGAGGCATAGTGGAACTCGTGCCCCCGCAGCGGGTGCCGGCCGAGGCCCGGCACCGCCGCCAGCGGTTCGGCCCGCCGGTATCCCAGGTGCATCCGGCGCTTGGCATAGCTCGTCTCCAGCCCCAGCAGGCCCAGCATCGGGTGTCGTTTGCCCTCGGCATCGACCAGCCCCGCCCCAAGCGCCATATAGCCGCCGCATTCGCCGTGCACCGGGCGGGTTGCGGCAAAGCGGTGCAAGGCCGCGCGAAAGCCTTCGGCAGACGCGATGCGCGGCGCGTGCAGTTCAGGATAGCCGCCGGGCAGCCAGCAGCAGTCCGCGCTGACATCCGGGCCCTGGTCGGCCAGCGGCGAGAACGGCAGGATCGTCGCACCGGCTCTGCGCCAGGCCTCGATCACGTGGGGGTAGACGAAGCTGAAGGCGGCATCCCGGGCCAGGGCGATGCGCATGCCGGGCGCGGTCAGCGGCAGCGGCGCCGCGTGATCGGGCAGGGTGCGGCTGGCGGCGGCGGCGACAATGGCATCAAGGTTGCAATGCGCGCCGACAAAGTCGCCCGCATGATCCAGAATCGCCTGGAGGCCAGCGGTCTCTTCGGCCTGGACCAGCCCCAGGTGGCGTTCCGGCAGGGTGATGTTGCCCTGACGCGGCAGGACGCCCAGCACCGTGATCCCGGCGGCGCGCATCCCTTCGCGGATCAGCGCCTCGTGCCTCGCCGAGGCGACGCGGTTCAGCACCACCCCCGCGAAGGGCAGGTCCGGCCGCAGCGTGGCAAAGCCCCGCGCGGTGGCGGCGGCCGACTGCGCCTGGCCGCCCACGTCCAGGATCAGCACCACCGGCCAGCCCATCATCTGCGCGATCTCGGCGCTGGAACCGATGCCGGTTTCCCCGGCCGACGCGACCCCGTCGAAAAGCCCCATCGATCCTTCGGCCAGCACCAGGTCGGCAGGCGGCTGGCCCGTGACATGGGCGGCGATGCGCCCCGGCTCCATCGCCCAGGCATCCAGATTGAAGCTGGATCGCCCCGAGGCCGCATGGTGGAACCCCGGATCGATGTAGTCGGGTCCCGACTTGAAGGGCTGCACGGTCAGCCCCTTGCGCCGCAGCGCCGTCAGCAGGCCCAGCATCAGCATCGTCTTGCCGGTCCCCGAGGCAGGGGCCGAGATCATCAGTCCTGGCGTCATTCCGGAAACCTCGGGTCGGGGCCGACAGGGCGATAGCGGCGGTCATAGTCGGCGGCGTAAAGGCGGCTGTCGTCGAACCCCTCGGCCGCCAGTGCGGGGCCGACCAGGATCAGCGCGGTCCGGTCGATCCCCTGCGCGTCGTCCTGAACCCGCGACAGCGTTGACCGGATGATCCGCTGGTCAGGCCAGCTGGCCCGCCAGACCACCGCCACCGGGCAGTCGGGGCCGTAATCCGGCATCAGGTCCGCCACCACCCGGTCCAGCGCGTGGATCGACAGATGGATCGCCAGCGTCGCCCCGGTGGCGGCGAAGGCGGTCAGCGTTTCGCGTTCGGGCATGGTCGAGGCGCGGCCCGGCGTCCGTGTCAGCACCACCGATTGCGAAATGCCGGGCAGCGTCAGCTCGGTCTCCAGCGCGGCGGCCGCCGCGGCGAAGGACGGCACGCCCGGCGTCACCTGGAACGGGATGCCAAGCTGGCGCAGGCGGCGCAGCTGTTCGCCCAGTGCCGACCAGACCGACAGGTCGCCCGAATGCAGCCGCGCAACGTCATGGCCTTTGGCATTGGCCTGCGCCATCTCCTCGACGATCTGGTCCAGGCTGAGCGGCGCGGTGTTCACGATCCGGGCGCCGGGCGGGCAGTGCTGCAGCAGGGCGGGCGGCACCAGGCTGCCGGCATAGAGGCAGACGGGACAGGCGGCGATCAGGTTGCGGCCCCGCAGCGTGATCAGGTCGGCGGCACCGGGGCCGGCGCCGATGAAATGGACGGTCATGGAACCTCTGCGATGGCGATGGTGACGGGGCCGAAGGTGCGGCGCGGGGCCAGCAGCCTGCCGCCGCAGGCGATGGCGGCAGCCTCGGCCACCGATCCGGTCCCGTGCAGCGACTGGATGCGCGGTGACTGCGTCGGCGTGGCGATGCCCGTGACCGCGACCAGGTGCAATGGCAATCTTAGCGCGGCAGCGGCGGGGCGTAACTCGGCTTCGCGGGCGGGAATGGTGGCCAGCGCGTCGATGCTGCCCGCCGCTGCGATGGCGTCAAGGATCGGGCCGGAGCCGGTTCCGGGACGACAGCCGATGCCGGCGATCCTCATCGGCTGACTGCCCATTGCACGACCGGGCGGGCCGGTTGCCAGCCGCGCATGCCGCCCAGGGGGGCGGCGCGGGCGAACTCGATCCGGGTCAGATCGCCGCCGTGACGGGCATGGCGGTCGGCCAGCAGCGCCTCGGTCTCTAGCGTCACGGCATTGGCGACCAGCCGCGCGCCGGGCGGCAGCACGGGCCACAGCATGTCGAACAGGGCCGCGCTGGCCCCGCCACCGACGAAGACCGCATCCGGTTCGGGCAGGTCCGCCAGCGCCTGCGGCGCCGCGCCCTGTCGCAGCATCACGCGGTCGGCCAGGCCGAAGTCGTCCAGGTTGGCGCGGATCAGCGCCAGCCGGTCCGCCCGCGGCTCGAGACAGATCGCGCGGCCCCCGGCCAGCGCCCACTCGACCGAGATCGACCCCGACCCGCCGCCGATGTCCCACAGCAGCGCGCCGGCCCTCGGCACCAGCGCCGCCAGCGTCAGCGCCCGGATCGGCGACTTGGTGATCTGGCCCTGATGGGCGAACTGGTCGTCGGGACGGCCCGCAACAGCCGACAGCCCGAAGCCGCGTGGCAGGTCCGACCCGTCCAGCGCCACGGCCACCGGCGCGCCCACATCCGTCAGCGCGAACCCCGCCGCCGTGGCCTGGCGGACACGTTCGGCGGGCCCTGCAAGCCGCTCCAGCACCGTCATCCGGATGGCCCCCGCGCTCTGCGCCCTCAGCCAGGCGGCCAGCGTGGCCGGGGCGTTACCGTCCCGCAGCGTCGCAATGATCCGGCAGCCGCGCGCCAGATGCGGCCGAAGGCGCGCGAAGGGGGCGGCGTGCAGGCCCAAGGTCACGCAGCTCTCGATCCGCCAGCCAAGCCGCGCAGCCGCCAGCGACAGCACCCCCGGCGCGGGTAGGGCGCGCCATTCGGCGGGCTGCAACGCTGCGGCAAGGCTGCCGCCGGCGCCGAACCAGAAGGGATCGCCCGAGGCCAGCACCGCCACCCGCTGCCCCCGCAGCGCCAGCACCGGTGCGATGTCGAATGGCACCGGCCAGAACCGTCCCCGCGCGCCGACCCCCGCAAGCTGCAGATGGCGAGGGCCGCCGAACACGACCTCGGCCGCGGCCAGCGCATGGCGGCTTGCATCGCCCAGGCCGGGCAAGCCATTCTCGGTGATCCCGATGATTGTCAACCAAGGGTCAGCCATGCCGCGCGTCCTTCTGCTGGGCGGAACGTCCGAAGCCAGCGCCCTGGCTCGCCTGCTTGCCGAAGCGCAGGTGCCGGCGATCTATTCCTATGCCGGGCGCACCGCCGCACCGTTGGCCCAGCCACTGCCGCTGCGCATCGGCGGCTTCGGCGGCCCCGAAGGGCTGGAGCGTTACCTGCGCGACAAGGCGATCAGCCACCTGATCGATGCCACGCACCCCTTCGCCGCCCGCATCAGCCGCAACGCGACCCAGGCCGCGCGCCGCGCCGGTGTGCCGCTGCTGGCCCTGCAGCGCCCGGAGTGGCAACCCGGTCCGGGGGACGACTGGACCGGCGTTGCCGACATCGACGGTGCCGTCGCGATGCTGCCGCCGACGCCCTCGCGGATCTTCCTGGCCATCGGCAAGCAGAGCCTTGCGTCCTTCGCCGGCCTGCCGCATCGCTGGCTGCTGCGGCTGATAGATGCGCCCGGCGAACCGCCCCTGCCGCAAGCCGACGTCGTGATCGCCCGCGGACCCTTCACCGAAGCCGGCGACCGAGCGCTGATGGCCGCGCATGGCATCACGCACCTGGTCGCCAAGAACAGCGGCGGCAGCGGGGCGGCGGCGAAGCTTGCTGCCGCGCGGGCCCTGGGCATCCGCGTGATCATGATCGACCGCCCATGGGTTCCAGAGCGCATGACGGTCACCGAGCCGCAGGTGGCGCTGGATTGGCTGCGCGACAGCACCCCTGCCGGCAGCGGCTGACAGTTCCGGCAACTGCCGGCAAGGGCGCCGCGTCTGACGTCCGCCTCGCATCAGGCGACGCCTGCGCTGCGGGGGGTATAGACCCACCGGCCGACCCGCCGCGTGGCAGAGTTGCCGACCAGCACGACCGTGCGCATGTCGGCCATCGCGGGGTGGGCATCGGCCAGCGTCACGATCTGCAGCGCCTCGTCCGGGGTGCTGACGGCGCGGGCGAAGATCAGCAGGCGCCCAGGTTCGCATTCCTCGCGCAGGATCTCCAGCACGCGGGCAAAGCCCTCGGGGCGGGACCGCGACCGGGGGTTGTAAAACGCCATCGCGAAATCGCCCCGCGCCGCATGGCGCAGGCGGTGTTCGACCAGCGCGAAGGGCTTGAGGTTGTCCGAGAGGTTGATCGCGCAGAAATCGTGGCCCAAGGGCGCGCCGGCCCGCGCCGCCGCCGCCAGCATCGCCGTGATGCCCGGCAGGATGCGGATGTCCGGATCGGCGCCCGCCGCCTCGAGCGCCTCGAATAGGGCCGAGGCCATGGCAAAGACCCCCGGATCGCCGGACGACACGATGACCACCCGCCGCCCCGCCGCCGCCAGGTCCAGCGCGTGGCGCGCGCGATCCAGTTCCACCCGGTTGTCCGAGGGATGCAGCACCAGGCCCGGACGCGGCGCGACCCGCGCAACATAGGGGATATACCCGATCACATCCGTCGCCTGATCCAGGGCGGCGGTCACCTCGGGCGTGACCAGTGCATCATCGCCCGGCCCCAGGCCCGCGACGGCGATCCAGCCGGTCATTCGGCAGCATCCGGCACCGCAACAGGGCGGCGGCCCTGGCCGTGGACCAATACGATGGCGAAATAGGGGCAGTCGGCGCCCTCGACCTCGGCCAGCCGCGCGATGCGTTGGCCCGGCATGGTGCCGCGCTCGACCAGCCAGGCGTCATCAAGGCGTCCGGCGGCGGCCAGCGCGCGGCGGACCTTGGGCAGGTTGCGGCCGGTCTTCATGACCACCATCGCGTCGCAGGCCGACATGTGGCGCGCCAGGTCGGCTTCGGGAAGCGTGCCCATCAGCACGGTCAGCACGTCGTCGCCCCAGGTGATCGGCGTGCCGCTGGCATTCCAGCAGCCGACCATGCCGGGAGTGCCGGGGATCACCCGCACCGGCACCCGGTCCTTCAGCCGCACATAGAGGTGCATGAAAGAGCCATAAAGAAACGGGTCCCCTTCGCACAGCACCACCACCTCGTCGGTCGCGGCCAGCGCCGCCAGACGCCCTGCCCAGTCGTCGTAGAAGGCCGACAGCAGGTCGTTATAGGCTGGGCTGTCGAAGGGCAGTTCCGTCGTCACCGGGTATTCCATCGGGTATTCGGTGCAACCGGCAGGCAGCATGCCCTGCACGATCCGCCGGGCCTGCCCCTGCCGTCCGGGCTTGCGGAAGAAGGCCACGTGCCGCGCGCCCCGGATCGCGCGGTCCGCGCCCACCGAGATGAGGTCCGGATCCCCCGGCCCAAGACCCGCGCAGATGATCTGTCCCATGGTTCACTCCTTCCGGCTGGCCAGCGCGTTGATCGCCGCCACGGTGATGGCCGAGCCGCCAAGCCGCCCGCGCACGATGACCGAGGGTGCAGGAGGTGCCGCCATCAGCGCGTCCTTGGATTCGGCCGCGCCCACGAAGCCCACGGGGCAGCCGATGATCGCGGCGGGACGGGGGCAGGCAGGGTCTTCCAGCATGTTCAGCAAGTGGAACAGGGCGGTCGGCGCATTGCCGATGGCGACCAGCGCGCCGTCCAGATGCGGACGCCACAGCTCCAGCGCGGTGGCGCTGCGGGTGTTGCCCATGTCGCGCGCCATGTCTGGGACGCGAGGGTCGTGCAGGGTGCAGATAACCTGGTTGTTCGCGGGCAGCCGGGCACGGGTCACGCCTTCGCTGACCATGCGCGCATCGCAGAGGATCGGGGCACCGGCCGCTAGCGCCGCGCGGGCGGCGGTCGCCATGCCGGGGGTGAAGGCCACGTCGCGTTCCAGGCCCACCAGCCCCGCCGCGTGGATCATGCGGACGACGACGGGCTCCTCGTCGGCGTCGAAGCGCGCCAGATCGGCCTCGGCCCGGATGGTGGCGAAGGACTGGCGATAGATGGCGGCGCCGTCCTTTTCATAGTCGTGGGGCATCAGAGAACCTTCGGCAGTTGGTCGGGGTGCAGGCCGCGCAGGGCGGCGGGATCGGCGGCGCGGCCGTGGCAGATCAGGTCGAACCCTTCGGTCGTGGCGGTCAGGGTGCGGTCGGCGGCGTGCGGCCAGCCGCAGCCCTTGGCGCAGCCAGACACATGCAGCACCGCGCCGGGCGGGACAAGCTCTGCCAGGCTGCGGGCCAGGTTGCGGGTCTCGGCCAGGGCCTGCGGACAGGCGGGCGCGCCGGGGCAGGCCCGCAGCCTGAGGCGGGGGTCTATGGGGTCAAGGATCAGGCCCGGCATCGCGGGCAGGTGGCGCGCGCCCCGCACCAGCAGCATCCGCCACGGAGTCATCCGCAAGGGGCCAAGGCGCGCCAGGCGGCGCAGCGTGTCGGGGGGGACCTGCCCGAACTCCATCGCCGCCAGCATGCCCTGCGGGACCGCGCCGGGGCCGGGCGGGGGCATGGGGGCGGGCGCCGGCAGCGCCGCATCGGGGCGGATGCCCCGCGCGATCAGCGCCGCCATCCGGCCACGGCCACCGGCCGCGCCGCCCATGTCCAGAAACCACCGCGCCAGCGCCAGCGCATCATCGACGGATCGCAAGGGGGCGGCGAGATTCACCCCGTCGGCGCGCAGCAGCAGGGCCTCGCGGCCCCGCTCGATGCGGATATCGGCCGGGTCGCGGGCCAGGACCGGGACGCGGCCGGGATCGACCGCAAAGCCGAATTTGGCCGGCAGCGGCAGGTCCGAGGCGGCCAGCGCCCCAGCCAACGCCTCGGCCAGGGCATCCGCCTCGGCATCCGCGAAGGGGGTGACAAGGATGTTGCGCCGCGTCTCGGCGGCGATGTCGGCGTCGATCAGGGCATGCGCCGACAGGGCCGCAACCAGCGGCGCGTGCGCGGCGGGCGCCACGCCGCGCAGCTGCAGGTTGGCGCGTCCGGTCAGCTCGATCACGCCGTTGCCATGGGCCTCGGCGGCATCGGCGATGGCCCCCGCCTGCGCCGCGTCCAGCCGCCCGCCCCGGGGGCGGATGCGGACGACCCAGCCGTCGCCGGACTGCATCGGCTGCAGCGCACCGGGGCACCAGCCCTTCACCACGCTCACAGCGTCACCGCGATGGAGTTGCGGCGCGTCACCCACAGGCCCGCCTCGTGCAGCCGCTGGAACAGGTCGCGCATCGCGGCCAGCGCCGGCGCGTTCTCGGCCTCCATGAAGTTCACGATCTCGGGCCGGCCAAGCGTTGCCTCGTGATACAGGTCGAACAGATGCGGCGGCACGGCGCCCGCCAGATGGGCAAAGGCCGCCATGTGGTCCAGCGTCGCCGCGATCTCGGCAGCGCCGCGAAAGCCGTGGCGGGTCATGGCGTCGGCCCAGGCCGGGTCGGCGGCGCGGGAGCGGACGGTGCGGGCCACCTCCTCGGTCAGGGTGCGGGCGCGGGGGCGGTCGGGCTGCGTCGCGTCAAGATGATACAGCGCCGCCTTGCCCCCCAGATGAGCCATGGCGGCGGCGAATCCCGCCTCGTGTGCGGCAAAGTCGGCGGCCATCAGCAAGTCGGTCTCGGGCAGGTCTTGCGGGTGCACGAAGCTGTCGACGCCCGCCAGCCGCGCCTCCAGCCCCGCGCGGTCGGGGCGGCTGGTTCCGTCCGCGCCGATCGCCCAGGCAGAGGCCGACAGCCACGCCTCTCCGGCCGCCTGCCGGGCCGCATCGGTGAAGCTGTCCGGCGCAGTGCCCATGCCCAGGCCATATTGCCCCGGCTGCGGGCCAAAGACGCGGGGCGCGCGGGCGGCATAGGGATTTCCGGCCTCGTCCCGGTCCGCCAGGGTGGCCGTCCCTGTCTCGAACAGCTGCGCCAGCACCGGAAAGACGTCACGAAAAAGGCCCGAGACCCGCAGCGTCACGTCGATGCGCGGCCGGTCCAGCAGCGCCGCCGGGATCACCTCGACCCCCGAGACGCGGCCCGAACCCGCATCCCAGACCGGCTTCAGCCCCGCCAGGTGCAGGGCCATGGCGAATTCCTCGCCGGCGGTGCGCATGGTCGCGCTGCCCCACAGGTCCACGACCAGCCCCTGCGGCCAGTCGCCGTGATCCTGCAGGTGGCGGCGCAGCAATTCCTCGGCCAGTTTCACGCCCTGCGCATGGGCTGCGGGCGTGGGCACGGCGCGCGGATCGACCGAAAAGAGGTTCCGGCCCGTCGGCATCACGTCCCGGCGCCCCCGGTTCGGCGACCCCGAGGGGCCCGGCGCCACGAACCGCCCATCCAGCGCGGCCATCAGGCCCGCGCGTTCGGCATCTCCACACTCACCGCTGCCCCAGACATGCAGCCCCTCGCCATACTGGCTTTCCTTGATGTCGCAAACGAAGCGGTCGATGCGGGTGATCGCCTCGGCGGCAGAGGCATCGGGCGGGATGCCCAGGTCATCCTCGACCCCCAGGGCGCGGGCCTCGTCGCGGATGGCGGCGATCAGGCGGTCGCGGCGCGCGGGGTCCAGCCCGTCGGCGGTGGAATATTCGTCCAGGCTCCGCTCCAGCCCCGCCATGCCAGGGGGCAGGGCGGATTGCCGCATCGGCGGCGGCATGTGGCCCAACGTCACCGCACCGATGCGGCGCTTGGCCTGCGCGGCCTCGCCCGGGTCGTTGACGATGAAGGGATAGATCACCGGCAGCGCCCCCGTCAGCGCCTGCGGCCAGCAGTCGCCCGACAGCGCCACCGCCTTGCCCGGCAGCCATTCCAGCGTGCCATGGGCCCCCATGTGGACCAGCGCATGCGGGCCTTGCGCGCGCAGCCACAGGTAGAAGGCGACATAGGCGTGGCGAGGAACGCGGGTCAGGTCGTGGTAATCATTCTCGCGCCCCGCGCGGTGGCTGCGCTCGGGCTGCAGCGCGACGATCAGCTTGCCGCGCCGGATCGCGGCGATGCGGAAAGCGCCATGCCGGCAGTCGGGGTCGTCCTCGGGGGCGCCCCAAGCCGCCTGCAGATCGTCCTGCAGCGCCTGCGGCAGGGTGGCCAGCGCGGCGCGGTACTCCTCCAGCGGGCAGTCCAGCCGCGCGGTCGTCAGCGCGGCCGCGCTGCCGGGGGTGGCGTCATACCCGGCCTTGGCCAGCATCCCCCCCACCGCATCTGCCGAGGCGGGCGCGTCCAATCCGACGGCATGGGCCATCTGCCAGTCGCGGCCGGGATAGGTGGACAGCACCATCGCCACCCGGCGCGCGGGCAGGGGCGTTTGGGCCAGCCGCGCCCAGGCCTCGATCCGGTTCACGGCGGCGGTCAGCAGGTCGGGGTCGGGCCGGTGGGCAAAGCGCGAATATTGCAGGTCGGGGTCGCGGCGTCCGGGCGACTTGAAGCTGATGACGCCGGCGAAGATGCGGCCGTCCACCTCGGGCAGGACGACGTTCATCGCCAGGTCCGAGGGGGACAGGCCACGTTCGGCCCCCGCCCAGTCACGGCGGCGGTTGGTGGACAAGGCGACCTGGAAGACCGGCGCGGGGAAATCTGCAAAGGGTGCCATTCCGGCCCGGGCTGTTTGGCCGAGGGGAACGACCTGTTCAGCTGCGCCGCTGCCCGCCGCAAAGCCGGTGGCGTTCACGATGATCCGGGGCGCCGTGGTCAGGGCGGCCGCCAGCCAGTCGCCAAGCCCCTCGGCCTTCAGAGAGGGCGCGAATGCCCCCGTGGCGCTGATCCCGCCCCCGCGCAGCGTGCGGATCAGCGCGTCGATGGCGGCCATGTCGGCGGCGGCCAGCCAACTGCGGTAAAAGGTCACCAGCGCCTGCACTTCGCCCGGCGCATCGACCACGCCGTGGTCGGGATCATAGAACCCCATCTGCGGCAGCGTCTTGCGGCCCGGCACCGGCGCGGCCTCCAGCCCCGAGGCGATGGCCATCTGCGCCAGCGCCGCCTGCGCGGCCACCGCGCCGCCCTGGTCGCAATGCCGCCGTAGCACGCGCAGGACCGATGCCGGAACGGTCGAGGCCTCCTCCAGCCGCGCATCGTCGCGACCGTCGGCGGGCAGCACGGCCAGCGCGATCCCCTTCCGGCGCGCAAGATCCTGCACAGAGGCCAGGCCATAGGGCCAATAGGCCTCTCCTCCGATCAGGCGGATCAGGATGCCTTTCGCGCCGGCCAGCGTGTTTTCGACATAGGTATCGACCGACACGGGGTGCCGCAGCGCCACAAGGTTGCAGAGCCGCAGCGACGGCAGTCCGCCCGCCGCGCGCCGCCAGCCCTCCGCGAATGCCCCGAGGTCGCTGTCGGAAAACGACAGGACCACCAGATCCGCCGGCGTCTGGCCGGGGTCGTAGGGGGTGTCGGACCGCTCGAGTCCGACCTGTTCGCGGAAGATGACGTGCATTACGCGGGCACAGCCTCCAGAACCGCCCGGATCGCCGCCGGATCGACGTGGTCGTGTTCGGCGATCACAACCAGACGCGACCGGCGGGGCTGGTCGCCCCAGGGGCGGTCGTACTGGTGGCGCACCCGCGCGCCGACCGCCTGCACCAGCAGGCGCATGGGCTTGCCAGCCACGGCGACATGTCCCTTGACGCGCAGGATGTGCTGTTCGGCGGCCAGCCGTGCGATGCGGACGGTCAGATCGGCGGGATCGGCGATTTCGGGCAGGTCGATCACGACGGTGTCGAAATCCTCATGCTCGTGATCGTCAGCGCCGTCATGGTGGCTGGGCCGGGCGGCCAGGTCATCCTCGGCGGCCTTGCCGAGGCCCAGGATCAGGCGCGGGTCGATGGCGCCCTCGGTCACGGTCAGGATGGGCAGGGGGCGGGGCGCCTCGGCCTCGATCACGGCGCGGGCGGCGGCGATGCCCGCCTCTCCGGCCAGATCGGCCTTGGTCAGCAGCACCACATCCGCGCAGGAGATCTGGTCCTCGAACACCTCGGACAGCGGCGTCTCGTGATCCAGGCTGTCATCGGCCTGCCGCTGCGCGTCCACCGCCGCCACGTCGGGGGCAAAGCGGCCCGCCGCCACCGCCTCGGCATCGGCCAGCGCGATCACCCCGTCCACGGTGATGCGCGAGCGGATCGCCGACCAGTCGAAAGCCTTCAGCAAGGGTTTCGGCAGCGCCAGGCCCGAGGTTTCGATCAGGATGTGATCGGGCTTTTGCGGCAGCGCCATCAGCGATTCCAGCGTCGGGATGAAGTCGTCGGCGACCGTGCAGCAGATGCAGCCGTTCGACAGCTCCAGGATGTTCTCGGCCGGGCAGGATGCGTCGGCGCAGCCCTTCAGGATGTCACCGTCGACGCCCATCGTGCCGAATTCGTTGACGATCACCGCAAGGCGCTTGCCCTGCGGGTTCTGCATCAGGTGGCGGATCAGGGTCGTCTTTCCCGACCCCAGAAAGCCTGTAATCACGGTGACGGGGGTCTTGGTCAGATCGGTCATTGTCACTCCTGCGGGGGAATTCGGGCAAGGCTCTGCTTGCGGAAGATCACGGGGCGCTCGCGCCAGGGCACGATGCCGTCGGGGGTGCCGGCATAGGCGGCGGCGCCGGCCAGGATGTCTGCGGCGTCTTCGGGCGTCAGGCGGCCATAGACATAGGACCACTTGCCCGGAGCCGACAAGGCCACCGAACAGCCCTGCGAACAGGCCGAGAGACATTCGACCGCACGGATCTGCACGCCCTCGGGGGCGGCGTCCTGCAGCGTCTCGTGCAGGACGGCGCCGGGGCGCGGGGCGTCGAGGTCCTCTGCCGGCTGGGTGCCGCGGCAGGTGGTGCAGACATGCAGAACAGCGCGCATCGCCGGCCTTTCCTTTGTGGGGTCGGGGAATGTCCGAAAGGGACGGCGCGGGTCGACCGGCCATCGCCTGCCGGTCGCGAAACACCCCGTTCGCCCGTCAACAACAGGTGCTGGCAGGTCTCCCGGCTTGCGGATCCAGGGTTTCCCCAACGGTCGGCCCACCTTCCCGGCATCTGCCAGTGGATCGGGCGACCTTTCCGGTCACGGTCGCGGGGGCGGCTGCGCCTGGGGCCGGGGCCCTGTCGCATTCCCTCTTCACCTGTCGTAGGACAGGAACCAACACGCGTCCACCAAAAGCGCCGCGCCAGTGATTTGTCAACCATGGAGGAGCCTGCCCGTGACCCAGAACGACCCCATTCCCGCCGAGGATCTGGCCCGCCACGCCCGGAAGATGGCCAAGAAGAAGGCCGCCCGCGACCGCATGATGGAGACGAAGACCGGCGAAAAGGGGCTGATCATCGTCCATACCGGCCCGGGCAAGGGCAAATCCTCCTCCGGCTTCGGGATGATCATGCGCTGCATCGCGCACGGGATGCCGTCGGCGGTGGTGCAGTTCATCAAGGGGGCGTGGGACACGGGCGAACGGCGGCTGCTGACGACGCATTTCCCCGACCTCTGCCAGTTCCACAGCATGGGCGAGGGGTTCACTTGGGAAACCCAGGACAAGTCGCGCGACATCGCCGCCGCCCAGGCTGGCTGGGCCAAGGCCCGGGACCTGATCCGCAACCCCGATATCCGCATGGTTCTGCTGGACGAGATCAACATCGCCTTCCGCTATGGCTATCTGGACGTGACCGAGGTGGTGGAGTTCCTGGCATCCGAGAAGCCGCCGATGACGCACGTGGTCCTGACCGGCCGCGGCGCGCCCGAGGCTCTGGTCGAAGCCGCCGACCTGGTGACCGAGATGACGCAGGTGAAGCATCCCTTCCGGTCGGGCATCAAGGCGCAGGCAGGGGTGGAATACTGACCGCCATGCCGCATCGCGGCAGAAAAATACACGGAATGGTGAACCAGTGGGGGGCTTCGGGGGTTGGATGTTGACGCCACTGGTCCGTGTCCACGCCTTGCAGGAGTATCGCCGCCCATGAACCCCCCTCCGCTTCCCGCCGATGCCGCGCTGTTTCTCGATTTCGACGGTTGCCTGGTCGAGATCGCCCATCGCCCGGACGCGGTTGTCGTATCAGAGGCGCTGCGGGACCGGCTGGTCAGGCTGAACGACCGGCTGGACGGGGCGCTTGCGTTGATTTCGGGGCGGGACGTGGCGGACCTGCGCGGCCACCTGGTGGATTTCCGGGGTATCGTCGCTGGCAGCCACGGGTCAGAACTCTCGGTCGGCCCCGACGAGATCCAGACGCTGCACCAGGCGCCCTTCGACGCCGCCGCCCTTCATGCCGCCGCACGGAAGCTGGCCGCCCCCCATCCCGCGATTCTGGTCGAGGAAAAGCCGCATGGCGTCGCCATGCATTACCGCGACACGCCCTCGCTTCAGGGCTTCGTCGAGGATGCGATGCACGATCTGGCCGCCCGCAACCCGCACCTGATGCTGCAGCCCGCCAAGATGGCGCTGGAGCTGCGGCCCGGCGGGGTCGGCAAGGATACCGCGCTGGCGCAGCTGATGCAGATGCCGCCCTTCGAGGGGCGCGTGCCGGTCTTCGCCGGCGATGACACCACCGACGAACCCGCCATGGCCGAGGCGCAATCCCGCGGCGGTTTCGCGATCAAGATCGGCGAGGGTCCCACCGCCGCCCGCCACCGCCTGTCCGACCCTGCCGCGCTGGCGGCCTGGCTGGACGCATCGCTGAACTGAGGGAGAGAGCATGTCGCGCCTGATCGTCGTCTCGAACCGCCTGCCTCTGGGCGACAACCCGTCCGGCGGCCTTGTTGTCGCGCTGGAAGACGCGTTGCGCAGCTCTGGCGGGGTCTGGATCGGGTTCTCGGGCGAGGTGGCCGACGATCCGTCGGACGACCTGCAGGACAATCCCGGTGCGCCGTTCCAGCGCCTGTCCTTCGACCTGACGCCGCAGGATCACGAGGAATACTATCTGGGGTATTCGAACTCGATCCTCTGGCCGCTCTGTCACGGGCGTCCGAACCTGATGCGCATCCTGCCGGAATACGTGGACGGCTATCGCCGGGTGAACGCGCGCATTGCCCGGATGATGGTGCCGCACCTGAAGGAAGGCGACCGGATCTGGGTTCAGGACTATCACCTCTTCCCGCTGGCCGCCGAGCTGCGCAAGCTGGGCGTCACCGCGCCCATCGGGCATTTCCTGCACACGCCCTTTCCCGGCCCTGCCGATTGCGCCGCACTGCCGAATCCGGACGAGCTGTTCGAGTGGCTGTCCCACTACGACCTTCTGGGCTTTCAGGCGCAGCGCGACCTGGGCGCCTTTTCCGAAAGCGCGCGGCAACTGGCCAAGGTGGTCCAGCTGTCGCCGACCAGCTTCCTTCTGGGCGATCGCCGGGTCCACGCGCAGGTTTTCCCGATCGGCATCGATGCCCAGGCCTTCGTGGCCGAGGCCGAGCATGCCCCCGACGAGGACCGCATCCGCAGCCTGACCGGGGCCAAGCTGATGATCGGGGTGGACCGGCTGGATTACTCCAAGGGCATCCCGCAACGCTTCCGCGCCTTCCAGATCCTCCTGGACCAGAACCCCGACCTGGTCGAGAAGATGTCGTTCCTGCAGATCGCGCCTCCCACGCGGGGCGAGGTCGAGGCCTATCAGGTCATCCGCGAGGAAACCGAACACCTGGCGGGCCGGATCAACGGGCAGTTCTCGACCCTTAACTGGACGCCGATCCGGTTCATCCACCGGCCCGTGCCCCGCAACGTGCTGGCGGGTCTGTTCCGGCAGGCCCATATCGGCCTGGTCACGCCGCTGGCCGACGGCATGAACCTGGTGGCCAAGGAATATGTCGCCGCCCAGAACCCCGAGGACCCGGGAGTGCTGATCCTGTCGCGCTTTGCCGGCGCGGCCGAGCAGATGCCCGAGGCGCTGATCATCAACCCCCACGACCCGCACGACCTGGCGCAGGCCATGGCCGACGCCATGCGCATGTCCAAGGCCGAACGCCGCCGCCGCCACGCCGCGCTGCTGGAGGGGGTGATGAGCCATGACGTCGCCTGGTGGTCGCAGACCTATCTGCGGGCCCTGCGGGTGTCGGACCAGGCCTACGAACCGGACCGGCTGCCGTCAGACGTGACGTGACTGCACGTTCTGCGTGCAACCGGTCGTGTTCCTGCATGGCTGGCGGGCAGCTTTCGCCGCCCATCCGGTGCCGCAGCATCCGGCTGTGACATTCCCGCAGCACGGGCGCATCATGACAGGGCGGGGCCAACAGCTTCGTGGCGTCCTCCTCCTCCGCATCCGTAAGGGGATCGCACAAGCACCGCCGGACCTGCCGCATCCTCCTCCCTGCGGTCGGGTCCGGCGGTCGCGCCCGTTCAGATCGACGCGGCGATGTGGCGCAGGGCCGCGACGTAGCCTTGAAGCCCAAGCCCCGCGATGATGCCGTCGGCCCGTTTCGACACGAAGGAATGATGGCGGAAGGCCTCGCGCTTGTGGATCTGGCTGATATGCACCTCGATCACCGGGCCGTCGAAGGCGTTCAGCGCGTCAAGCAGCGCGACCGAGGTATGCGTCAGCGCCCCAGGGTTGATGACGATGCCGGCGGCCTCCTCCCGCGCCTCGTGGATCCAGTCGACGATCTGGCCTTCCCAGTTCGACTGCAGGAAGCGGATCTGGTGCGGCGCGGCGGCCTCGCGGCACATCGCTTCCAGATCGGCCAGGGTCTCGCGGCCATAGATCTCGGGCTGGCGCTTGCCCAGCAGGTTCAGGTTGGGACCGTTCAGGACGTGGATCAGCGGCATGGGATTTCCTTCGGGGCTGGCCGTTCCTTGCTAGCGCAGGCCGCGCCGCCTGTCAGCCCGCCAGCGCCGTGACAGGTGCGGTGCGGCCTGCCGGATCGACCAGCAGCAGGGCCGGTGGCGCTGCGGTCAGCACCGGCACGGCACCCGGCGCGCCAGGGGCGCTGGTCCAGGCGACGGCGCCGTCCGGAGACACAAGCGCCAGCCGGTTCCCCTGCATCAGCAGCCGCCCCGGGGCAGGGGCCTGCCACAGGACTTGTCCCCCCGCCACCAGCCGTGGCCCCGCGTCGGGGTCGTTCATCAGCGTCGCGTCACCGTCCGCCGCCAGCAGGCGCTGGCCCGGAAGCAGCGTCCCGGTCAGCCGGTCGCTGGCGGCGCATTCCCCCGTCAGGCTGCGGGTCAAAAGCGCGCGCAACGCCATGCGGTCCCAGCCCTGATACCCGGCGGCGGTGTTCAGGATCATCAGCTTGGCCAGCGCGGCCACCGGCGTCATGTCGCCCGCGGCGATGGCGCCCGTCGCGCCAATCCACGCCCCGGCGGCATAGTGGAACGCGCCGACCTGCCCGTCGATGGCGCGGCTGGCGATCAGTACTGGAACCTGTGCGCCTTTTAGCGCCGCCTGCATTGCGCCGTTGCCTGCAGGGATGTTGCCCTCCCCGAACCCCTCCAGCAGCAAGCCTGTCGCGCCACCCTCCAGCGCGTCGCGCACCATGCGGGCCAGCAGGGGCTGGGCCGCGCCGTGATCGGCGGGCATGGCCGGGATCTGGGCGATGCGCTGGCTGTCGATGCAGGCTTGGACGGCATCCAGCTGGGCCAGCGCCAGCGCGTGGGCGGCAGGGTGGTTCAGCGACAGCTCCGGCGCGGCGGGTCCGGGCAGGGGCGATGTCCCGTGGCGGATGCCGATGCCCACCTCGGCCAGGGGGGGCAGGTGCGGGCTGTCGAAGCCCGCGAACCGCGTGGTCGAGACCTTCAGCGCCCGGCTGCCGCGCAACAGCTGGCCGCCAAAGAAGACCGCGACCTCTGGCAGGCGTAGGCGGGCGCAGTGCAGCGCGCCCGCAAGGTTCGCGAAGCCGTCGCTGCCCGCATTCAGGACCAGCCCCTCTGGCGTGTCACGGAACAGCGGAAGCTGCGATCCGGTCAGGATCACCGGCTTCGACAGGGCCGCGCGGGCCAGCCCCATCGCGTCGAAGACGTTCAGCAGCAGGGGCAGCGCGGCGCCGGTGAAGTCCATCGTGTCGGTGCCGTGCAGGATCACGAAGGCGTCGTGGTCGGCATAAAGCTCCAGCACCCGACGTGCGATCCGGCACCAGTCCGAGGGGCGCAGGTCCGTGCTGTCCAGCAGCCCGCCGCCGGGGAAGCGCAGGCCGGTGTCGATGTGCAGCCGGTCGTCGGGCAGCGCCGCCGCCAGCGATGCGCCCAGCAGGCCTGTTACCGCAGCCGCGAAACGTTCGGCGGACATGGGCGCCAGCGGCTGGCCGACGCTGGCGATGGTGCCGCCGGTGTTGATGACGCAGATCCGCATGGTGCCCCCTTGGTTCAGCGCCCCTATAGGCCGGTCAGGGGCCGTCGATCCAGCCCCGAAGGTGGCTGGCGATGTTCTGCGTCAGATCCTCGGAGAGATAGCCGCCCTCTTGCACGATCACGGTCGGCAGGCGCAGGGCGCGGATCAGGCGCGCGGCCTCGGCAAAGGCGGGGGTGGTCACGCGCAGGCCCTTGAAAGGGTCGTTCTCGTGCGCGTCGAGGCCGAGGGCCAGCACCAGCGCGCCGGGGGCAAAAGCGCGCATGCGCCGCGTGGCATCGGCGATGGCCTGCAGCCAGGGCGCATCGCCGCTTTTCAGGGGCAGCGGCAGGTTCAGGTTGAACCCCTCGCCCGCGCCGCGCCCGGTTTCGGGCGCATGGCCCAGGTAGAAGGGATAGAACGCGTCCGGATCGGCATGGACCGACACGGTCAGCACGTCGGCGCGGTCATAGAAAATCTCTTGCGTGCCGTTGCCGTGGTGGACGTCGATGTCCAGGATCGCGACGCGGTCGTGATGCGCCCGCAGCGCCTGCGCCGCGATGGCCGAATTGTTCAGGAAGCAGTGTCCTGCCGCCGTATCCGCATCCGCATGATGCCCCGGCGGACGGCAGAGCGCATAGGCTGCCCGCGCACCCCGCGCCACCGCATCAACCGCCGCCAACGCCGTGTCCACGCCCCGCAGCGCGGCAGAAAGGGTGTCGCGGCCAAGCGGGCAGCCGGTATCGGCCATGTGCCAGCCCGCCCGGCCCGTGATCCCCGAAGGATAGGTCTGCGTCGCCTTCTGCGGATGCAGGTTCGCCACGACCTCGGGGCCTGCGCCGGGGGCGGCCTGCCATTCCTGCCACGCCGTTTCCAGAAACTGCAGATAACGCGGTGTATGGATGGCGCGCATGGCGGCGCGGTCGGTCACCGGCGGCTCGCTGGCCGTCAGCCCGGCCAGCGCGACGCCGGCCAGCAGGCGGTCCGCGCGTTCGGCGGTTTCCTTGTTCCGCATCGGCACGCCGCGCAGCATCCAGAACTGCGGATCATGGGCGGCGGTATCGGGCGCATAAAAGCAGGGCAGCTGGTCCATGCCGCGAAGGCTAGGCCGGGCCTGCCCTGGCTGCAAGATCAGAACCCGGAATGGGTCTTCAGGAACTCGGCTTCCTCCGCTGTGCTGTCGCGGCCGAGGACCCTGTTGCGATGCGGAAAGCGGCCGAAGCGGGCGACGATGTCCCGATGTTCCCGCGCGAAGTGCTGCGAGTGGCCGTTGCCGAGCGCCTCGTACAGCGCGACCGAGCGGTCCTGGTCGGCCAGATCCTCGCTGTGCATGAAGGGCAGGTAAAAGAACTGACGGCGTTCCGGCGACTGGTCCCGGTCGAAGCCGCGATCCTGTGCGGTGCGGGCGTGGCGCAGGGCGATGTCGTTCGATTCGAAGCTGCGCGCGTCGCCGCGGTGGATGTTGCGCGGGAACTGGTCCAGCACGATCACCAGGGCCAGCGCGCTGTCCGCGTCCTCCATCCAGTGGTCCAACCCGCCTTCGTGCGCGGCCTGATAGGTGGTGGAGAAGTCGTCGCGGATGCGGCTGTCGATGTCGTCGGACTTGGCGAACCAGTTCGGCTTCATCCCGTCCGAGAACCAGAAGTCCAGCACCTGCTGCGCGGTCTTCGTCATGGCATGCTCCTTTGTTGCTGTCCCGACGGTGGGCGCAAAATCCAGAACGGGCAAGGGCGGATGGGTTCGGCCTGGGCGAACGCCGGGTTTTGGCTCCGCCGGCTGGCGGGGACGATGCCGCAGCGGCATCTTCTGCCGGGAAAGGAGATCTGCCATGACCTCGGGACTTCACCACGTCACTGCCGTCACCCGCGACGTTCAGGCGAATATCGATTTCTGGATGGGCTTCCTGGGCCTTTCGCTGGTCAAGCAGACCGCCGGGTTCGAGGACGCCAAGCAGTTGCACCTGTTCTATGGCGATGCCGCCGGCAGCCCCGGAACGCTGGTCAGCTTTCTTGTCTGGCAGGACGGTGCGCCGGGGCGCGTCGGTCACGGGCAGGTGGCCGAGATCGCGCTGGCGATCCCGCGCGCCCGCATCGGCGACTGGCTGACCCGCGCCATGCAGCGCGGCCTGCGGATCGAGGGGCCGTTACGCGAATTCGGCGCGCCGGTCCTGCGTCTGAAGGATCCGGACGGGATCATCGTCAAGCTGGTCGGCACCGACCTGCCCGACGGCGGCTGGCCCGCCGCGCCCGCACGACTGGCGGGCGTGACCATCTGGTCCGAGGATGCCGAGGCCACCGCCGGCTTCCTGACCCGCTTCGGCTATTGCCCCGGCGGGGCCGAGGGCGCCGTGATCCGGCTGGTGTCCGAGACGGACGTCCTGGACATCCGCAACACGCGTGGCTTCGTCCCGGGCATCCCCGGCACCGGCATCATCGACCACGTCGCGCTGCGCATGCCCGACGTCGCCGCGATTGCCGTGCATCGCGCGGCCCTGGACGATGTGACGGTGCATGACCGGATGTACTTCACCTCGCTCTATGTCCGTGAACCCGCGAACACGCTGATCGAGCTGGCGACGGATGGTCCCGGCATGGCCGTGGACGAGGCCCCCGACGCGCTCGGCCGGACCCTGAAGGTCCCGCCGCATTTCACCGATGACATAGACCTGCGGCTGCACCTGCCGCAATTCGCCCGGCCGGGCGAGGAAAGGAGACCCATGCGCGACCTGCCCTTCATCCACCGCATCCACACGCCGGAAGATGCCGACGGCTCGACCCTGGTGCTGCTGCACGGCACCGGCGGGTCCGAGACGGATCTGATGCCGCTGGCCAACCGCATCGCCCCGCGCGCCACGCTGCTGGGGGTCCGCGGACGTTCGACCGAGGAAGGCGTGGCGCGCTTCTTCCGGCGGCTGTCGATGGCCAGCTTCGACCAGGACGACATCCGGGCGGAAGCGGCGGCCTTCGCTGCCTTCTGGCACGGGGCGCTGCGGGCCTATGACCTCGATCCGGACCGGCTGACGGTTGTGGGATATTCAAACGGCGCGAATTTCGCCGGCGCGGTGATGGCGCTGCATCCCGGCCTGATCCGGCGGGCGATCCTGCTGCGGCCGATGGCAGTGCTGGACCCGCAGCCCGCGGCCGACCTGTCCGGCGTGTCGGTCCTGACGCTGCGGGGCGCGCGCGATCCCTATGGCGCCTCTGCGCCGGCGCTCAACGACTGGCTGTCGGCCAGCGGTGGCGATCTGGATGCGCAGGTGGTCGCCGCGGGGCACGAGATCGGACCCGATGACATGGCCCGCGCGCAGGCCTGGCTGGGCCGGACCACGGCTTGAAAAAGCCCCGCCGCCGGAAGTCCGGCGGCGGGGGCGTACTCTGGAAATTTTGACACCGGCCTACAACACGGTCGACGTGAACTTGTTCCCCCACGGGTCGAAAACATTTAAAACTTTTTCCTTGCTGCCCCGCAGCGCGATCTCGGCCAGCCCTGCCGTGCCATCGGGACGCCGGCCCGCGCCCCGGCTGTTCCACGTGTTTGCCGCGATGTGGTGGTGATAGCCGTTCCATCCATACCAGGCCGCGCCCGGACCGTCGAAGGTTCGGGTCAGGCCCAGCTGGTCCGCCAGGAATGCATCCGCCTGCGCGACATCGCCTACTTGCAGGTGGACGTGACCGATGGCGGTGCCGTCGGGCGCGCCGCGCCAGGGGCCGTCGGCCGAGGCGGCAAGCTCGTCGAGGTCCAGCCGGGCAGTCATCATCTCGATCCGGTCGCCATGCCGGGTCCAACTGTCGGTGGGGCGGTCGCGATAGATCTCGATCCCGTTCCCCTCGGGGTCGTCCAGGTAGATCGCCTCTGACACGCCATGGTCCGACGCGCCGGTCAGGCGCAGCCCGGTATCGGCGGCATGGCGCAGCCACGCGCCAAGATCGGCGCGGCGGGGCAGCAGGATTGCGGTATGGAAAAGACGCGCCTCGCGCAGGTCGCGCGGGCGGGCGGCGGGATCGCCGCGCAGTTCGATCAGCACCCGCCCGCCGGCGCCAAACCGACGGACGGGGCCGTTGTCGTCAGTCGCAGCCAGGCCCAGGCATCGCTCATAGAACGCCGCCATCGCCGGCAGGTCGCGCACCGTCAGCGCGACGTGGTCGATCGATCGTTTTGTCATCGGACCTCCGTTGGAGTCAGGCTGGCGGCAAAGCCGGCAACGAAGTCGGCCAGTCGCTGGCGGGACCTATCGTCGATCAGGTTCCCCCGATCGTCGAAGAGGTCGCCCGCCCGCGACATCATCAGCCGGCCCTCGAACCAGGGACGGGTATCAAGCGTACGCAGCACCGGCAGCCAGTGCGACTGCGCATGGGCGGTGCCGAAATTGCCCGGAGAGGCGCCGATCACCGCCACTGGCTTGCCCTTGAAGATCTTCAGCCCGTCGCCCCGCGACATCCAGTCGATGGCGTTCTTGAAGACGCCGGGAATGCCGTTGTTGTATTCGGGCGTCACCAGCAGCAGACCGCCGGCCGCCGCCAACTGGTCGGTCAGCGCCGTGACGGCGGCGGGGATGCCCTCGGCGGCTTCCAGGTCGCCGTCATAGAGCGGCACGTCGCGGATGCTGCCGATGGTCAGGGTGACGCCGTCGGGGGCGACCTGCTGCGCGGCGCGCAGCAGGCCCGAGTTGAACGACGCCCGGCGCAGGCTGCCGGACAGTCCCAGGATCGTGGTCATCGTCATCTCCTTCAGGCGAGGGGCTTCAGCCCGGCCTCGATCTGTGTGCGGCGGCCTTCAAGGAAGGGCGGCAGGGACAGGCCCTCGCCCATGCTGTCGCGCGGTTCGTCCACGTCGAAGCCCGGCCCGTCGGTCGCCAGCTCGAACAGGTTGCCGCCCGGTTCGCGGAAGTAAAGGGACCGGAAGTAGTAGCGCTCGACCTCGCCGGAGGTGGGGACGCGGAACTGGCCGACCCGGGCGGTCCAGTCCGAAAGCGCCGCCTGGTCGGGGACGCGAAAGGCGACGTGGTGAACGCCGCCGGCCCCCTGCCGCGCCCGCGGAAGGTTGGGCTGGACCGCGACATGCAGTTCCGCCGCGGCGCCGCCGTCGCCCATCTCGAACACGTGGACTTGGCCGTGGCCGTCCGGGCTGGCATAGTCCCGCACCCGGCGCATGTTCATGACCTGGGTCAGCAGCGCCTCAGTGGGGGCCAGTTCGGGAACCGAGATGGTGATCGGACCGAGGCCCCGGATCTGGTGTTCGGCCGGGACCGGGCTGCGGTCCCAGGGCTGGCCGGCGGGGGTGGGGGCTGCGACAAGGCGCAGGCGCTGGCCCTCGCGGTCCTCGACATCGACGCTGGGGCGGCCGTCGAGGTTGGTGACCTTGCCGGTCGAGACGCCAAGGTCGGTCAGGCGCCCGGCCCACCAGTCGAGGCTGCCCTCGGGCACACGCAAGCTCGTTCTTGTGATTGCATTAGTGCCGCGGCGTTCGCGGGCGGCGGGCCAGTCGAAGAAGGTGATGTCGGTGCCGGGCGTGCCCGCCCCGTCGGCGAAGAACAGGTGATAGGCCGAGGTGTCGTCCTGGTTCACGGTCTTCTTGACCCGGCGGAGGCCCAGGGTTTCCGTATAGAAGCGGTTGTTGCCGGCGGCATCGGCGGTGATGGCCGTCAGGTGGTGGATACCGGTCAGTTGCATGGGATAGCTCCTTTCCTTGATTGCATCCTATATGGCCCAAGCGGGCCGTTCGTGGCAGCCGGGACGGGTGCAACGCGGTGTTCGGTTCTTGCGAACGGTGCGGCGGGCGCTATGGTGGCGGCATGAACTGGACGCTGTCAGACATCCGCACCTTCCTCGCGGTCCTGGACGCCGGCAGCATCTCGGCTGCGGCGGCGCGGGACGACCTTTCGAAGTCGGTGGTCAGCAAGCGGATCAGCGACTTCGAGGCCGAGCTGGGCGTCGCGCTGTTCATCCGACACGCCGGGCGGATCGCGCCAACCGACAGCGCGCTGGCCTTGGCCGAGCGTCTGCGCCCGGCGCTGGCGGAACTGGTTGCCGCGACCGAAAGCGTCACGGCCGAGGCCGAGTTGCGCGGGCGGCTGGCGGTGGCCGCGCCGATGAGCTTCGGCATTCGCCACCTGGGGCCGGTGATCGCGGGCTTTGCGCGCGCGCATCCGGGGCTGGAGATCGTTCTGGAATACGACGACCGGCAGACCGATCTGGGCCGCGCGGGCTTCGACCTCGGGCTGAGGATCGGCCATCTGAAGGACAGCAGCCTGATGGCACGCCGGTTGTGCGAGGACCCAAGGGTCCTGATCGCCAGCCCTGATTACCTGTCCCAGCACGGCGGCGTCGAAAGCCCCGGCGACCTGGCCCGGCACGAGGCGATCGGATACCTGCACGCACGTATGGGCGAGGTCTGGCCGTTCGGCCCGGGAATCGAGCCGCCGCGCCTGGGCCGCATCACGGCCAACAACGGCGAGGCGATGCGCGACATGGCCATCGGCGGGCTGGGACTGGCGCTGCTGCCGTTGTTCATCGTCCATGACGCGCTGCGCGACGGGCGCCTTGCGCAGGTGCTGCCCGACCTGCCGCAGCGGCCGCTGCCGATCAGCGCGGTCTGGCCGCCGGTCCGGCCGATGCCGCGCAAGACGCGGGCGCTGATCGACCATGTCGCTGCCGCCTTTGCCGAGGCGCCGCCCTGGCAGCGGGGGCTGCTGCGTCCCGCGACCGCCGGGGGGCCGGCCCCCCGGACCCCCCCTGTCGGCACTGCGCCCGACGCGTTCCCCCGAACTGCAAGGACAGAAGATGCTGGTTGACCCGAATGCCCCGTTTTTCAAGCCGCTCTGGGTGCGGGTGCTGAGCGTGGTTCTGCCCCTGCTGTGGGCGGCGGTCGAGCTGTGGACCGGGAACCCGTTCTGGGCGGTGCTGTTCGGCGGCGCGGGACTCTATCTGGGGTTGGCGCTGTTCGTCTGGAGGCGGCCGGGGCGCTGACGCCCCGGCGGGCCGGTCAGCACGTCAGGGTGACGGCGCCGTCGAGCCAGGCGAAGCCCTTGGCCGGCAACAGAAGCCTGTCGCTGTCCAGCCGGGCCTGCGACGGGCCGTCCAGCGAGGTGGCGCCCTGGACCTGCAGCGCCTGCGGGTGGTCCGACAGGTTGAAGGCGCAGGTGAGGGTCTGCCCGTCATGCGTGCGGTGGAAGGCCAGCACGGGTTCCGGCAGGTCCAGGAACGAGGTCTTGCCCCAAAGCAGCGGGTCCTGCGCCTTACGGAAGGCCAGGATCGCTATATAGGTCGCCAGCACGCTGTCATTGCGGTCCTGCTGGCCAGCCACGGCGCGCGCCGCCTGCGGGTCCTTGACCGGCAGCCACGGTTGGGCGTCCGAAAAGCCGGCATGGGGCTGCGACGCGTCCCAGACCATCGGCGTGCGGCAGCCGTCGCGGCCCTTGATCTCGGGCCAGTAGCGCAGGGCAGGGGGGTCGGTCAGTTCCTCGAAGAGCAGCTCCGTCTCGGTCTGGCCCAGCTCTTCTCCCTGATACAGGCAGACGGTGCCGGGGAAGGACAAAAGCATCGCCGCGGACAGCCGGGCCAGTGCGTCGGGGTCGCAGGCGTGGTCGCCCCACCGGGTGACATGCCGCGCCACGTCGTGGTTCGAGAAGGACCAGCAGGCATGGGCGTCCGGTGCATTTTCCTGCAGGACCCGGATCGTGTCGCGGAAATGGCGGGCCGAGAAGTTCCGGCTCAGCATCTCGAAGCTGTAGCACATGTGCAGGCGGTCGGTGCCGGCGGTGTATTCGGCCATGATGTCCAGCGCGGTCTTGCCGTTGTCGCCGACCTCGCCCACCATCATGCGGCCGTCGTATTCATCGGTCAGAGCGCGCATGCGCTTCAGGAACGCGATATTCTCGGGCTGGTTGCGGGAATTGACGTGGCGCTGCCAGGCATAGACGTCGGGGCCGTCGTATTCGGTGTTGGGCGGGTTGTTGCGCAGCTGCGCGTCGTGGAAGTAATAGTTCACCGTATCCAGCCTAAAGCCGTCCACGCCACGCTCCAGCCAGAAGCGCATCGTGTCCAGCAGCGCGTCCTGCACGGCCGGGTTCCACAGGTTCAGGTCCGGCTGCTGGATCAGGAAGTTGTGCAGATAATATTGCCGCCGGCGGGGTTCCCATTCCCAGGCATGGCCGCCGAAGACGGCCAGCCAGTTGTTCGGCGGCGTGCCGTCGGGATTCGGGTCGGCCCAGACATACCAGTCGGCCTTGGAATTGGTGCGGTCGGCGCGGCTTTCCGTGAACCAGGGATGCTTGTCGCTGGAATGGCTGATGACCTGGTCGATGATCACCTTCAGCCCCAGCTGGTGCGCCCGTTCCACCAGCGCGTCGAAATCGGCCAGCGTGCCGAACAGCGGGTCGATGTCGGTATAGTCGCTGACGTCATAGCCCATGTCCTTCATGGGCGAAGTGAAGATCGGCGACAGCCATATCGCGTCCACCCCCAGCTGCGCGACATGGTCCAGCCGCCGCGTGATGCCCGCAAGATCGCCGATCCCGTCGCCGTCGCTGTCTTGAAAGCTGCGGGGGTAGATCTGATAGATCACCGCGTCGCGCCACCATTCCGCCATGTCGTCACCTTTCGGATGCAAGGGATTCGCCGCCAGTCAACCACGAGCGGCGCGGGATGGCAAAGGCGGTCGGGCAATGAGGGGCATTGCGGCACCTTGCGGCACCGCTAAGGTGGGGTCGGGGCGGCTTGGGAAAAAAATGTTCGCCCCGGTGGCGGCGCTGTCGGGGCCAAGGTCGTTAGTATCGAAGATGTTCTTGGGGAGGATGTTCAGATGGCGGAAACGCAGCGTGTGACACGGCGGGCCATGGCCTTCGTTCTGGCGGGAGGGCGCGGCAGCCGGTTGAAGGAACTGACCGACCGGCGGGTGAAGCCCGCGGTCCATTTCGGCGGCAAGGCGCGGATCGTCGATTTCGCCCTGTCCAACGCCATGAACTCTGGCATCCGCAAGATCGCGGTCGCCACCCAATACAAGGCGCACAGCCTGATCCGCCACTGTCACCGCGGCTGGAACTTCTTCCGGGCCGAACGCAACGAGTTCCTGGACATCCTGCCCGCCAGCCAGCGGATCGAGGGCGAGCATTGGTATCGCGGCACGGCCGATGCCGTCACGCAGAACATCGACATCGTCGACGACTATGACGTCGATTACGTCATCATCCTGGCGGGCGATCACATCTACAAGATGGATTACGAGATCATGCTCTGCGAGCATCTGGACAGCGGCGCCGACGTGACCGTCGGCTGCCTCACGGTTCCGCGGGAAGAAGCAACCGCCTTTGGCGTCATGGACGTGGACGACCAGGGCCGCATCCTGTCGTTTCTGGAAAAGCCCGCCGATCCGCCCGCGATGCCGGGCCATCCCGACAAGGCGCTGGCGTCCATGGGCATCTATGTGTTCAGCTGGCCCTTTCTGCGCGACCTGCTGCTGCGCGACGCCCAGGACCCGAATTCCAGCCACGACTTCGGCACCGACCTGATCCCGGACATCGTGAAGAACGGCAAGGCCATGTCGCACCGCTTCGACGAATCCTGCGTGCGCACGGATGGCGGGCCGGCCTACTGGAAGGACGTGGGCACCATCGACGCCTTCTGGAGCGCCAATATCGACCTGACCGACTTCACGCCCGAACTGGACCTGTGGGACACGGACTGGCCGATCTGGACCTATTCCGAAAGCACGCCGCCCGCCAAGTTCATCCACAACGAGAAAGACCGGCGCGGGATCGCCATTTCCTCGATGGTGTCGGGTGGCTGCATCATCTCGGGGACCGAGATCCGCGATTCGCTGCTGTTCACCAAGGTGCACACGAACAGCTATGCCATCCTGGACCATGCGGTCGTTCTGCCGCATGTCACGGTCCAGCGCCACGCGCGGTTGCGCAACGTGGTGATCGATTCCCGCGTCGTCATCCCCGAAGGGCTGGTCGTGGGCGAGGATCCGCAGGACGACGCGAAGTGGTTTCGCGTCAGCGAAAGGGGCGTCACCTTGATCACGCAGGACATGCTGGACCGTCGGGCGGCGTCGTCGTGATGCAGGTTCTGTCCGTTGCGTCCGAATGCGCGCCGCTGGTCAAGACCGGCGGCCTCGCCGATGTCGTGGGGGCGCTGCCCGGGGCGCTGGCGGGCCAAGGGGTGCGGATGCGTGTCCTGCTGCCGGGCTATCCGGCGGTGATGGGCGCGCTGTCGGATGCGCAGCGGGTCGGCTGGTTCGACGACCTGTTCGGGGGTGGCGCACGGCTGGTCCAAGGGCGGGCGGCGGGGCTGGACATCTTGGCGATCGATGCGCCCCACCTGTTCGCGCGGCCGGGCGGGCCGTATATCGACCCCAACGGGCGCGACTGGCCCGACAACCCTGAACGCTTCGCCGCCCTGTCCTGGATGGGCGCGCATGTTACGGTGCATGGCGCTGGCGACTGGCATCCGCAGGTGCTGCACGGCCACGACTGGCAGGCGGGTCTTGTCACCGAATACATGCGCCAGATGGGCGGGCACAGACCGACGGTGCTGACCATCCACAACATCGCCTTCAACGGCTCGACCGATCCCGGCCGGGTGCAGTCCCTGCGCCTGGACCCCTGGCGCTTTCATACCGAGGGGTACGAGTTCTGGGGCTCGATCTCGGCCCTGAAGGCCGGGCTGATGGGGGCGGATGCGCTGACGACCGTGTCGCCCAGTTATGCCGAAGAGCTGATGACCCCTCAGTTCGGCATGGGGCTGGAAGGCGTGATGCAGCACCGCCGCCACGTCCTGCACGGCATCCTGAACGGCATTGACGACAGCGCCTGGAACCCCGCGACCGACCCCGCCATCGCCCGCTATGACAGCCCCGAGGGCAAGGTCGCCGCCAAGGCTGCCCTTCAGGCCGAACTGGGGCTGCCCCAGGCCGAGGGGCCGCTTTATGTCATCGTGTCGCGCATGACGCACCAGAAGGGGCTGGACCTCGTGCTTCAGATCCTGCCCGACATCCTGGACCAAGGCGGACAGCTGGCGGTGCTCGGGTCGGGCGATCCGGGGCTGGAACATGCGTTCCGCCAGGCTGGCGAGGACCCTAACGTGTCGGTCCGCATCGGCTATGACGAGCCGTTCTCGCATCGCCTGATCGCGGGTGGCGACGCCATCCTGGTGCCGTCGCGGTTCGAACCCTGCGGGCTGACGCAGATGTACGGGCTGCGCTATGGGACCATTCCGGTCGTGGCGCTGACGGGCGGTCTGGCCGACACGGTCATCAACGCCTCGCCCGCCGCCTTGGCCCAGGCGGTGGCGACAGGAGTGCAGTTTTCGCCGGTCACTGCGGATGCGCTCTGCAATGCGCTTTCGCGGCTTGGCGCGCTCTATCGGGACCGCGACAGCTGGTCCCAGCTGCAGCGGAACGCAATGGCGCAGCCCGTGGGCTGGTCCCATTCCGCCCGGGCCTATGCGGATCTCTATCGCAGCCTGACCGGGGCCGAATGACCGACCGCTTCAGCATCTCGGCCGGGCACCCCACGCCGCTTGGGGCGACCTTCGACGGGGCAGGCGTGAACTTCGCGGTGTTTTCCCAGCATGGCGAACGCGTGGTGCTGTGCCTTTTCGACGAAAAGAACCGCGAGACGCGCATCGATCTGCCAGAGCGCGAAGGCCATGTCTGGCACGGCTATCTGGAGGGGCTGCGCCCCGGCCAACGCTACGGCTATCGCGTTCACGGCCCCTATCGCCCGCAAGAGGGGCACCGCTTCAACCACAACAAGCTGCTGGTCGACCCCTATGCCAAGCAGCTGACCGGTAAGCCCGCGGCGCATGACGCGCTCTACGGCTATCGTGCCGGCCATGCGGACGAGGACCTGTCCTTCGACCGCCGCGACAGCGCCCATTACGTGCCGAAATCGGTGGTGGTTGACCCTGCCTTCACCTGGAACGACGACCGTCCGATACGCCGCCCGATGACCGAGACGGTGATCTACGAGGCGCATGTGAAGGGGCTGACCGCAGGGCGTGCCGACATCGCGGGACGGGGCAGCTTTGCCGCCATGGCGTCAGAGCCGGTGCTGGACCACCTGGTCCGCCTCGGCATTACCGCGGTCGAGCTGCTGCCCGTCCATGCCTTCGCCGACGACCGCTTCCTGACCGACCGGGGGCTGACGAACTACTGGGGCTACATGTCCTACGGCTTCTTCGCGCCCGATCCGCGCTATCTGCGGGGCCGCGACATCGCCGAGTTCCAGCAGATGGTCGCACGCTTCCACAAGGCCGGGATCGAGGTGATCCTGGACGTGGTCTACAACCACACCGCCGAAGGCAACGAGCTGGGGCCGACGCTGTCGTTCCGCGGCCTGGACAACGCGGCCTATTATTGCCTGGAGGAAGACCGCCGCTTTTACGTGAACCATGCGGGCACCGGCAACATCCTGAACCTGGACAGCCCCTTCGCGCTGCGGCTGGTCATGGACAGCCTGCGATACTGGGTGCAGGTGATGCATGTGGACGGGTTCCGTTTCGACCTGTGTTCCGTGCTGGGCCGCACTGGGGGAGAGTTCGACCGCGACGGGCCGTTCTTCCGCGCCGTCCGCCAGGACCCGGTCCTGAACCGCGTCAAGCTGATCGCCGAGCCGTGGGACATCGGGCCGGGCGGATACCAGTTGGGTGCCTATCCCGCGCCCTTCGCCGAATGGAACGACCGCTTCCGCGACCAGGTGCGCGGCTTTTGGCGCGGCGATCCGGGGCTGATAGGCAAGCTTGCCAAGCGCGTCGCCGGATCGGCCGCGCGCTTCGACCACGACGGGCGGGCGGCCAGCAGTTCCGTCAACTTCGTGGCCGCGCATGACGGGTTCACGCTGATGGACACCGTGAGCTTCAACGACAAGCACAACAAGCCCAACGGCGAGGAGAACCGCGACGGCCACAACCACAACCTGTCGGACAACATGGGGGTCGAGGGGCCGAGTGCCGACCCCGCCATCCGCGCCCGCCGCAACCGCCGCCGCCGCAACCTGGTCGCGACGCTTCTGTTGTCGCAGGGCACCCCGATGCTGCTGGCGGGGGACGAACTGGGCAACTCCCAAGGCGGCAACAACAACGCCTACGCCCAGGACAACCCCATCGGCTGGGTGGACTGGGACGACGTCGATCCGGTCTTCCTGGACTTCGTGCGCCGCGTGATCGCGTTTCGCCAGGCGCATCCGATCCTGCGCCAGAAGCGGTTTTTGCACAGCCAGCCGCGCGAACAGGATGGCCTGCCCGACCTCTTCTGGCGCCGCGCCGACGGCCACCCGATGACGCCCGCCGACTGGAACGACCCCGACGGCCGCCTGCTGGCGGCAGAGATGCGAATGGCGCGTGGCACGCCCCCCTATGCCGCGCTGCCGGGGGCGGTGTTCGTCGTCATCAACAACGGCTCCGACGCGCGGGTTCACCTGCCCGACGCGCCCGACGGCCAATGGCACCGCCGTCTGGACAGCGCGGCGGACGGCGAAGTTGACTTTCCCGCCATCGCGGTGGAACCGATTGCGGCGGAAAGCGTGGTGGCCTTCGTCCTCTGCCCGATGGACTGATGCCGGCGCTGCCGCGCCCGGCGCCCCTGGGCCGGAATGCCACAACCTCCGCGCGAATTCCGCTCAGCACCAATGTTTGACTTCCCAATCAGCCGGAAGGCTGGCAACAGGGCACCGCTAGACGGCGGACGTTTCCGACGCCGGCAGGCCTGCGGCAACCCGGTATCGGAAACGCGGCCGCGCCTGGTTGCCGTAACTTACCTTTCAGCCGACGAGGCCGACATTGACCCATGCACCTTCGGCGCAGGACCTGCGCGAGAAAATCCTGTACCATCTGACCCATACGCAGGGTCGGGGACCGGAATTCGCGACCGTCTTCGACTGGCGGCTGGCGGTCAGCTTCGCGGTGCGCGACCTGATGGTCGGCCCTTGGGTCGACGCGATCCGCGCTGCCCGCGACCAGGGCGCCAAGCGCGTCTATTACCTGTCGATGGAATTCCTGATCGGCCGCATCCTCGGCGATGCGATCATCAACCTGCGGCTGGAACCCGCCATGGGCGAGGCGCTGACCCAGCTTGGCCTGGACGAGCAGGAGATCCTGGACAACGAGCCCGACGCCGCGCTTGGCAATGGCGGCCTCGGCAGACTTGCCGCCTGCTTCATGGAGTCGCTGTCGTCGCTGCGCTGCCCGGCCTTCGGTTATGGCATCCGCTATGAACACGGCCTCTTCCGCCAAAGCTTCGAGAACGGCCAGCAGGTCGAACGCCCCGAGGACTGGCTGAACCAGCCGCACCCGTGGGAATTCGTGCGCATCGACTACAGCTATCGGATCGGGTTCAAGGGCCATGTCGAGACGGTCGACGGCCGCGCCGTCTGGCAGCCGGGCGAAAGCGTCATCGCGCGCGCCTATGACACGCCTGTCATCGGCTGGGGCGGGGACTGGGCCAACAGCCTGCGCCTGTGGGGGGCGCATCCGACGACGCTTCTGGACCTGCCGCGCTTCAATGCCGGTGACTATACCGCCGCGGCCGAGCCCGAGGCGCTGGCCCGGACGCTGTCGCGGGTTCTTTATCCCGATGACACGACCGAGTCCGGCAAGGAGCTGCGGCTGAAGCAGGAATATTTCCTGACCTCGGCGGCGCTGCAGGACATCCTGCGCCGCTTCCTGGCCGAACATGGCGACCTGGACCTGCTGCCGCAGAAGGTGGCGATCCAGCTGAACGACACGCATCCCGCCATTGCCGGGCCGGAACTGATCCGGCTGCTGATGGACGACCACGGCCTGCCCTTCGCCCGCGCCCGCGACCTGGCGCGCGCGACGCTGAACTATACCAACCACACCCTGCTGCCCGAGGCGCTGGAGCGGTGGTCGACGTGGCTGATGGGCCGCATCCTGCCGCGCCACATGCAGATCATCCAGATGATCGACGACGACCACCGCGACACGACCAACCGTCCGGCCCACGTTGGCATCGTCCACAACGACCAGGTGCACATGGGCGAACTGGCCTTCATCATGTCGGGGAAGGTGAACGGTGTCTCGGCGTTGCACACGGACCTTGTCAGGGACACCGTTTTCGCCGACCTGCACAAGCTTCACCCCGGCCGGATCGTCAACCAGACCAACGGCGTCACGCCGCGCCGGTGGCTGCGCATGTCGAACCCGTCGCTGACGCGCCTGCTGGACGACACCATCGGCACCGGCTGGACCAGCGATCTGGACCAGCTGAAGGGGCTGGAGGCGCATGCCGACGACGCGGGCTTCCGCGACAGCCTGCGTGCGGCCAAGCGCGCGAACAAGATCTGGCTGTCGAACGGGCTGCTGGCCGACCTTGGCGTGAAGGCCGACCCTGACGCGATCTTCGACGTTCAGATCAAGCGCATGCACGAATACAAGCGGCAGCTTCTGAACATCCTGGAGGCAATCGCCCTGTGGCAGCGAATCCACGACGATCCGAACGGCAACTGGGCGCCGCGCGTCAAGATCTTCGGCGGCAAGGCCGCGCCCGGCTATTGGTTGGCCAAGTCGGTGATCCACCTGATCAACGACGTGGCCGCGACCATCAACAGCGATCCGGTCACGTCGAAGTTCCTGCAGATCGCCTATCCGTCGAACTACAACGTCTCGATGGCCGAGGATCTGATCCCCGCCGCCGATCTGTCCGAACAGATCAGCACCGCGGGCAAGGAAGCGTCGGGCACCGGCAACATGAAGTTCACCATGAACGGCGCGCTGACCATCGGCACGCTGGACGGCGCCAATGTCGAGATCCGCGAGCTGGTCGGCCCCGAGAACTTCTTCCTGTTCGGCTTGACGGCTGATGAGGCGGCGGCCGAAAAGGCCCGTCACGGTCACGCCCGCGCCGCCATCGAGGCCAGCGAAGACCTGAAGGTCGCCCTGCAGCTGATCGCCGAAGGGCGCTTCGGACGCGCCGAGAGCTACTATTCGCTGCTGGACCGGACCTGGAACGACGACCCGTTCCTCGTCGCCTCGGACTTCGACGCGTACTTCGCGACGCAGAGGAAGGTCGACCGGGCCTTTGCCGACACGGCCGACTGGGACAGGATGGCAGCCCTGAACATCGCGCGGTCGGGCTTCTTCTCGTCCGACCGGACGATCCGCGGCTATATGCGCGACATCTGGGACACGCAGGCCATCACCGCCTGAGGGCCGGCCCCCGCGTCGCAGCGGGGGCCGCCGGATCAGTCGCGGAAGCGGCGCGCGGCTGGCATGTACTGCATCAGCGCCCAATAGCTGACGCCAGCCGGGATCAGGCTGGCATACCAGCTGACGGCCGAGAACCACAGAGCAGCCACTACGCCGATCACCGTCGCGATCAGCGCCGCCGGGTTCACGCCCCGGTACGGGCCGTCGGCGTCGTAGAGGTGATCCAGGTTCAGCGTCTGGCGGCGGATGACGTAGTAGTCGACCACCAGGATCGCGAAGATCGGCCCCAGGAAGGCGCTGTAGGTCTGGATGAAGATCCCAAGCCCCGCCGCCGATTCGTCACGCACCAGCAGCCAAGGGAAAGTCGCGAAGGCCAGAAGGCCAACGATGACGGCGGCCGCCTTGAAGGGCAGCTTGAAGACGTCCATCATCGCGTAGGCCGGCGGCACCACGTTGTTGAGGATGTTCGTCGTCACCTGCGCGAAAGCGATGAACAGCAGCGTGACCACCAGAAGGATCTTGTTCTCGACGGCGCTGGCGAAGACGCGGATCGGGTCGACCTCGCCGGTCGCGCTGGAAACCATCAACCCGATCAGCCCCATGAACAGCGTGGCGGGCAGGATCGAATTGGCATAGATCGCCACCTGCTTGCCCGACCCGACCCGGTGCTGCAGTTCGCGCGAATAATCCGACACGTTCAGCATCATTGTCGAATAGACGCCCAGGAACAACATTGTTGCACCCCAGAAGGGTGCGCCCCAGGTGCCTTCGGCCTGCAGCAAGTTGGTGCTGATCGCGTCGCCATAGCGGCCGATGACGCTGAAGAACATGTAGACCAGCGCGCCGATGATGAAGACGGCGCCGATGTTCTCCAGCCATTTGATGCCGTGGAAGCCCAGAACCGACAGACCGATCTGCAGGAACTGGAAGCCGATGAAGAAGACCCAGATGTTGGAATAGCCGAACATCGTTTCGCTGACGAGGTTCAGCGCCCCGGCGCCGATCCAGCTTTGGAAGCCGTACCAGACGATGGCCGGGACCGATCGCACCAGCGCGGGCAGGCGTGTTCCGCCGAAGCCGTAGGCGGAACGTGCCTGCACCATGAACGGGATGCCGTACTTGTGCCCCGCGCGGCCGTTGATCATCAGCGCCACGCCGATGACCGTACAGCCGATGGCGATGGCCAGCACGGTCTGCAGAAGGTTCAAGGTGCCGACCAGACCCGATCCCACCGTGAATGTGCCGATGGACACGCAGCCGCCCAACCAGGCGAACAGGTAGGACCATGGGTCCATGATGCGCACCTGCTGGGGGGCCAGCGTTTCCTCGCCCAGTTTCTTGTCGCCGGCGGCATGGGCCGCGCCCGGCGCAAGGCCGGCGGTCGTCTCCGAGTAGGTCATGTCAGACTCCCTGTCTGAGGATTGGCTGTTGTCTTACTTTTTGTTGGGGGTCGCGTAGGCCCCGATCTTCGACGTCTTCAGCCCGGCGCCGACCAGCGCCTCGGCCAGTTTCGTGGCGACGGTCACGCCGTCAATGACCGGAATGCCGGTCTCGACGCTCAGCCATTCGGTCAGATCCGACATGCCGGCGCATCCCAGAACCACCGCCTCGCAGCGGTCCTCCTCGATGGCGCGCAGGATTTCGGCACGGACCTGCTGTCGTGCATTCGATCCGGGCTGTTCCAGCGCAAGGACGGGAATCGCCGCCGAGCGGACGCGGCGGCACTGGTGGTCCAGCCCGTATTTGCGCACCAGTTCCTCGATCACGGGGACTGACCGAGGCAGGGTGGTGACGATGGAGAACGACGTGGCGATCATGCTGGCGGCCTTCACGGCGGCCTCGCAGATGCCGATGACGGGACCGGTCGCCACCTCGCGGCAGGCGCCGATGGCGGGATCGTCGAAGCAGGCGACGACGATGGCGTCGGCGTCGCGGGCGTCCTGCACCTCTCGCAGAAGGTGGGCGGCGGACATGACCTCGTCGAAGTGGCCTTCGATGCTGGCGGGGGCGCCGTGGGCGGTGCGGCCCTCGATCGTCGTGCCGGGGGCTGCGATCGCGCGGGCCGAAGCGACGATCTTGTCGGTCATCGAGACGGTCGAGTTGGGGTTGATGACGACCAGTTTCATCCGGTTCTCCATGTCGTGAGTCGCAACATTGATAACACGGATTGTTAACAATCCAATTCTTTATTTACTGCTAAAATAGCGGGCGGATTCGCATTGCGAACGCTGAAGCAAGGTGCAATTGGAAAACCATGGACAAGCCTTTGGAAGCCCTCATCGTCGACAGCATCCTTGACGCCATCGGAGACCAGCGGCTGCGCGCAGGGACCAAGCTTGGCGAACAGGCACTGTCCGAGATTTTTGGCTGCAATCGGCTGCATGTCCGCCGGGCGCTGTCGATGCTGACGGGCTGGCAGGTGGTCGATCACCTGCCCAATCGCGGCGCCTATGTCGCCACGCCGACGCCGCAGGATGCGCATGACGTGTTCCAGGCCCGTCGTGCGATCGAGACCACGATCTGCCGCAATGCCGTGCGGCAGGCGACACCCCAAGACATCGCCGACCTGCGCGCCCATCTGGCCGAGGAGGACGCGGCGCGCGGGCACGACAACCGCCCGGTCGCGATCCGGCTGTCGCGGGGGTTCCACATCCTGCTGGCGCGGATCGGTCGCAATCCCGTGCTGGCGCGCTATCTGGATGAACTCACGATGCGGTCCTCGCTGATCATCGGGCTTTACGGCACCGGTCACGCGACGCTCTGCGCCGAGGACGAACATGCCCGCATCACCGACGCGATCGAGGCTCGGGACGAGGTGCAGGCCTTGGCGCTGCTGGACCAGCATCTGCGCCATATCGAGGCCGGTATCCATTTCGACGACGCCGCCCCAGCGACGGGCGCGCTTTCGGTGGCCCTGCGGCGCTAGCGGTTCAGGCCGGTTCGGGCGGCCGCCATCCGTTCAAGCGCCTGAAACCCTTCGTGCAGCAGCACGGCGATGATGCCGACCACCATGCCGCCCTGCAGCACGAAGGCGGTGTTCGACGACAGAAGACCCGCGATGATGACCTCGCCCAAGGTCTTGGCCGCCACGGTCGAGCCGATGGTGGCGGTCCCCAGAGAGATCACCGCCGTCAGCCGCATGCCCCCCAGGATCACCGGCAAGGCCAGCGGCAGGTCGATCTGCGTCAGGCGCTGTCGGGGTGTCAGGCCCATGCCGCGCGCCGCCTCGGCCACCTGCGGGGGCTGGCCGGTCAGGCCCGCCAGCGCGTTTTCGAAGACCGGCAGCAGGCCATAAAGGAACAGTGCCACCAACGTCGGCCCCGCGCCGAAGCCCATGACCGGCACCGCCAACGCCAGTACCGCCACCGGCGGGAATGTCTGCCCGACGCTGGTGACGGTGCGCGCCAGCGGCAGGAACTCTCGTCCCGCAGGCCGCGTCACCAGCACCGCCAGCACCAGCGCGATGACGGTCGAGGCAATGACCGCCACCGCCACCAGCGCCAGGTGCGACAGCGTCAGCGACCAGAGCGGCGTCTGGGTATAGATCGCGGGCGCATTGTTGCGGGTGACGGGCTGGAACAGCCAGGCAAAGCTGGTGGGCGTCAGCAGAAATGCCAGCAGGAACAGGACCGCCGCAGCCAGCAGCAGCCGTCCCGTCATTCGGCCGCCCGGGCGGTTGGCGCCGCATGCGCCTGAAGCGCCGCCAGCGTGACGATGCCGCCGCCCTCGACCGGCACGGCCGACCGCCCGGACCAGAGGCATTCGGCCAGGGCCTCGCGCAGGCTGGCGTCGCGGGCGATAGGGGCGCCGGGGGCGTCGCCATCGACTGCGATGGCATGCGCGGGCGTCAGCGACAGAAGGTGGAAGGGCCGTTCCCGCATCCCGATGAGGTCGCGCACGAAGGGGGTGGCGGGGGCGGTCAGGATCTCGGACGGGGGGCCGTATTGGACCAGCCGGCCCTTGTCCATGACGGCGATACGGTCGCCCAAGGTCACGGCCTCTTCCATGTCATGGGTGACCAGGATCAGCGTCGTGCCCAGCTGGCGCTGGATGTGGCGCAGGTCGTCCTGCGCCTTGGCGCGAATGACCGGGTCCAACGCGCCGAAAGGTTCGTCCATCAGCAGCAGGTCAGGCTTGGCCGCGAGCGCCCGCGCCACGCCCACGCGCTGCTGCTGGCCGCCCGACAGCTCGTGCGGCATGCGGTCGCGGAAGGCGGCGGGGTCCAGCTGGAACAGGGTCAGCAGCTCGTCCACGCGGTCCCGGATCTGGTCGGCGGTCCAGCCCAGCAGGCGCGGCACCGTGGCGATGTTCTGCGCCACCGTGCGGTGCGGAAAGAGGCCGTGCCCCTGGATCGCATAGCCGATGCGGCGGCGCAGCAGATAGCCGGGCAGGTTGTGCGTGTCCTCTGCGTCGATCAGGACCTGGCCGCTGGTGGGCTCGACCAGCCGGTTGATCATGCGCAGAAGCGTCGTCTTGCCCGACCCCGAGGTGCCGACAAGGGCCGCGATCTGCCCGGCCTCGACCGTGAAGCTGACATCGTCCACCGCAGCCACGCCGTCATAGCGCTTGGTCAGGTTGCGGATCTCGATCATGTCCGACATCTCAGGTTCCTTTCGGGCGGCGCGAGGTCGCCTCGACCAGCAAATCCAGCGCGATGCCCGCCACCAAGGCCAGGGCGATGGTGGGCAGCGCCCCCAGAAGAACAAGATCCATGGCCGTCTGGTTCAGCCCCTGGAACACGAAAGTGCCGAAACCTCCGCCGCCGATCAAGCCCGCGATGACCGCCAGCCCGATGTTCTGGACCAGAACGATCCGCACGGCCGCCAGCAGAACCGGCAGGGCCAGCGGCACCAGCACCCAGGTCAGCACCTGCGTGCTGGTCAGCCCAAGCCCGGTCGCGGCTTCCCGTGTCGCAGGGTTCACGCCGGTCAGTCCGGTCAGCGTGTTCGACACCACCGGCAGCAGGGAGTACAGAAACAGCGCCACCAGCGCCGGGAAGACGCCGATCCCGGCCACCCCGGCCTGCGCCGCGCCCGGCACGTTTGCGGCGATCCAGCCGAAGATCGGGATCATGATCCCGAACAGCGCCAGCGACGGGATGGTCTGCAGGATGTTCAGCACCGACAGGACCGGCCCGCGCAGCCTGCGCGCCTGATGCAGGGCCACGCCAAGCGGCAGGCCGACCAGCAGCGCCAGCCCGAGCGAGCCGAAGGCGAGGAACAGGTGGGCCCGCGCCTCTCGCAGGAAGATGTCGCGCCGTGCCGCGTATTCGCGCATGACCGACACGCCGTCGAGGATGCCCGAGGCGAGGACGACCGCCACCAGCCCCACCGCGACCGCCAGCAGAAGCCAGCGCACAGGCAGGCTGGGCCGCATCCGGCCTATGGCGTCGGCCAGCATCAGCGCGAAGGCCAGTCCGGTCAGCCAGAAGCCGGTGGAAGGCGAAACCCGCGCCAGCGTGTTGTCGGGCGGCGTCAGGTGTCCGGCCGACCCGCCAAGCGCCAGCACCAGCCCGACCAGCGCGCCCACGGCGCCGATCAGGCGCCAGGCCGCGCTGCTACGCCAGCAGCCGGCGACCAGCACCGCCGCCAGCAGCAGCGCCAGCGGCATGCCAAGGGGCAGGGCCGCAGCCAGGGTCATCCCCTCGCCCAGGACGATGCGGTTCGGCTTGAACTGCACCAGCGGCAGGGCCAGCCCCGCCAGCCCGATGGCGGCGAACAGCAGGCCCGGCCGGTCCAGCCTGGCATGCATCAGTCGATAAAGCCGGCCGAGGTCAGGTGATCGCGGGCGACGGTAGCGGCGGGTTCGCCGCCGATCTGGATGCGGCCGTTCAGTTCCTGCAGGGTCTGAAGGTCGAGCGATTCGAAGATCGGCGCCAGCACGTCGCGAATGTCGGGATGTGCGTCCAGCACCTCTGACCGGACGATGGGCGCGGGCTGATAGACCGGCTGCACGCCTTTGTCATCCTCCATCACCACCAGTCCGGCGGGCGCGATGCCGCCGTCGGTGCCATAGACCATTGCCGCGTTCACGCCTGACGTCTGCTGCGCCGCTGCCGCGATGGTCGCGGCGGTGTCGCCGCCCGACAGCTGCACCAGCTGGTCGGGGTTCATGGTGAAGCCATATGTTTCCTGGAACGCCGGCAGCGCGGCGGCCGAGGTTACGAATTCGGTCGAGGCGGCGAGCTTGACGTCGCCGCCACCGGCGATCCATTCGCCGAAATCGCTCATGGTGGTCAGGTCGTTTTCCTGGGCCACGTCCTGCCGGACCGCGATGGCCCAGGTGTTGTTCGCGGGCGCGGGCTGCAGCCAGACGATGTCGTTCTGCTCCAGGTCCAGCTCGGCCACGCGCTCGTAGCCCGCCTGCGCGTCCTTCCAGACCTCGCTGTCAGCCTCATTGAAGAAGAAGGCGCCGTTGGCCGTGTATTCCGGATAGATGTCGATCTGCCCCGAGGTGATCGCGTCGCGCATGATCGGCGTGCCACCCAGCTGCAGGCGGTCCTGTACCGGCAGGCCCGCATCCTGCAGCGCGATCAGCATCATGTTGCCCAGAAGCCCCCCTTCGGTGTCGATCTTCGAGGACACGACGATGTCCTGTGCCGATGCCGCGGCGCCCAGCCCGATCAGCATGGCGGCAAGGGGGGTGATGGCTTTCATGGTGATCTCTCCTGTGGCGAAGACGGCATGTCCCTTGGCCCCGCTGTCGCACACAGTGGGACTCAGAACACGCAATGCGTCGGCGGGCGGTTTGGTTCCGCCCTCAGTAGAGGGCGATGCCGGGGAAGAGGATCAGCAGCGCGACGGCCAGCACCTGCAGCCCGATGAAGGGCATCAGCGCCCGGAATATCTCTCCCAGAGAGATGTCGGGCGGGGTCACCGATTTCAGGTAGAAGGCGGCGGGTCCGAAAGGCGGCGACAGGAAGCTGACCTGCATGTTCATGGCGAACAGCACCCCGAACCAGACCGGGTCGTATCCCAGGCTGACGATGATCGGCACGAAGATCGGCATGGTCAGCAGCGCGATGCCGACCCAGTCGAGGAACATCCCCAGCACGAACAGGATCGCCATCATGAAGAGGATGATGATCGTCGGATTCTCGCTGATCCCGGTGATCAGTTCGGACACGAAGTCGATGCCGCCCATCAGGTTGAAGACGCCCACCAGCGCGGATGCGCCGATGCCGATCCAGACGATCATGCCGACGGTCTGCAGCGTCTGCATGGCCGCGCCGCGCAACAGGTGCCACGTGAACTCCCCCCTCAGGACGGTCGAGATCAGCACGCCCGCCACGCCCACGGCGCTGGCCTCGGTCACCGATGCGATGCCGCCATAGATCGACCCCAGCACCATGATCACCACCAGGATCGGCAGGAAAAGGCCCTTCAGAAGGCGGATCTTTTCGGCCCGGGGCGTGGGATCGGTCACGGCCGGGGGAACATCGCCTGGCGTCAGCCAGGCGCGGGCCAGCACATAGCCGACATAGAGCAGCGCCAGCATGAAGCCCGGGATGAAGGCCGCCGTGAATAGATCGCCGATCGACACGTTGGCGGTCAGGCCATAGATGATCAGCACGATCGACGGCGGCACCATGGTGCCCAGGCTGCCGCCCGCGCAGACGACGCCGATGGCCAGCTTGCGGTCATAGCCCTGCGCCAGCATCTGCGGCAGCGCGATCAGTCCCAGCAGGACGACCTCTCCGCCGATGATGCCGGACATGGCGGCCAGGATCACGGCCACGAAGATGGTCTGCACCGCGACGCCGCCGCGGATGCGGCCGCCGATCAGGCGCATCGCCTCGAACAGATCGCGGGCGATACCGCTGCGGTCCAGGATCGCGGCCATCAGCACGAACATCGGCACCGACACGAAGACGAAGCTGGACACGAAGGAATAGACGCGGCTGGTGATCAGCGGCACCACGTTCGGCCCGAACCAGCCAAGCGCGAAGATCAGCGTGACCAGCAGCGTGACGAAGGCCAGGGGGATGCCGGTGACCAGAAGCCCCAGCAGCAGCGCGAAGAGCAAGCCTGTCCCGGCCTCGATGCCCAGGGATTGCAGTGAACCGAAGATCTCGCTCATCTCACCCCCTTGCGGGCATAGTTGATCGTCAAGATGGCGAATTGCAGCGCCATGATGGCCAGCGCGACCATCAGCAGGATCTTCAGGATGCCCGGATAGGCGGGGTTCCATGCGCTGCCCGAAGTTTCCAGGTGGAAGCTGCCGTCGGGGCGCCAGGCGGCGCGCTTGACCATTTGCCAGGCCGCCCAGGCAAACGCCGCCGCCGACAGTCCGCAGACGGCCGAGATCAGGATGTCCGCCACCCGCCGCGCGGCAGGCGGCAGGATGTCATAGACCAGCACCACGCGGATGTGCCGGTCCCGCGCGGCGCACAGAAGCCCGCCATAGATGAACGAGATCGCGCAGAGGAACACGGTCGTCTCGTGCGCCCAGATGGTCGGGCGCCCGAAGACGTATCGCAGCACGACCTCCTGAATCAGGATCAGCATGGCCACGACCAGCCCCAGGGCCGGGACGATGGCCAGCCGGTCGATCCAGCGGCCGAGGATGCCCGACTGGAGCACGGCTTCGTGCTCCTCTCGCGGAACGGCTTCCGAGGTTTCCATGAACGTCTCCTCCGCTGATGAGGCCGGGCGCGCCTGCGCCCGGCAGGCCGTTACTGCACCAGACCCTTTTCGCTCAGATAGGCCGTCAGCGTGTCATAGACCCGCTGCGCGGCCGGCGACTGACCAGCGACCTTTTCCCATTCGCCCTGCGCGATGGTGCGGAACTTGGCGCGCTCTTCCTCGGGCCAGTCATGAACGGTGATCTGCCCGCTGGCCTCTGCTTCGGCCACGGCGGCGGCATCGGCTTCGGCCAGGGCCGCGGTCTGGGTCTGGGCGAAATCCTTGACCGACTGGGTCAGGACCTGCTGCAGATCCTCGGGCAGGGCGTCCCACTTGTCCTTGTTCATCGAGATCTCCACCAGCGGCAGCGAGTGGAAGCCCGGATAGACCGGATGGGGCGCGATCTCGTTGAGGCCCTGCGCCTGATTGGTCGAAAAGACCGAGTAGTCGGCCGCATCGATCACCTTCTTGTCCAGCGAGGTAAAGACCTCGGATCCCGGCAGGTTCACGGGCGCCGCGCCGGCAGCGGCAAACACCGACTGGACCAGCCCCTCGGGTGCGCGGATCTTGACGCCCTGCAGATCGTCCACGCCGTCCAGCGGCACGGCGCTGACCAGCGCCTCGAGGCCCGGCGTGGTGGCGCCGATGAACTGCAGGCCATAAGGGTTCATGATCTCGTTCAGCAGTTCCTTGCCGCCGCCGTTCTCGACAAAATCCAGCATCTGCTGGGGGTCCGACCAGGCGCCGACCGGGTTGCCCATCAGCCCGAAGGCGGGGTCCTTGCCTGCGAAATAGGACAGGTCGGTGACGTGCCCGTCCAGGATGCCGGTGGCGATGGCGTCCTGCGTCTCGTTATGGGCGACGATGGATTCGACCGGCAGCAGGTCGATGGCGATGCGTCCCCCGGATTTCTCGGCCACGTCGGCGGCCCAGCCCTGTTGCAGGACGAAGTTCGGGTTGCCGGCCGGGTCCGACGACTGGAAGCGGAAGCTGTGTTCCTGCGCCACGGCGGGTGCGGCCAGCGCCATGGCGGCCGTGGCGGCCAGCAGGGTGCGGCGGGTCAGATGGGTCATTGTTGTTCTCCTCCTGTTGATGTCGGTCGCGGCGGGGCGAAGGCCCCGGCCGCGATGTCGATGATGCGCGCCAAGGGCAGCGCCACGTCGATCCACAGTGCCCCTTCGGCCTGCGGATCCGGCGGCTGCAGCGCGGCAAGCTGGCTGTCGATCAGGCTGGTGGGCATGTAGTGGTCCCGCCGGGCCTTCATCCGCGCCTCGATCAGATCGCGGTCGCCGTGCAGGAAGACGATGTCCAGCGGCCCCGCACCGGCCCGCAGCCGGTCGCGATGCGCAACCCCCAGCGCCGAGCAGGCCAGGATCGCGCGGCGGGGCGAGCTGCGCAACGCCGCGGCCAGTCGGTCCAGCCAGCCCCACCGCATGTCGTCGGTCAAAGGCTGGCCCGCGCGCATCCGCGCGATGCTCGTAGCGTCGTGATACTGGTCCGCCTCGACGAAGCTGCCGTCCATGCGGTCGGCCACGCCACGGGCAACCGAGGACTTGCCGGTGCCGCAGATGCCCATCACCAGAATCGGGTGCGCAGTCGCCATCCTGTCTCCTCTCCTGCGTCCAGCATGAATGACAGCGCTGTCATTCGTCAACCCTTTTGCTTTCACCGGGAATGGGGATAATCATCAGAATCATGAACGATAAGCCCAAGATCACCCTTTCCGAGGTCGCGCTGGCTGCCGATGTCAGCCCTATCACCGTGTCCCGCGCCTTGCGGAACCCGGCCAAGGTTTCGGCCGAGGCGCGTGCCCGCATCGAAAGGGCGATCCACGAGCTGGGCTATGTGCCGAACCCGGCTGCGCGGGCGCTGGCCTCGGGGCGGACGGACGTGATCGGGGTGATCATCCCGTCGGTCAGCAACAACGTCTTCGCCGACGTCATGCGCGGCATCTACGAGGGACTGGAGGGCAGCAGTCTGGGCGTGCAGTTGGGCACGACCCGCTATTCCCCACTGACCGAGGAGCAGCTGATCCGGGTATTCCTGTCGCAGCGCCCGGCAGGACTGATCGTGGCGGGCCACGACCAGTCGCCGGCGGCGCGCGCTCTGCTGGGGGCGGCCGTCTGCCCGGTGGTGCAGATCATGGAGGTGGGGCCGCCGCCCATCGACCTGTCGGTCGGCCTGTCGCATTTCCACGGGGCGCGGGCGGGGGTCGAACACCTGCTGGCGCAGGGCTATCGCGCGCCGGCCTTCCTGGGCGCGCAGATGGACCCGCGCAGCCAACGCCGGCTGGCAGGATTCCGCGACGGGCTGGCCGCCGCAGGCCTCGGCGGTGATCCGGTGGTCACCACGCCCGAGCCGTCCTCCGTCAGCTTGGGCTGCCGGCTGCTGGCCGACCTGCTGGCGCGGCGGCCGCAGACGGACGCGGTCTTGTGCAACAACGACGACCTGGCGATCGGCGTCCTGTTCGAGGCGCAGCGGCGCAATATCCGGGTGGGTCCGCAGCTGGGCATCTGCGGCTTCAACGATCACGAGATGATGTCCGCGGCCGAGCCTGCGCTGACCTCGGTTGCAACGGACCGGCTGTCGATGGGACGGCAGGCGGTCCATATGGTCCGCGACCGGCTGACCGGCGCCGGGGCGCCGCGCGGCCATGCGCTGGACTTGGGTTTCCGGCTGATGCCGCGCGCCAGCACCGCGCGCGAAGGCTAGCCCCCGAAGCTGCGGCTGCCGCCGAACCCGCCGCGCGACGTGGCGGTGGCCCGCGTCATGGGCGCGCGACCCGCGGTCGCTGACGGGCGGGCGAAGTTCTGCGCGCTCATCTGCGTGCGGCCCAGGTTGCTGCCGAAGTTCGTGGTGCGCGCGGCGTTCGTAAATCCACCCTGGGCATTGCGGTAGAGCGGTTGCGACGCTGCCATCCCGCCACCGACGCGTCCCAGCATGTTGCCGATCAGGTAGCCCGCCAGAAGCGGCATGAAGATGCTGCCCGACCCGCCATTGCTGACCTGCTGCTCCTCGGACCCGCAGGCGCCTTCGCCGTGCTGTTCCTCGCAGACGGCGAGGCTGTCGTAGCGCGGCGCGGCTTCGACATGCAGCTCTTCGGCCTGGGCGAAGGCTTGGTCGCATTCGGCGGGCGTGAACAGGCCCTGCTGTTCGGCCGCGGCCTGGCAGCTGGCCAGGTCGGGGAAGGCCTGCGCCTCGACCTGCTCCTCTCGGCAGCCGGCGACGGTGAAGGCGGCGGCGCCGAGAATGGTCAGCGCGACGGTTCTGGATCGTTTCCTCATAACCCCTCCTTAACGCGAATCACTCCGCGATGTAATGCGGCTTGAAGCGCGACAGGTCCTGCGTAATGCGCCCCCGGTCTTCGCGGATGCCCAGCCCCACGCAGGCCTGCCCGACGATCCAGGCCCCCATCACCGGGCGGAAGCCGTCAAAGACCGGCAGCGGGTGATAGGCCTGAACGATCCGCGGGTGCCGGTCGTATTCCGTGTTCGGAGAGGTTTCGGTCACCTCGCCCCCTTCGACGATGCTGATCGACGCCCCCTCGCGCGAGAAAATCGGCTTGACGACATGCCCCCTGCGGAACCCGTCGGCGACCCTGTCGAAGGCCTTGGCAACCGCCGGAACAGGACGCCCGCCCGCGACCAGCGCGTCCGCCACATCATCGGCGAAGAAGGCCGGCAGCAGGTTCGGGTGGCCGTCGAACATCTGCCACAGAACGGGCAAGAGGCCCTTGTTCGACACTACGGCCTTCCACGCGGGTTCAAGAAACAGGCAGCCCGAGCGCGCAATGTGGCGCGCATAGTCGTCGGCCAGCAGATCTTCCCACGGATAGAGCTTGAAGAGCGTGCCGATCACGCGGTCCTCGGCGTCGAGGAACTGTCCCTCGCGGCTGACGCCGAGCTTGCTCAGGTCGCTGAAATGCGCCCCCAGATCGGCTTCGCGCGCCGCCCAGGCCAGCTGCTCGACTGTGGCGTAATCCTCCGGGTTGTCGGCGACAGCGGTGAAGTGGATGTCGGTGCGGGGCGGGAACAGCCCGCGGAAGCGTTCGACCAGCGCCTCGTGGATGCCGTTGAACTGGTCCGACCCTTGGGGCAGCACGCCCGCCGCCATCTGATCCTCGAGCCACTGCCACTGGAACGCGGCGCTTTCGTAAAGCGATGTCGGCGTGTCGGCGTTGTATTCCAGCAGCTTGGCGGGGCCGGCGCCGTCATAGGCCAGGTCCATCCGGCCATAGATCTCGGGCTCGTTGCGCGACCAGCTGTCTGCGATCAGGTCGAAATGCGCAGGCGGAATCCCCAGCCGCGTCATCAGCGCCTCGTCGCGAACGATGCGGTCCACCGCCTCGCGCGTCATGGCGTGAAGTTCGGTTGCGGGGTCCTCCAGGTCCGTCTCGACCTGGGCCAGCGTCAGGCGATAGGCCGACGTTTCGTCCCAATAAGGTTCGCCGTGCATGCTGGCGAAGCTGAAGCCCTGTTCGGCCGCCTTGGCGGCGAGGTCGGGACGTTCCGGCAAGGTCATTTTTTCCATGCCAGTGACATAAACACTTCACCGTCCTACCACCAGTGGGGCCATGGCACCGTCGGCTCAAGATGCAAGATGCCTGCCCGAAGGCCGCGATCACATCGCTGCCGATCAAGGAGAGCGCCACGTGGCGGCGAAAGCACGCGATCCCTGAACCGGCGACTTCGAGATCTGCTGTGTCCCGGCAGTCGATCGAGGCGCCGTCGTCGTGGTCACCGCCGATCCCGGCCTCACCTCCGGTTGACGGCCTGTAGGCGGCAGAGCCGGCCAGCGACACCTTCGTTGCTAGGTCGGCGGCTGATCGCAGCTGCAGGGCCTGACCTTCCACGAGGGGGTCGGCAGAGAGATGGACGCAATCGACACCGGTTTGGCGGCCGAAAAGATCGCTTCGCTGCTGGGCGACATTCCTGCCTTCACCGAATAGGCAGCCTCTCGGTCCGCCGTTTCCTGCGCCCGGTCTGCCACCTGAACCTGCCCAAAGCCCTGCAGGATTGGGGCTGAAGGCCAACGAGACCGGCCGTCCCCGGCATGTCTGCGGCCTTGCCGACTCGGGTCGCGACCTGCTAGATACCTGCGGCGCTTTGGCGCAGTCGAGCGGTGACCGGGCCCCTCTGGCGGAAGTGGCGGCGCTTTCGTGATGTCGGCACCTGTTCTTTTTCCAGCCGCCTGGAACCTACCTCTCATGTCACAGCAAACTCGGCCCCTTGGGGGCGGTGCGCCCGGACGATCCATCCTGTCCTACCTGAAATGGGCCATCATCGTCACCGTGCTGGGCCTGGTGCTCGGCGCCGCCCTTGGCTGGCAGACCACCGGTACCGTCGGCGGAATGCTCTCGATTCTCTTCATCTGCACGGTGCTGGCGGTGCTGGAGATATCGTTGTCCTTCGACAACGCGATCGTGAACGCGAACAAGCTCAAGGAAATGCAGCCGGTCTGGCAGCATCGCTTCCTGACCTGGGGCATCCTGATCGCCGTCTTCGGCATGCGCATCGTCTTTCCGCTGCTGATCGTCGTGGTCGCCGCGGGTATCGGACCCTGGCAGGCGCTGGTGCTGGCGGCCGCTCAGCCCGAGGAATACGCCCGCATCATGCACGATGCGCATCTGCCGATCGCGGCCTTCGGCGGGACCTTCCTGATGATGGTCGGCCTCAGCTTCTTCTTCGACCACGAAAAGGACGTGCACTGGGTCAGCTGGCTGGAGCGCCACATGGCGAAATATGCCACGATCCGCGGGGTCGAGGTGGCTGTCGTCCTGCTGTTCGTGATCGGCTTCTCGCACCTTCTGGAAGGTGCCGAGCGGACGGTCTTCTTCAGTGCCGCAATCTGGGGCCTGATGACGTTCCTGCTGGTCGAGGTGCTGGGCGGCCTGCTGGACAGTTCGCAAGAGACCTTGAAGGGCGCCGCGCGCGGCGGCCTTGGGGCGTTTCTCTACCTTGAAGTGCTGGATGCATCCTTCAGCTTCGACGGCGTGATCGGGGCCTTCGCGCTCAGCCAGAACCTGTTCGTGATCGCCATCGGCCTGGGCATCGGCGCGATGTATGTCCGGTCGATGACCATCATGCTGGTCGAAAACGGTACGCTGTCGGAATACCGCTTTCTGGAACATGGTGCCTTCTATGCCATCATCGCCCTGTCGATCGTGATGTTCGCGCAGTCGCTGGTGCACATCCCCGAGGTCATCACCGGCCTGGGTGGCGCAGCCCTGATCGGAATCTCGCTCTGGTCCTCGATCCGCTGGAACCGGGCCGAGGCGCTGCACCCCGCATGAATGACCTCCGGGGGCGGCGGCCGTCGTCCCCGGAGCCTGTCGATTGACGACGAAGTCGGGATGACGTCTGCGGATACTGTCGATGGTCTGCAGCGTGCCCGACAGGTGCTGCAGCATGGCCGCGGCGGCCGCATGTTCGTCCCGCGCCTTCAGAGCAGTCACGATCCGTGATCGCGGATGATCTGCGCGGCCTTGCCCGTGCTCAGCAGGGACAGGCGCCGCAGCCGGTCGATATGCCCGCTGTTGCGACGAACGACCGCCGTCACGTCCGGCACGCCCGCAGTTGCCAGAATGGCATGGTGGAAAGTGCGGCCGCGTTCGTCGAAGGATGAAAGCTTGCTGTTGTCCAGCCGCAAGTTCATGCGCTTCTGCAGGGTTTCCGACGCGTCCAGCATCTCGTCCGCACCGTGCGTCTGGTCGAGCAATCGCAATGTCTCGATTTCAGCCGGGCGTCGCAGGAAGTGCGCCTGCCGCGCCATGTCGAGGCAGATCGGCCACACCAGCGTCCTGTGCTGGAGAGAGATCTGGAACAGCCCTCTCTTTCAGCCGCAGCAAGGCATGTCGGACGGCGTGCTGCTCTGCCCGAGCTCGGCCAGGGGCAGGTCTCGCCGGTCTTCATTGTGTCGCGGATGGGGCCTTGGCCCGGCCCATGCCCAACCGTGATCAGCGCCACCTTGTCGTGCTGTTGTCGCGGCTGCCGTCTGATGTGCCATTCGGTGTCCTCTCGTTCCGAGGGTCCCGGACGAGTGCACCGAATGGCAACCGCGATGCCCCCCGTTCAGGACGGGGGGCAGACGCTTGCATGCAGGCTCAGCCGTTGCTGTCTCCGCCGCCTTCGCCACCGGAGTCGCCGCCATCGCTGCCGCCGCTGTCCCCGCCGTCGCTATCGCCGGCGTCGCTATCGCCGCCGTCGCTGTCCCCGCCGCCGCTGTCCGATCCGCTGTCACCGTCACCGGCGCCGTCCGACCCGCTGCCGTCGGAACCCGTGCCGTCGCCAGTGCTGCCGTCGGCGCCGCCGTCGTCCGAGCCCATGCCACCGTCATCGTCGCCTGCGTCGTCACCGCCCATGCCACCGTCGTCGGTGCCGTCAGCAGCGTCGTCGCCGTCGTCGCTTTCGTCCGCATCCGGGGTGCCGGACCCGTCATCCGTCCCGATGCCGACCTGGTCGTTCGCCGATGATCCTTCGGGCGCCGCCCGCGTCTCGACCCCGTCGACGGAAACCAGCCGGCCGTTGGCGGTGCTGTAGACCAGCTCGATCGGCGTCGCGCCGCGGATCGCGGTGACGGTCAGGATCGGGCCCTCGCGACTGATCACCACGTCGCTGTAGCCTTGGGCGATCAGGGCCTCGGCAATTGCGGTGTTGTTCTCGATGCTATCGAGACGCGGGTAGTCGCTTTCCATGACATAACCCGCTGAGGGCTGCGTCTCGAGCGCGTCGTCGGGCACGACGACGGTGTTGCCCTGCGGCGTGTCGATGGTGGTCGTCTGCGCCATCGCCGTCGTGGCCAGCAGCGCGGTGGCGGTCACGATCCGGCTGCCCATCATCAGGGTCTTGATCGAAGAGGTGAGCATCCTGTTTCTCCCATGAAGGTCGCATGGAAACGCCCAAGGATCTGCTTCAGGTTCCGTCGCGCGCGCCGGGTGGCGGGAACATTTTCGACAATCGCCCGGTTCACGAAGCCACGATAATCCGCGTCATCGCCAGCCACGGAGGACCCATGTCATACGCCGAAATCATGAACCTGTCCCGGCAGGAGGCCGCGGGAGGACTGGCGCCCTGGTTCGACAGCCGCCTGACCGAGCAGATCGACCGGGGGCTGTTCCTGTCCGGCGACCAGCTGGTCGAGGTGCATCGCCGGCTGGTGGAAAAGCTGGACGACTATCGCCGGCAGGGCGGCGTGGGCATTGCGGTCTTGGGCATGTCGGGCGGAGTCGATTCCGCGCTGACGGCCGCGCTCTTCAAGGAGGCCGGATGGCGCGTCGTGGGCCACACGATGCCCATCCACCAGAACCCCGAGGAAACCGAGCGCGGGGTCGAGGCCTGCGAGGCGCTTGGCATCGAGCATGTCCATATCGACCTGACGTCGGAATACGAATCGATGGTGGCCGCGCTGGCGCGGCTGGACCCGGACCTTGCGGGATCGGACGATGAGGCCGCGCGGACGCGGCGCGGCAACCTGCGGGCGCGGCTGCGGATGGTGACGCTCTATGACCAGGCGCACCGCCATGGCGGGATCGTCGCCAGCACCGACAACTATTCCGAACTGGGCGCGGGCTTCTGGACGCTGCACGGCGACGTGGGCGACCTTGCCCCGGTCCAGGGGCTGCTGAAGTCGTGGGAGATCCCGTGGATGGCCCGTGCCGCCGGGGTGCCCGAGAAGACCTGGCGCGCCAAGCCGACCGACGGGCTTGGGATCGGCGCGGGCGACGAGGCGCAGATCGGCGCCACCTACCTTGAATGGGACATCATGGTCTTTGCGCTGAGCGACGCGCTGGAACAGGCCCCGCGGTTGAGCGCCAAGGACCTGGCGTCCAGGCTGGAGGTCGAACCCGACAGCCACACGCACAAGGTGATGCAGGCGGTCCTGCACCGGTTGCGCACGACCTGGCACAAGCGGGTGAACCCGATCAGCTTTGACAACCCGCTGACCGGCCGCTTCCCGGTGCTGGACCGGATCGACGAATCCCTGTTCCGCCCGAAGGTCCTGGTGCGGCAAGACGCGCGGCTGGACTTCCCTGTCGACCTGCAGGCGGCGGCATCCGATTTATGCAGGGCACTGGGTCGGCGTGACATGCGGCTGGTCACGGCGGAATCCTGCACGGGCGGGCTTCTGTCGGCAAGCATCGCGGCCGTCTCGGGCAGCGGCGCCACGCTCGAGGGAAGCTTCGTGACCTATGGCGCGACGATGAAGACCTCGGCGCTGGGGGTGTCGCAGGAGGTGATCGACGAACGCACCGTCTATGACCCCGAGGTGGCGCGGCAGATGACGACAGGCGCTCTGGAGGCCGCGCCCCATGCCGACCTGGCGCTGTCGATCACCGGGGTCGCGGGGCCGGACGAAGACCAGGGCAAGCCTGCGGGCTATGTCTGCATCGGCGTCTGCCGACGGGGCAAGCCGCCCATGGCCAAAGAGTTCAACTTCGAGGGCGGGCCGCAGGCCGTTCTGGCGGCCAGCGTGTCGACCGCCTTGCAGATGGGCCTGTCGGAACTGGAGGCCGATGACACCTAGCCACCGGCCCCGGCTGCGTCAGTCGGCCCGCGTGCCGACGGACCGGAACAGCGTCTCGCCGGAACTGTCGTCGACGCCGTCGTTGTCGGTGACCAGCCAGCCGCTTCCGGCGGCGTCGATGGCAAAGCCCTCGACCTTGTCCTGGACATGGCCGTTCAGCGCGCGCAGGTCCGGGATCAGGTCGCGGACCTCATCCTTGGCGACCAGGGGCAGGTCCTGGTCCAGCGGCACGGGCGTCATGTCGGACAGCGCGACGCGGTAGAGCTTCTTCGTGGCCGCGGCCTCGCCGACCTGGTTGTCACGCTCGATCAGCCAGGCCCAGTCACCGTGGATCGAGATCTCGGACAGTCCCATCCAGCCCGGCGCGCGTCGTCCAGCGGATAGGCGACGGCGCCCCATTCCTCGGCCGCGGTGTCATAGGCCAGAAGCTCGACCTGACCTTCGGCATCGGTGCCCCATTCGCGCTGGACCGCCAGCCACAGCAGGTCGCCTTGCCGCGCGATGCCTTCGAAGCCGAATCGGGCTTCGGACTGCAGAAGTTCGGCGGGAAGGGCGATCTCGTCCTGCATCTCTCCGTCGGCGCCGACGTGATAGATCGCGTGGGGGATCAGGCGGTCGCTGCGCCCTTCCGAGGCCAGCCAGAAGCCGCCATTCCCGTCGGGTGCGATCCCTTCCAAGTCCAGCTTCTGCGCCGGGTCGCCGTTGCGGATCACCACGGTCTTGGCGGTGATGCGGGCCGGGGTCTGCGTCGCGTCGATGGTCAGGATCGCCGGCTGGCTGCCATAGAAGCTGTCGGGGAGGCCAAGAAGCTGCCCCGCGCCCTCGCCGGCGGCAAGGCCCGACAGCGCGCCCCAGCCAATCAGTTCGTCCGTGCCTTCCGAGGTCAGCATCGGATAGGCCGCGGGACTGTCGCCGCCCTGGAAAACCATGACATGCACTCGTGCGCCGCCGTCCTCGACAAGGTCGCTTTCGTTCGCGGTGACCAGCAGGTTGCGCGACGGGATCGCGACCACCCCCTAGCAGGCCGCTGAAAAAGTCGGCTCTCGACGCGGTTTGCGGAACATGATTCACCCTTGGCACGACAATGGCGGGGGTGATGATGCGTGGGGCGGACAATACGAGCGGATCGCTGTTCAG